>DASYYZ010000183.1:0-83037 GCA_035946735.1 Terriglobia bacterium
CAAAAGTTGCACACTTTTAACTTTCCTTCGCTTTTATTTCGCCATCGACGGGCAGGCGCGAAGAAGGCCGCGTGCCCAGGCCGACAAGTCGTTTTTCATCAAGCTGTTAAACCCAAAAGGGGTTCGGAATCTCTACTTGTAGGCGGGAATCCCAGTAACCTTCTCCCCGATCACCAGCGTGTGGATGTTATGCGTGCCCTCGTAGGTGTAGACTGACTCGAGATTGCACAGGTGGCGGAAGACGGGATACTCGTCAGCCACGCCGTTGGCCCCCAGAATATCGCGCGCCGCTCGGGCAATATCCAGCGCCACCTTGGCGTTGTTTCGCTTCAGCATCGAGATATGGGCCGGATCCACGCGCTGCTGATCCTTGAGGCGGCCCACCTGCAGCGCCAGAAGCTGCGCTTTGGTGATCTCGGTGATCATGTCGGCGAATCTGGCCTGGATGAGCTGGTGTGAGGCGATGGGCTTATCGTCGAACTGCTTGCGAGACTTGGCATACTCCAGGGCCTCGTTGTAGCAGGCCATGGCGGCTCCGATTACTCCCCATCCGATTCCGTACCGCGCCTGGTTCAGGCAGGAGAGCGGTCCCTTCAAGCCCTTGACACCCGGCAGCATGCAGCAGGCCGGCACCCGCACGTCTTGAAGCGCCAACGTGCTAGTCACAGAAGCTCGCAGGGACCATTTGCCTTTGATGTCCCTGGAAGTGAATCCCGGCGTGCCCTTCTCCACAAGGAAGCCGCGGATTCCATCCTCGGCGCGCGCCCACACCAGAGCTACGTCGGCAATGGTTCCGGAAGTGATCCAGGCTTTCTCGCCGTTGAGAATATAGGAATCGCCGTCCTTGCGGGCGCGCGTGCGCATGCCGGCCGGGTTCGAACCGAAGTCGGGCTCAGTGAGACCGAAACATCCGATCGCCTTGCCTTGCTGCATTGCCGGCAGCCAGCGCTGGCGTTGTTCCTCGGAGCCGTAAGTCCGGATCGGGTACATCACCAGCGCGCCTTGCACGGAGACAAAGCTGCGCAAGCCGCTGTCGCCCCGCTCCAGTTCCTGCATGATCAAGCCGTACTGAACGTTGGACATTCCGGCGCAGCCGTATCCCTGCAGATTCGCGCCCAATAAGCCCAACTCGGCCATGAGCGGCACGAGGTGGCGCGGAAACTTCGCCTCGCGGTTCCATTCCTCGATATGCGGCAAGATCTCCTTATCGACGAACTCGCGGACCGTCTGGCGCACAAGCTTTTCTTCGTCCGAGAGCAGGGAGTCGAACTCGACAAAGTCCACGCCGTGAAAAGCGAACATGGCTCCTCCAGAGTCGCAATGATTCTAAGCGGCGCGTCGAGAGAGCGTCAAACAAAGGCAGGTGCTGCAGGTCAGGGGAGAGAGCCCGAAGCGCGACTGTGACCTATATTACACATGAGTAAGTACTTATAATGTAAACAACTCTCAAAATTTCCACCTACAGGCTTGACGAAATGCATGTAAGGGCTTAACCTTAGTCGATATGACTCAAAATCAATAGCCCGGGGGATCTATGAACTTCGCGGTCGGAGATAAGATTGTTTATCCCAACCAAGGTGTAGGCACCATCGAACAAATATCCCACCGTAATCTAACCGGACAACTTGAGATGTTCTACGAGTTGAAGCTAGCGTCGAACGGACTTCGGGTGACCGTTCCTACCAGCAATGTCGCCAACCTGGGTTTGCGGCGAGTGGCCAAGATGAGGGAAATCAGCGCCGTGCTGGACTACCTCAACACGGATCCTCTGCAGCCTCTGCACGATTGGAAGGACCGCTTCAAGGAGAATTCCGAGAAGATGCGGAATGGCTCAGTTTTTGAAGTGGCCGAGGTCTTTAAAGGGCTGCTGCTGCTGAGCCAGGCCAAACCTCTCTCATTCCGCGAGAAGCGCATGTTTGATCGCGCCTGGCAGTTGCTGGTGGACGAGGTTGCTATCGTCCGGGGCTGGAGCAAGGATATGGCTGAAGAGCAGTTGGTGAAGACTCTCAGCAAATCCAAGCTTCGCATGTCGCTTCCAAGCTAAGCCGCGCTTTTCCAAAGAGCCTGCGCGCCTCTACGCCACATGTTGCGGCGGTGCGTATTTGTCTGCGGGAAGCAGGGTCCTCGGGTCGGTCAAAAATCCCGCCTCACTCATCGTTGCCCAGTCGATAGCCGACGCCACGCACGGTGTGGATCAGCTTCAGGGGCCGGTCATAATCGATCTTTTGGCGGAGACGGTTGACGTACACCTCCACCAGGTTGGTGCCGCTATCGAAGTGAGCGTCCCAGACGTGCTCCAGGATCTCGCTGCGAGGAACAATTTCCGGAGCGCGCAGCAGCATCAACTCCAGCAGAGCAAATTCTTTGGATGTCAGTGGAATAGGCGTGCCAGCGCGCTGCACCCGGCGGCGGTGCCGGTCAAGCTCGAGGTCGGCCGCACTCAGGACGGCCGCGCTCTTCTGAAACCCGCGCCGAATGAGTGCCCGGACGCGGGCCAGCAGCTCAGCGACGGCGAAAGGCTTGGTGAGATAGTCGTCAGCGCCCGCATCCAGGCCTTCCACCCGGTGCTCCACCATGCTGCGGGCCGTAAGCATCAGGATCGGTGAATTCACTCCCCTGCGGCGTAGCAGGCTGCAGACCTCGATTCCGTCGCGATCCGGCAGCCGCAGATCGAGCAGGATGGTGTCGTAAGGAACCTCGACGGCCATGCCAAGGGCCCGCTCGCCATTCTCGGCCACATCCACCGCATAGGCCTGCTCGCGGAGAGCGCGTGCCACAAAGCTCGCCACCTTGCGCTCATCTTCAACGAGTAGAATCCGCATTGAAATTCATCGGCCGGCCCGGCTCTTCGGATCACCCGGCGCGGACCACGCGCGTGCGGATCAGTTGCCGGTGGCCAACCCGCACCATGGCCTTCTCCAGCGGAGACGCACCGGCGCTCGATTGGCCTGCGAACTCGCGGCGGACGAACTCCACCAGCGCCTGCACCTCGCGCTCCATCTCTTTCATGCGCGCGCGCATGTTCAGAATAATCTCGATGCCGGCCAGATTCACGCCCAGGTCGCGCGTGAGGCTCAGAATCACTTCGAGCCGCTCCAGATCGTCCTCGCTGTAAAGGCGGGTATTGCCGTCGCTTCGCGAAGGCAGCAGCAATCCCTCGCGTTCATACAGCCGTAGCGTTTGGGGATGGATGTTATACATCTCCGCCACCGCGCTGATCATGTAGCCGGCCTTGCTGCGGCCTTGAGTTTTACGTCCTCGTGGCATAACTCAATGAAGATTGCAAAATACAGTGACTGTCATTCTCTGTAGCGCCGCTCTATGAGCGGCGAAAGACGCCGGTCGCAGACCGGCGCTACAGCAGCGGTCGTCCGCCTACTGAGTACCGCCTACCGCCTTCAAATCTGCTCGCGGATCTTCGCTATTCAAGCGGGCGAGTTCCCGCAAGAGCTCCTTGGAGCGCTCGTCGGCCACGTGGGGTACCACCACCTGGACCTCCACAAACTGGTCCCCGCGAGCGTCGCCGCGGAGCGATCGCACGCCTTTGCCGCGCAGCCGCAGCTTCTGGCCGCCCTGTGTTCCGGGCGGAATCTTAATCGTGCTCTGTCCATCGAGGGTCGGTACCTCCACCTTGGCGCCGAGCGCAGCCTCGGTGAATGTTACCGGAAGCTTCACGTAGATGTTGTCGCCCTTGCGCTCGAAGAACGGATGCTGCTCGACGTCCGTCACGATATAGAGATCGCCGGCCGGCGCGCCATTTCTGCCGGCGTTGCCCTTGCCGGGAATACGCACGCGTGAACCCTGGTCCACACCCGCCGGAATGCGGACATCAAACGTTTCCGGCCTCGGGATGTAGCCCGTGCCGGAGCAGTTCGGACACGCAGGGCGCCGCTTGCCGGTTCCGTTGCAGTCGGGGCACGGTCCCGAGAAGCGCATCGCGCCCGACTGGCGCTCCACCTTACCCTTGCCATCGCACGCAGAGCACACCGTGGGCGGGCCCTTGCCGACGCCCGTGCCCTTGCAGCTGGCACAGGTCTGCTTGCGGTTCACCGTGATTCGAACTTGAGTCCCACGGATGGCATCCCAGAACCCGATGTGCATGTGGTGTTCAATGTCCCGCCCCCGCGCGTCCTCGATCTCCTCGTCGTCGCTGCGTCCGCGAGAAAAGATCTGCGAGAAGATGTCGCGGAATCCTCCGAAGCCGCCGCTCTCCTCGGGTGCGGGAGCGCTCGCCGTTCCGCGCCGGCCGGCGCGTGCGCCGCCGACATCAAAGTCGGAAAAATCGAACCCCGAGAAGTCGAAGCCTCCGCCGGACGGTCCGGCGCCAGCGCTCGCGTTGGCTCCCGGTGCTCCCCCGGCGCCCGGGTAGGCGCCAGCCGGGATGTTGTCGGAATAGAAGCCGTATTGGTCGTAGATCTTGCGCTTCTTCTCGTCGCTCAGGATCTCGTAAGCCTCGGAGATGGCCTTGAACTTCTCCTCGGCCCCCTTGTTTCCAGGATTGAGATCGGGATGATGCTTGCGGGCGAGATGCCGGTAAGCCTTACGAATCGCCTCCGGCTTGGCGTCACGAGGAACGTCGAGCGTGGCGTAATAGTCTTTTTGAGTGCCTACAGCCACTGCTCTTGCCCTTTTGGCTCGATCCCTTGTCTCATCCGCCCAAGCCCGCTATAGTTGCAATAGGAGTATCTATGCCACAGACCGCCCTGCCGCCAGCTGAACTCTTCCAGAAGTTTATCCGCGCCGAAGAAGCGATCGAAGATCTCCGCGACGCCTTCGAGGACTACCTGATTGCTCAAAACCCTCGCCTGCTGCGGAAACTTCGGAAAGCTCGACGCGAGGACCTCTCTGACAAGACTCGCCCGTTCTCTGAATTCGTACGAGAACTCGGCCTCTAGCATCTTCGTGCTTAATCGTCGACCCGTGCCAGACTTGGGACGTTGCTACCCCACTTCGACCTTAGACCGAGCCCTTGCAGCCTGGGAGGCCGTAAACGTGAGCGTCCCTTACCACTGCCTAAAGTGAACTAGACCCTTGCGCTCAGACTTGTAGCCTGAGAGGCTGTAAACGTGAGCGCCCCTTATCAACTGCTGACCACTCCTACCTTCGAAAGGGATTTCAAGAGACTCGGCCCCGAAGTACAAAGCCGCATCAAGACCAAGCTCAACTGGCTCGCCCATCATCCGGATACGCCCTTGCCCCTCCTCCGAAACATGCCCGACGATCTTGCTGGACTCCGTAAATACCGGGTCGGCGACTATCGAATTCTGCTGTGGGTTGATCATTCCAACCTCGTCATCAAGCTTTATTCGGTCGGTCACCGCAGCACGGCGTATCGTGACCTTTAAGCTTGGCAACCGACGGGCCGCTCTCAGTTTCGGCTGATCGTCGAGATCACCTTCAAATGCTCTGGGCAGCGCGACACCATCCACGCCTGAAGTTCGCCATGGATGATACGCGCTACCTTCGAGTCCTGAAAGGTTCCCCCGAGGTCCGAGTCCACCTCGATGAACTGCCGATAGTGGCACCGCGGGCATTCTACTCCGATCTGAGCCCGGTGTTGTTCGATAGGATTGTCCCCACCCGGCCTTGACCCGTCAACTTGCATGACAACCTCCCTCGAGCCAGCCCGGAGTGGTGGGTTAGCTGCTCTTCTTACCCTCGTCGACCACTTCGGCGTCGATCACTTCCCCTTCCGGTTTCCCGGTGCCGTCGCCGCCTGCTGAAGCTCCCGCCGCCTGCCCTTGCGGCCCTCCTGACGACCCTGCCGCCGGGCCGGTTCCGGCCTGCTTGTACATCGCTTCCGCGAGTTTGTGCGAAGCCTGCGTCAGGCGCTCCACCGCCGCCGTGATCTTGGAGCTGTCGCCCGCTTGAATGGCCTTCTTCGCTTCCTCGAGGGCCTCGTCGATGGCTTTGGCATCGGCCTCCGGCACCTTCTCGCGGTTCTCCTTGAGCATTTTCTCGGTGGAATAGACCATGGCATCGGCGCGGTTCTTCAGCTCGATGTCATCCTTGGCACGGCGATCCTCTTCGGCGTGGAGCTCGGCTTCCTTGGTCATCTGCTCTACGTGATCCTTGGAGAGACCACTCGATGAGGTGATGGTGATCTTCTGCTCTTTGCCGGTTCCTTTGTCTTTGGCCGAGACGTTCAAAATGCCGTTGGCGTCGATGTCAAACGTGACCTCGATTTGCGGGACGCCGCGCGGCGCCAGGGGAATACCCACCAGGTGGAACTTGCCCAAGGTGCGGTTATCCTTGGCCAGCGGGCGCTCGCCCTGCATGACGTGAATTTCGACCGACTCTTGATTATCGGCTGCCGTGGAGAAAGTATCGCTCTTGCGCGTCGGAATGGTGGTGTTGCGCTGGATCAACGCGGTCATAACACCGCCGTAAGTCTCCACGCCCAGGGTCAGCGGGGTTACGTCCAGCAGCAGCAGGTCCTTGACCTCGCCGCCGAGCACTCCGGCCTGAACGGCTGCGCCCACCGCGACGACTTCGTCCGGATTCACGCCCTTATGGGGCTCCTTGCCGTTAAACAGGTTCTTCACGATTTCCTGGACTCGCGGAATGCGCGTGGATCCTCCCACCAGCACGACCTCGTTGATCTTGTCCGGTCCGACTCCCGCGTCCTGCAGCGCCTGCTTCACGGGCCCTACGGAGCGCTGGAAGATGTCTTCGCACATCTGCTCGAAGCGCGCCCGCGTCAGCTTCATGTTGAGGTGCTTGGGACCGGAAGCGTCGGCCGTGATAAAGGGCAGATTGATGTCGGTTTCGAGCACGGTGGAGAGCTCCATCTTGGCCTTTTCCGCCGCTTCCTTGAGCCGCTGGAGCGCCATGCGGTCTTTGGAAAGATCGATGCCCTGGTCCTTGCGGAACTCATCCCCAATCCAGTCCATCACCCGCTTGTCGATGTCGTCGCCGCCCAGATGCGTGTCGCCGTTGGTGGACTTCACCTCCACCACGCCTTCGCCGACTTCCAGAATCGATATATCGAACGTTCCGCCGCCGAAGTCGTAAACCGCGATGGTTTCGTCCTTTTGCTTGTCCAGACCATACGCCAAGGCTGCCGCCGTCGGCTCGTTCACGATGCGCAGAACCTCCAGGCCGGCGATTTTTCCCGCATCCTTGGTGGCCTGGCGCTGGCTGTCATTGAAGTACGCCGGCACCGTGATCACAGCCTGGGTGATCTTTTCGCCCAAGTACTGTTCCGCAGCGTCCTTCATCTTCTGCAGAATCATCGCTGAGATCTCCGGCGGTGGGTACTCCTTACCTTGGGCTACCACACGCACGTCGCCGTTTTGGCCGCTCACCACTTTGTAGGGCACCGTCTTGATCTCGTTCTGGACCTCGCTGAAGCGGCGGCCCATGAAGCGCTTGATCGAATAGATCGTGTTTTCGGGATTTGTAATAGCCTGTCTCTTCGCCACCTGGCCCACAAGCCTCTCGCCAGCCTTGGTGAAGGCGACCACCGAGGGCGTTGTGCGTCCGCCTTCAGGATTCGCGATCACCGTCGGCGAGCCGCCTTCCATCACTGCGACCACCGAGTTGGTGGTTCCTAAGTCGATTCCAATAATCTTCGCCATTGCCTGCTCTCCTCCAAGTCGGCGTCACTCCAGCGCGGCTTCGGCCGACACACAAAATTAGATGCTCAGTAAGTTTAGCCGTTGCGCATCATAAACGTTGAGCGGATTGATGTCAAGTAAAAACTCCACTAGCCAAATCAGCGGGTTAGGGCGGGCGTTTCCGCCGACTTAAAGGCCTTTGCTCTGAGGTTATCAAGTGCTGACTGCCGGAGGCTCTTTCGGAGTAGAC
Organism: Terriglobia bacterium; assembly: GCA_035946735.1. GTDB lineage: Bacteria > Acidobacteriota > Terriglobia > UBA7540 > UBA7540 > Gp13-AA77. Next base: position 7,810 of record DASYYZ010000183.1, read on the forward strand.
GGCGGATTATTCCTGTTGTTTAAGCAAGGCTTTATTTATCATATACATCTGGGCTTCCCCACGTAATGCAAGCTGTCCGGAGCGCCCTGGAAATGAAAGCAAAACGGCGGCCTGATGGGGCCGCCGTTAACAAAGCAAATCTCAATGATCAATTGATTCAGTTTCGAGAGGCCAGTTCTTGACAGGTCACGCAGCACCGCGCCCAGGGGATCGCCTTCAGGCGAGCTGGCGAGATCTCCTCCCCACAGGCTTCGCATACTCCGTAGGAGCCCCGATTCACACGCGTGAGCGCGCTCTCGACCTCGCGAAGCATTTGGCTGCGGAGATCCGCGGTTACTGCTGAGACGTCCTGCTCGGCGGTTTTGACGGCGAATTCCACTTCATCAGGAGTCTGCTTGATCGCGAGAGCATCGGGTTCGCTCCGCATGGAGTGAAGCAACTCGTCCCGCTTCTTGAGGAGGACCGCCTTGTATGAGACTCTTCTTGGTTTTACCATCGTTGTCGTCGGCATATTTATCATCCTTTTGCCCGGCCCCAACCCGTGCAAGCATTTTTAGTACCTTCATCAGACGTGCGAAGTACCGGTTTGGTTGCAAGAAAGTAGCATAGTTCACCGCGGGACGCAACACTTGATCTGCCATTCCACCCACGCAATATTTTGCACATTCATTTCTTTGGTTTAGACCGGGAATCCGGATGCTACAATGCGGAACGCGAGACTTTGAGTGGAATTAATTCGGTGTAGTAATTGGCGACCAAGCAGGAAATACTCAACCGAATTCGTAACGCGCTTCGATTAGCGCCGGGCCAGGCTAGCGTGCCCGACAATCTCTCTGCCTGGCCTGATCTTGGGGCTGTTCTCCCTTCCGTTGCGCCCTCGGAGTTGGCAGCTCGCTTTGAGGCTGAACTGCTCAGCGTCGGGGGCTCGGCCCACCGGGTGAGAAGCCGGGCCGATATCGCTCGCCTGCTAGCGGGAATCTTGACGGACCGCGCCGCCGGCGTGGTCCTTTCCCGCAATCCGCTGCTCGATCGGCTCGACCTGCAGGAGATTTTCAGCGAGCTAGGTGTGCCGGCGTGGAAGTGGCCTGCCGATGCGGCATCGGAACCGAACGCGCCGGCTTCTCAGGACTACCGGGAGCACTGCTTATCGGCTGGCGCCGGAGTCACCGGCGTTGACTTTGCATTGGTTGAGAGTGGCACGCTGGTGCTTACGAGCGTCACTGAGGGCAGCCAGCTCGCATCCCTGGCATCTCCCGTGCACATTGCCTTCTATCGGCAGGAGCAGGTGGTCGCCACGCTGGAGGAGGTGTTGGCTCGCCTGCCGGCGCCAAATGCCGATGCGAGCCCTGCGTCGGGGCGCTCGATTGTGTTGATTACCGGCACCAGCCGCACGGCGGACATCGAGCAGATTTTGATTCGCGGCGTTCACGGCCCGCGGGAACTTCACGCCGTGCTAGTTGACGATTGACGCCGGCTGGCGATTGTCCATTGATGTCGCGCGTGTTGCCACTCGATACAAGCTGTCGCTCTGCGTTTTCAATCGTCGAGCTGCAACCGTCAATTCTGAGCCGCCTTCTGGTACCGCCTCATGTGCTCTTGAAAATCCTTATTATCGGGCGCGAGTTGGAGGGTCTTGCCCTCTACGTTTACGGCGTCGGCGAACTTTCCGTTCACGTAGAGCGCCTCGGCGAGCGTGTCGGTGAGGTCAGGGTCGCGGCTGCCCGTCAGATTCACGGCCTTGGTGGCGTGTTCGAGCGCGGCGGCAGGATTGCGAAACTTCGGGTTCTCGGCAGTGGCGTAGAGCCAGGCTAGGTTATTGTGGGCCAAGGCGTTGTTTGGACTCAGACGAAGAACTTGCTGGTACTGATCGATTGCCGGCTGGTAGAGCTTTTGCGTGGTAAAGAACCGCGCCGCAGCCTCGTGAGCCCCGGGATCTCCCGGATGGCCGCGCAGCAAGGCATCGTAGGCTTTCTCAGCCCGAGCGTGATCGCCGATCTCTTCATAAGCTTCCGCGAGTCCAGCTTCGGCCTGGATGGAATCCGGGCTGATGCGCAGAGCCCGGCGGAACTCGTCGATGGCCTCTCCGGGCCGGTGATTCTCGAGATCGAGCTCACCCAAACCATAGTGGGCCCGTTCATCCTGCGGATCGACCTGCTCGGCCCTCTTGAAGCGGTCAAACGCTCCCTGAGGCTGGTGTGCCGCGTCCAGCCGGATAGCCTCTTCCAGCAGCTTCGTCACCTGATGCGCCACGCGATAGTGACGCGCGGTGACGGCCATCGCCAGCGCGACCACAATCACGGGCACCAAAACAATGGCCTGAGACGGGTTTTCGGCGGGCTCAACGCCCATTACTCCTGCGCTTGAGGGCGCGAGCGGCGGCGTCATCAGGGCGCCGAGAATGGCGCCGCTCACGAGTCCTCCGATGTGCCCCCAGTTGTCGATGTTCGAGGTCAGGTAGCCAGAAGCCAGCGTAAGCGCAACGAAGATCAGCACGGTAAACGTGAACTTGGTGCGGTGGAAAATGCGAGCCAGCGGGTACGGCAACTGACTGCGGTGGAGATAACTGGCGCTTACGAGCGCTCCTGCGACGCCCATGATGGCCCCGGAGGCGCCTGCCGCCACACTATGTCCATGAAACATGGTCAACAAAGAACTGCTGACCCCTGCGGCGACGTAAATGAAGGCGTAGCGCCCGTAACCGTAGATCTTTTCCAGCAACGGCCCCAGCATGTAGAGCACGTACATGTTCATGGCCAGATGCCACCATCCGATGTGAAGGAACATCGGCATCACCGCGCGCCAATACTGGCCCTGCTCGAAGTAGGGGCGGTAAGAGGCGCCGAAATCCATGAGTACATCGGAATTCTGCGATCCTCCGGCCAGGGTCTGCAGCAGAAAAACGCCCACGCAGAGTCCGATCATGACGAGAGTCGCGACCGGCAGGCTTGACGGGGCGCGGCCCTGGGCGGCGAACTGAAAGCGTAGTGGTCGGAACCGCGCTTGCGCTTCCTCTCGGTCCGGGGTGGGGAAGTCCGTGCTCATCTTGGGATCTACGATGATACGTGGAGGCCGTTAGTTCTCGATGGAGTCATAATAGCAATCGCCGGCGCAGGCCCGGCACAGCACGCGCCCGTCGGCGCGCGTCTCGCGGCCGTCGTTGATTCCTTCGCCGCACTCGTCGCAAGCCACCCGTGACCGCGGCCGGCCGGGCGCGTCTTCCGGCCGGACCTTCACTCGAACCCGCTGCACGTTGAAGAGATCGCCATCTGCCATTACCTTGTAAGCTTCGAGCTGCCGCCGGTATGGATTGGCGTGCTCAGGGAACATGGCTTTGGCGCGGAGGCGGGAATCGTCGCGCGCCACTACGCGCACGGCCTGGCCCGTCTCGAGATCGACGAAGGTGGCCGCCACTTTGCCGTAATCGAGAAACTTGAGCGAGCGCCGGCCGAGACGGCAGCCCGTGACCAGGCTCACGGCGTCCGTGGCGCAGCGGTCGATCTCGACAAAGGTCACCAGGCGCTTCTGATGAAGCTCGGGATCTTCGACGCCGATGGAGCGCAGACCGAGCATGGCCATGCGCACGCCTAATACTTGTCCGGGGCAGAGGTGCTTGTGCTGCTCGGCGGCGAGGGCCAGGTATTCCTCAAGAGACTTCACAAGAGCGATTATAGTCTGACCTCGTATCTGCCATGTTGGTGGATGTGAAAACGCTGGATTTACCGAGCGGCTCTGCGCCATCCGGCCAACCCGTCTGGCCCCGGTCTCCTTGACCCGTGAAATCATCACGGGAGCTCTCAAGAAGTCTGCGCTTGCGGGTAACGCATGTGTTACTCTTGATTGTGGTTGAAGTTCTCGAGTACGTGAATGCGGCGGGCGTTTCTCCGTTCGCAAGCTGGCGCGAGAAACTCGATGCGACCACGCGGGCGCGGGTAACCGTTGCAGTCCTGCGGCTTGAGGCCGGCAATTTCTCAGCGGCGAAGGGTGTGGGCGCTGGCGTCTTCGAGCTGCGACTGAACTTCGGCCCCGGCTATCGGATCATTTCGGCAGGGACGGCGAGCAGTTGGTGATCCTGGTGGGCGGTGGCACGAAGAAACGGCAACAGGCCGACATTAAAGCGGCCCAAGCTCGCTGGCAGGAATACAAGCGTACGAGAGCGAAACGAGGGAACGATGGCGAGCACACGAAGGTTTAGCGATACGGTTAGAGCGGACCTCGAAAACAGTGTGGAATTTCGCCGTGCGCTGCTGAGCGAAGCTGTCACGTGCATGGTTTCCGGCGATGTCGAGACCGGAAAAGTTGTATTGCGCGAGTACGTCAACGGAACGGTGGGCTTTCTTAAACTCGGGGCAGCCTTGAGCCGGTCTCCGAAGAGTCTCATGCGGATGCTCAGCTCTGCGGGCAACCCGCAGGCGCGGAATCTTTTTGAGATGATTGCCTATCTTCAGAAGATCGAAGGCACGGTGCTCGAAGTCCGCGCCAGTAAGGCGGCTGCGGCCTGACCTGTCTTTGTCTGTTCTCATCCGGTACGCCGGAGGGGGGATTCGACGAGCAGGTAGCCACGACACGGTTTTTGTGTCGTGGGCTTCTCATCCGCGGTACGCCTCAGGCAAATACACATAGTCAAGCTGAACCGGGCAGGCCGCCACCGAGGCCTTATCTAGAGCGAAATTGTTGTAGCTCGACCAGCGCCAGTCCTCAGGTTTCGCAACCAGCCCTTTGCGCACCGGGTTCAGGTGCATGTACAGCAGCCGGTGCCGGAACTCCCCGGCATGGCGCACGAAGCGGTCCCAGAACTGGTGCTGCCACACTGTCCCCGTCGTGTGCCGTTTCCGATTCAACGACCGCGCTGCAATCCATTTGATATCCTGAACGGCTCGCGAAATGGTGAGCGGATAGGTTGTCCAGACCAACGCGTGCCAGTGGTCCGGCATCAGGACGTATCCCATCAGCAGGAAAGAGAGCTTGCGGCGCGATTCCAGCAAGGCGTCTGCTACTAAAGCGTACTCCCCGTCTACTAAGGGTGGTAACGCGGGCCGAAGATTCACGGTGATAAAGAAGATTCGGTCCGCAGTTCGCAACCGATGGACGCGTGACACGAGCCATCCTACCATTTACCGCCAATCAAGAGCCCACGACACAAAAAGCGTGTCGTGGCTACCACACTGACCGTGGCTACCCGCTACCGCACTTCCCCATCCAGGCCCATCCAGGCATCACCCCTATGTGATCTGATGTAGGCTACATTATGACGGCTAAGCGGCGAGCCTATTTAACTTGACAACAACACCAAAGGCAATGTTAAGCTCCAGGCGTACGCCGATGCAGGAGGATTTCTATGCTTCATCAAATCACCGCAATGCATCGGGGCTCTGCCGGCCGCCCACCGCGTTCAGGGACCCAATTCCGGCAGACGCCTCAACGCAGCCGCCCGAGGGTTGCCTCCGGTGCCGCCCCGCAGCGGAGATGCCAGAAACGCTATTCGAGTCTTTCGGCAGTTAAGTTCGACGCCGGGCAGGTCATTGTCCCTTGGCCCCTTCGGACATAAACTTCCGAACGAAGCCGTCAACTGATTGAAAATAAAGATCGCTCATTTTCAGAAATCACCTAAAGCCGTCAACTTGCTTAAAATAAAGCCGTTAGCACATCAAAAGCCGTCAACTGATTGAAAAGGCAGCATGTTAGCTCTTCTCAGAAATGGCAAGAATTATGGGCCTCCGCAAAAGAAAAGTTACCGAGGGCCGGGATGGCGCACAGCGCCGAGCCGTGCGATTCATCGCTCAAGAACCTCCTGAAAAACTCCATTTATGAATCACTGAACCGGCTGGCAACAGCGTTCCGGCCCGTAGCTTCTGGCCCGGCCGTTCAGCGCAGAGCGAGGGCCGAAGCAAAAGGCCCGCGACTTGACTATAATGCCGTAGCAGGCTCAACTCGCTCTTGTGCCGTGCTGACGCTCAAATGACTGTTGACCGCTCATGCTGGCTCGTGCTGCTTCTGGTGATGGCCGCTAGTTCTGCCGGCGCCGCGCAGAAGAATAAGACGCCTGCCACCTACACCATTCCGCTGCCCGCCAGGCCCGACTTTTCGGCGCTGGATTGGATGATCGGGGAGTGGGCAGGACATGCCACGGACCCAAAGACCGGGAAAGAACGTGAAGGCACGTTGCATCTGACGCTCTCCTATGCGCTCGACAAGCGTTTCATCCGAATCGGCGAGGAGGTCGAGCTGCCCGCCGGCGATTCCTATCCGGCCCTGCACGAAGCCTGGTCGGGCTTCATTGGCGCGAGCGCTTCAGGGCAAGGGTTTACGATGCGGGCCTTTTCCAGCAAAGGCTTCATCACGCAATACCACGTAAGCGCAAGCGCCTCGCAACTGCGTTTTGACCCCGAAGGCGGAGCGAATCCACCGCCGGGATGGCTCTTCCGGCGCACCATCTCCCGGATCGGCCCGGAATACTTCGAGGAAGCTGTGGAGGCGGCGCCGCCCGGCGGCACATTCTTCTCTTACTATTCCGGTAAACTTACAGCCGTGCTGAAAGCGCCTTCGCCGGCTTCCTCTTCGACACCTCCTCCGGCGGCGAAACCGTAATTGGAAAATCGAAAATCGAAACTCGAAAGTCGGATCTTTCAAATTTCGAACTCCAATTGTCGTTTTACCGGAGCGAGATTCCTTGCTGCGCTCTGAAGGTTTCGAATTTCGAGCTTCGAATTCCATGTTTGCTCGCCGCACCGGATGGGTGCTCGAAAAGAATGCCCTCACGCGCGAGGTGGAAAGCCGGCGCGAGAAGGGCCTTCCTGTCATCGATCTCACCGAATCCAACCCGACGCGGTGCGGATTCCGGTACGATTCTGCAGCGATTCTGCAGGCGCTCGCCAATCCGGCCGCGCTGGTCTATCAGCCGGAACCCCGCGGACCGCTCCGAGCGCGCCAAGCCGTCAGCGAATACTACGCCGGGCGCGGTCTCGCTCTCGACCCCGAGCAACTATTCCTGACTTCCAGCACCAGCGAGGCCTATTCCTTCCTTTTCCGGCTGCTGGCCGATCCGGGCGATTCCGTGCTGGTGCCGCAGCCGAGCTATCCGCTGTTTGATTTTCTCACCGGGCTGAATGATCTCGAGACGATTCCGTACCCGCTGCTGTACAACTCCGGCTGGAAGATCGATCTCGATGCGCTTTCGGCGCGCCTCGAAGCCGCCGACCGTACTTTTCATCTACCGCGCGCCATCGTGGTGGTGCACCCCAATAATCCCACGGGTTCGTACGTGCGCGATGACGAGCTTGCTGTTCTCGCGGACCTCTGCGGACGTCACGATTTGGCCTTGATCGCCGACGAGGTCTTCGCGGATTATGATCTCGGCATAAGCCAACCTTCGAGCCGCGCGGAACTCGATTCTGTTCTCACCTTCACGCTCAGCGGGCTTTCCAAAATTGCCGCTTTGCCGCAGATGAAACTGGCCTGGATCGTTGTAAGCGGACCCGAATCCGCGCGCGCGGACGCAATGGCTCGCCTGGAGATCATCGCCGATACCTACCTTCCGGTAAGCGCGCCGGTGGCAGTAGCTCTGCCCGATCTGCTCGGAACACGCCATGCGATCCAGGCGCAGATCATGACGCGCGTGAAGCAAAATCTGGCGGAACTCGACCGTCAGCTCGACGCGAGTTCACGTGTCACCAGACTGTGGGTGGAAGGGGGATGGTACGGAGTCCTGGAGTTGGCCCCTGCCGGTCCCGAGCGATCGGGTCCGAGTCAGAGGAGCGGCGCCCCAAGCAAGAGCGGTCCCGCCGACGAAGAACTTGCTTCGAGCCTCGTACGGGAGGGCGGCGTGCTCGTACACCCGGGGCACTTCTACGAATTCACCTCGGACGATTTCCTGGTGCTGAGTCTGATCCCGCCGGCAGACGTCTTTAGCGAGGGCATCGGCAAGCTGCTCGCGCGCCTGGACCGCTTTGCAATAAAGTAGCGCGAGCCTGTCGTAGAAGGTCCGCGGTTTTCATGCGGCTGCCCAAGGGCCGCAGACCCTGTGCGCCGGCGCTTGTACAGTCTATCGTCCGCTCCAGGCCGGGAAACGCCTTAGTGCAGCACCCCCGATTGTTCTCGACCTCCGCGCGATGAAGCCACTTCGGCCGTGCAGACATCAGAAGCCGTGACGGAAAGGAGTGGCAAATGAAATTTGTGATCCAAATGATTGCCCGCGCCTCGATGCTGACGGGGCTGTTCCTCGCAGGCTCGTGGGTGATGTTGGCGCAGCAGGAGCCCGCGCCGGCTGCCGACAATTCAAGAATGAATCGGCAGGAGGACAACAAGAGCGGAGCTACAGCGCAAAGCCAGAAGGAAAACAGTTCCGACCGGGAAATGACGCGGCATATTCGCCGGGCCATCGTTCAGGACAAGGCTTTGTCGACTTACGGGCACAACGTAAAGATCATCAGCCGGAATGGCATGGTGACGCTCAAGGGACCGGTCCGGTCCGATGAAGACAAGCAAGCGATCGAGGCTAAAGCCAAGAGAATAGCAGGCGAGGACAAGGTCGACGATCAACTGGAAGTCCAGCCGAAGCAATAGCGGCCCGGACCCAGTTCCAGAAGGAAGAAAAGGAGAAGCTAAAAATGGCGGGAAAGAATACGGCAGTTTTCGGGATTTATGGAAGTTACGGAGGGGTTGAAAGTGGTGTGGATGCTCTGAAGGCGGCGGGCTTTCGGAACACGGATATTTCTGTCCTTTTTCCGGAAAACGTCGGCACCAAGGATTTCGCGCATGAGAAGGGCACAAAGGCTCCGGAAGGCGCAAGCGCCGGAGCTGGCGGCGGCGCCGCATTGGGCGGCGCTCTCGGCTGGCTGGTGGGCATCGGCGCGCTGGCCATACCGGGGCTTGGGCCTTTCATCGCTGCGGGGCCGATTATGGCCGCGCTGGCGGGAGCCGGCGCCGGAGGAATCGTGGGTGGAATCGCCGGAGCCCTGATCGGTATGGGCATCCCGGAGTACGAGGCGAAGCGCTACGAAGGTCGCGTCAAAGAGGGCGGCATTCTGCTTTCCGTGCACTCCGACAGTTCCGACTGGACCAAGCGGGCCAAGGAAATCCTCGAGCGAACTGGGGCTGAGGACGTCTCGTCGAGAGGCGAGGCCAGCGCCGACTACGAGAAGAGCGACCGGCCTCTTCCACGAGGCGGCGTTCTTCCGGGCCGTGAAGCGTAGTTTGGACGGCGCGGCCGAAGGATGTATCGCTGTGAGAAGGCGATCGCAAATGACCGCTGTGGGCCGCCCACCGGATTCACCGGGAGCGGCCCGTCCGGTCAAGTATCTCTTGAAAATAATGGAGGTTACCGTGTTTCTAGTTGCCTTTTTCATCCTGCTGGTTCTCTGGGCGCTTGGGTTTCTCGCTTTCCACGTCGCGGGAGGGCTGATTCACCTGCTGGTGGTGCTTGCAGTAATTTCTCTGATTGTGCATCTCTTCAGGGGTAGATCCGCTTAGTCCTGGCGCAGTGTCTGGCAGTTCGCTAACGTACAGCGCTGACCTGTTCTGAACAACGGGCTCATGGGCAGGTCGGGCCATGTCACGCCGCGCACCTGGACATATCCCATGAGCAGGGTGTTTGCCGGTCACACACACCCTGCACTGCGCAAATCTGCGCTAATCCGCGAGCTACCCCCAGCCCGAAAACCTCTGGAAATTCCGATTGAGCAGAAGATTCGGCCAACCGCAAACCGCCCTCGGCTCTCGACAGGATTGGAGCACCATAACGGGCAGCCAATTTGGTGTTACGCTCCAGGTCGTATATCGAGGTCTCGTCAAACCCATGGCCCGGGGGGCCACCCGAGATTTTCAGCATCCGCTAAGTCCCGTAAGGACATCGATATGAAGTGTATTCTTGGCGACGGCGCACGATTGGTATGCGAGATGCAAGATTGTCCTGTAATCTTAGTGCCGTAGGGGAATAAGGCACGAACACGACCGAGGAACAAGGAATGGAAAGTGAGAATCTCATGCCGGGAGGTGGGTTTTCTATGAAAGGCACGCCGCTTCGAAAAACGAATCTCAAGCTATTTCTCTTTTTGCTACCGTTTCTCATCGCGATGCCGGTTCTGGCGCAGGATCAGAATGAGGGCGCGGAACCGCCCGGACGCATCGCGCGGCTCAGTTACATGACTGGCAGTGTTTCCTTTCAGCCTTCGGGTGAGACTCAGTGGAGTGACGCCCCGGCGAACTATACCTTAACCACCGGGGACCGTCTTTACACCAATCAAGGCGCTCGAGCGGAGCTCGAAGTGGGTCCTTACGCGGTCAGGATGTCGGAGAACACCGATTTGACGGTCGCGAATCTTAACGATCAACTCATGCAGCTCGGACTCGGACAAGGCTCCGTTGAAGTCTCCGTATATGAGCTTCCTGAGAACAACACGGTCGAAGTCGATACGCCTAACGGGGCTTTGACCCTGCTCCGCCCCGGCTCCTATCGCGTGGACAGCGACCCCAACAACGGCACGCTCGTCAGCGTGAATCGGGGCAGCCTCGAAATCAGCGGCGGAAGCGTTTCGCAAACCTTGAATGCCGGGCAAGCCGCGCAACTGACGGGCACCAATCCAATTCAGATCAATCAGGCGGGCATGCCCGGCCGGGACGACTTCGATTCCTGGTGCGACAGTCGCGACCAACGCATCGAATCGTTCCATTCCCGCCAATATGTCAATCCGTACACTCCCGGCGCCGAGGACCTGGACCAGTACGGGCAGTGGAATACGGCCAGTGAATACGGCCCGGTATGGTATCCGTCCGGCGTAGCGGGAGACTGGGCGCCCTATCGCGATGGACACTGGGCTTTCGTTGAGCCGTGGGGTTGGACCTGGGTGGAAGATGAACCCTGGGGCTTCACTCCCTTCCATTATGGACGCTGGGCCTTCATTGGCGCCCGCTGGGGCTGGGTGCCGGGACCGGTCGGGGTTGCGCCGATATATTCTCCGGCTCTGGTCGCCTTCGTGGGTGGAGGAGGATTCTCAGTCGGCATTGGAATCGGAGGAGGCGGGGGTGTGGCGGCTTGGTTTCCGCTCGGACCGAGCGATCCCTTCATCCCGTGGTACCATGCCAGTCCGACGTACATCCGGCAAGTCAACGTGACCAACGTACGAAACACCACGGTAATAAACAACTACATCAATAACATCACGACGAACACAAGCAACGTGAACGTAACCAACATCAAGTACGCCTACAAGACGACAGGGGTCACCGCCGTGTCTGCCAGTGCTTTCCGCGGCGGCCAATCGGTGCAGAAGGCGATAGTGCACGTGACTCCCCAGCAGATTGCCCAGGCGCAGGTGATCGCTCATCCCGCAATCGCCCCCACCAAGACCTCGGTCTTTGCGGGCAGAACGCCGGTGAAAGCTCCGCCGGTGCGCGCGGCGCGGGCAGTCGTTCCTCCGGTGGCCCGAGTGACACCGGGCGCGGCGCCCGCCGGAGCGCGGCCCACGCCACCCGCGGCACAGTCGCGAGTTCAGTCACCGGCTCAGACCCGAAATACGCCGCCTGCGGCTGCTCCGGGTGCGCGGCCCGCGCCGGAGCGAGCCGCTCCTCCAACGGCGGCGCGAAATACACCAAGACCGGCGCCGACCGGTCCTCCGCCGGCGCGGCCCAGCTTCGTTACCAAGACTCCGCCGCCGCCCCGCGATGTGCCCTTTGCGGCTCATCAGCCGGCTTATGCCGCCCATCCGGGACGTCCGCTCGAGCCGCAGCAAGAGCAGAACATCAGAGCTGGGCGGCCAGCCGGTCCGCAACGGGACCGGGAAGTGCTGCCGCACGCCGCGCCTCCCAGGCCTGCGCCAAGGCAGGAATCGAAACCAGCTCCGAAGAGGGAAGAGAAACAACACTGATGCATGTCCAGCCGGGGACGCGGCGAACCGCGCCCCCGGCATCTTTGTAGCGACGAAGTACGCCGCGCCCCGAACCCGTCTCGGTTCACGTCGCGGATGTCCGTGCCGCAGCAGTTCGCGCCTCAGCACTCGCTGGTCACAGACTGGCCCAGAGACTAACAGCGTCCTCATCTTACCTACTCCAAACCCTCGCCGAGTTCGTTCTCGTCGAATCCCATGTGACACTTGGCGCATGGCCGCGCGGGCGGCGCATGTTAGAATCTCCGCTCGCAGCCGCGCCCGAGTGTTTGCCGGGCCCGAAGCAGTATCTTCCCGGCCTGACTGGGCACGATCACGAAGCGGGGAATGATTGGAGCAGCAGCAACAGCTCGTTAAGCGCTGTCTCGCAGGCGAGGATTCCGCCTGGGAAGAGCTCCTGAAGGCCCATAATCGGAAGGTTTACAATCTCTGTTATCGTTTTACCGGACGCAGCGGCGAGGCCGAGGATCTCACCCAGGAGGTCTTCATCAAGATCTTTCAGACGCTGCGCACCTACGATGACGCTCAGGGCGCTTTCAGCACCTGGCTGAACCGGGTGGCGCGCAATCACTTGGTAGATCATTACCGCCGCACCCACAAGGACCGCCTGACATCGTCGCTCGAAGAAGAGCCGAGCGTGCTGCAGGAGACGCCCAGCACGGAGGAACATCCCATGGCGCGCCTCGAGTCACAGGAGCGCCGCGAACTTCTGCAAGCAGCGCTTGACCGGCTTTCCCCCGATATGCGCGAGGCAGTAATCCTGCGGGACTTTCAGGACTTGGACTACGACGAGATCGCCCAGGTGCTCGGCGTTCCGCAGGGGACCGTAAAATCCCGGATCAACCGCGGAAGATTGGAACTGGCGAGAGTCTTAAAGCGTATGGAAGGAGTGAAGGGCGATGAGGCCCGGAAGCCATGACGCACCTGGAGATCGAAAATCTCGCGAGTGAGTACCTGGAAGGGCAGTTGGACGCCGCCCGCCGGTCCGAGATGGAGCATCACCTCGCCGACTGCGCCGATTGCCGGGAGCTCATCGCCGGCGTGCGGGGCGTATTTGAACTCTGCCGGGAAGCGGAGCCGATGGAGCCCCCGCCCTGGCTGGTTTCCAAGATCCTGCGCGCCACTATCGGAGAACGCCAGCCCACGCTCACGGAGCGCGTGGCGGCATGGTTCAGGCCCGTTTTTCAGGCGCGGCTGGTCTACGGAGTCGCAATGGCGGTGTTTTCGCTCTCCATGATCGCCAATGTGGCCGGAGTGAATCTGAGGCACGTCAAGGTCGAGGATCTGAACCCGCGCAATTGGGTCTATCAGGCCAACCGCAATGGCCATCTGCTGCTGGGGCGCGTGGAAAAGTATTACTACGATCTCAAGGTTGTTTACGAGATCGAGTCGCGCCTGCGTCAGCTTCGCGCCCAGCCGGGTGAAGCCGCGCCGCAAGCCAAGCCTCCCGCCGGCGGCACGACGGAGCAGGCCGAGCCGCCGGACAGCTCTACGCTCGCCTCGATCTGGAGCGCCGATAGTGTTTCCCAGCTCACTGAGCGCGTTGATTTTGGGAGCTGGTCACGTTCGGCAAGGAGTACAACGCCATGACCTGCGCCAATCATCCTCAAACCGAATCGGTCGCTTACTGCGGCCACTGCGGACGCCCGCTCTGCCCCGAGTGCAAGCGTGAAGTGAGCGGAATGATCTACTGCGAGTCGTGCCTCGCGAACCGGCTCAGGTCCACCACCCTGCCGTCGATCACAACTCTGAGCGGCGTCGGTCCGAATCCGGGCCTGGCGCTCTTTCTGGGGTTTATTCCGGGAGTAGGTTCCATCTACAACGGCCAGATCGTGAAGGCCATGGTACAGGTGCTGATCTTCGGCTCGCTGATTGCGCTGAGCAATCGTGTGGGTGGACCCTTTGATACCATCTTCGGCCTGGGAGCGGCTGCATTCTACTTCTACATGGTGATCGACTCCTACCAGACGGCGCGGCGCAGGCAACTTGGCCAGCCGCCGGAGGAATGGCTGGGCCTGGGAGAGTTCAAGATCAACGCCCCGGTGGGCGCGGCGTTGCTCATCGGCCTGGGCCTGCTGTTTCTGCTCGACAATTTCGACATCCCGGTTTTCCAGTCGATCGGCAGGTTCTGGCCGGTGATCTTGATCGTGATCGGACTGGTTCTGTTGCAAAACCGCATCCGGCGCGGCGGAACACCCCCGGGGGGAGGGACCTCGAATCCGCCCGGCCCTCCCCCGCCACGAGGACCGCAGGGGCTGTGAGGCAAGGGAAACGAATCGGCAAGACCTGAGGAGGATTTCATGAATTGGGACGCAGGGATTATGGTGCCGCTGGGATCGTTCGTGATGGTGATCATCATCGTGGGCACCATCAGTTTTCGAAAAATGCGTGAACGCGAGCTTCAAGCGCACCAGGATTTGAGGTTGCGCGAAATGGAGCACGAGCGCCGCCTGAAGGAAATGGAGATCGAGCGGCTCAAGCTCGAGGTGGAGAAGAACAAGGCCCAGCGAGTGTCCTGACGGCGGCGGCGGGCCCGACCGTGAACGGCCCTTATGGAGGCCAAGTATGGACGTCCTATCGAATCCTCTTATGATTCCGATCCTGGGCATCGTGTTCGGGACCGGGATGATCGTGGCCGTCGTGGTGACGATCTTCTGGTTCAAGGCGCGCGACCGCGAGTTGCAGGTTCACCAGGAGATGCAGCTTCGCGAGATGGAACACCAGCGCCGCATGAAGGAGCTGGAACTCGAGATCGAGAAGACTCGGGCGAGGCAGGCAACCCAGGTCTAGACCCTGGAGCTTGAGACGCCGTTCTGAAACCGAATGATCAGAGGAGTAGGCCCGATGGATGCAGGAGTATTTATTCCGCTCGCGTTCTTTGCCGCTGTCATCCTGATCATGGCGCTCGTGAACTTCGCCGGGCTCCACGACCGCGAGATGCAAACGCGCGAGGTTCTGGGCCGCGCTGAGATCGAACATCGAGCCCGGATCGCTGAGCTCGATCGCGAGCTCTCACGGCTAAGGCAGGGGGGCTAGACCATGGCGCAACATTACGACGCGTTGACGACGAATCCGGGAAAATTCGAGAGCAAGCAGACGCGGTTCTATCGGGGCTTAACCTGGCCCGTGCTTCTGATTACGCTGGGGCTGATGCTGTTGGCCGAACAGTTCCTGCCCAATTGGGGATTCAGCAAGACCTGGCCGGTTCTGCTGATCGTGGTGGGAGTGCTAAAGCTGATCGAGTCCGGCAGGCCGCCGCGGCCTCCTGAGGGCCCGAGGCTTTGAGGGGGCTCCCTGGAGCCGCCGCAGGAACCGGGCACTTGCGCCGCGTAGTTGAACTCCGAGGCGTTACTTGAGGGTGGGAGAGGACAATATGAGCGCTTATGTTTATCGCCGGGGATCGATCTTTTGGGCCTTGACCCTGATTACGGTCGGCGTTCTCTTCCTCTACCAGAACTTCAATCCGGCGATTCATCCCTGGCAGATTCTGGCCAAATTCTGGCCCATCGTGATCATCTTCTGGGGCTTTTCGAAACTGATCGACCATCTGCAGGCGCGCGCCCATCCCGACACTACGCCTCCTCCGCTATTTTCGGCCAGTGAAGTGATCCTCCTGATCCTGGTGCTGATCATGGGCACGCTGGTGTCAAAGATCGTCCTGCACGAATGGCCGGCCTGGTGGGAGTCAGGCATTCACGACAACGGCGATATCGAGAGCCTCTTCACAAACTCCTACACCTATACTCAGACGGTGAGCGCGCCCTCCGGTCCTCAGCCGCACCTGGTCTTCGTGAATCAACGTGGTGATGTGCAGGTCAGGGCGAGTGACGAGCCCAATCTGCAGGCGGAGATCAAAGAGGTCGTCCACGCCAACTCTAACGACGATGCGAAAAAGCTGGCGGACCAACTGAAGTTTCAGATTGTCCACCAGGGCACGCAGTACACGTTGCAATCCAACCTGGATTCACTGTCTGACCACGGCCGCGCGGTTCATCTTGACGTCACCCTCAGCGTTCCGCACGCTACCACGACTGACTTGACGGTCGAGCACGGCGACTTGAGCCTGGACGGCCTGAAGGGCGATCAGAATTTGTCGGTGGATCACGGCGACGCGCGAGTTTCGCAAGTGGAGGGCCTGGTGCGGCTGCGCAAGTCCAGCGGCGGCGATACCCAGGTGGCGAATGTGAAGGGCAGCGTTGAACTGCAGGGCCGCGGCGGCGACGTTCAGATGTCCGACGTTACCGGAACTGCCACCGTCAATGGCGAATTCTCGGGCGACGTGGAGTTCAGGAACGTGGGCCAGACGCTGCGCTACCTGTCGGCGCGCACCGATCTGACCACGCAGCAGCTCACCGGGCGGCTCGCCATGGATTCGGGCTCGATCGAGGCCAGCGGGATTCGCGGTCCCTTCGACCTCACGACGCGCGCCAAGGACATTAACGTGGACGGCTTCAGCCACAGCGTGCGCATCAGCAACACCGACGGCGATATCGAGCTGCGGGCGGCGGGCGCTCCGACGCGTCCCATCGAGGTGCAATCCAATAAAGGCGAGATTCAGCTCAATATTCCTTCGAGCAGCAGCTTTCAAATCGACGCTACTTCGCAGCATGGCGAAGTGGAGAGCGAGTTCTCCGGGCCCAACTTGAAAATCAACAGCTCGGGCGAGGCCCCGTCCATTACTGGCTCTTACGGAAAGGGCGGACCCGCCATTCACCTATCTACCGCTTACGGTACCATTCATCTCGGGCAAGGCGAAGCGTCGACGCCGCCCGCGCCACCCAAGGCGCCGGCGCCTACCGTGCCACCCACACCTTCCTCGCGTACCTGAAGTGCGGGACGGCCGCAGTGTCGGCTCGGTGGCGGCAACTCATCCGGGCCCCCCGCCACCTTCTGCCTCCCGGCTTGCTTTCGCCAACAGATCGGAAACGCCGATTTCTTCCGCCCACTTCCGTAGATAGTCCATCTCAAGCCGCCCGGCTTGTACCTTCAGGATTCCGATTACGTCTCGCCACTGATTCTCCGAAACCTCGCCACCTTGCCGAAACCATCGGAGCTTCGACAGAAGAGTGTCCTCTGGAGTTTGGACGTAGACCTCAAAGCCTGGCCGAAGGTTGATTCGCCTTAGGGCCCGGCGCGAAAACTCCTCTTCGCCGTAACGATTCCTGCGCAGCACGAAAAAATCAATCTTAAAAGAAGACTCGAAGTGAACCACGTTAAAGGAAGTCTCGCTCGTGAGGGCGTGCTGCATCGTTCCGCGATCGACGTAGAAGTCCGGTGAGAATGCTTCGATGAAGCGATCAATCTGACTACGGCTCAACTTTATGATGAGGTCCGCATCCTGTGTGAAGCGCGTGACACCTTGAGAGGAACTGGCGAAGGATCCCACCAGCATGTAAGGAATGCCCAACTTCTGGAGAGTCGAAACGACTACTTGGAGAACCTGAGAGGGTTCCATAGGTTACCGGATCGTCGGTGGCTGGGGTTCTGGTCCGTAAACCTTGGCAGCAAGCTCCGGGCCCAGAAGCAATGTGGCGAGCCGCCGGCGAAGTTCTGCCGCGCCGGCCTCAGGAAAACGGTCGCGCAGACAGGACATGCTTAAAGCCCAACCGGTGACGATTAGATCATTCAACAGCCGAAATTTCTGCGGATCAGACATCCCTCGCAGGATTTCGATTTGCACTTTCTCGGCGTCCCGATGGGTGTCATTGGGCAGCTTCATCATCGGATCTGGAATGCGCCTCGCTCAGCGCGATGCCTGAAGAACCACCAACGAAATTGTCGTCCTGCCTGACTTCTCCTTCCACGTCCAGCTCACTAGCGAGCGTTGATCTCGAACGTCGAAGAAGGTAGATTGCGGTTTACCTTCACGTTTCTGTAGTGGGCGGTGAGATAGTCACCGCCCGGCTGGAAGAACTTCTGCTGCGCCGGAAGCCACGAATCCTCGCTTACCCAGATCTGGATCTTGGTAAGCTGGCTCGCCACTTGCGGTTGCTTTGGAACCAGCTCCAGAAGCGCGGTGGTTTCGCCATCGAGATCGTCTTCACCGGTCAGGCTCACGTTGTACGAGGCTTTGAGGCTGTTGGCGTCCGTACCAAAACCCAGCAGCAAGAACTGTTGCACCAGACCGCTCTGCTGCTGCAGATCATGCGTTTCCACGCGGTTGGTTTTCGGATAATAAATCTGAGCCCGATTGCGACGGAACAGAATGGTCTTGGGATCAGGACTCTTGAAGTCGATGAGGATATCGGGGTTCTTTGGATTGCGGAGATAGAATTTGCCAATCTCAGTGTCGCTCTCGTTCACGAGGGCCGTCATCGTGGTGTAATCGAGATCAGCCGACACCGTCTTCAGGTGCTTGGCGGCATCATTCATGCGCGCCAGAATCTCAGCGAGACCCGTCTTGGCTTTCCGAATCCTGGGAGCGGAGATCGCAGGAAAACCGATGAGCAGCGCGAGGGACCCAAGAGCGGTTACCCTGATCAGCCGCGTCATGGGGACACCACCACGCGATAGCCCAGCATAATGTTGTTCTTGTCGAGGACCGGCTCGACCGACTTGATGCTGACGGCGTGATTGAGCCGCGCCTGGAGAATGCTGAGCACCGCGTCTTCGGCCTTCAGCGGCGCCATGGATTCCACCAGACGCGAATCGACCAGGAATTCGGAGCCGGCTTTAGTGCGTCCGATCTCGATGACACCCTGGCGATGTCTCAGATCGGAGAGCTCCAGCGTAGGCCGGTCATGAAACCAGGCGCGCGGCGTGAGGAAGATGAAGGCGAGGATCACGGCGCAGATGATGTCGTACTGCCAGCTTCCGCGCTCGTAAGTCCAGAAAACGGCGCGAGCGAAGACGAGCTTGATTTTCGCCCAGGCGCCCGAGAGCGGCCGCTCCCGGCTCATCACCTGCGGCAGGGCTTCGCGTATGGGCTCAATCCGGGCCATAGCTTCCAAACAGGGTGTTGAAAAACGATTCGTCGGGCCTCGTCAGGCACGGCTCAAGCCGTGCCCTTTCGCGAGGTGCCCAACGGTTTTTCAACAAACGTCTAAAGGACCGCGACTGAATTCGCGGGTCCGACACGGAATCAGGCTGAAACCACGCGGCCATCTCGCATACGGACGACACGGTCACACACAGCCGCAGCTTCAGGATTATGGGTGATCATCAAAATCGTCTGGCGCAAGGATCGATTCAAAGTACGAAGCATGTTGAGCACCAACTGCGAGTTTTCCGTATCCAGGTTTCCGGTGGGTTCATCAGCCAGCAGAATCTTGGGTTCGCAAATCACGGCGCGGGCGATGGCTACCCGCTGCTGTTCGCCTCCCGAGAGCGCGAAGGGCCGATGATTCAGCTTCTCGCCGACGCCCAGCATCGTGGTCAACATGTTGAAATGGTGCGGATTGAAACCATTGCCCTGGATGGCTTGTGCCAATGCGATGTTGTCGCGGGCCGTGAGCGTCGGCAAGAGATTGAAGCGTTGGAACACGAACCCGATCTTGTGCCGGCGAAAGCGGGTGCGGTCAGCGTCATTCATGGTGCTGAAATCGTTGCCGTCCACCAGCACCCGGCCGCTGGTGGGCCCGGTCAAGCCGCCCAAAATGTGCAGCAGGGTTGACTTGCCGCAACCCGAAGGCCCGACCACCGCCAGAAACTCGCCCTCCTCGACAACCAGGTTGACGCCGCGCAAGGCGGGCACGTCCACCTTGCCGATGCGGTAAGTCTTCCTCAGATCCTGAGCGAGGATGATTGGTTGCACCTGAGTTCCCGGGCCATCATCCGGCTCCTATTCGTAAGAGAGCGCATCCACCGGATCGAGCCGGGCGGCGCGCAGGGCTGGATAGAAGGCGCCAATCAAGGCTCCCAGCAGGGCGAGACCCGCAGCCTTAAGGCCCCAATCCAGCGTCAGATCCACGGTGAGCGAGGGAAACGACTCGATGATGGCCTTTCTGGCGAGTACCGTTCCCCCGAAACCGGCCAGGATCCCCGTTACGCAGAGCAGCCCGGCCTCCCGCAGGATGATCTCCAGAATATACCGTTTCGAGGCCCCGAGCGACTTAAGGATTCCAATCTCGCGCGTACGCTCTGTGATGGTAGTGTACATGGAGAGAAAGATCACCAGGAATCCGATGGCCACCGCGATACTGATCATGGCCGTCACAAACCCGGTGAGAGCCGGCAGGTTGCTCGAACTCATCAGCGTCATGTACTGCTTGATGGAATAGATCTGAGAGTCCGGAAGCAAACTGTGAAAGGCGCTGATCACATCATCCGTATAAGCCGGCTCAGTGCAGCGTACGAAGAAGATCGAGGCTTTGTCGTGCGAACTGGAAAGATCCTGAGCTGTGGCGAGCGGAATAAAGAGGCGCGATCCCTTGCCGTGCTCCACAATGCCGACGACTTTAAAATCATGGTTCAACAGACTCAAAGTTTGGCCCAGCCGGACGTGATTTGACCTGGCGTAGACGTCATCGATCAAGACGTCGTCAGGGCCCTTGAGTCCCGCTCCCGAAAGATAGACGAAGCCGCCGCTGACGCGGTTCCAGCTCTCCGCGTCGATTCCGTAGATCACACCGAGTCCGGCGGAGTTCGACTGAAACAGCACGGGGGTCACGGCCAGTACGTGCGGCACCTGCGCCAAGCGGTCACCAATCTTGATTGGCATCGGGGCTGAGGTCAATCCGAAAAAAAAAGAGGCGCCGCGAGGCTGCACCATCACGTCGGCGCCAATGCCTTGGGTGCGCCGGGCCGCGTCATCCAGCAACCCGTTGGTGAGGCCGACCACCAGCAGTACCATCACGACCTCGATTGCAACGGCGAGGACGCTGACCACCGTTCGGATGGGCCGGTGGAGCACGTTGGCCAGAATCAATTTATTCCCCACTATCGTTCTCCCGAACCTTCCCCGCTGGCGCCCGTGCCCACTCTGATCTCTTCGGCATTGGCTGGCTTCTGAAGCTCGAATTTATCGGGCGTGATCGGTTGGTTGAAGGTCGCCTTCTCAATGGTAATCCCAAGGCTGTAATCTTCCATCGGTCGCTCCAGCTCAATATGAGAAGGGAAGCGAACGCCCTGGTAGTCCTGGTCTGCGGAATATCTCACATCCTCGATCGGGACGCCCTTGGCATCGTAAAACTCGACCCGCGAAAGATCGAGCGTGGAGGCGTCAAACCAGACCCTGCGCTTGAGAACCACACCTTCGCCTTCGGAAGCGATGATGTTCAGAACATCGTAGATGCGCGCGTCCTGGCGTTCTTGATTCAGAAAGTACTTCTCAGTCGAGGAGTCCACCGCCGGAACCAGGAGCGCGTCCAGGATGTGCTGCGGACGCAGATTCTCGAGGGAGTTCTTGGTGCTGCCGGCCGCCTGAGTGCTGCCAGTAATGAACTTTTGCCTGGGCGGGATTGAGACCTCGAATTGCTTGCCGTCAGAGGCCATGTCGAAAATCGCCGTTCGCAATACAGGCGCCTGGCCGGCCATCCGAATGTGGTCCGGAGCCTGGACCAGGATGAAAGCGCGGACGTCGTGATATTCCTTGATCACGCCGGAGTACACAGATCCGGTGGTGGGCTCGAGGGCCACGGTGGCGAATAGGGTCCGGATCGATTGGCGCTCTTTTTGGAGCTTTGCCGCCAAGGCACCGGCTGATGTCTCGACGGGAGGAGGCGCAACGGCCGCGGGCGCAACTTTGGTGGTGCGTTTCACCGCACAGTTTGTCCCCAGCAGCACCGCCGCGATTGGGACAAGCACAGAGTGTTTGAGCCCTTCGACCGGCCGGCGCAATAAGTGCTCCTTCTTCATCGCGTGGGGCCTCAGGGAGCGGTGAATTAACGACCGGGCAGAGGTTTCTTCCGGGCCCATTCTGTATGATGCCCTTCGGCATCCCGCCGGTGCACGTTAAGTACCGCCCTCGTTAAGGCTTGAAAAGATCACCCGGCTCACGGCGGCCGTCAGAAATCATGAGGAAGCGATCTGCCCGCCTTGGCGCGGGCGAGAGGCGCCATCGGGATCTCAAGTCGCGCTCTCAAGCCCCCGCTCATTTCAACGGGCCCCGAGACTGACGTCCAGCACGGCGGCGCCGTTGATGGCGTCGTTTTTCAACGCGTTTAGTGCTCGATTGGCTTCGGCAAGCGGAAATACCTCCGCGCGCGTCCGGATGGGGATTTCAGCAGCCACTTTAAGAAACAGTTCGCCGTCCTCGCGGGTATTGTTGGCTACACTACGCAGCACGCGCTCATGATAGAGCAGTGCGTACTCGATCGGCGGAGTTGGGCTCATGTAGATGCCCGCCAGAACCACGGTCCCACCTTTCCTCAGGGCATGCAACGCCGCTGGAACGATTTCACCGGCCGGGGCGAAGACGATGGCAGCGTCGAGCGCCACCGGCGGTTGATCGAGCGTGCCACCTGCCCACTTCGCACCAAGTTCGAGCGCGAGGCGGCGATGCCTCTCGTCGCGAGTGGATACGTAGACTTCCATGTCCCAGTGGAGAGCCACCTGGATGGCGAGGTGGGCGGCGGCGCCGAATCCGTAGAATCCGAGCCGGCCTCCAGGTTTAGCGCCGGAGAGCCGCAAGGACCTGAATCCGATGATGCCGGCGCACAAGAGGGGTGCGGCCTGCACGTCGCTGAAGGCGTCCGGCAGCGCGTAAACGAAGCGCTCGTCCGCCAGCAGGTAATCGGCATAGCCGCCGTCCACCGTGTAGCCGGTGAAGTCGGCGCGATCGCAGAGATTCTCATGGCCGGCCCGGCAGTACTCGCAGACTCCGTCCGTGCGGTGCAGCCAGGCGACGCCGGCGCGTGTTCCTGGTTTGATTCGCGACGCCCCGCTTCCTATCGCTTCCACCACTCCCACCGCCTGGTGACCTGGAATCACTGGATACTTGCGTGGCGCGAGCTCCCCTTCAATCACGTGCAAGTCCGTGCGACACACCGCGCAGGCATGCACGCGAATCAAGACCTGATTCGCTTTGGGCTCCGGACGCGGCAGCTCGCGGAGTTGAAGCGGATTGGTCGTGATCGGCGCTGGGGAATCGATGACGCAAGCTCTCACGATGATCACCTACGGGCCCTGCTGAATCCTCGCCCTTCCATCCGAAGTTCTATCCAGGCTGCCTTCGTCTCGCAGCACTATTATGACAGGCCCGAGACAATGGTTTTACGTCGGCTGTTGCTTCGTTTGCATCCGAAACAGATGGGCACGTGTAGGGACCGGCCTCGGTCGCGCGTTTGCGAGAATCCTCTCTCGTACACTGGTGTTCTCGGCTATCATCAAATGAACGATGCGACGTGTAACTTCCCTGGAAATACTCGATCAAGGCCTCGCTTCTCGCGAAGAACTCGAGGCCAACCTGAATGACTTGTGGCGGATTAATCGCTACTTGGGCGGAGTGGCCTGCAGCCGGCGTTTGCTGGGACGATTCCTCGACCGCGCCCCCAAGCGCAACTTGCGCGTGCTTGAGGTGGGCGCCGGGGACGGGCGTCTTGCGGCTCTGCTGCGTCGCGATTTGCGCCGCCAAGGCATCACGGCAGAGTTCGTCATCCTGGATCGCCGCTTGGATCACCTGCTTGCCGGAAGTCCCGGTGCCGCCGGCCTCCATCCCGTGGTTGCCGACGCTCTCAGTTTGCCCTTCGCTGAGGAGAGCTTCGATCTGGCCACCTGCAATCTTCTCTTTCACCATTTCTCCGGCGGGGAGGCGCTCGAGATGCTTCGTAGCCTGGCAGCAACGGCGAATGGAGCAGTATTGATCAATGACCTCGAGCGGCACTGGCTGGCCTACCTGTTCGTTCGATTTGCACCCTGGTTCTGGCGCGAACGCGTATCGCGCCTTGACGGCATGGCCAGCGTGCGGCAGGCTTATACTCGCCCTGAATTGGAGGTGATGGCGAAGGCAGCCGGTTTCACTGATTTTGAGGTCCACCGAATCGCTCCTTACCGGCTGGGCCTTGTGCTTTGGAAGGATCGCGCTGGCACAGTCACCGGCAACGGGAGCTCGCCCAACGCAGAATGCCCAGGAGGTGCAATATGAGTCTATCTCGAAAGATCATTCTCGTTTTCACGATCGCTCTCAGCATGGCCGGCGCTGGGCTGTTTGGTCAGGAGGCAACGCCCGGCGCCGCCGGCGCGACCCCGATCGAAGTGACGGCCAAGAAGTATGAATTCAATCCTGCCGTTATCAAGGTGAAGCAAGGTGACCATGTCAAGCTTGTGATTACCGCAACCGATCGCGATCATGGTTTCAAGCTGGCGGCCTACAACATCGATCAGCGCCTTGACAAAGGCGTGCCCGCCACGGTCGAGTTCACGGCTGACCGCGCCGGTACCTTTCCCTTTGAGTGCTCGGTGGTGTGCGGCCTGGGTCACCATCGCATGAAGGGGCAACTGATCGTGGCCGCATCTTCCTCGGCCGCCCCCGCGCCGGCGCCGTGACCTCGAGACTATCAACCCGGTGAAGACTGTGCGGCGCTGGCGGTGCGCGCCGGAAAACCGTACAATACCAAATCGGCCTTGCCAGAACCCTGGATGCGAAACCCCGAGGACGGGATCTTCCTCCCGAGGGCGCGTGCGGCGGATCTGGATCGGGTCAAGTCTCGCTTCGCTAAGAACAGGAGAAAAAATGCGGCATTTGAAGGTGGGATTGGCCGTTGTTGTTTGCATGCTTATTCTTGGATCGGTTCTGCAGGCTCAACTTACGGAGACGAAGACGCCGGGCCAGGTTCGAACATTTCAAATCACTGCGCAAAACTACAGTTTCAGTCCCTTCAACATCATCGTGAACCAGGGAGAGAAGGTCCGCTTTGTGATCACTGCCGGCGATCGCGATTATGAATTCAGATTGAAGGCTTACGACATCAAGGAAAAAATCCAGCAGGGAGTGCCCGCGACGATCGACTTCACAGCCACCAAGGCGGGCACGTTCACCTTCAATAGTCCGGGGATGGTGCATCGAACCATGAAGGGCACGCTGGTGGTGAAAGGTCTGTCGGAGAAAAAGAAGAAAAAGTAAGACAAACGCCATGCCCTTTGGAGTGAGGTAGCCTGCGGCGGCTGCTTTGATCACGCGAGCTTGCCCGCGGCCCGACTCCGAATCAAGGCGACAGCAAGCTGCTCCCGAAGAAAGCGGCAGCGGGCTGCCGCCCTCCAAAGCCTAGAAAATCTCGAACCGCTCCTGATGGACGTTGGGATCGCTCTTGATCACCACGTCCTTGCCGGTAAGCGACTCCAGTTCCGCAGTCAGGCTGCCTTCGCGTGACTTCAGGGCTCGCGCCACCTCAGGATTCACTCGCAGCGTCAGCACCTTGCCATCGATCTCCTGAGCCATTTTCTTGGCTTCTTCCAGAATCTCATAGCAGACCGTGGTGACGGACTTAATCCAGCCAGAGCCGCCGCAATAGGCGCAGGGCTCGGACAGTGTTCGCTCGAGCGACTGCTTGACGCGTTTGCGGGTGAGCGCGACCAATCCGAACTCGTTGAAGGAGAGGATCTTGGTGGGGGCGCGATCGCTGCGCAGGGCCTCCTCCAGAGCCTGCACCACCTTCATGCGATTCCGGCGGTCATCCATATCGATGAAATCGATCACAATGATCCCGCCCAGGTCGCGTAATCGGATCTGGCGCACAATCTCTTTGACCGCATCGATATTGGTCTTGACAATTGTGTCCTCGAGGCGGTTGGTGCGGCCCACGTACTTGCCGGTGTTCACGTCAATGGCCACAAGCGCTTCGGTCTGGTTGATCACAATGTAGCCGCCCGACTTGAGCCACACCTTGGGTTTGAGAGCCTTATCGATCTCCGCCTGAATACCGAACTCCTCGAAGATGGGCGTATCCTTGCTGTAAAGCTTGACGTGACCTACCAGCGACGGCTGGAAGCGGTCGACGAAATCCAGCACGCCCTGGTATTCGAGTTCGTTATCCACGCGCACAGTCTTGAAATCCGGCGAGAGAATGTCACGCAGGATTCGCTCCACCAGCGTCAAGTCGCGGTGGATCAGCGCCGGCGCTTTGGAGCGCTCCGCGCGGTTCCGGATTTCGTTCCAAAGCCGGGCCAGAAAATCTACATCCGCCTTCAGTTCGTCGTCGGACCTTCCGGCTGCCGCCGTCCGCACGATGACGCCGCTTGTCAGCGAGCCGCGATGCTCCAGGATAAGATTCCGGAGGCGCAGCCGTTCCTCTTCTGAGGCGATCTTGCGCGACACCCCGATGTGTTGGATCGTCGGCATATAGACGAGGTACCGGCCCGGCAAGGCGATGTGCGAGGTGATGCGCGCCCCCTTGGTCCCGAGGGGTTCCTTCGCGATCTGCACCAGGATCTCCTGGCCTTCCTTTAGCACTTCGTTGATTTGGACGGCCTGCTCGTTGCCGCCACGAGGGCGATCCGGCCGCTGCTGGGCCGGGCCTTCCGGACGCTCGCCCCGGCGCCCGAAGCGGCCTCGGCCTCGGCGTCCCCGACGGGGAGCGAACCGCGGCCGTTGATTCGAATCGCGCAACGCATAAGACCGGTCGCCACTGTCGCTGGGAGTTCCGCCGGGACTGTCCGGCGCTGTTTCCTCCGCGGATCCTTCAGCCGCACGAACAGGCTCCCCCGGGCCTCCGGTGCCCTCTTCGTCCTCTGCAAGCTCTTCTCCCGTTTCCGTGGTCTTATCTTCTATCTCAAGCTCGATCTCTTCCTCCGCTTCCACTTCCACATCGTTCTCCATTTCGCCGGCTAAAGCGGCCTCGATCTCGCTGCTCTCGCCGAAGCCGCCCACATTCTCAGCTTCAGCCGATGCGCTCGAAGTGAGCGCAGGCGCCTCGCCCCCCGGCATTGCCCTGCCGGCTTTCTCCCCGTCTGTTGCTGGCTTGCCCATTTGAGACAGGGCGTGACTTGGCGCATCGGGTTCCGGAACGGAGGCCAGCCTCAGATTCCCGGCGAGCAGTTCTTTCTCGATACGATATTTGGAGCCCTCCGCCGGCGCTTCAATTGAAGAAGCCGCCGCACCCGGGGCGGTGAACGGCTCCGAACCGGACTCGTGGTCCAAGGGAGATGGGATGGCGCTCTCCGGCGTCTGCTCCTCTTGCATCACCGCCGATGGATGCGCCACGAAAGCTCCCGAAGGCGGGGCGGCAGAGTCGTCGGGCAGGTGTTGTTCGACTGGCTCAATAGCCCCGGTTAGCTTATTTGTCTCCTCACCGGCAGCGCTCGCCCCGGCGAGATCAACGGCCGGCGCGACGCCCCCACCGGGCTCGTCCTCCGCAGGCGAGGGCGTTTCTTGATGAAGATGAGCGAACTTGGCCAGCGTCTCTCCCGGCAAAAGCTCGATGCCGCTTCCGGGCGATGACGGCGATGATGACTCCGTTGGTCGATTCTCGGATCCACGATGCTCCCGAGGCTCGTACTTTCCGCCGAATCCGCGACCACGGCGCCGGCGCCGGCTGCGTCCGCGCGACTCTTCCCATCGGGGCGGACCGCCTGAGGACTGCCCTGTTCGCGCCGGCCCGGCCGCGCGCTCACTGCCCGATGGCGCGGTGGAAGGGGGGGGCGCCGGCGACTCGGCCGCCGGGGCTGGACTCGCCTCCGCGATCGGCGCCAAACTTGGTTCGGGATTGGCCGCTGCCTGGGGTGGATCTGATTCCCGAGCAGCGGACGGAGCAGGCTCGGGCGCAATATACTTGCCGACCCGCGTCTCAGCTTCGGTGGCTACGCGGTCATACTCATCGGAGTCTTCGAAAAAGTCAGAAACGTAAAGGAAGGCATCGCGGTCGAGCCCGATGTCCACGAAAGCCGATTGCATCCCCGGCAAAACCCGGCTCACGCGGCCTTTGTAAATGCCGCCCACCAGGCCGACGTCCGTATCCCTCTGGTAGAAAACCTCGACAAGATTATCGTCCTCCATCACGGCGATTTTCGTCTCGTGTGGGGACGAGGAGATGAACAACTCCTTTGACATGGGTAAACTCCTTGTGGCAGGAAGTCGACCCGGTCAACACCCCTTTAGCTTCGCTGGACAGCCGCGCCGCCTAAGCCCGGCGCGCTCCCCTCGTCTTCCAGCGCTGTGCGGGGGGACCATGATCCGGCCTCCCTGAGGCCTCTCGCTGCCCGGCCCTGACGTCACGGGCAGCAGCCCGCCAATGATCTTGGGTCACTTCGACGGCCCGTATTTGAGCCCTCCGGACTGACCGTGTCCGTCTTTCTTGAAAGCAGCCTACAACAGCGGCGCTCGATGAGAACGCCGGAAACGGCGGTCCCCTCGGCCGCCGCTACAGCAACCAAAACCCGAATCAACTAATTGACGAAACGGCGTCTCTTAACGCTCATCGCCAACCCTAAACCGCCAAAAGTTGCAAAAACCGACGATCCTCCCTGGCTCATCAATGGCAGCGGAATCCCTGTCACCGGTAGCCAGCCGATCATCATGCCGACGTTAACGGCCACTTGAAAAAAAAGCAGCGACGCCAGACCCGCCGTCAGAAACGCGCCGATCCGGTCGGGGGCCCACTGGGCGCCGTCGAGCAGGCGAAGCAGCAGAATCAAGTACAGCGAAAGCACTACCAGCGCCCCGGCGAAACCACGCTCCTCGGCAAAGGCGGCGAAAATGAAATCTGCGTGCGAAACCGGAACGAAGCCGAGCTGGCTCTGCGTTCCGTGACCGAGCCCTTTGCCCCAGAGCCCGCCCGAGCCTACGGCAATCTTGGACTGAGTCGCCTGGTAGCTTGATCCCTGCGAGTCGTGGCTGGGGTGAACGAAACTCATCAGCCGGTCCCGTTGGTAAGGCAGCATCAGGCGCCAAGCCACCGGAAGCGACAAGGCCGCTAGCAGCGCCAGTACCACCACTTGCCGACGCCGAATTCCACTGAGCAGGACACCTGCTGCGATAATCGCCAGGTAGGTGAGCGCCGTTCCCAGATCGGGTTCGAGCGCCACTAACACCGCCGGCACTCCGCCCAGCAGCGCCAGAATTCCTAAGTCCTTCCACCCGACGGGCTTCGCTGCCCGGCGGCCCAGATGGAACGCAGCCGCTATGATTATAATCAATTTCTCGAGCTCAGACACTTGTAGAGTTTGGCCGCCCACGGTAAGCCAGCGGTGCGTCCTGGCTACGGCATGGCTCAGCACCAGAACAGCTCCGAGAGCGGCCAACGCGGTCAGATAGAGCGCAGGGGCGTGCTCCACCACCTGGTGATAGTCCAACTGGCTCACAACGAGCGCCAGGACCACTCCCAGAATCACCCAATCCAACTGTTTGCGGTACTGGCCGGCCAGGGTGGAGTGCAGGGTCGTGCTGTAGATTTCCACGACCCCAACAGCGGCCAGCGCCGCGGCAACCGCCAGCAGCAACCAGTCAAGATCGCGAAAACTGAATCGCTTCAGCATGGGCTTGCAAGATTATACTCTCTTCGTGATCGGCCGGTGCAGGAAAGGGGCCGGCGCGCAGCAGACCCGTTTGGAAGACAGGTTCAGTTTCAGTGCGAAATTTCGGAATGAAATGAGAGGTAATCAGCGTAGCGATTCCAGAGCCAGAGACACCGGATCGGACCGGTCAGTGCGTTGCCCTCCGCGCGCTAATCAAGCGAATACCTTGCGGCCGCTCGGTGTAACGATAGCCAATCGGGCGCTTGTAGCATGCAGGAAGGGAAGAGGCGGAGCATTTCAAAAAAGAAACGGGCTGCAAACAGGCGCCACGCGAATCGCGGGAAGCCTGTTGCAGCCCGTTACCGGTAGCACAGCCACTTCTCGCCGTGTACTGGCAGAGGACCAAGGGGGTGGTCTAGGGAGGAAACTTCAGATAACGTCCGAGCCGAAGGAGTAATTGAAATCCTTCATCTGTTTTTGGAACTCCTTCATCTGTGGCTCAAGCTGCTTCAGTTGCTGCTGCCATTGACCCTTTTGATCGAGCCACTCTTTCTGCAGCTCGCGAGCCTGCTTCTGAGCTTCTTCAGCCTGAGCCCGCGCTGAGGCCGCGTATTCGTCAAGGTTGCCGCGCTCGGATTCGAGCTGCTTGCGCAGCTCTTCGCCCTCCCGCTGCCAGCCTTCAGCATAAGGCTGAAGTTCGCGGGCCTGCGCTGCCAGCGTCTCGGCACTGATGAGATCCGCGAGCCCGGAATCCGATGCTTCGCGTCCCGGTTGTCGCGCAGGTTCGAGATGTACCTTTAAGGTTTGCTCCTTGCGATCCCGCACGATGGTCAGCGTGACGTCGCGGCCTTCGCGGCTCTCGCCCTGCTTGCGAAGCAGAGCCCGATGCAGCTCGTTCGCAGATTCGACGGGCGCGGAATCGATCTTGGTGATGCAATCGCCGGCCTTGAGTCCCGCCTTTGCGGCGGCGCTGCCGGAATTGACCTCGCGCACCAGCACGCCTTTTCCGTCCTTGACGCCGAAATACTCGCCGAGCTGCTCTGTCAGGGGATCCACCGCGACGCCCAGGCGCGGTCCGCCAAAATCAAAGGAAAAGTCGTAGACGGGGACGTTGATGCGAGGCCAAACTTCGTCCCGCAGCTTGCCGAGCAGAGGTCCGGCGCCCTCGTTACGGGCCTCGACGGTGGCATTCAAGCTCTTGTCCTCACCGTTGCGGCGCACCTGGATCTCAATGTTTCGTCCCGCCGGAGTCTCGCTCACCAGACGGCGCAATTCGGCCACGCTGCGCACCTTGTCGCCGCCAAACTGCAGGATCACGTCT
Source organism: Terriglobia bacterium (assembly GCA_035946735.1). GTDB lineage: Bacteria > Acidobacteriota > Terriglobia > UBA7540 > UBA7540 > Gp13-AA77. The sequence continues at coordinate 38,332 of DASYYZ010000183.1, forward strand.
CCCGCCTGGAGCCCGGCCTTGGCGGCGGGGCTGTCCTTTTCCACATCTTTCACATAGGCCCCGTATTCGCCGCCCAGTTTAAGGTCGCGTACCTGATCGGAGGTCACGTCATTCAATTCGACGCCGAGCCAGGTCTGGCTCGAATCGTGAATCATCAGGCTGCGCATTTCGTGGCCTCCAGGTTCGGGAGCCTGCTGCGCGCCGAGAGCGGTCGAGCCCAGCAGCACGCCGGCGGCAATCACCACGCCAGCGGCCGGCATTTTGTGGTTTCTTGTCATCTTCGTTCTCCTTTCGAAACGATGCTCACCGCCACGCGCCTTTTGGCTCACGGCTGGTTGGCCTCCGACATCGCTTTGAAGTCCTGTTGCAGGAGCTGTTGCAGTTGCTGCATGGTCTTCTGCAATTGATCGAGCTGTCGCCGTTGCTCCCGGGTCTGTTCCTGCCAGTTGCTCCAGAATGATTGCTGGTAAGCTTTGAGGCGCGCCTGGGAGCCGGGATCCAGTTTACGGATTTCGATGTTGCCGAGAGCGGCGTGCAGATTGAGAGGCGCGCCGCCGCCTACGAGCGCGGCCGATGCCTGAACGGGACCAACTCCCCAATCGCCCGGTTCGCCGCGCTGGGCCAGGGGGAAATCCGACGCGATCTTGTGACCGCCGCCAACGTCGATGATCGCTCGCACCGTCAGCGGCAGATCCGATGGCAGATACACCATCAGATCCCCCACGGACGAGTCCAGGCTCGAGGAGCTGAAGGTCTCACGGCTGGCGCCGATCTGGGCCAGGATATGTCCCGCCGCCGTTCCGGCACGCACTCCGCTCATCAGCCGCAAAAGATCCAGGCTGCCGCCCGCCGTTTCGGCATCCACACGCCCGCGCGCGCCGTCCACGTGGATGCTGCCGGCGGCCGTCTGGGCGCGTACTGCGCCGCCGCATTCTCCAAGCTGGATCTGGCCGCCGGCCGTCTGCACAATCGCCGGACCCCCGACGCCGCGCAGTAGAATGTCGCCCGCGGCCGTCTGGGCGCGCACGCTGCCGCCCACCATGCCGGACACGATCTCGCCGCCGCTGGTTTCGAGGAAGGCGTCGCCCTTCACGTCGCCCACTCGAATGCTGCCGCCCGCGGTGTGAGCTTCCAGGCGCTGATTGATGTTGCCAAGATCAATGTCGCCGGCGGCGGTCTGCACTCGCGCCGTGCCCGTGATGTCCGCGGTGTGGATGTCGCCGCCCGCCGTGGCGGCGCGCAAATCCCCGTCCAGGTTGTCCACCTGAATGGTGCCGCTCTCGGTCTCGAGATCGAGATTGAAGCGTGCGGGCACCAGAATGCAGAACGAGACATCCAGGCGGCTCATCGGCCGGTCGGTTGGATGTCTGAATTCGATAAAAGCCCCATCGCTTCCCAGGCGCCGCGCTGAAAGCTCGGAGCGCAAGAGGCTCGCGCGAGCCTCGGGCTCAGAATTGGCGTAGGAAGTGAACCTTACCTGGCAGTGCAATCCTTCGTCGTTCGAAGTGGGCAGGACGGTGAGCGAACCCATGTCAGCCCGGACCACCAGACGGCCGCCCGGTTTGACGGGCACGAAGCACTGATCCTGCTCCAGCCATAAGCGCCCCTGGCGCCTGGGAATTCCGCGGTGCACCGCAGGTCCTTCAGCGGCGGCGAGCGGCAGGCTCGCGAGCAGCGCAATAAGTAAGAACGTCTTCCTCACCGAGCTTCTCCTAGAACGGCGGCTGCCCCATCTGCCGCAAAGCCTCGATCGATTTGATCCTTACGTATCGATCCGAGTCCTGGGCGGCCAGATGCTGCAGCGCGGGAACCAGATCCTCATCGCCCTCGGTCGAAACGTGGCTCACCAGGCTGTCGATCGCCGCTTCCCGCACTCCGAGGTTGTCATCGCGCTCCGCGGCGCCGAGAAATGCATGCGCCACGTTATTATTCCAGTTGGCCTTGCCCACCGTTCGCAAAGCCTCCAGACGGACTCCGGCGTTCTTGTCGTGCTCCAGCGCGTAGAGCAGGGCGTCGCGCACCGTCGGATCGCTACTATCCTTGCCGAGCGCACTCAGCGTATCCAGGCGGATGCCGGGATTGTCATAGCTCTTGAGCGCATAGACCATCAGGTCGCGAATATGTGGGTTGTCGAGCGATCCCTCCATCGTCACCCGCTTTTCGGCATTGAGGGTAATCTGCATTTTGCCCGTCTCCGGATCGGGCGCCACCTGGCTGATGCTGTTGATGCGGGCACCGCCGAGATCACCGCCAGTCATCTGGGATGTCGCGGCCGGGGGCGTTCCCTCGGACCGGGGGAGTACGCTTGCCATCCGGGGCCTTACAATCCAACCCAGGCTGAATCCAAACGCCACCAGCGTCAGCGCGGTTGCGGCGCGAGCGGGATGCGCGGCTGCCAGCGGCAACCAGGTTCGAACGAGAGCCCGCCAGCCCATCTGCTCACGGTCCAGGGACTCCTCGAGCCGCTGCCGGCAATGAACCAGCAGGTCGGGCGCCGGCTCGGCCACCGGCTGCCCGCGAAGCAGGTCCATCAAGTCGCGAGACTGCTCCATTGCCTTCCTGCAGCTCTCGCACGAAGCCAGATGCGTCTCCACCGCGGTGCGCTCATCGCCGCGCAACTCGTCGTAGATGTAAAGCGCGAGACTCTGATCGACCTCCTGACAGCTCATGCTTTATCTCTCCCCAACCCCAAACTGCGCTCGCGGCTGCTTCCGCAGGACCGTTCCGCGATCCATCCATCACTCCGGGGGGCACTCAGACGAGGTCCCGCAATTCGGTCCGCAGCTTTTGCGTAGCCCGAAAAAGGCAGTTCTTGGCGGTTTCCTCGCTGGTGCCGCACATCTGGCCGATCAATCTCAGCTTCAACCCTTCGTAATGCCTGAGCTCGAAGACCATGCGCTCGCGCGGCGTCAGTTTTCCAAGCGCTCCCGCCAGGCGCACTGCGATCTCCTTGGAGCGCAAGCTGCGGTGCGGATCGAGCGCGGCGCGATCATCGGCAAGCGTGTGAAAATATTCCGGCTGACCATCATCAGTCGACGGAGGCTGGACCTCGCGCCGGGTCTTTTTGCGCCGCAACTGGTCGAGGCACACATTGGTCACAACCCGGTAGAGCCAGGTGGAAAACCGCGACTCAAAACGGAAGTGGCCGAGCGACCGGTAGACCTTGAGAAAGACCTCTTGAAACAGGTCCGAGGCTTCGTCTGGGCTGCCGGCCACTCGCAGGACCATTCGCAGCACCGCCTGATCGTATTGACGCACTAAAGCGTCAAAGGCCGGGCGATCCCCAGCCTGGGCCTGCCTGATGAGAGCGGTCTCCTCCGCTCCCGCCACCGGCGAGCCGTCGGCGGGAAGTTTGCCGGCTAACTCCAAACAGGCGCCATCCATCCGAAGTCAATCTTTCTCTATCGCTCTCAGTCTATTGTGACGCAGTGCGGTCGAAAAGGTAAGCGACTTCACCCGGTGGCCGCGCACTCAAGTGATTGAGGCAGAACAGACGGGCGATGAGAAACAAGAGTCAACGCAGGTGAAATGAGAGACGACTAGAGAAAGGGGAAACAGGTCTTCATCACTTCACCACCGCCAACCGGCAGAACAGGTTCCTGGCGGGCAGGATCCAGGCCAGGTGCTTCTCGTAGAAGTCGATGGAGAGGGCGGCGCACAGCTGGCCGAGGTTGTCCAGGATCAGATTGCCGCCGAAGCCCAGACGCCGCTCCAGAATCCGGAAGCCGCCGGCGTTATAGGTGAAGTCCTCGAAGCTCTGCCGCTCGAAGTAATCAAAGCTGTGGAATCCTAGGTGAAACAAGTGGGTGGGATCGGTGTAGGAATCGGGCGACGTGAAGTGCGGCGTGACGATGAGCACTTCGGCGCCGGCCTTGCCGATTCGATGCACTTCGGTCATCGTCCGCAGAATGTCCTGCTGGTGCTCGATGAAATGGGACAGGTGGATTCGATCGGCGCAGTTGTCGCGGAAGGGCCAGGGAAACCGGCCGAGGTCGGTTAGCGCGTCGGCGGCAGAGCCCCGCTCGCGGTCGACGCCGATCGCGCCTGGTTCCTGCTTCTTCTTTCCACAGCCAAGATCGAGGACGACCATGGTTTCGGCAACGGAGAGAGGAGTGCCGCGCTTCGGATTTCGAACTTTCGAAACTGCTGATCTCGGCTGTTGTTCCTTCAATCCAAAAAGTCGCAAAATCCAAAACGGCTACGGCCAGTCGTCAGGGATTCCCGCCAGGCGCGCACTCTCCAGCCAGAGCTTCCTGGCGGCCGCGTCATCCTGGGCATCGGCCGTCGGCGTCGCCGGGCGGCACTTGTAGAAGTATTTGCCGTTCACGCCCGCAACCTCGGACGAGGAAGCGAGGTAAATCAGGGTCTCTGCTCCTTTCGCCGGAGAGAGCGCTCCAAACTTTGCCACGCCAATGAGGCGCGAAAATAAACCGCCGCTGCGCTCTCCAAAGCGGGTATCGACGAAGCCGGGATGAAGGCAATTGGCCGTCACCCCGGTGCCCTCCAGGCGTCGCGCCAGCTCACGCGTAAAAAGAATATTGCAGAGCTTTGAGCGGCTGTAGACCATGAAAGCGCCATAGTGCCGGGCCGATTGAAGGTCGTCAAAAGCGAGGGGCGACCGCTTGTGGGCGTTTGACGACGTATTCACGATCCGGGCCGGCACCGAGGCCAGTAGTCGCTCCCGGAGGCCGTAGGTTAGGACATAGTAGGCCATATGATTGACGGCAAAAGTCTTCTCGAGGCCGTCTGCAGTAACCTGGCGATGTCCGAAAAGCGCGCCGGCATTGTTGACGAGGATGTCAATCCGTGGTTCCGCAGCCGCGATTTCGGTTGCGACGCGCTTCATCTCGCCAAGACGCGACAGATCGGCGTAATGGACCGTGTGATTCAATGCCGGAGCGCGTTCCCGCAATCGCGCTAAGCTGATCTCGGCACGCATCTTATCGCGAGCCACTAGAACGATCCGAGCGCCCTGTCCGGCCAGAGTCTCGGCTGCCACCTGCCCGATCCCGGAAGTAGCACCGGTGATCACTACGACTTTATCCCGCATCAACTCCGGCATAGCTTTGTTGCGCGCCTCGCCTCGACGGCCAGTTTAGCAGAATCAATCAAGCCCTGGTTCGGTGGCAGCGAGAGTGCTGCCAGCCAGCAAGCGCAACGTTGCGCGCCCTCGACCGCGAATGCGTTCGGGTCGGGCACCCTCATCCGCAACCCGTGACTCCGGAGAGAGCCGCGTTCGGGACACTTTACATTCTCAGCCTGACCGCTTAACATCGCCGATTCGCTCTTATGGACCTCCTTATCCTTGGCGCCGGTATGGGACTGGTAGGAGGACTTCTTCCCAACCCTCTGCAGATGATTGCCCTTGCGGAGGCTGCGCTGGGACGGTGGGGCCGCGCCATCTTCGTGCTCACCGTGCCGCCCCTGGTGGTTGACAACGCCTTCCTATTCATGACGTTGCTATTCTTCCGGCTTATCCCTCTCGAGGTGGTCCGCTATATTGCCTGCGCGGGCGGCCTGCTGGTGACGGGATTTGCCATCCGCGGACTATGGGAACTGCGCCGCCGAAGGCAGGAGAAGCTACCAAATCCCTCGGGGTACACGCTCGCGTCGGTTTCCGTTGCCACGCTGGCGGAGGTGACAGCGCCGGGCACCTGGATCTATTGGTTGACCATTGCCGGGCCCATCCTGGCGGAGGGCCGGACGAACGGTTACGGGCACGTGGTGCCTTTCTTTGTGGGAGGATTGCTAGGATATTACGGTGGAGCGGTAGGCTCAACGTGCTTCATGGCCTGGGTTGCCGGACTGCGCGAGGCCTTCAGACGATATCTCCTGCTGACGGCGAACATCCTCCTCCTGTTAATAGGGATTTCCTACCTTATACGCGCCTACCTCGCATAGTCGAAGCGTGAAAACTGGTTCTCGCGATCGAGCGCGATGGAGATGGAGCCTCTCTTTTCCGGACTTGTATTTCGCAAACCCACAGCCAGTTACAATCTGTAGTGCTTGACAGGCAGTGTTAAAGTCTTTTACGGACAAATTCAATGAGGACGTAGCCGATGAGGGAAGCTACAAGAGCGATCCCCAAATTGGCGGCTGTAAAAATATCCCTGAGGGCCCAAGCCACGCCCTTGCTCTGCCCCATGCCCGAGCGTTCGAATTCACCCATCAGAAGATTAGAGTAGAACAGGAACATGATGAAGCCTGCCTCGGTTATCGCTCGCCAAATCTTTCGCATCATCGTCGCGACCTTATCTCGACCAGAACGGCTTTTAGTCTAGATTAGAATTCGTTTACCTTGGCTTGCTCTTTATCAGTTGCTTATCCTCATCTTTTAATACACATTCTTCTTAGTGTCTCGTTCAGTTTTAACTTTTCACTCGTCACTCGGCGCTAGTTTACGAATCGTTGCCCATTGAACTCGTCGTCCACTTGAAGCGAGTGGCCGAAATAAATACGGTGCTGTCAAGTAGGTTTTCCGCGAAATCCAATAGCGCGACGAAGGGGGCCTCTCTAACTACTTGATCCGAAGTTATTTCAGTGACGAGTCAGTGGCATTTGGAGTGCTACGTTGCTACTGGACTGGCGGAGGGTGTGTTGACGCACGTCAGAGTGCGCAGGAAGAAGACGCGCGTGAGGCCGTACCGCCCCAAGTTCCGACAGACATTTCGAGCAGAGTTCCTCAGGAGGCAGTCCATGAAGCGTACCACCTTTCTCGGCCTCACCCTCGTCTTCGCGATCGCCCTGCCGATGTTCGTGAGTTGTGGTGGAAGTAACTCGTCTACCGCGTCCCCTTCCAACTTGAATCAGTCCCCGTCCACCCCGTCCACCACCGGAGCGGTGACGATTTCGCTCAGTGACCCCGCCACGTGCGCGGCGCCCAACGGGTCGTTTACACACGTTTGGGTGACCATCACCAAGGTGACGGCAAACATATCGAGCGATGCCGGTCCGAGCGACAGCGGCTGGCAGACGGTTCTCGACCTCACGAGCGGCCCCAAACAGATCGACCTGCTGAGCCTTGTCTCCACCACTTGCGTGCTCACCCAGCTCGGCTCCACCACCGGACTCCCGCCCGGGGATTATCAGCAGATCCGGGTCTACCTGCTCGCCAACGATGCTTCCGGCGCGGTTCCTGCGCCCAATAATTGTGGTCCAATGGGATTCAACTGTGTCGCCTTGGCCGACGGCGCGATGGTGGAGCTTCAGTTGAGCAGTGAAGCCCAGACGGGCATCAAGATTCCGGCAGGACAGATGATGGGCGGCGGGCTGAACCTCATGGCGGGCCAGTCCGCGGACCTCAACATCGACTTCAGCACCTGCGAGTCGATCGTTCAGGAGGGCAACGGCAAGTTCCGGCTGAAGCCGGTGCTGCACGCGGGCGAAGTCTCACTGAACACGAACTCGATCAGCGGCACGGTGATCAACGCCAGCACCAAGGCTCCCGTGGCCAACGCCATGGTGATGGTGGAGCAACCGGACTTGAACGGCATCGACCGGGTGGTGGAATCGGAGCTGACGGCGGCCGACGGCACCTTTATCTTCTGTCCGCTTTCGCCCGGCAACTATGACGTGGTGGTGGCGGCCTCCACCCCCACTCCCGTCCGGCTGCCGCCGATCGGTTCCGCCGCCACATACAATGCCACGGTGACGTTCAAGACGCCCACTGGAGCTTCGCTCACGATTCCGCTGGTGGCCGAGACCCAGAGCGGCATGAGCAGTTCACCAGCGGAGCTTGCCGGAACCATTACCAGCGGCGGCGCTCAGGCCGCTGGCGTGGACGTGAGCGTTTCGACGCTCCAGCAGGCCGCACCTGTTGGAGGCGCGCTCGTGGAATTCACCGTGCCAGCCTTTTCCGGGTCTGTCTCGAGTATCGAGACCGCTTCCGGCCCGCCGTGCGCCTCAGGCACTGACTGTGCCAACTACACTCTGTACGTTCCCGCCAGCAACCCGAGCGTCGGCACCTACAGCTCCTCCGGCACCACTTACTCGGCGCCGCAGGCCGGAAACGTGCCCTACACCGTGGACGCTCAGGCTTTTTTGGCGGACGGCTCCAATACCGCCGATTGCTCGCCGAGTGATCTCGATACCTCGTTTGATTCGGGCGGTGGCGCGCTGCTTGCCATAGGAGGCGCGACCTTAACCGTGAAGACGCTGGCATTTAGCGGCTGCCACTAGGTGCAGAAGCCGATGACTCTATTTGCGAGCACAGTGAGGGACGCTTGTCCCCTGCCAACAATTGAACGGGACCATAAGGCAGAGTCTTTGGAACAGTGGAGAGAAAATCCCCGTAACGATCTGGGACTTACTTTATCGTGTCTTAGTACACGATATCCAGCGACAGGTCGACAAAGCGATGCTCGAAGCCGGCGTAGTCGCCGAAGTAGGGTGACGTAACGGTATTGTAGACGTCGCGGAAGTTGCCGTGGTTCGTGAGATTGAAAACGCGGACGGTCCCGCGCAGGGTGTGCTTGCGTACCCAGGGAATAAAAGAAATCTGGAAATCCTTGGAGGTTTGCAGATCGAGAGAAGCGAAGCTGGGGAATCGGCGGCTGTTGGGAGCCCCCACGTAAGTCTGGAGATCGTTGAAGACGGAATAAGGCAAGCCCGAGTGCCAATCGAGCAGCGGGCCGAGGGTGATCCTGTATGGAAACTTGAAGCGCCCCCAGGCTACGAGGCGACCGGAAACATTAGTCGGGAGCGTGCCAAAAAAATTTGGTTCAATAACGGGCGATTCGTAGGGGACGTAGACGGAGGCAATGGTGTTCAAATCACCGCGAGCCTGGCTATTGACGTAGGAAATGTTCAAATCTGCCTTGTCGGATGGCCGCACGCGCAGCGTTGCTTCAAACTCGTGGTAGCGCGACGCGCCCAGGTTCGAAAGCAGCAGCAAGCCGCTGGTAGGTGAAAGCGCTTCCGGATTGACGGTGAATTCTTCGTAGGTGCGGCTGGCCAGAAAGCTGACGCGGGCGATGACGCGAGGGCTTATTTCCTGGTCGAGCTCGACGTTTCCGGTGATGTTGTAGGGTGTGCTTCCAAGCCGGGCTCCGGAGGGAACGATCTTGCGGCCGCCTTCGGCAAATTCCTCGTAGTAGGGGAGGTAGACAACAGGGGCGCCAAGCGCCGTTCCATGGGTGTCGAAAGGAGTAACTTGCCGGGAGGCGTTCTGGGTGAAATCTCCGGCCAGAAGCGGCAAACGCTCATAGAAGACGCCGGCGCCGCCGCGAAAGATGGTTTTGCCTCTCTTGCCCGGTGAGAATTCTACTCCTCCGCGCGGCGAGAAGGCCGCACGTTTACCGAGTGTCTGGCCGGAAAACCGCAGCCCGTAGTCGGCGGAGACGTGATCGTTAAAAGTCCAGTGGTCGCCCGCAAAAACGGCGAGTTCCGTGTCGGAGTCGGTGAGGCGGCCGCTGGGCCCAAAATCAATTTTTTCCGCCAGGGAATTGTCGGCGCGCAGCAGGTCCAAGGGATGGTAAATGCTCGTGCCTTGATACCCGCGGTGTACGGCTTCGCCCCCGGCTAAGAGATCGTGCCGCCCGTTCCAGTGTTTGGACGGGGATCGATAGCTTTCCTGCACCTCCTGCTGGGCGCTACTGCGGGTCCAGGCGTTGAAAAAGTTGCCGCCCCAGCCCGTAGGGGTTATCAGCAAGTCCTCCGTGCCCTGGCCGTGGGAGTAGCTGTCGAAATCCGTAAATTGCGCGATCGTGGTCAGTATTCCGCCGCCTTGAAGCAGGTATCGATCGTTCACCCCGATCGAGTAGCCGCTCTGACCGTAGTCCGCGGAAGCCGTCTGCGGAATCAGGGTATCGATGTTGTCAAACTGCCGGCGCACCGGGAACAATTTGACGTTGACGCTGGTCAAGTGCTGAGGCGAAAACGTGTAATAGAAGTCCGTGAAGGAAGTATATCCCTGCTTCCGGGTTTCGTTGTGCGGCCAAGCCAGACCGCGCACGGGCTGAACGGAATAGTCGTAGGTGAAGGCTTCGGAAAAGGTGAACTTCTCTCCCATCAGCGGCCCGGAGAGGTAGAGGCGCGGGGTGTCGCTCGAAAATCCCACCCAGTGTCCGGAGCGGAAACGCGGCGTGGGCACAAAATCGTTCAACTCATAATCCCACTGGCTCGAGGGCGCCTTGGTTTGGACGGTAGTGAGCCCGCCGGAGAAACGTCCAAACTCGACCTGGTAGGCGCTCTTGAAAACGTCGACCGATTCCACGGCGTCGAGCGGCACGTCAATGGAAAAGCTGCCTGTCACCGGGTCAACCGTTTCTACGGAATCCACCAGCAGTGTGCCCTGATTCTCAATGGAGCCTTTGATGGCGATTCTGCCATCCGGCGTGCGAACTACACCCGGAATTATCGGCAGCGCTGCCTTGAACTGCTGCTCAACCAACGGCAGGGAATGAAGTTGCCGCGCGCCGAGGGTCTCGGGCGTAGCGGGCTGATGCACCGTCTCCTGGGGGGATTGGGCGGTGACCTGGATCTGCTGGTGAACCACCACTTCGTTCGGGAGCTCAATCTGAAGGGTGGGTGGCGCCTCGCCTTCGACAATCTCAATGTCCGACTTGGCGACCGGTTCGTGACCTACCGCGGCACAGGTCAGCCGGTAGGTTCCTGGAATCAGCCCGGTAAACTCGAAAGCTCCTCGATCGCCGGTAGTTACCGGGCGACCCTGTGCCGGAACCGTGGGGCCCCATAAGGTGCAGACCGCGCCCGGGATGGCTGCGCTCTTCTGGTCCACAACTTCCCCGCGGAGTGTCTTGGTGTCAGGGGCCCCCTGAGCGACGAATGAGATACCTAAGATAAGCAGTGGGGCCAGACCGACATGCTGGCAGCGTCGCCAATCGTTTGACATGAATCTGTTTGGATGCGTGAACTTCAGTCGCGTTAACAACGAATTATACTGCTACGAATGATACTGCGCCGGCTGCGCTTCTCGTCTCCGTTGCTCAACGCCAGTTGCCTGTTGATTCAGGGAAAATGGCGTTTTCGAAACCGGCCCACGGAGCGATCAACGTTAAGGCGCGCCCATGCATCGTACCGGAGTATCTTGCCCAAGCTGTTTCGAGGGGACTACCTATGCGGCTGCTTCTCGTCGAGGACGATCTGGCGATCCAGCAATTCGTCAGGCAGGCGCTTGTCCAAGCGGGCTATCAAGTCGACACGGCTACTGACGGGAAGCGTGCCGAGGTCCTGGCTTTGGAAGGGATTCACGACGCCCATATCGTCGATCTGGGCCTGCCCGACATGGACGGGCTTGATTTCATTGCGCGCTGCCGCGCTCAAGGCAGCTCCGCGCCAGTCCTGATCCTGTCTGCGCGGCGTTCGGTGGATGAGCGCGTCAAGGGTCTTGAGCACGGGGGCGACGACTATCTGACGAAGCCGTTCGCTCTCGCGGAACTGCTGGCAAGATTGCGAAATCTCCTGCGAAGATCTTCGGTTCCACAAAGCGAGTCAGTACGATTCGGAACCGCCGATCTACAGCTCGATCTGGTACGGCACGAAGCCCGGCGGGGTGGTCGCTTGCTCCAACTCACCCCTCAAGAGTTCTCGCTGCTCGAGTATCTGTGCCGCAATGCAGGCCGGGTGGTCACTCGAACGATGATCCTGGATCACGTTTGGCGTATGCGTTTTGATCCCGCAACGAACGTGGTGGACGTTCATATCTACCGTCTGCGGAGCAAGGTTGACGCGAGCGGTTGCCGGCCGTTGATTCATACCCTTCGCGGAGTCGGTTACGTTCTGAAGGAGGCCTGAAGACTTGCGTACAACGGCCGCCTGGCGCATCGCGTTTTGGACCACCTTGGCGTTCTCCTTAGGAACATTCGCCGCCTTCTTCATCGTCTATATTTTTGTTGCACAAGAGATCCGGGCGCGCTCCGATGCATGGCTCACCGGGGAGGCCCACGTGCTGGCGCAAGTCGCTCAGAATACTCCGCGAGACCGCCTGTACGACCACATGGTGGAGGAAGTGGCCGAACTGGCCATGCAGGAAGTCCCGGACGAGCGCAGTTCTCGCGGAGAGCAGTTGAATTCGGTCTTTTTCTTCCGGGGCGATTCCAACCAGGGCGGGGACACCCTGTTCGTGGGACCCGCGTCCAAAGACGCGTTCTGGCGAGCGATTCAAAATGCGCATCTGGTCGCCGGGGTGGCGCAGTCCGTCAAGGTTGAGGGATGGCGGCCGATTTTCCGAGTTGTTATGCCGCTTCGCCAGGGAGAAAATACGATCTACCTGGGGCTTTCGGAGCGCGGGGCCACCCATACCCTGCATAAGCTTACTCGCCGGTTCCTCTGGGTGTGGACGGGAACGGTATTTTTCGGGTTCTTGATTTCGTACCTGAGTGCGCGCCGCACGCTGTTGCGGGTGGAACGCATCACCGAGACGGTGGCCCGAATCGGCAGCCAGGAACTCGACGAGCGCCTGCCGGAGCAACCGAATTCAGACGAAATCTCCCGGTTGGCGAACACATTCAATCACATGCTCGGACGCATCCAGGCCTCCGTAAACCAATTGCGGACGGTAACGGATTCGGTCGCTCACGACCTCAAAAGCCCGGTCACTTCGATCCGAGGTGCCCTTGAGGGAGTACTTTCGGGCGAAAACAGTGAGGAGTGGCGAGATGCCGTCGGACAGGCCATCGAAGGGCTGGACCGGGTTTCAGCCCTGCTGAACACCATGCTCGATGTCGCCGAGGCGGACGCCGGGGCCCTTCATTTGGAGCGGGCGCCGCTCAATCTCTCTGAAATTGTGGCGCAACTCGTTAATCTGTACCAGCCGGCAATGGCTGAGAGGCATCACGAGCTGCGGGCCGACCTCGAAAGCGCGGTTATGGCCGACGCCGACCCCGGATTCATCAATCGCACTCTGAGCAACCTCCTAGACAATGAACTCGTCCACCTGCCGCCCGGCTGCCAGATCAATATTCAGCTTCGCTCGCACGAGGGCACTGCCGAACTCGTGGTTGAAGACAACGGGCCGGGCTTCCCTCCCGAGATTGCCGGCCGCGCGTTTGGACGTTTTGTAAAAGGGAATCGTTCGCCCGGAAATGGACTTGGGCTCGCTTTTGTCGATGCGGTTGTTCAGGCCCATGGAGGGACCGTGAGGGTTTCTGATCGGCCGTCCGGCGGCGCTTCAGTGAGACTCTCACTGCCCGTCAGCGCGGTGCAGCTTGCCTAAGGGTTTCCTGTCCTTGTCCGCGCCGAGTGGAAGCCCGGCATTCAGTCTCAGCTGGCGTGCCGTCCTTCGCTCGGCGATTATCGCTCCTAACCCGGCGACGCGCCGGCACGCTTGGACCGGGCCGCTGGGGGCTCGAGGTTGGCTGTCAACGTGGACTCTGCCAGGCACAAGGCCGCGCGAGTGATGCTCTGTACCACCAATCTCAGGTTCTCCCACTTCTTCAGGCGCACGAACTCCCTAGCCAGCTCCAATTGAGCCTCCAGAGACTCGATCGAACTGATAACCCGTTCCTCGGAATCCATTTTCGTTGCCTCCCCGCGGTGCAAACATTATGGCCATAGCGCCGCGCATCGAGGCAATACGGGGAACCGCCAACATGGATTGGTAAAACTCTTGACGGATATGTACCAACGCGATGGAGTCAGCCGTTCCGTCAGCGGCCGTCAGCGAAGCGATCAATCCGGACGAGTCGTTTTGAACAAACTGCTGGATTAGGTGATTGAGGAGTACTCAGTCGCTGGCTGGTGCTGCTTCAGGAGGCGCAGGACTCTGACCCCGGGGCCGGGCCCGTGGATCCGCCGATCACGAGATTCAGAGAGATGGTCCGTTCCTTGCTGACGCCCGAATTTCCGAAAGAGTCAGACAAAGCCTCTGCAGCGGACTTGCCCAAGATGTCCGGATGCATATCAACCGTGGTCAGGCGGGGGCTGAAATAGTGCGCCAGATATGTGTTGTCGAAACCCGTCACCGAGATGTCTCCCGGCACGTCGAGACCGCCCGCCCGAAAGGCCTTGATCAACCCGATCGCGGTCAGATCGTTCAACGCCACTACGGCGGTGGGCCGCGGTCTGGTCTCGAGCAAAGCCATGCCGGCAGCATAGCCGCCGTCCGGACGTTGATTGCCACTGAGAACCGGTCCCGGCTCGAGCCCGAGCGCCTTCATCGAGGCCAGGTAGCTTTGCTCGCGCGAGAGAATATTCTTGAAGGTGACACGTCCTCCCACGAATCCGATCCGGCGGTGTCCGAGATGATAAAGATGCTCCACCACCTCGCGCACGCCGGAAAGGTAATCAATCCTGATGTTGGTAACCTTCTCGTTCGCGATGGAGAGGTCGAACCCCACGATTGGGATGTCTTGCAACACGATCTCTTCGAGCCATCGCGGGCTCATTTCAGAGGTCAGGATGGCAACGCCCCGAACCTTCTCCTTGAGCATGTTCTCGGCGGCTCGCTGCATGAGGGGAAGATCGTATCCGGTCTCGCTGACGATGGTTTCGAAGCGCCCCTGGCGGGCAGTATCTTCAAAGCTGCGCACAGCTACCGCAAAGAACGGATTTTCGATATCCGAGACAATGACGCCAAGAGTGCGGCTCAGGCGAGAGGCAAGGTTGCTGGCGTTCCGGTTCGGATAGTATTTGAGCTCTCGCGCCAGAGTCAGCACGTGTTGGCGGGTCTTGGCTCTGATGCGTCCGGTGAGATTCAAGGCGTGAGAAACCGTCGCCGTGGAAACACCGGCGGCGCTTGCCACATCTTTGATCGTCACGCAGCGATGCGGCAGGTCCGCCGTCAGGTTGGGCGATTTGGACTTGAGCATTGGCGCTGTGCCGCTCGACAACCCCGTAGAGCGCTCCAGCCCGGCAGCCTCATCGGCTTGCCATCACGCCAAGAGCGGTCGAGCACAATCGTTCAGTTTGGCAACCCAAGAACATCTTTAGGCAGCCGAGTTTATCATCGGCTCGGAGGCCTTGCAATTATCATTGTGATTTCTAACTCTTTTGTCAGAAGTAGCCTACCGGTCACTGAGCTAGCTGTGAGCCACCGATCCGCGATTTAGGCTTGGCAGATTGCAATCGACTTTGTTCAGATCTTGCGCAGGCAAGGCCGGCTGGGAATAACGAGGCCCGCGTGGGTACTTGGAGCGTGCCGACTTCGTCTTGGAAGGCTGTCGGACGAAAAATTTGGTATCGATGTCATTTACCCGATCCAAGTGCCTCTCACGATGCCGCAAAACATGCCGCTGAGATTTATTAGGGCCAGCGAGCCATCATAAATTTCTTGAAGTGACACCAGTACCAAAATTTGCTTGACATCGTATTTAGACCCGTGTCATAAGAATATCGCCGGGGTGTCCAGTAAGCTAAGTAACACTGATCTTTGGCTTTCTTTTGCTGTCGGGTAATCGTTACTGGAGATTCTGTGCCCCTCGATCTTGTATCCGGGGTACTGCCCGGCCCCGCCCCTTCTGGTTCCCGTTCCGAACTCCCGTCTACGGGTCCCGTCCGAGCCCGAATCATCGCTCCGAAAAAGCAAGACTGGAATCTATCCTGAGGAGAGCGACCATGACCAAATCACGAGCCTGCGTATGTTGGGGATTCTTGCTGCTCGCCCTGAGTTTGCTTATGAACCGGCCCTTCGCCTGGGGCCAGGTAGTGGGCGGGACCTTCAGCGGAACTGTCACTGACCCGAGCGGGGCGATTCTGCCGAGTGCAACGGTGACCGTCACTAACGAAGGCACCAACGTGAGCGTTTCACAACCGGTGACGTCGGCGGGAATATATACCATTTCCAACCTGGCGCCGGGATTCTACACGCTGAAGGCGGAAGCCACCGGGTTCAGAGTGCTTCTGAACACTCATGTGGAGCTTTCGGTCGGTTATACGCAGCGGGTGGATTTCAAGCTGGAGGTGGGCGCCGTCACCCAGGAGGTGACGGTCACGGGCGCGGCGCCACTCGTGGATACCGACTCGAACCGGATGAGCGATCTCGTAACCGCCCAACAAGTAGAGAACCTCCCTTTGAACGGTCGCAATGTGTTCCAGTTGATCCAACTCGCTCCGGGAGCAGTCAATACGACAGGTCTCATTACGGAACCCGGGAATCGCGGTTTCACTACGGTGGTGAACGGCGCGCGCGTGAATATGAACGGCTACCAGATTGACGGGATTTCCGATAAGGGCCTGAGCGGCGGCAGTAACACGCAGCCGGCCGTCGACTCGGTTCAGGAGTTCCGGGTAGACACGGAGGTGCTGTCCGCCGAATACGGAAGTACCGTTGGCGCCGTAACGCAGGTGTCCACCAAAGCCGGAACCAATCAATATCACGGCGACGCTTACGAGTTCCTGCGCAACAATGTTTTGGACGCGCGCAGTTTTTTTGAAGGGAATCGGAACCCGTTCAGATTTAATCAATTTGGCGGCACCCTCGGCGGCCCTATCAAAAAGGATAAGTGGTTTTTCTTCGGTTCTTTCGAAGGGGACCGGACGCGCATCTTTGTGCCGGCGCTGGAGTCCACCGAATCGCCGCAGTTTCGCAGCCTGGTCCAGAACTCCGCCCCGAACTCAGTGGCGGCGCTCCTTTACAAGAACTTTCCCGGGACGGCCCCGGCGTTCAACGTCTCCAGTCTCCAATCCTATCTCGCGACCAGCCCCCACAACTCCGGGGCGTGTGGCACCGCCGCCGCCCCAACTTTGAATGCCGCTTGCGTTCAATCTTATGGACTGAGTCCGACCACCGGCTTGGGCGCTGCGCTTATCGCAAATCCCAGCATGCCGACCTTCGGGCTGGTCGACGCAGCCGCCGAGGTCGAGACCTCCAACCAGTTCTTCGACGGAAATCAGTTCAGCGGCCGGATAGACTACAACGGAGATCAGAACAAGGTCTTCGGCAGCTATTTCTTCGATCGCTACGCCGATCCATTCTTTACGCCGGCGGCAAACGGCGGGTCGCCTTCAGCGCTGGTTGGCGTGCGCAATTTCGTCAGCCCCACGCATGACGACTTTCCGCACTTGGCTCTCAACTGGACGCGCCCCATCAGCCCAACCGTGGTGAACGAAATGCGGGCCGGCTGGAATCGCAACGTTGGCGACATCGGCGCCAACAATCCTGGCGTTCCGGAGATTACGTTCTATACGGGAGAAGTTGACTTCGGGAATTATTCGGGATATCCACAGATCTTTCACGAAGAAGTTTTCCAATATTCGGATCTGGTCACCATCAGCCACGGGAAGCACGAAATCAAGTTCGGCGGCAGCGTGGAGCGGAACTACGAGAACAGCGAGTTTAACGTCGGGCGTCCGTCGGACGAATTCACAGACAGCGTGGCTTTCGCTGCTGGAATGCCGGCCGCCGAGATCGCGGGCACCGATCCCGGAACCGTTAATCCCGCCACCGGCGTTTCCCAGGGTGGTGCGCATTTGGCCAGCAACATCCGCGCCTGGCGCAATTGGGAGTATGGAGCTTTCGTCAACGACAATTACAAGGTAACCCCGCGCCTCACTCTCGTCCTCGGATTGCGGTACGATCTTTACACGCGCCACACGGAAAAGTACGGACACGGGACCATCTTTAACATCCCTACCGGCGGAAGCAACTTGACCGCGCGCCTCGAGTCCATCAACTGCTTTGAAGACGTCGCCGGCGCCACCGGTAACAATGGACAAGCCTGCGACGGCGGCTTTCAAGCGACGAGCGGAGCCATTGCGCCGGGTGACCACAACGACTTCGGCCCGCGCGTCGGTTTTGCCTGGGACGTGTTGGGCGACGGGAAAACGTCACTGCGGGGGGGCTTCGGCGTCTCCTACCAGGGCGAGGTTTACAACCCGATCTCCAATTCGCGCTGGCAGCCTCCGTTCTATTCTTTCGACTTGGCGTTTTGCAGCACGGGCGTGAATAATCCGGCCCCCGGCAACACCGATAGCTGCATCTTCGGACCCACTGCGGCGGGCGTGGCGCCCAGCTATACCGGCGCTCCCTCAAACATCGGGGCCGGGCCGGCTGGAGCAACTTCAGGAGCTTTCGCCGGGAACATCCAGGGTTGGAATCCGTATAACGCCAACGCCGCCTATCTGACCGGGATCATTCTCGCCAACGACTTTCGCGATCCTTACGTCTACGGCTCGCAGTTGAGCCTGGAACACCAGTTTGGCGGCGGGTTTGTGCTCAAGACCTCGTGGGTGGGCACCTTTGGCCACAAGCTCATCCGCGCCGAGGACATCAACCGCTACTTCAATTCCGTCAATCTGAGTACGGGCTGCCCGGGAACCGGGGACGCCAACTGCATTTTTGGCCATCTTCGCACCTGGGAAAATTCGGTCAACTCGAACTACAATGCTCTGCAGGTGGTGCTGGACAAGCGGCTTAGCCACAACCTGGAATTGCATTCAAATTACGAGTGGTCGCACTCGATGGACACCCGTTCCAGTTGGCACGATGCTGCCACCACTTCAAACGGCGCCGCCGAGGGGTACAGCGAAGACCAGGCCCTGCCAGGGCTTGATTATGGCAACTCGATCTTCGATGTGCGCCACCGATTCTCGCTGAGCGCGGTGTACACGCTGCCCTGGTTCGCCGGACAACAGGGATTCACGGGCCATCTGCTGGGCGGCTGGCAGGCCAATGGCATCATCCAGCTTCACAGCGGATTTCCCTGGACTCCATACTGCTCGAGCAGCGCGGGCGAGATCGGGTGCGACTTCAACCAGGATGGCGTCTCGAATGACCGCCCGAACCAACCAGCCTTCGGGAACCACGCGTCGGCTACGAGCAACGCCGCCTTTGAGCTTGGCCACCCGAGCCTGAATCTGAATCCAGCGGCGTTTGTCTGCGGCATAGGAGGAGCGGCAACCGTGCCAGGCTGCTCACCCCAGGCTACATCGCCCGGCTTCACTCCGTTCGATGGCAACCTGGGGCGCAATACCTTTACGGGACCCAACTTCCGCGAGGTGGACTTCTCGCTCTTCAAGAACATCAAGTTCGGCGAGAGAGCTAACGTTCAGTTCCGCGCCGAGGGCTTCAATATTTTCAACCGCACCAACTTGCAGCAGCCGGCGAACCAGTTGAACACCACGACCACCTTCGGGTTGTCTCAAGCGTCATTTTTCCCGAGACAGATCCAGTTTGGGCTGAAGTTGCTCTTCTGAGATTCGACGGGATGGTTGGCTTCAGAGGCCGGGATCGCTACCCGGCCTCTTGCTTTGTCTGCAGGGCATGTTCGGCTTGATTGCCCACTGCCACTTGTCTCCCGCCACGCTCACTCCAGGTCGTCCTCCGACTCTTCCTGCTGCGCCACCGGCTTGAGTGTGATCTGCGGCTGACCTGCGGTGCTCAACTGCCGGTTTAGCTGCGTCAGGCCGTCGGACTTGATCGCGGTCCAGCGCTTCATCACCTCCGAGGAGTCCTGCTCGACGGTAGCCATTGCCGCCACCTCGCTCGCTGTGGGCGTGGCGTCGGCGCCACCCACTGCGCCATAAAGCCCTCCCACCTCGCCGCTCACGCGGCCGAGAGTTGCCTCTGGCGAGGGTGGTGCGAAGAAGCCACCCGCCGCGCCCATCAGGTCATGGACCTTCTTCTGGAGCGCGGCGATGGAGTCGCTCAGCGGTTTCCCGATCTGACCTTGCTTCGAAAGCTTATCCAGCTGATCCGCGAGCGATCGCACCTGCGCCATCGCTTCGTAAGTGGTGTTCATCAGGGCGGCGAGGCGCACCTCCATCTTGAACTGCTGCTCGAGGCCGGCCGGCGGCGTTTTGACGCGTGGATCCATTTTGATCGTCAGTGGCGCGGTATAAGTGTGACCGTTGGCCCTGAGCCGGACGCTGTATTGGTCCGGGAGCGCGTTCGGGCCGAGAGGCGAGCGCGGAGTGTCGTGCGGGACCGCCGCGATCGGATAGTCGTGACGTGACGATTCGGGCGCGGTGTAGTGCAGGTCCCAAACCCATCGATGCATGCCAGCATCTGCGGAAAGGATCTTCGGCGTACGCAGCCAGTAGAGTGGAACGGTTACCGTTTCCTTCATCTGCGCCTCGGTCATTTCCGGTTTATCGCTGCTGGCGTAACGCCGCACCACCTTACCGCTGCTGTCCACGACCTCCAGCGAGACCGCGCCGGAGGCGGCTTGGGGAAGGTAGTAGTCAATGATGGCGCCATCCGGAGGATTCTGTCCGGCAGGCTCGTCCGGGGGGATCGGCGTGTCGCTGTTGGTGTCGCGGCGCACTCGATAAGCCGGCGCAGGCTTGAAGAGGTAAGCCTCGGAGCGCGCCGCCTCGGCCGTCTGGCGCAGCGGAGTAAGGTCATCCAGAATCCAGAACGAACGTCCGTGGGTCGCGACAATGAGATCGTTATCGTGAATCCACAAATCGCGCATGGCGGTGTGCGGCAGGTTCAATTGCAGCGATTGCCAGTGGTCGCCATCATCAAACGATACCCAGACGGCGTTCTCCGTACCCGCAAACAGCAGCCCTTTGCGAACCGGGTCCTCGCGCACCGTGTCCACCGGGCCGGCTTCTGCGAGGCCCGTCGTGATCTTCTCCCAGCTCTTGCCGCCATCGCGCGTGCGATAGATGTACGGATGAAGGTCGTCGATGCGGAAGCGGCTTACCGAGGCGTAGGCCGATTCGTTGTCGAAGTGCGAGGCGGTAATCTGGGTCACCTTGCTCCAGGGTGTAAGCTCAGGCGGGGTGACGTTCTTCCAGTTCTTGCCGCCATCGTGGGTGTTCCAGATCAGGCCTTCGTCGGTTCCCGCCCAGAGGGTGTTTACATCCTTGAACGACGGGCCTAGCGCGTAGATCACACCGCGCACTTTAGCGGCATTGGGATCTTTGCCGGCCAAATCGCCGAGGCTGGCCGGAATGCCTGGCTGCGGCCGGGTCAAGTCGGGACTGATCGTTTGCCAGGAGTGGCCGCCGTCGGTAGTCTTGAACAGAAAATTGGTGGCGTAATAGAGGACGTGCGGGTCGACCGGCGAAAACATCAGCGGTTCGGTGCGATCGGCGCGATATTTCACGTTGCGGACCGAATTCGGCGTGACGTTCTGCACCTGCCCCGTGGTCCAGTCAAAGCGCGACACCTCGGTGCGGCCCCCGCCATAGACGATGCCGGGATGGAGCGGGTCGGGCGCCACGTAGCCGTACTCGATCACGCCCACGGGATGAAACTCGCGGAAAGTGATCTCGCCATCGTTGCCGCGGCTCGCGACGCCGGCCGAACCGCTCTCCTGCTGCGCGCCATACACCCAATACGGGAAGCGGTTGTCGGTAATCACATGATAGAACTGTGCCGTGGGCTGGTTATACCAGGAGCTCCACGTATTTCCACCGTTGACGCTGACGATGGCCCCTTGGTCGCTCACCAGCAAAATCGTGCTGGGATCGTTGGGATTGATCCAGATATTCTGGTAATCGTCGCCGCCCGGTGCGCCGCGAATGCCGGTCCAGGTCTTGCCGGCGTCGCTTGAACGCCAGGTCACGGTGCTACAGGTATAGATCACATCAGGGTTCTTCGGATCAACTTTGGGGACGGCGAGATCGCCGCCACCGATTCTCCCCGTCGGACGTGAGTCCGTGGTCGTCTTAGACCAGTTGCCGCCGGCATCGTCGGAGCGATAGACCTCTAAACCGTGCGGGCCGGCCACGCTGGCATACAGCCGGAGCGGATCGCTTGGCGCGATCGCCACGTAAGCCTGCACGAGCGGATCGGGCAAACCGCCCGCAAGCTTATTCCAGGTGCTGCCGCCGTCAGTCGACTTGAAGATGCCGCCCGGGGCGCCGCCGTACGAGTTGCCGTCCTCCCAGGGACCCTGCCGCGCTCGCCAGAGGCAGGCATAGAGCACGTCCGGATTCGACGGGTCCATCTCGATGTCGGAGCCGCCCATATTTTCGTCCTTATAAAGCACCTTCTGCCAGGTGGCGCCCCCGTCGGTGGAACGAAAAATCCCGCGCTCCTCGTTGGGTCCGTAGGGATGCCCCAGCACGGCGGCAAACAAGCGGTTCGGATCGCGCGGATCGATGACGAGCGCGGGAATCTGTTGGCCATCGCGAAGCCCGAGATGAGACCACGTCTTGCCTGCGTCTGTCGACTTGTAGATGCCGTCGCCTACCGAGAGGTCGGGGCGCTGCAATCCTTCGCCGCTCGCCACATAAACGATGTTGGGATCGGACGGGGCCACCGCGATGGCGCCGATTGATTGCGTCGGCTGGTCGTCAAAGATCGGGCTCCAGGTGCGGCCGTAGTCATCCGATTTCCAAACGCCGCCGTTGACCTGCCCGATGTAGAACAGGTTGGGCTGGCTGGGCACCCCGGTGGCCGCGCGCGTGCGTCCGCCACGAAACGGTCCGATAAGGCGCCAGCGCATCTCCTGATACAGACTCGGCGGGTACTGCTGCGCCCGGAGGGCGTTAGCCACTGGCAGGGTGAAAACGGCCAGCAGGGCGATTACCGTCATTGAACGAAACCGAACTTTTCGAATCACGCTTGACCTCCGGAATTGAACGATGAATGATGAACGATGAATGATGAAAAAACAACAACTGATGAACGATGATCCTGAATGGCGAACGAAAGCCAGTGAAACCGGAGACTGCCGGAGTCAGGCGAGGTGGCGAGTTTCGATTTCAAATCCTATGGCTGGGCGTAGCTGGAATCGGTCGGCATGGTCGCGTCATAGTCGCGACCGTACTTGTTCTTGTGTTTGGCGAGCAGATCGCCGGTTTCGAACAAAGGGATCTCTCCGAGAGAAGCGGACGAGGGTGAGAGGACGACCTCGCGCGAAAGGGCTTTCAAGGTCTCAGGCAGGGAGCGCTCGTGCCAGACGCTTAATTCGTAGCGGCCGGGCGGAACATTCTTGATCACCACATCGCCCTGTCTGTTGGACAGGGCATAGTAAGGAGTTTTGGTCACCACAACCACGGCGCTCATTTCGGGATGGATGTTGCAGAAGATGTAAGACACCCCGGGTGAGTTGAATTTTACGGTCTTGGTGCTGCCGGCTTCATAGAGGCCCAGATCGAACCGCTTGCCGTCGAAAAGCGAGAAAACGTTGTGAAAGAAAGGGTCGCGGTTCGGGAACTCCACCACCGCCCCTACCGGAACCACCAGAACGTGCGGTCGAAACCGCCTGCCCTGCTGAATTAACTGATAGTGATCGCCCGCCGGCGGATTGTGCTCAGCTACGGGATCGAGGTTCACGCCGAGCGGCGTGAGCCAAATGACGGTGTCAACGTTCTCCCCGGAGCGGCCATGGCTCGCAAGACCAGCTACCGTGACGCGACCCCTGACGGTGAGATCCTGTGCTCGGAAGACGCTCGGAGCCAGCAGCAAAATCAACAACGCGGGCGAAAGCTTGACTGCGGATCGGCATTGCAGGGGAAACATAATTGCCTCGCGAACTGAACGCGCAGCCCGGCGGCGAATCTCAAAGCTCGCCTCGCCGATCACCAAGAGGGCGTCCCGCCCTCAAAATGAAGTTGCCGCGCTCAAACTCACCTGATTCGCCGTCGAAAGGCCGGGTTGTACATCGGCCGTTCGCAGCCTGCGATATTCAAGTGAAAACATCAGGTTTGAGCGCAAATGATAGATGCCATTGATGAATCCGCTCTGGTTTCGGGCGATGGAGCTGAACGGATTCAAGGCGTACCCGATGCCCCGGAAAGAACCTCCCAGATTTGGCGGCACTGAGAAATCCTCCCCGAAAGCGCCATTGAACTCGAATTTCGGCGTCGGAGTTAACTTCAATTGCGCCCAACCGCCGGTGGAGTCAAGCGGGCGAACGATCGTGTTCGGGTCAGCGGGGTCGCCGGTGACGGCAACGCTTCTTCCCTCGGCCGCGCCCAATCCACCGATGGCCCGGCCGCGATAGAACTCCCCGCTCAGCGAAAACCAGTGGCTCAACGGCAGTTGCCAGTCTGCCGTACCCGCCCAGGCATCCACTGTGCGGCCAAAGGCCCAGTTTTGTTGGGCGTAATACCCCCCAATTCCGATCGAAAAGGGGCTCGCCGGCGAGTTGCGCTTCCAAGCCAGACGCGCGTCGTACGCCGGCTGCCCGCCAGTCTCCCCGGCTTGCGGGTAGCGGGTGAAAGGTTCGGGCGGCGGCTCACCCGAGAGCGGGTCCATAATTCCGGCCTGAATGGAAACGGCGCTTTGATCCGATACCGGGAAACGATGTTCGACATAAATTTGCGGGGTCCACGCCCACAGATTGCCCTCAGAGGCGAGAGCCGGGTAGGCCACCGAGGCCAGCGAGGTGGGCGAAAGAGGCGAAAACAACGGAGCATATTGTCCAGCCACGACTGACGTATTCTGCCAATCCAGGCGCAGTCCGGCGGTTCGCAAACGAACGATTCCGGCTGTGACGCCGTTCCAGGCGTTGGGAAAACCGCCGAAGAAGTCGGCCCGGATGTCACCACTCGTCCTGGCTCCGCCGATCTCAGGCCCGGATACGTCAAGTCCGATAATCGATTGTCGCAAGCTGGCGCCAAAGGCGGCATTCGGCTGCGACGGATCGCGAGGCAAAGCGTAGTCGGGAAGATCAAAGTTGTCAGTGGCGCCGCGCGAGGAGAAAGCGTTGAAGAGCGCCAGGCCCGAAAGGCGCACACGGTATTTCGACCCGCTTTCGACTTTGCTCTGATACTGATCGTCGACCTTGGTGGCGAGCAGTTGCTGGTCTTCCTCGAGCTTGGAGACTCTGCTTTCGACCTGTTTTACGCCGGCCGGCTCGGGCCCGCTTGCAACAAATTGCGGCTGGGCGGCACCGGCAGGTTTGACGACGACGGCCAACTGGTTTTTCACAGCCATGAGTAAATCGTTGGTGTTCTTCAACTCCTGCCTCAATTCATTGGCTTCGCTGCGCGCACTCTCCATCTCACCGTGCATTTCGCGCAAGCTGGAGCTCAATTCCCGGACCTGCTCCTGGAGATCGCGAAGCTCCGGGACCGCAGTGGCGCTCTCCCTTCCCGAGGCAGCCGGCGACGCCTGTGCAAAAGCCGGCAGGGGTGCTGCGAGGAGCAGTGTTAGCAAGCCACTCGTGGTCACTAAGACGCGAATCAGACGGCCGAGCCTCATAAGGCCTCCTCGAACTCAGCCGCGACATCATCACGGATGGCGCGGTTTAGAATATCCCCTAAGCCTGGCCCGCTCCCATTGGCGCCAGTAGGAGAATGAAGCGGTGGGTGATGTTCAGGTCACCTGACGAGGAAACCCATGAGCCCGCGCCTGAGGACCAGAAACTTTATCCGTGGCTCCCCTGAACCGCCTGCACCTCCATAGTAGGGGTCTGGCTAGAGAACTCCATTTCCATTGACAATAATTTTACAATTCTCAACAACATCGGTGACACACGCCTATAGCCGGAGATTCATAATCTGCTTACTCGGAGCGTTCGTTGGCGTCTGATTCCACGCACCGGTTGCGCTTCGACAGGCCAATCGCCTTGCCCTGATTAAGAGGCAAAAGGCTGGGAAATGGTCACTCTTGCCCTAAGAACAGGGGGCAGAGTGAAGAGGATAGCGCTTGCGCGGCCCAGTGGTACACATTTCGGACGTCGTCTCCTCCTGGGTTCCGAAGATGATGAGGCCTTGAGACTGCGATGCGAGCCGGGTGCGGCTCCGGACGAGCCTCGGGGTTATACTTTGAGAGAGAGACGACGCACTCAGACAGCCGCTCCTGCTCTCGACAACTGAGGGTGTAAGATGCAAAAGGTCCTGGTAATCGAGGACGATAAGAGAATTCACAAGATGTTGAAGCTGGCATTTGAGCCGGAAGGCTATACGCTCGAAGTGGCTGCGGACGGCGCTACCGGGCTTGAGACCTTCCGCAGCGCCAAGCCCGCTGTGGTAATCCTGGATCTGATGCTCCCGAAGATGTCCGGGCGCGATGTGATTCGCGAAATCAGAAAGGACGCGCCGTCGCAGCCGGTGATCATTCTGAGCGCAGTTTCTGAAGAGGTCGACAAGGTGCTTCTGCTCGAGCTGGGGGCTGACGACTACGTGACCAAGCCATTCAGTCCCAAGGAACTGCTGGCGCGTGTGCGTGCGGTGGTGCGGCGGGCGGAAAAGAAGCTGCCGGCGGAGGGCTACAGTTTTGGAGACATCTCCATCGATTTTGCCAAGATGGAGGTGATACGCGATGGCAGGTCCGTGACGCTGACCCCGCACGAGTTCAAGACCCTGAAGTACTTCACTGAGAATCCCGAACGTGTGCTTTCACGGGACGAACTTTTGAACCAGGTGTGGGGGTACGAGTGCTACCCGTCCACCCGAACTGTAGACAACCATATTCTCAGGTTGCGGCAGAAGCTGGAAAAGAACCCGGCCAATCCGCTACACTTTCGTACCATCCACGGAGCTGGATACAAGTTCGTGCCCTTTTTGAAAGCGCAGGAAGATGACGTCCCTCGAGTCTAATGGCCAGCACGGGAAATCAGAAAGTCCTTCCATCGACCAACCGGGCAATCCAACCTACCCTTGGTATTCAGGGATTACCCGCAGGGGCCGCCTGCGGACGAAATTCCTGCTCTCCTTGCTCCTCGTTTCTGCTTTTCTAACTTGTTCCACGTTGCTGGTTGTGCGGCAGCGCGTCCAATTGCAGGCGCGCGAGCAGATGCGCGAGGGGCTGCAGAACTCGGTGGTTACCTTTCGGGTCTTCCAGCAGTTGCGCGACCCTTTTTGGGCGCGATCCGCCGCCCTGATGGCTGACCTGCCCAGCCTCGAGGCTCTGATGACCTCGGAGGATCCGCGCACCATCCAGGATGGCGCGGCTTTCTTCTGGAACACTGTCCGAGGCCATCCGGGAGATCCAGACCCGGCGGGCGGCAGCGACCTTTTCGTTTTGGCGGGCAGAACCGGGAAGCTGATGGCGCTCTACACCACTCTCAACCCCGGCTTGGCGCGCGCCGAGGCCGGCGACTTGTTGCAGCGGTCGCTTCGCAAAGGGGACGCACGCGACTGGTGGTTTGGCAACGGGCACTTGTTCCAGGTGTTCATGCAGCCGATCTACGCGGGCGAAACACAATACGGAGTCCTGGTACTCGGATATGAGATAAACGACCAGGTGGCGGACGACGTAGGCCAGGTAGCATCGAGCCAAGTGGCGTTCCGTTACGGTTCCACCGTGGTGGTTAGCACGCTCCCGGCGGCCGAGAGGCAGGAACTGCAGAAGCAGAGCGCTTTATTGCAGCCATCCGGCGCCGGCGCCTCGCTTACCGACATCGACTTGGGTGGCGAGAGATTTCTCGCCGCCTCCACCGGACTCGTTCCGGGCTCGGCGATCCCGGTGAGTCTGGTGGTCCTCAAGTCTTACGGCGAGGCTACGCGGGTGCTCCGCAGCCTCAACCGTTGGCTGCTGGGTCTCGGGCTCACGGCTATTCTGGCCGGCAGTCTCCTCGTATACCTAATTTCTGACACTTTTACCCGTCCCCTGGCGAACCTGGTTGGCGGTGTACACGCTCTCGAGAGAGGCGACTACGGCTACCCGCTCGAGGCTTACGGCAACGACGAAGTGTCGGAACTGACGGAATCCTTCGATCGCATGAGACGCAGCTTGCAAAGCACGCAACAGGAGCTGCTGCAGGCGGAAAGACTCGCCACCATCGGCAGGATGGCCAGCACAGTCTCCCATGATCTGCGCCATTCGCTCAGCGCCATTCTCGCGTACGCCGAGTTCCTGTCGGAAGGGAGCCTCGGTGAGAGCCGCCGCGTGGAGTTCTACCAGGAGATTCGGCAAGCCGTCAGCCAGATGACAGAGCAGTTGCGCGCTCTCCTCGAATTTTCCAAGGCCAAAGAGATCTACCGGCCGGTTTTCGCCAGCCTTGCCGACGTGATCAAGCGCGCGATACACACGGTCAAAGCGCGGCCTGAGTTCGCTGGGATCAGGGTTGTAACTTCGTTCGATGCCGGCAGCGAAGCCTGGTTTGACCCCGGAAGTTTGGAGCGGGTGTTCCACAATCTGTTGCTCAACGCCTGCGAAGCCGTACCTGCGGACTCAGGCCTGATTGAGGTAAGCTCCCGCGCCACTCCGGGCGGGATTGAGATCCGCATCGCCGACAACGGCAGCGGTATCCCCGCCGAGATTCGCGAGAAGGTCTTTCAGCCTTTCGTCACTTCGGGCAAGGACAATGGCATCGGCCTCGGCCTCGCGGTGGTGCAGAAGGTCATTCAGGATCACGGCGGACAGGTGGCAATCGAGCGCACCGGCATCACCGGAACAGTGCTTCGCGTTTGCCTCCCTGCCAAAGCGCTGGAGGGCCAGGGGGCCCGTCAAGGGGTGGCCTGAGGCCGGCCGAACACGACCGCAGGTATTATGCCAATTCGAGTCTTTCCTAGAAGGTAAACGCTTTGTTGACAATTTTTTAACATCAGCCTGACGCGCGCTTGACATGACGCCTCCGGTTCGCGGATACCCTCATCGTCGAGGAGTCAATTCAAACTGGAGGAGTAACCATATGAAGGTAGTGAGCGCAAGCAGCGCCGGCAGGCGCGCGTGGTTCGGCGCCACGGCGATCGTGGCCGCAGCCGTGACGATCTTGGGCAGCGCGGCACGCGCGCAAGAAGGATTCAATCAACCCGGGAACATCCTTATCGCGGACCAGTACAACAACCGCGTCATCGAAGTGGTCCCCAGCACGCACCAGGTAGTCTGGCGATTCGGAGATGGGTCGAGTGTCGCAGGGCCGCACTCGGTGGTGGGAACAAATGATGTCCAGCGCGTCGGGACGTTAACCCTGATCGCAGGAACCGGCGTGCCTCCGGGCGCTGAGCCGTCTTGCCCGAACGGCTGTCAGGACAATCGCGTGATGCTGGTGGACGAGTTCGGCAAAATTGTCTGGCAGTATGGCCAGACCGGGATCCCTGGTTCGGGCGCCGACCAACTAAACACCCCGGTGCAGAATACTTGGCTTCCCAATGGCCACGTTTTGATTACTGACCAGGCGAACGAGCGGGTGATCGAGGTCACCTTGGCCAAGAAAATCGTTTGGCAGTACGGCCAGACAGGGGTGACCGGTTGTGGTTCCGATCAACTGAATAACCCAAATAGCGCCGAGCTTCTGGACAACGGCGACGTCCTGATGGCGGACGAGAACAACAATCGCGTGATTGAGGTGAACCGGCAAAAACAGATTGTCTGGAGCTACGGCTCCTGCACCGGCACTGAGCTCAGTGGCGCCGCATTCGCCAGCCGCCTGCCGGACGGCAACACCCTTATCACCGATTCCAACAACAACCGCATTCTCGAAGTCACGTCGGCGGGCGCTGTCGTATTCACGTATTACACCAATACCCAGGCTGGCAGTGTCTCCGCGCCCTTGCCGACCCGGGCTCTCCGATTAAAGAACGGGAATACGCTGATCAGCAATCAGTATGACATGCAGGTGATTGAGATTGATCCGAACCAGAATATCGTGTTCGCTCAGGGACAAATCGCCGTTGCCGGCAACGGCTTCGATCAACTGAACGGCCCCTATGATGCCAAGGTGAACGGGGATTACACGGGGATCACGCCGCCCTTTGGCGACTTTTTCGCGAGCGAGCCGTAAGTCACGCTCGCGAGTGCCGGCGGTCAGCCACTTGAGCGACCCGCCATCTGGCTGAGGAGCAGCAGGCAGCGAGGAATCTGGCAAGCTTTTTAGCGCACGAGATTCCTCGCTTCTTGATCGGGCGGCCTAGAGCGCCCGCACGATCTGGTTGCTTACCCGCCATCCTGCCCTTACGGGAAATCCCTCCATTAGGCACGGCAAACAAGCCCCAAACGAAGCCGGCGTATTGAGTTCGAGGGTGGCGAATTCAATCCGCGGCCGAGCCTCTGGCCTCAGGGCTCACTGAATCACTCCGCCCGCTCGCCTTTTTTTTCGATTGACCTGCTGCGCGGCGGTTATAATTGTCGGTCTGCGCCAACGGCACGTGCATAGCGAGCGGGCGCTGGACGAATCAAGTTTGATGAAGGCATGAGGCGCCCCGCTCGGAGAGCGCTAAACTGCGGCTGCAAAGTACCTGACCATGAGACGCTGACAAATCCCCGCGTAAGGAGGATCGATGAGAGTAGGAGTTTTCACCGCGCTTTTTTCGAAGTTGAGCTTTGAAGAGGTGATCGCGAGAATCAAGCCGCTCGGCATCACCACCGTCGAGCTTGGTACCGGCAACTATCCTGGCGATCCGCACATCAAGCTCGAATGGCTTAAGGATGGGACCAGGCTTAAGGAGTTCAAGCAAACGCTCGAGGACGAAGGCATCTCGATCAGCGCTTTGAGTTCCCACGGCAACCCGTTGCATCCGAACAAGCAGATCGGCGCCGCCAACGCCGAGATCAGCCGAAAGACGATTCAGCTCGCCGAAAAGCTGGGCGTGAAGACGGTGATCGATTTCTCCGGCTGCCCCGGCGATTCCGACACCGCCAAGTTCCCGAGTTGGTCCCCCACGCCGTGGCCACCCGACTATCTCGACCTGCTCAAGTGGCAGTGGGAGAAGAAGGCCATCCCTTATTGGAAAAAGCACGCGAAATTTGCCGAGGACCACGGAGTGCGGGTCGCCATCGAGATGCATCCGGGGTTCCTGGTTTACAATCCCGAAAGCATGCTTCGGCTGCGATCCGAAGCCGGCAAGGCCGTGGGCTGCAACTTCGATCCGAGCCACATGTTCTGGCAGGGAATCGATCCCTGCGCCGCCATCCGCGCGCTCGGCGAAGCCGTCTTTCATTGCCACGCCAAAGACACCAAGATCTATGAAATCAACAGTAAGGT
The DNA here is from genome assembly GCA_035946735.1 of Terriglobia bacterium. Classification (GTDB taxonomy): domain Bacteria; phylum Acidobacteriota; class Terriglobia; order UBA7540; family UBA7540; genus Gp13-AA77. The sequence continues at coordinate 69,003 of DASYYZ010000183.1, forward strand.
GAACGGTGTGCTCGATACCAAGCCTTACAGCGACGAGATCCATCGGTCCTTCCTGTTCCGCACGGTCGGCTATGGTCACGGCCGCGAATTCTGGACTGACATGATCTCCACTTTGCAGATGGTAGGCTACGACGAAGTGCTCTCCATCGAGCACGAGGATAGCCTGATGTCGCTTGACGAAGGTCTGGCCAAAGCGGCTGCATTTCTCAATCAGCTTGTCATTCGGGAAAAGCTGAAAGAGATGTGGTGGGCGTAAAGGCGCAGTGTCTAGTGGAGAGTGACGGGCAATAGATGATTGGCGATTGGTCGCGACCTCTGCCGTTCCTGTGGTCTGATTTTCCCGGCTCCGTAGCGACCTTCGCTGATCAATCGCCATTCAGAAATCACAAATCGAAAGACCGGATTCCTGTTGGTCAATGACGGCTCGCAACTTCTTGGGAGAAGGAGATCCGAATGGCAGAAATCAATGTTGCGCTAATTGGCTACAAATTCATGGGCCGGGCGCATTCCAACGCTTACCGCCAGGTGAGCCATTTCTTTCCTGGCAAGTTCACTCCGCGGCTCAAGGTGATCTGCGGACGCGATCGTGAAGCCGCAGAGGCCGCGGCGAGGCAGCTCGGCTGGGACGAGGTGGAGACGGACTGGCGAGTGGTGGTGGAGCGCGACGATATCGACGTGATCGATGTCTCCACTCCCGGCCATCTGCACCACGATCAAGTTATGGCTGCCGCCGCAGCCGGCAAGCACATCATCTGCGAGAAACCTCTGGCCAACACGCTGGCGGACGCCAAGGACATGCTGAAGGCGGTGCAAAAGGCTGGTGTGAAGCACATGCTGATGCACAACTATCGCAAGATCCCCGCGGTCGCGCTAGTCCGCAGAATGATCGACGACGGACGCCTCGGCGAAATTTATCACTATCACGGCGCCTACCTGCAGGATTGGATCATGGACCCGCAGTTCCCGCTCGTCTGGCGGCTCGATAAGAAGCTGGCCGGCGCCGGAGCGCTGGGTGATATCGGCTCACACGCCATCGATCTCGCCCGGTACCTGAACGCGGAATTCAAGAGCGTGGTGGGCCATATGACCACATTCATCAAGGAGCGTCCGCTGGCGGGAGAAGACGGAGGCCGGCTGCAGGCGAAGGCCGGAGGCGGCATGGGGAAAGTCACGGTGGATGACGACGCTAATTTTCTGACGCGTTTCGCGAACGGCAGCGTAGGCGTGTTCGAATCGTCTCGCTTCTGCGGGGGACGGAGGAACTATAATACGTTCCAGATTTACGGTAGCAAAGGTAGCGTCGCATTTAACCTGGAGCGAATGAATGAGCTTGAATTCTACGATGGAACCGAGCCCCGGGCTGAGGAAGGCTACAAGACCATCAGTGTTACGGAGAGCGTCCACCCCTATGTTGGCGCCTGGTGGCCTTCGGGTCACATCATCGGTTACGAACACACGTTTGTACACGCAGTGCACGATTTCCTCGTGGCGCTTGAGAATGACACCATGCCTTCCCCGAACTTTACGGATGGAGTGAAGAATCAGGCCGTTCTGGAAGCGGTGGAGCGATCGGCGAAGTCCGGGAAGTGGGAGAAACCTTAGAAGCAGGAGTCAGGAGAAAGTAGGTTCGGGCAATCGAGTGATCGGACGATAAATCACAGCAGGCTACCCTGATCTTCGTTTTTGAGTTTTCTCCTGGCCGGCTTGCTTCTGACTCCTGACGGTTCAGCTCTATGTCCTACCTTCTGGGCATCGACGTTGGCACCACCGGCACGCGCGCCGTCATCATCCGTCCCGACGGACATGTGATGTCGAGCGCCACCGCTCCTCATCAGCCTATGCGCATGCCGCGTCCGGGCTGGGCCGAGCAGGACCCCGAAGACTGGTGGCAGGCAACTGTAATCGCGGTCCGTTCCGCGCTCGAGCAGAACGGCGTCAAAGGCAGTGAGATCGCTGCAGTCGGCTTGTCGGGCCAGATGCACGGCGTGGTTCTGCTGGACGGCACGCGCGCCGTGCTGAGGCCCGCGCTGATCTGGTGCGATCAGCGCAGCCAACCCCAATGCGACTGGATTACGTCGCGGGTTGGTGCGGAGCGGCTGATCAGGCTGGTGCTAAATCCCGCGCTAACCGGTTTCAGCGCTCCCAAAATTCTGTGGGTGCGCGAGCACGAGCCCGCCGTGTACGAAAGGGCCGCGCATTTCCTGCTGCCCAAGGACTACGTGCGGCTGAGGCTCACGGGCGAGTTCGCCACCGACGTCTCGGACGCTTCCGGCACCCTGCTGTTCGATGTCGCCGGGCGCACCTGGTCGAAGGAGGTACTGGAAGCGCTCGAAATCGATCCCAGTTTGCTTCCGGCTGCGCACGAATCCGTGGAAGTCGCGGGCCAAATCACGCTCGACGCAGCGATCATGACGGGGTTGAAAGCCGGAACGCCTGTGGCTGCCGGCGCAGGCGATCAAGCCGCAAGCGCTATCGGCAATGGCATTGTGCTTACCGGACTCACCTCCGCAACGCTTGGGAGCTCCGGGGTCATCTTCGCCTACACGGACGAGCACAAGCTCGATCCTCAAGGCCGCATTCATACCTTCTGCCACGCCGTGCCCGGCAAATGGCATGTGATGGGCGTAACTCAGGGGGCAGGACTTTCGCTGCGCTGGTTCCGCGACGAGTTGGGCGCAGCCGAGGCTTGGTATGCGGAGCGCGTGGGAGCCGATCCCTACGAACTGATTCTGCGCGAAGCCGAGCAGGCTGCGGCGGGTTCGGACGGATTGCTTTTTCTTCCTTACCTTATGGGAGAGCGTACGCCGCATCTCGACCCGCTGGCGCGCGGCATGTGGTTCGGGCTCACCGCGGCACACACGCGTGCTCATCTTATTCGATCGATTCTGGAGGGCGTCGCGTTCAGCCTGCGAGACTCGCTCGAGATTTTCGACGAACTCGAAATCCCGGTGAGCCAGATCCGCGTGTCTGGGGGCGGCTCGCGCAGCTTTCTGTGGCGCCAGATTCAGGCGGACATCTACCGGCGCGAAGTGGTCTCGTTGCGCGAGGCTGAAGGCTCCGCGTTTGGGGCGGCGCTCCTCGCCGGGGTTTCTTGCCACGTCTACTCTTCGGTGGAGGACGCGGCCTGCCAGGCGATTCAGGTGCGGGAACAGGTGCTGCCTCATGCCGGCCTTGCGCAACTCTACGACCGGCAGTATCAGGTTTACCGCAGCCTCTATCCGGCGGTACGCAAGCTCTCCCACGATCTCGCGGCGGTGAGTGGACTCGGGAACTGAACGAAGCAGGGATCGGAAAAGGTGTTTGAGGTGATGAGCCCATCGAAAAGTCGAGCGCTGAGGCTCGTGTTCCTGCTTGTCTGCTTGATCGCCGCCGGCAGCACCGTAGCCCGTTCCGCCAACGGGCCGGCCTCGCCATCGCAGGCCAGGATCGAAAAGACCCAGTATAAAGGCTGGGACGTCTATCGCCTCACCAACGGACTCGTCAGCCTCTACATCGCGCCCCAAATCGGCGGTCGCGCGATTCAGCTCCAGCTCGGTGAGAAAGAGTTCTTCTTCGTCAATCCGGATTTCGCCGGCAAGGTGCTGCCGGAAAGCCAGAACAATCTCTCGGCCGGGTGGGCCAACTATGGCGGCGACAAGGTATGGCCCGCGCCTGAAGGCTGGGAGAGCGATGACGAGTGGCCCAGCATCCCCTACTACGTCCTCGACGGCAGCAAATTCGACTTCGCCGTTGTCACCGAGACCCCGGCGGAAGTTGCGGTGCGCGTCACGAGCCCGCACGATCCGCGCACCGGTGTGCAATTCGAGCGAACATTCCACGTTTACGCCGGAACCACGCGCGTCAAAATTGACGAGGTGATGCGCAACATCAGCCGCCGTCAAATTCGATGGGGAATCTGGCATCTGATTCAAAATGACGCGGCGGACGCGCAAGACGTTTCAAAACCGAACCCTGATCTTTACATGTACGTGCCAGTGAATCCCAACAGCGAGTATTCACGAGGCTTCACAATACTTTACGGCGATGTTCGTCACCCGAGCTACCAGGTGATCGACGACGGGCGCCTGCTGCGAATTCATTACCTCTATCGAGTGGGAAAGGTCGGTGTGGATTCGAATGCGGGATGGTTCGCGCTGGTGAACGGCCAGAAGGACATCGGCTTTGTGGAGAATTTCGACTACTTCCCGGAACGCGAGTATCCCGAACACACCTCGGTGGCGGAGTGGAACGATGGTCCGGGCACCGTTTCGCGAGTGTCATGGGATCAAACTCTACCTGACGACCTCCACAAAACACCTTACTTCCTCGAGTCCGAGGTGCTCAGCCCGATGGCCAAGCTTGACCCCGGCGCGCAGTACGAGTTCACGGTCTACTGGTCGCCCACCAGCGTGCCGAATCCGGTGCACGACGCTGTCTGGGCAGGAGCTGTCAGCGAACCCTTCACGGCCACGAGCGAAGGCAATCACATCAGACTGCGAGGCGTCTTCGGCGTGTTCACCCCCGGCACGCTCGAGGCTCAGTTCTGCAACACACTCGGCGCAATTGTCAATCACGAGGCACTGCAAGCGGTCGATCCGCGTGAAGTGGTCCGTCTCGACAAGAACCTCACTCTTCCGGCCGACGCCTACCGCGTCAGTATCCTGGTTCGCGATGCCGATGGCGAGAACCGGGGCTACCTCGGCAACGTCGTCCTGAAGTAGGATCTCGCTCTGAATAAGGAGGACCCCGTCGTTATCCAGCCTTCTTGACGATGTAATCCGAGACCCGCCACTTGCCATCCTTATCGAGCATGGGGACGACGATCTCGACCGCAGAGTTCCGGTTCTGAAAGGAACTCTGGTACTGTATTCCGACGTATTGCCCTGGCGGCGAGTTGGGAGGATCCTTTACCAAGTCGGATTTTGCCAGTTTCCGGGAATTGAGCTTGCCCAGGGGTTTGCGAGCCGCCGTAACCTTCCTGATCCAATCGGCGCGGCTGACAGCGTCTTTGAAAGACTGCGAGGCGTCGTCCCAGCTCTCACCGTACTTCCCAGAATCGACCAGCGCCAGCCACTGGCCGGCAGCCTTCTGCGCCTCCGCCGTGTCCTGGCCGTAGGCCGGACGGGAAATCGCAGCGCCCAGGCAGAGCAACACCGCTCCGCACAGTGCCACCCGAGAAACCGTATCCCTCATGTAAACTCCTCTCAAGGCCATAATCTCAGTCAGTTTAACATCGCCTCCGCTGGCAAACTCAACAGGGCTCGATAGGCCTGCGATGCCTTATCATTGGACTGATGCAAGCACGGGCGGGCCGGGGTGCGGAACGTTCACGGTCAGGGGAGAGTCATGGGGAAAGCGAAGCAACTCACCGTATGGATCGCGAGCGGACCTGGCGAGGTGGGCCGTATCTCGAAAGCCCTGGCCGAAGCGCAGGTGAACGTCACGGCCTTTAGCTACCAGCTACGGACCGGCGACAGTCCGCTGCGCTTACAAGTAAACGAACACGCCAAGACCCGCAAGCTTCTTCAGGATCTCGGCCTGCGCGTGACCGAGGAAGAGGTGCTGCGCGTGACCGTGGCCGATAAGCCGGGAACGCTGGCGGAGATCAGCGCCCGGCTTAGCGAGGCCGGGATTCGCGTTGAGTATGGTTATGGCGCCTGGACCACCAAGTCGCGAAAGGCCGATCTCGTTTTCGCGGTTTCCGATCTGGAAGGCGCGGAGCGCGTCCTCGGAAACCTCAAGGTACCCTGAACACAAAGCTCTAGCGAAACGGGTAGCGCCCGAGCCCGATGGCGTGATCGGCGACGCGTCTTCGCAGGCCGATGGTGTCCGGAGGATTCCGGCGCAGGAAGCGCCGTAACACGGCTAATTGAGTGCGCAGGGTGTCGCCTTCCGCGATCCTGCTGAGAGCGCGGCGGGCCTCGGACTCCATGTTGTCCACAGAGTTGTAGATCAAGGCGCGCGTGGCCGCGACTTCAATCTCGCAATCCTCCGGGGAGGACCGGCCAGCCTTCTTCAGCGTGCGCAACAGCGCGCTCTCCATCGCGTAGACGCCCATCACGAGGTTGCTGAGCGCCGCGATGATCTCCTGCTCGTCGGCGAGCGCCTGCATGTAGCGCTGCAGCGCGCTTCCCGCAACCATCAAAACCACTTTTTTCGCGCCCTCCAGCAATTGGGCCTCAGCCGCGAGCAATCCATCTTGGAACGATCCGTCAAGAGCCGGTGCGCCTAGAATCTCGTCCATGAGATGCTGAGCGGCCGGGATGAGGCCGAGCTCGCCCTTCATCGATCGCTTCATCAGCATGTCGGTAATCAGCAGCCGGTTGATCTCGTTGGTGCCTTCGAAGATGCGATTCACGCGCTGATCGCGATAGGTGCGCTCGATCGGATAGTCGCTGGAGAAGCCATAGCCGCCGTAGATCTGCACCGTCTCATCGCTCACGAAGTCCAGTACCTCGGTTCCTGCGACCTTCAGAATCGAGCACTCCACCGCGTATTGCTCCAGCGCCTTCAGAATCTTTTTACCGGCTTCGGGCGCGCTTTGATCGACGCCCTCCAGCAACTCGTCGATCATACCCGCGGTGCGGTAGCACATGCTTTCGGCAGCGTAGATTCGCACCGCCATCTCACCCAGCTTCTCTTTGATCAAACCGAAGTCGGCGATGGGGTGGCCAAAGGCTTCGCGTTCCTTGGCCCACTTTACAGCCTCGGCAAAGAGATGCCGGGCGCCGCCGATGCAGCCCGCACCCAACTTCAGCCGGCCCATGTTGAGGATGTTGAAGGCGATCAGATGGCCCTTTCCAACTTCGCCGAGCACGTTCTCCACGGTAACGGCGACGTTCTCCAGAGTCACGGGAGTAGTGGACGACCCGCGGATGCCCATCTTGTGCTCTTCGGCCCCCGGCGAAACACCCTGAAAAACCCCCTCGACGATGAAAGCCGTGAACTTCTCTCCGTCCACTTTCGCAAAGACCACGTAAACATCGGCAATGCCACCGTTCGTGATCCAGTGCTTGGTGCCGTTGAGGACGTAATGCCTGCCGTCGGCGCTGAGTACGGCTTTCGTCCTGGCGTTCATGGCGTCTGAGGCCGAAGTGGCTTCGCTCAAGCAATAAGCGCCGATCCATTCCGCAGTCACAAGCTTCGGAACGTAGTTCGCCTTTTGAGCCTCAGTGCCGAAAAGCGCGATGGGAAGGATTCCGATGCCGGCCTGGCACCCGAGCGTGGCGGCCCAGGCGCCGTCCCGGGCCATCTCCTCCGAGACAATGATGGATGAAATCTTGTCGAGCTCAAGGCCGCCGTATTTCTGAGAAACGTCGGTGCCGCAGAGGCCGAGGGCGGCAGCTTTCTCCAGGAGTTCGCGCAACAGTCCGGGCTTCTTGGCCTCCATTTCGCCGAGGCGAGGAATCACTTCCTGAAACACGAATTCGCGGGCGGTCTGGGCGATGAGGCGATGCTGGTCAGTGAGGTCTTCAGGTGTGAAGATTTCCGAAGGCGCGCGGTTCTCAATCAGGAAACTTCCACCTTTGACTATCTTCTTCGGTGCGGCAGTCGTTGTGGCCAATCATCCTCCCAGCCGTAAGAAACGAAACTCGAAAATCGAAACTCAATCGGTGCCCCGCCGCCTTTCGAGAACCTCCCGAGTCAGCGTCTTGTAGAGCACAATCCTTTCGAAGAAATCAGACGCCACGTCATTGAAGTCGTCAGCCCAAAATTGCTGGTCCTGCGCCCGATCCATGAAATCCACGATCACAAGCAGCCAATACGAATCGCACGGCCTATATTCCCGGCATTTTGTTTCTTTTGCAGTGATGACTTCCTTCAGTCGAGATACTGACACTCGCGGAACTGTGTGCCCCTGAGAAACCCGCCAACGGGAATCTTCGTATTCGTTTGCGTTCAGATAGATAAAGTCGAGCTCAGGAATGTGCCGAAACACATCCCGCCACAACGATCCCGTCGGCTTGCTCTCAACCGAAGCGGCGAGCTTCGCCATCTTCTCCGCCAGATCGTCCGGATCATGAATTGGGATCGCCTTATCGAAGGAAAATGAAAGTTTGAACCTCCGACCGTGCCTCCCGCGGTAAATGTGATGAGCTTTAGACACGACTTCGCTGCGCAGAATTCTTTGCCTTTGCTCGCTTTCACAGAGGCTTCCGTCTTGGTGGAAGAGGTTGGTTATCTCGATACCAATCTTCTTGTCGCCTCGCAGCACAACATCCGGGCGGTCGCCATATTCCACATTTCCGTCAGGTAGCGAATAGTCGCTGCGGAACATCTCGAAATAGTAGCGTTCCTTCTCCTGCTTTGTCATTCGTCGTGCGCCCCACTGTAGACCGAGCTGTTTGAGCTTCATTTCCCATCATCAGTGGGTTCCTTCAGTCGGCTCAATTTATCTTGTCATCGCACCGCATCTAACTTAGCGGCGAGCTCCTCAATAAGTTGGAGACTCTTTTTCAATTCACGGGACGGCTCTCGGAGCGAACTTTGCGCCTTGGCCTGCCGGATCCCGCGGTTTCTCCGCAGTTCGACGAATTCTTTCATAAGGTGCACGGTGCGCCGGCGGCGCAGGAATCCTTGATCTGTCATATTCGACTCCTCTACTGCAGATTCTCAAAAATCCCCGCCGCGCCCATGCCGCCGCCGACGCACATGGTCACCATGCCATAGCGCGACTGGCGCCGCTTCATCTCACCGAGCAGCGTGGCGGTCAGCTTGGCGCCTGTGCAGCCCAACGGATGCCCAAGGGCGACCGCGCCGCCGTTCACGTTGACTTTTTCCGCGTCGAGTCCAGCCAGCTTGATCACGGCCAGAGCCTGCGCCGCGAAGGCCTCATTCAGTTCGATCAGATCGATATCGTCGAGCTTGAGTCCGGCGAGTTTCAGGGCCTTGGGGATGGCGTTGACCGGTCCGATACCCATTTCTTCGGGCAGCGTGCCGGCAGCCGCGAAGGCCACGAAGCGCGCGAGCGGCTTGGCTCCGATCCCCTTGGCCTTGTCCAGGGACGTCACAACCGCGGCTGCCGCGCCGTCGCTCATCTGCGAGGAATTACCCGCGGTCACGGTGCCCTTAGCGTGGAAGGCTGGTTTGAGCTTGCCGAGCGCCTCAAGCGACGTCTCCTTGCGCGGACCCTCGTCGACCGCGAAGGTGAGGGTTCGCTTTTGCGGCTTGTTCTTCCCATTGAGGCTGACATCGGTTATTTCGAGCGGTACAATCTCGCCCTTGAACCTGCACTCCGCGATGGCTGCGAGGGCGCGCTGATGGCTGCGCAGCGAGAATTCGTCCGCTTGCTCGCGCGTGATGCCATACTTTCCGGCGACCCTCTCGGCGGTCAGGCCCATGGTAAGGTACGAGTCCGGGTAAGTGTCCATGAGGTAGGGATTGGGCGAGAAGTGGTATCCGCCCATCGGAACCAGGCTCATGCTTTCCGCGCCGCCCGCGATCATGCAATCGCCGAAGCCAGCCATGATGCGCTCTGAAGCGAGCGCAATGGACTGCAGCCCGGACGAGCAGAAGCGATTGATGGTCATGGCCGAGCAGTCGATCGGCAGTCCGGCGCGCAATGACACGGTCCGGGCGATGTTGTTGCCCTGGACAGCCTCGGGCATGGCGCAACCCAGGATCACATCCTCGATCTCCTTGGGATCGAGACCCGGCACTCGCCTCAGAATCTCCTGAAACACCGCCGCCGCCATATCGTCGGGACGCGTTGACCGAAGGGTACCCCGGGGCGCCTTGCCAACCGCGGTGCGCGCGATCGAAATGATCACTGCCTCTTTCATCGAGCTCTCCTTGCGAGGTGTACCTCCGGAACGGTTAGCAGAACCTGAAATCGAACCGTTGACACTTCCAGAGGAATGTCACGCTCATAAACTTAAGTCAGCCGGTCATTGTGGGCTCAGTGCGGCATGGTATGCCGTGCAGTAGACCACTTGAAAAATTGCGCTAAATCACTCTTTTTCAATGCGTTGACGGGTTAGTTCATGTAACTTATTTATTTTCAGTTAGTTGACGGCTTAGTTCATCCGCCTCCATGTGTTTTCAATAACTTGACGGGTTCGTTCGGATTTATTTTTGATCCGAATTTCTCCCTGGCAGTCCGCACACCACCCCGCCTTCGCACAAAATCAGTGTCTCTCGTCCCTGGCAGGCCGCCAACATATCCATACGTCTGATCTGACAGCCCGACCAGCGTCTAAAAATACTTGGGAGTCTGATCCGTCCAGTCGAATTTCCCCTGATTCGAATTGACGCCGGCAAACTTGTACTTGTTCCCATGCTGATCGTGATACTCCAGCGTCTCCGCCTTAGCTTTGATGCCGTGCTGGATGTTCCAGGAAGGGTTGTTCTCCACCAGGATGGGCGTCTTGCCGTCCATTCCGATCAGATAGTCGGCCTTGAAGCCGCCGTGGCCTTCGATCTCAAGCTTGTGGCTCGTCTCACCGACAACCTGCGTGATCTGAGCCACGTCCCAGTGCGTGGAGCGCTTACGCGTCGCGTCCAGATCCAGGGTAATCGAGTGCAGGGCGTCAGCCTGTTCCGGAGTCGCCCGCTGATCCACGTACCAGACGTCGCCTTTTTTGCCGTGCACTCCCGCAAGGTGCAACCCGTCGAGCTGCACCTTGCCGTAATGGCCGCGCTCGATATTCACCGCAAACATCGACCGGCAGTAGTGATGCGGCGAAGGGCCCGCATTGAAGTTGCAGGTGCAAGGAACGCTGCATGAGCAGGCTTCACTCAGTTGGCCTGCCATTTCCCAGTGCTCGCCGTGCGGCTTCTTCGAAGCCTCCGCTCCCCATAACGCCGCGCTGAACACCATGATGCCTGGGAGAAGCACGCATGCCTGCTTCATCGTGAACCCTCGTTTTGTCATGATCGATTCGAGCTCCTGAGGATTGATTATAGCGGAAACGATAGCTGCTGTAGCGCCGGTGTCCTCACCGGCGTACGCGCACCCCATAAGTTGGCAGCCGATGCTTGTTGGTTTAGCCCAGGCTTTCTCGACAATGATGACCGGTCAGGGAAGGATCTCAGTGAGGGGCAGGCTGAAACCGGGCAGCAGCTCAGCGTCCTCGAGGCGATCCCCGGTTTCGGCATCGCGCACCACGGGAGGCTCGCCCGGCTTGTGAATGCGGGCAATCCGGGCCTCGGGGTAAAGGGCCCACACTCGCGAGCCGGCCGCCAGGTAGTCCTGGATTTTGCGAGGCAAATCGTCGTCCGGCGAGGTAATTTCGATTGCAAGGTCCGGCGGGAACTCGAGCTTCTTCCGCGGATCAAGTGACTCGAGCTTTGCAGCCCTGATAAACGCGACGTCAGGTCTGCGTACGGTCTCGCTCGCGAGCCAAAAGTCGACTTCTGAAGCGGCTCTGCCGAGGTGCGGATGCTGACGGAGGAACATCCGCAGCCGTTCCAGAATATCGTCTCGCAGCCAATTGTGGAAGAGCGTAGCCGAAGCCAGCACAATGAGTTCTCCCCCGCTCATTTCATATTCCGCGCCGTTCTCCATCTCGGGCAAGGCCTGATACTCTCCGGCCGTAATCAGGGTGTTCGTGGCCATGGGCAACCTCTCCGTTCAGAGTACCACGCCGATCAAGACGACGATCGCCGGAGGCTGAATGATGAACAGCAAGCAAGGCTGTCTCCCGCTGGCATCCATCCTTCTACCGGGAGTTGCAAAATATCGTGACGACCGCTGCTGTAGCGCCGGTGTCCCCACCGTCGTGTTCGGCGCTGAGGTCAGCGCCCCTATGGCGAACGGTGTCACGATGATTTGCAACCTCGGTAGCAGAAAGCCAAGCCTGCTCACAGCCGCCGGGCAGCGGAAAATTCGTCATTGCGTCCCCTCGCGAGGTGTCGATGAATATCGAAGGTCGAGTGGTTTGCGCCCTGGAAGCGGAATCCGCTAGACTCGCATTCGGGCAAGCCGCCTCGGAGCAAAGCGAAGTTGATTTGTCCTCTCTGCAAAAAGCGCAAGGCCAACCGCTTCTGCCCGGCCAAATCCGAGAGCATCTGCTCAGTGGATTGTGCCACGGAGCGCGAAGTAACCATCGACTGCCCTTCGGACTGCCCGCATCTCGTGGCCAGCCGCCAGTATGAAGCGGGCCGCGGCGGTGGAATTGACCTCTCGAAAGTGCCTTTTGCCGGCATCAGGATCACGTCCGACGCTTTCCGCGACCACGGCGGCCTCTTGGATGCGATTGCCTTGGGCCTCTGCAACTTTGCGGGCGAATACCGGGAGCTGGTGGATGCTGACGCCATGGCGGCGCTCCAGACCTTGGCAGAGTCCTATCAAACCCTCGCGAAGGGAATCTACTACGAGAAGCCGCTCGACTATCGTCTCCAACACGAGCTCGGCGAACACTTGAAGGAATCGATCGCCGCTTACAAGAAGGAAGTTGCCCAGCGGACTGGCGTCTCTTCCCTGCGCGATGAGACGGTCCGAGATGCCCTCATTTTCTTCACCCAGGTCGGCGCCATGCGAACGAACGGCCGGCCGAAGGGCAGGGCCTATCTTGATTTTCTGCGCCGGGAGTTCAAGTGGCAGCCGCGAGCGCAGACGGCGTCTTCGGGTCTGGTGATCCTGTAGGCGCTAGGTGTCAGGTCCTAACACCTAGCGCCTAAGACCTGACCTTAAATAATTCTTAAAAAGGAGCCCCACGTTATGACCGTCTACGCCGGAAACGCAGCCCTGAAGGACCGGTGTATCCGAGGCTTTGAAGCCCTGCTCGGAGCACTCGACCAACTGCTTGCTGGAGTGGAGCGATACTTCGATCCGGAGATCCTGCCGGATCCCAATCACCCTAAGGGCTTCTGCGCCCGGTACCAGGCACTCTGTGGCGCCGCCGGGGACCTGTCAGAGGCTGTGCGAGCATCTCTGCCCACGAGGAAATTCAGGGTTACCCGGGGTGCGGGGCTGCCGATCCAGGGGTGCCTCCTGAGGCAGGATATGGAGTGGATGCGCGTGGACGCGAAGGCCTGCTTGGCAGTGCTTCGCTCCCGGTGAGTATTGAGCTGAGAGGACGGCCCCAGGCGCGCGATCAACGATTTTCTCGGGGACGACGGGAAAGCCCATGACGCGACTGTGGCAAATACTGTGTGTTGTCCTTTTTGGACTGATTATCGTGACCGTTACGGGCGCTGCGCATTTCGAGGGGGTGCCGCGCGGCGCGGCCCTAGCCGAGGCTCTGTGGGGTTTTGCTAGGAACCTGATCATTCTGCTGCTTGTTTCAGTGTTTCTTGCTGTTCGCGCTGCGAAGCACACGGAAAACAAGGATGTCATCCTCAAGGAGAAGCAGCACCGAAGATCTCGGCTTATAAGGGCAGGCCTCATAACGCTCGCCACAATTCTCGCTCTCGGGTATGGCGTCTGGCTGGCACAACAGCTCGTTATGGTCGGACACCGCACTGTAAGGGAGCAGTCGATTGATGCGCTCATAGCACAAAGCAGAGAGCTCGCCGCGAAGAATGGAGACTTTCGCTTGCGCCTTCGGGCGATTCGTTCAAGGAAGACCCCGACGATGAGGGATTTCTATGTCCAGTGCGTAGCACTTGAGAGCCTTTTGGATGAGTATGAACCCTATCGGCAGAAGAACTTGGCCTTCCTGGAGTCCGCTTCAACCGAGGTAGGAGACGATCCTGAATTGAGGCCAGCGCTCGAACTGATGAGGTTGATCAACACCAAGGACTCCGAACTCATGACTGCCTGGCGGATGGAGATTGCCGCAGCCAAACAGCTGATTGGCTTCTCTCCCGACAAACAAAAAGGCTACTACGAGCGCGAGATTATCCCGCTTGAGATTAGAATCAAGACGTTGGCGGACGAAGAAGCTGACCTGCTACAGCGAGCACAACAGCGGGGCGCAAAACTTCCTTCAGACCTGTCTGACTTGTTAAAAGCACGGCACGAAACACCGAGGCGGTAGGGGGCGGACCAGGTCCTCTGATTCTTGGGAATTCCCCCTGACACTGACACCTAGAGCATGAGCCAGGCCGAAGAAGTCCGCGCCGCCACCGACATCGTGAAGATCGTCGGCGATTACCTTAAACTGACCAAAGC
>DASYYZ010000184.1:0-4431 GCA_035946735.1 Terriglobia bacterium
CATCACGTGATTCGGCACCATATCGCGCAGCGTCCCGGCATTGTCAAAGTAAGCCCCGCGCCGCTCCACGCCCACAGTCTCCGCATTCGTGATCTGCACATGATCGATGTAGCGCCGGTTCCATAGCGGCTCGAAGATCGCATTGTCGAAGCGGAAGACCATGATGTTCTGCACGGTCTCTTTGCCCAGGTAGTGATCGATCCGGTAAATCTGCCCTTCCTGCAGCACGCTGCGGATCTCGCGATTCAAAGCCTTCGCCGATTCCAGGTCCGTTCCGAACGGCTTCTCGATCACCACCCGCCGCCACTTCCCGTCCTCTTGCCGCGACAACTCCGCGCGTCCCAGTTGCTGCACAATCGCGCCAAAAAACTTCGGCGCCGTCGCCATATAAAAAAGATAATTTCCTTGGGTGTGATAGTCGGCATCGATCTTGGTGAGACTGTCGCGCAGCCGCGCAAAAGTATTGGCATCGCCAAAATCGCCGCGCTCATAGAACAAGCGTTGCCGCAGCCAGTCTCGCGCGTCAGTATTTCCGGAAGGCAGGAACTCGCTCACCTGATCGCGAAAAGCATCCACGCTCAGGTCGTCCACTGACACGCCCACGACAGCAAAATCTTCCGGAAGCAGTTTCGCCTGGGCAAGATTGGAAAGGGCGGGAACCAGCTTGCGCTTGGTGAGATCGCCCGCCGCCCCAAACAGCACAAACACGCACGGCCCAGCCGCCTTGCCGGCAGTCTGCAAATCAACGCGGGAACTGGCTGGAATCGTAGCAGTGCTCACTCGATACCCACAGAAAAGGAGTTGCGAGCATTCTAGGTGAAAAAGATGTGGTTACGCCAACGCGCCCGCGTAGCGACAGCCGCCTCGGCTGTCGAATCGAGCAAATCGAGCGAAGCGAGTGAGAGGAGCTAGAAGCTAGGAGCTAGCAGCTAGAAGCTGTTTCTGGTAGGCGCGGCAGGATTCGAACCTGCAACCCTCGGATTAGAAATCCGATGCTCTATCCGTTTGAGCTACGCGCCCATAGACTCCGGCATTCACGAAGCCGCTTCCGTAGCCGAAAGCGGTAAATCCGCGCCTCCATAACGATAACACGCAACTTTCCTCTAACATCCCGACAACCGAATGGATCGCCGAAGGGGCATCCATTCGTGCGAGGGATTCTCTTGCGCCTCCGCAACCCTCTCCCCGTTTGACATCCTCTCCGCCTTATGACAAAGTTTCCTCTGTTCGGTCGTTCCTCCCCTCGTATTCGCGCCACCACCTCTCCACTCGATCGAACCTTAGTGACGGGCCGAGCCAATCAACACAAATCAAGAACAGGAGCTTCGCCATGTCTTCTATCCGCATCTCGACGCTTGTCTTTGTTGTCTGCCTTTCTGCGGTTGCTTCGGCGCAGCAGACTCCCGGCACCGCCATCAACAATTGGAGCGAATTCACACGCACGAATTCTCACCGCTGGAATCCCTACGAGAAGACGTTGGGTGTAAGTAACGTCGGAAACTTAACACTCAAGTGGAGCTACACTCCCGGCGCGCAGATTTATTCCTCGCCCGCCGAACTGAACAACGTGGTCTATGCCGGATCGTACGATGGCAATTTGTATGCCTGGAATGCCAAGACCGGCGCCAAGCTCTGGAGCTTTTTCACCGAAGTCGGCAGCTGGATCTTTTCTTCGCCCGCCGTCGCCAAAGGAGTCGTCTACTTCAGTTCCGTATATCCCGGCGTGCCCGGCGTCATCTACGCCGTCACAGCCAGCACCGGCAAGCTGCTCTGGAGCTTTCCCACCTATAACGGTTCTTACGCCACGCCGACCGTGGCCGGCGGCGTCGTCTATTGCGGCGATTGGGGAGGACGCCTCTACGCGTTGAATGCGACTACCGGCGCGTTGTTGTGGACGTTTCAATCCGGCACCCAGATCGCCTCCGCGCCTGCTGTCGTCAACGGCACCGTCTACATCGGATCTGAGACCAACAGCCTGTATGCATTGAACGCAACCACGGGAGCGGTGATCTGGACGTATGCAACCAGCAGTCAGATCCAGTCCTCGCCGTCGGTCGCCAACGGCATCGTCTACATCGGCTCGGACGATGGCTACCTGTACGCCCTCGACGCGAATACCGGAGCACTTAAGTGGAGCTTCAACACCGGCGGAGTCGTCGGCCAGGGTACTGCGGCCATCGCAAACGGGACCCTCTTCATTGGGTCGCAAGGGGGCAACGTCTACGCTCTGAAGGCCAAGACCGGTGCTCTGTTGTGGACCTACACCACCCCCGGCAGTGTGAGCGCCTCGTCGGCGGTCGCTAATGGCGTGGTTTACATCACCACCGAAAGCCCCACCGCGGCTGACAACTTCCTCTATGCCCTGAACGCCACCACCGGAAAGGTTCTGTGGAGTTATGCCGTTGGTGGCGAGCAGGGAAGCTCCTCTCCTGCAGTCGCAAACGGCATGGTCTACTTCGGCTCAGGCAACCTCGAACAAGGCACTGGCAAGATGTACGCCTTCGGCCTGAATTAGCAGATCAGGGCGAGAAAGATAACCAGGGGGCACGATTTTCCTTCGTGCCCCCTGGTTGCCTTGGCGTGAGCTGCATCAATGGGACGATCGGCATCATGAGCAACAGTCCCCAACCACCCACGAGGCTCGGAATGCTTTCAGAGGCTGGAACCTGCGATATCTAGTTAAAGTTGGACCTCTATCCATGTCTGCCACATACCGCGAACCGCTAACCCGATTTTGATTTTCGTGCCCCTGGTAAAGGTCGACATCGCTGAATTCAGTTCCTCCGGGGTCCTGACAATTTTGCCGTCAACTGAATTGACGATGTCCCCTAAAGCCGCGCCATGACTGTACAGGACGCTATCAGGAAGAAACTGAACGATCCGCATACTCCCGTCTACCGCAACGCCTAGCAAAGGAGCTGCGACAGCGCTACGAGATACGACGATTTCGGGCCGCGAAGCGGGGACAGCCACACTGGTGGCGGGCTCTTCTGTTCTCCCACCCCAGCTAAATGAAGGTCCTACTGTTATCCGGAAGGTATTCGACCCCACAGTAGCTCCAGAAACGGATTTTGATGAGTGGATGTAGTCGAGACCACCAGCCAGCCCGAAATGTGCCGTCAGATTCACAACCAGCCCGCCTCCGCCGCCCAGAGCGAAACCAGTGCCACTATAGCTGAGGGCGTCCCATTTCACGTGCTCCGCGCCAAGTAGAAAGTGGCCGTAGGGTTGGATTTTTCCCCAGGTATACTGCACTCGTGGGCCCGCAAGACCAAAGAAGTTCAGATTCGTTGTACCCTGATAGCGCTTATAACCGGCCGCGAAATTAGCCTCTACCCCAACCCACTTGTACGCCCTCGCAACGCCCGCAACTTCAGCGCCGCTGAAGCTCTGCCTTGGAAGACTGACACCTAAGACCGACAAATTAGGCCTCTCAAACTCATAGCCTATGTAAAGCTGTCCACTAGGCATATCTTGGGCACTGACAATACTGGCTATCCCCAGCAGCGCAAAGGCAAAGATTAGCTTCATGACGTCTCCTTCTGAAGTGAGAATAAGAGCACCACGGATGTGGTGCTCATGGTTCGGCCCGAAAAGAACCCGCTACGTTATTAGGCATAGTGTGGGAGGTCAATCGCACCGAAGTGCGCAGCGCCTAACACCGACGTGCCACCCTATATTGCGAAACCGAAATACCGTCAGCCAAAGCCAGACCCCCCACGTTAAAATACTGTGTTGACAATAGTCGTTATAACGAGTATTATAAGTGTATGAGGCAAAACTGTAAATCCCGCCGCTTCGGAGGCCCCGAGGAAGACGCCTTCGTCAGCCTGGTTCGTACGGCGGAGTTGCTGTCCCGCAATGTCGAGAAGGTCCTGCGGTGCGGCGACGTCTCCCCGACCCAGTACAATGTCCTCCGCATCCTGCGGGGCGCGCCCGAAGGCTTGCCCTGCAGCGAGATCGCCAAGCGCATGATCACCCGCGATCCCGACATCACGCGCCTGCTCGACCGCCTCGAAAAGCGTTCCCTGATCTCGCGCTGCCGCGAGACCAAAGACCGCCGCATGGTCCTCACGCGCGTCACCCCCCAGGGTCTCAAGCTCTTACGGGACCTCGATGGGCCCGTAAACGGCCTGCACAAGACTCAACTCGGCCATCTCGGCCGCGAACGCCTTCGTTCGCTGATGGACTTGCTGGAAGCCGCGCGCAAAGCCGCTTAAATTTTTTTGCATCAGTAGTCGTTATAACGATCATCTGTATCACAGGAGGTTTCACCATGAACACCACGACCACCGCGCCCGCAGCCGTCACCACCACCTGGAACATCGATCCGGTTCACTCCAACGCACAGTTCAAGGTCAAGCACATGATGATCTCGAACGTGAAGGGCGAGTTCACCGCCGTCACTGGCACGCTGAAGTACGACAGCGA
>DASYYZ010000185.1:0-54109 GCA_035946735.1 Terriglobia bacterium
AGCGCCTGGGCCCGCGGTTTATCGACATGACGGAGGCCTACGACCAAAGGTTACGATCGCTGGCACTGGGCGCCGCGCGAAAGTTGCGCCTGAAGTATTCCGAAGGAGTGTACGCGGCGCTTCAAGGTCCGAGCTTCGAAACGCCGGCCGAGATCCGGGCGCTGCGCTCACTCGGCGCGGACGCGGTAGGAATGTCGACGGTGCCGGAGGTGATCGCGGCACGGCAACAAGGCCTGCGCGTGCTGGCCGTGGCCTCGATTACGAATCGCGCCGCCGGGCTTGGCGATCGGCACCTCAGTCACCAGGAGGTGCTGGAGGCAGGACGGCAGGGAGCACAGGATCTGACGCGGCTGTTCGAAGAGGTAGTGGGCCAGATTTAAGAACTGCGGCATGACCGCTGGCACGAATCGCAAGGGTTCAGGGTTCTCGGCGCCGAACTCCGAGCACGATAGGGCGACGCAGGTTCTCGTCGCCCAGGAATTTGATTGTCACGTCGGTTTGACGCCCAGGTCTCGGCGGGCACGTTCAAGGCGGTCTCGCAAACCGGCAGGAAGCTGGGATTGGTGTTTCCGCGCGTTTTCCCACGATTTTTCGGTTTCGGCCAGGTAGGCATCCAGCTCAGACCGATTCGCGAGATAAAAAGTGATGGCTCCATACACCTGTTCCAAGGAGAGAGTCGGGAAGTCATCAACGATGCTTTCCGGAGACGCCCCATCCAGAAACTCGTAGATAAGAGACTCTAAGGACACTCGGGAGCCTGCCAGAAAGTAGCCGCCGTTTCGCTTCTCCACATATTCCCGCGTCATATACGCCTTCTCTTCTTCTCTGCGATGATTGATGACAGTACCCCATCCAATCGCATGTTTGCCCTAATATCCCTCTCTCTGCACGACTCTTTCGCCTTAGCGACCTGGGTTCTGCTGTGGACTACTGCGCGCCAGATGAATCCTCTTGAACTCACCTTCGCGGCCCAAAGACCTCTGAGCCGTCCCGTTGAAAGTCAGGACCGTGCCTTGAGCGTTTCCGGTGGTTACATCGAACCCGTCCTTGGCCCGAAAGATGCGAACGGAGTTGGCCGGCAGCCGATGCTGCAGCAGGGTCTTGCCGTCTGCGGCTACGGCGATCCAGGCCTCTTCCGAGGTGGTCAGCTGCAAGACCATGTCGCCTTCGCCCAGAACCTGCGCCCCGGCGTTTGCCCCTTCAGCGCTCCCGGCCCCGCTCGAACCGGGCGCCACTGGGCCTTCGTTGGCGCCGCCACTGCCGATGCTCTCCGCCCCAGTGCCCCCAGCACTTGACGCGTTCGGGTCAGGCGCATTCTGGGTTGCGTTGCTGCGAGCCGGCGAATTAGGATCTGCCGGCTGATTCGTACCCTGACCAGCGCTCGCGGCGGTCGCCGCTGGCAGCGCTGGTTCAGCACTGCCGGGGCCAGTGGAAACCGCCGGGTTCCGGCCGGAAGCCGCAGTCTCCAAAGATCGACGCGAATATCGATAAACAGCGTAGCCCGAGCCGACCAGCGCCGCGATGATGACCCACGGCAGCACCCGAGTGCGTGGACCCTTGTCGCTAAATGCTCTGGCAGGCGTCAGGCGCGACAGATCATTGTCCGTGGAGGGCTTCGCCGCCCGCTTGTATTCCGAAAGCACGTGCTCTTCGTCGAGCCCCAGGTACTGGGCATAAGCTCGGATGAAACTGCGCGTGAATACGCCTCCCGGAAGCTCGGCAAAACGCTCCTGTTCGAGGGCCCGCAACAGGCGGATGCTGATCTTCGTGGTCTCCGACATCTCCTCGAGCGTTACGGCTCGCATCTCGCGCTCTCGCCTGAGATTTTCGCCAAAGCTGGGCATTACGTCATCGTCTCCGAGCCGGTCGTAGGGCAGCGGTCCTTCCGGAATAATAGGCTTGGCCCGAAACTGTGTCAAACGCCCAGTTGCCGACTGCGGAGGCCGGTCTTGAGGCAAGAATATGTTGGCTGGAAAGCAAGCGATCGCAGGTTGCAAAGGCGTCTGGCGAGACCTTGCAGCAGCGCTTTTGCGGGCGCAAGGTAGTGGGCTAAAGCAAGAAGCTGGACAATCTCAAGGCGCCGGTGGCCTTGTACGTGGCGTGGTATGACTTCTGCCGTGTCCACATGAGCCTGCGGGTCACACCCGCGATGGAAGCGGGAATCGCAAACCATGTATGGAGCCTGAACGGGCTTTTGGCATGAGTATCGAGCTTGGCCATGGTTCCGAGCATGTCAACCTTGCAATCCGGTGCAACCCCCTCACCCTGTGCGCCTGTAGTGACGTACAGTCATACAGGAGGACGCAGTGAGCAAACGGAGAAGAAGGGGAAGCGCCAAATCAGCGCCATGCTGCCAATCGCCTTGGTCAGGAGGCTGGCCGTGGCATCGGTCAACGAGCGGCGGACCCAGAGCGCCATCATCGCCGATGCTCTAGAGCGCTACTTCAAGGAAACCGAGAGGGGAAAATGAGAGTGAAAACAGTCCTGTCAGCGGCCATATTGACGGCCATAATCGCACCAGCACGCCTTCAGGCGTCTTGCAAAACGGACGTCAAGCCACTCCCCGAAGGTGCCGGATACGAACAGAAGATTTCCGGCTCGACAGTCACCTATACGTTCCCGGACAAGGACCGCCTGCTGGAGTTTTACAATTCCCGAGGGTTGCAGCTAGCAACCTTGGCGGAAGCAGGCTGCTCAGAAGTCAAGTACATCGTGGGTGGCGAGGTCTTTGGACGAGTAGCGTTGCCGAAACCTAAACTGGCAAAACAGGCGTCAGCCTCTCCCCAGCCCAAATGGGTGGGCCCCGTCCTGCGGCCAACGGCTGCGGACACATACCATAAAGCGGAAGAGGAGTTCCGGAGGCGGCAGGAAGCCGGTGACGACAACGAAAATGAAATCGAAGAGCCCACCGACGAGAACCTGAATAGCCTCCTCGACTTCGATATCGGTTTCGACCGGCGCATGGCGGCATCCATCGAGAAGCTGGAAATCTGGTACGAGACCGACTCCGAACACCCGGACGCGGTCGCGCTCAGGGAAGACGTGTGCGGGAACAAGGCGCAATTCAGCGAACACCTCCAGCATTTGGCTGCCGTGCTGGACGCCAAGAACCGAGACAGCGACAGGGCAAAGGAAGCTAGGCAAATCGTGATTCACTCTACCGAACTCACGGGCAAACTGGAACGGGAGCAGGACCTTCGCCAGCAAATATTCAGCGGCTTCAAGCAACTTGAAGGGATGGGGGTAAATTGCGAGTGACCGCGAGGCACGGGGCCGCTATGCGGCTCTTTGAGGGCTTGGGCGGCTGCCAGGGGGAACATGAGAGACAAGGATGCCGGCGATTTGCCGCGGGATGGCGAGCCACTCAGCATGACAGCGGTCTTCCGCACCTGCCCGATGGTAGTGCTCAAGGAAGATGGTCGGATGTTCATCGGCAAGGTAATGCTGGAGGATGGGGGCGTCACCTGGGCGGTTCTGGACGACGGCAGTTCTGCCGCCAAGGCACTCGCAGCCGCCAACGGTGCAGGCTGCGCGCTGCGCGACAACATCATGCAAGGCGTAGATGAAGACCGGCAACTTGAGGAAGTGGACTACATAGGGGCGTAGACATCACGTATGGGGGAATCATGGATACAACCATACTAGTGCTAGCAATCTTGTTCCTTATCCTGCTTGTAGTTGGAGCCATCGGACGGCAGAGCAAAAAAGGCCTGCCCGAGAGCCAGGCGCAGCCTAACGTGATAGTACGGACGGCAGAGGCCAGGCCTGCCACGTCCTCTGCAGGAAACCGGCTCTTCTACAAGAAATTGGCTGGCATAACCTTCAAGAACCAGGACGGGTCAAGCCGCCAGAAGGTCATCCAGCATTGCCGGGTCGGTGAGGAGCTTGTCCTCGTCCTCGAGCCGACCAACCCGTACGACGCGGACGCCATAAAGGTTTGCCGGGCGAACGGCGAACAATTAGGGTACTGGCCCGCCGATGGGCGGATGGCGGACAGCCTGCGGACCGGCTGGACTTACCGGGCGACCGTAGACAGGCTCTACCCGTTCGTAGATGACTACGGCAGGCGCAAGCCTGGTGTGGGCGTCGTGCTACAGGTGGAAGTCCTGACGATGAGCAGGCGGACGGAGGAGAGAAAGAAAAAGGCGAAGACATAGAAGCTCTTTGCGGTCAAGGATGCAGGCTGAGCTTGCCGCTCTCAAAGGACCTCCCAAGTCCATGTCGTACAAGAGCTTGGCAAAACCTGAGAGAGATGAGCCTGAGGAGGCGGGTTTCTAGCGGTATGAGTTTAACTAGCAACACGCTTTAGCCCACTACCGGGCGCAAAGGAGTCTTGACCGCCGCCTCTGGCTTTGGTAGTGTTATGGCAGGTTGATTAACGAAAACTCAGCCGCTCTCGGCTTCCCAAGAACAGTAGATGTTTGGCTGCCGCGTGCCCACCGCGGGCAATGGAGTAATGTGCCCTCGTATGAAGACGAACGTCCAGATTCAACAAGGCATTGAGAACTTATTTGGGGTCCTGGACGGAAACCTGAAACTTATGGAGGAGTATTTTGGCGTGTCGGCGCATCTCGAGGACGCCACATTGGAGCTTGAGGGTCCGGCCGAACCGGTGCAGCGGGTCGAGCGCCTGGTGCGGGAATACACCGACCTGGTGGAGGGCGGAGCGCGATTCGAGCCAGCGGAAGTACAGTCATTCCTGAGGATCATTTCCGAGGACCCGCAAGCCACTCTGAAAGGCTTGAATGAAGCGGGCAAGCCCCGGGCCTTGGGCAAGAAAAGCGTCAGCCCCAAGAGCATGAACCAGCAGCGGTACCTCGACGCCATCGAGCGCCACGACATGGTTTTCGGCATCGGCCCCTCGGGTACGGGCAAGACCTACCTGGCGATCGCAATGGCAGTGGACGCGTTGCTGAGCCGCGAAGTGAGCCGAATCATCCTGGCGCGGCCGGCGGTGGAGGCCGGCGAAAGGTTGGGCTTCCTGCCGGGCACGCTCGAAGAGAAGGTGCATCCTTATTTGCGGCCGCTCTACGACGCGCTCTATGACGTGCTCGATCCCGACCGCGTCGAGCGCCATCTGGAAAAAGGCGTGATCGAGATCGCCCCCATTGCTTTCATGCGCGGCCGGACCTTGAATGACGCCTTCGTCATCCTGGATGAGGCGCAGAATACAACCAGCGAACAGATGAAGATGTTCCTGACCCGCCTGGGGTTCAACTCCAAGGCGGTGATCACCGGTGACATCACCCAGGTGGATCTGCCCACCGGCCGGCGATCCGGCCTTATGGAGGCTGTTGATGTGGTGTCGCGGGTGGAAGGCATCAGCTTCGTTTATTTCACGGAGCGCGATGTGGTTCGGCACAGCCTGGTGCAGCGCATCATTCGCGCTTACGAGGAATTTGAGAGCACAAAGCAGTTGAAGTTGAAGTCGGGAAATGGCAACGGCGGATCGCACGGCGCCGACGCTGTGGCGAATTGATGATTCTGAACCGGCAGGATAGGACCAAAGTCGACCTTGCAAGCGCCGAAGTCCTGGTACGGCGGCTTGGAAAGATCCTGGGCCTCGAAGGCAAACGCTTTGACGTTTGTTTTGTCGACGACCACCAGATCCGGGTGCTTAACGCGGCCTATCGGCGCAAATCGAGGGCTACCGACGTGCTCTCATTTCCGTGGAAGCCGGGCAGTGCATTAGACATCGAGAGGTCCGGCGCCTTGAACGATCCCAATGGGGAATTTCAGGGATTCCTTGGCGATGTTGTCATTTCGGCAGAGACCGCGGGCCGCAACGCCAAAGCCGAGGGTCACACGCTGGCCACCGAGATAAGCTGGCTGATTCTGCACGGTTTGTTGCATCTGATCGGCATGGACCACGAAACGGATGGCGGCGAGATGGAGGCCCTCGAGTACGACCTGCGCGAGCGGCTGGGGCTCAGCGGAAGTAGTCGCCCTTCACGCCTGGTTAAGAAGTCCGCTCCTAAGCCGCGATTAGGCCGCGGTCCGACCCGGAAACGCGATCCTGCTCACGTGAAGGGCGGGCTTCAGAACCGCGGCCCTTCCGGTTCGCCCCGCTCAAGGCCCAATTGCTGAGAACATCTTGATACCGGCTCTCTCCATTCTGACGCTCGCAATCCTGGCCGGGCTGGGGTCTTTTGCCTCCTATCTGCGGCTTCTGATGCGGCGCTTAAGTCCCGTAGCGGCTCGCAAGATTTTCCCGACAGTGAACGTCCACCACGCCGGGGCCGATCGGGAGCGGATTGGCATCTCAATCTCGGCTCTGCACGGCGCTCTTATGGCCTGCTTCGCTGCGGGCGCCACGGAACTGGTTTTCAGCGTCCACCCCGATCACCCCTGGGAGAGCCTCGGAAGTGCACTGCTGATCATCCTCGGGGTGATCGCCATCTTTGACCAGTTGATCCCTTTTATTCTGGTCGCGCGCCACGATGAGCCTGAGAAGATTCTGCTGGAATGGTATCCGCTGCTGCGGTGGAGCGTCTATCTGGCTTCGCCCTTGATCTTCCCGATTTTGATTTCGACCAGCATCCGCCGTCTGCTCGAGACCGGCGAGCCCGAGGCTGAAGAGCCCACCCCGCAGGAGGATCTGCAGGAACTGATCGAGGTCGGCCAGCAGGAGGGTCTGATCGAGAAGGAAGAGGGCGAGATGCTGCAGTCCGTGGTGGAGTTCGGGGACACGCTGGTGCGCGAGATCATGACCCCGCGGACCGAAATCGCAGCCCTCGAGATCGACGCCTCGGCAGAGGACTTGAGGGCTCTCTTTCGGGAAAAACGACATTCGCGCTTCCCCGTGTACCGGGAGACCCTGGATCAGATTGAAGGCCTGGTGAATGTAGGCGATCTCATGGAAACTCCTCCCGAGGATCAATCCGAGGTCACGCTGCGCTCATTGTTGAAGCCTGTCCCATTTGTGCCCGAAACCAAACGCAGCCTGGATCTGCTGAAGGAGATGCAGCGCTCAACCAGTCAGCTTGCCATCGTGATCGATGAGTACGGCAGCGTCGCAGGCCTCGTGACCCTGGAAGACCTCCTGGAGGAGATCGTGGGCGAGATCCGCGATGAGGTGGAACCTCACGACCGGAACATCGCGCAGGAGGGCCCGCACAGCTATCTCGTCGCCGGTCATACGGGGATCGACCAGCTCTCAGAGGCCGTCGGCCAGCCCATCGAGGCGGGCGAGTACTCCACCGTAGCCGGTTTGCTGCTCACCGAGCTTGGGCATGTTCCGCAAGTCGGAGAACGAATCGAGACGGGTGGACTCAGCCTCGAAGTTCTGGACGCGAATCCACGCACTGTGCTGAAGGTGCGTGTGCGGGCCGGCGTTGGGATGCCGCCTGCCGCGGGAAATGCGGCCGCGTCTGTCGGCAGATCAGCACGTCAGTAAATCCAATAGATCAGGATTTCAGTTCGTCATGTGGAGGGCGTCGAGGGTCGCCCACCGCCAGGAGGGCAATCGTCGATCTAAAGGACTTAGGTTAGTCTATGACTTTTAATAAGTGTGCAACTCTTGCACAAAAGCTTTCATAGAACAACATGAAGGCCAAAAGTTCAGCCCGGAAAGGCTTTCAAAAGGAGGTATAGAAGTCGCTCGGGTCAAGCGGCAACGTGTTGATATCGTCGTGCCGACTGCCACCGGCTGAACCACTGAGCTACCTCCTATGAGCGAAAATAATTTCAAGTCGGGATTTGTAGCTATCGTCGGCAGGCCGAATGCCGGAAAAAGCACGCTGCTGAACGCTCTGGTAGGGTCCAAGGTCTCCATCGTGACGCCCGTGGCCCAGACCACGCGCAATCGCATTCTGGGTATTGTGAACCGGCCCGGAGCCCAGATCGTTCTCATGGACACGCCGGGCATCCACCGGCCGCTCTCCCGGCTGAACGAGCAGATGATGGCCTTCGTGCGCCAGGCCCTTGAGGACCGTGACCTGGCTGTGCTGATCGTCGATGCCTCCGAGCCTTTCGGCAAAGGCGACCAGTACGCCCTGGAGATGCTCAAGGAATACGCTCCGCGCACGATCTTGGCTCTAAACAAGATCGATCGCATTGCCAAGCCGAAACTGCTGCCGCTGATGGAGCGCTACGCCGGCCTGCACAACTTCGAAGAAATCTTCCCGATATCCGCCCGCCGCGAAGAGGGTCTCGAAGACCTGACCAAAGCGGTGGTGCGCTTACTGCCGGAGGGTCCACATTACTTTCCTCCCGAAATCTACACCGATCAGCCTGAGCGGTTTCTGGCTGGGGAATTGGTGCGCGAGAAGGTGATCCGCCATACCCGCCAGGAGCTGCCGTATGCCACGGCGGTGCTGGTGGAGAAGTTCGAAGAGAGCGAAACTCTGACTCGAATTCACGCCACCATCGTGGTCGAGAAGGACTCGCAGCGGCCGATCGTGCTCGGGGCGGGCGGCGAAAGAATCAAGCAGATCGGCACCGAAGCGCGGATCGATCTCGAGCGCCTCTTCCCGCCGAAAGTGTTTTTGGAACTTTTCGTTAAGGTGGAGCCCCACTGGCGCGACAATTCGGCCATGGTGGCGGCGATTGACTATCGCACCGATCAGGCTACGTAAGATTGCCATGCAACTGTGCCGGTCCCTTGACCTCGAAGGGTGGCTCGGTTCCGGGCTGCCCGCAGGGAGATCACACCGCGTTGAAGCGCCGGGGTTACACACGCAGGTACCATTGCCCCCGGGTTTGCTGGAGACGTTGCCAACTGCATCGGAGTGAATTAAAGTAGCGTCTGAGGAGCGACAACATGCGCAAGCTATTTTCATACCTTTTCGTCACATTCCTGGCTGCAATCGTGCTGGTCCTGCCGGTGCGCGCCGGTGAAGCTGGATCGGCCCCGGCCGGCGTCCAGATCGAGGTGCCGGCGGACATTCCCCTGCACATCACCAACTTTGGCTTTGATCCGTCGCCTTCGAGCATGACGGCCTTTCACTACGACGTTCAGAATTCCGCCGGTCAAGGATTGGTCGCGGTCGAAGTGCGCTGGCAAACCCAGTTGGCAGGCAAATCGGGCGTCACCGTCACAAATCGCGATGACCGCTGGCTCACCGGGCAGTTGGCGACTGGCCAGGCCGAGCGCTTCCAAGTGACGAATGTACCGAATGAGGCCCCCAGCACGAACGCGGCGCAGGCGAAACTGGCGCCTCAGCAGCTAAGCGGGATGGTGGCGACGGTCACCTACGCAGAGTTCGAGGATGGCACGCGTCTTGGTTCCGAGGCGGCTGCGATCGGCAAGGAGATCGACGCGGCACGGCGCACCGCCGTCGCTGCTTACGCCAAGTTGCTCGACACATTCAATTCCAGCGGCAGTGAAGCAATGGTGCAGGCGCTTAAGCAGCAGAACGCCGCTCATGACCAGAGTTCAGCCGTCCAGGAAGCTACCGCCCGCCTGCTCGGAGTCCTCAACGATCAGGGCGTAGATGCGGTGGTGCAGGAACTGCAGCGAGTCGCGGCCTTGACGATTCCCGAGGGCCGCTCCTAGTGTGGTGTCCCATTCAATTCTTTACGACAGGCGCTGGGCCGATGATCGCCGACCACCACCCCTAACCCCTCCTCAGTGAGGAGGGGAACTCCCCTCCTTGATAAGGAGGGGCCGGGGGTGGTTGTTTAAGAAATGGCCGGGACAGGACACTAGGCTAGAGGCAGGCTGCGGCGCGACCGGAGCCCGGTTCGATCGCGCCAGATGCCGGGTTCGGCTATTTTCGTGACCTGTCTCCGTTCTTTCCCTCAACCTTCGACCGGATAGCCCGCCTCAGTCCACTCGCGCCAGCCACCGTCCATCGAGATCGCGTTCGTGTAGCCCATCTTCTGCAGATTGTCAGCGGCCAGGGCCGAGCGAAAGCCGCCGCCGCAATAAAGCACGATCTTGGCGGAGCGATCAGGGATTGCGTTTTCGATGTCGCGCTCGATGACGCCCTTGCTGAGGTGAATCGCTCCGGCAACGTGCCCGCGCTCCCACTCGCGATCCTCGCGTGTATCCACCAGGTAGAACTGTTCCCCCGCGTCCTGCCATTGCTTCACTTCGTGGATCCCCGTTTCCTTGATACGGGATTTGGCATCGTTCACCAGGTTGAGGAATGCCTCGGCATGCTTCATGATCCTACCTCCTCTTTGTGGGTCGTCTGGGCCGGCCGGCAGGAACCGGTTGTGCGACGGCCGACTCCTGGTAATCGAATTTTCCCTGGGCGATGCGCCTCGCCGGGCCCGTGAGAAAGACTTGGTTTGACCGGGACCACTCGACGTCCAGTGTGCCCCCCGGCGTGTTCACCCTGATTCTACGTCCGGTAAGCCCGTTGAGTGTCGAGGCCACGGCAGCCGCGGAACTGCCGGTGCCTGATGATGCGGTCTCACCCACGCCGCGCTCCCAGAAGCGCGCCTCAATCTCGCTCGGTCCGATCACTCGGATGAATTCGACGTTGGTACGATTCGGGAAAAGGGGGTGCCGCTCGATTTCACGGCCAAGAGAGCGCCAATTAAGGTCGTCGAAGCTGCCGATGAACGTGGAGCAATGCGGATTGCCCATGGAAGTCACCGTGATCTCTCTTTGACCGAATGACGTCGCAAGATGGTAACGGACCACCGGCGCCCGAGCGCCCTCGCCGCGGAAGGGGATGCTGTTGGGATCGAGAATCGGCTCGCCCATCGCGATGCGAAAGACCATCTCGCCGCGCCTTGCGCGAATGCGCTCCGCGATCCTGACTCCGGCGGCGGTCTCGATAACGAGCCGCTTCAGATGGGGGCTCGCTTCCAGCAGCCAGGCGGCGGCGCATCGAATGCCGTTTCCGGACATCTCCGCTTCGCTGCCGTCGGCGTTGAATATCTGCACCGCGGCATGATGCGTCGGGTCCGCCGCCTGCCCGACCACGAACAGTCCATCCGCGCCCACGCCGGTGTGCCGGTCCAGAATGGCGCGCGCCAAGGTCGCAAGCCTCTTGGACCGCAGCGCAGCCTTGCGCCCGAGTAAACCGGGATCGGCGGCCGATAGAACGATGAAATCGTTCCCGGCAGCGTGGTACTTCGCGAAGGCTACTTCCCTGATGCCTGGCACCTAGCGCAACCGTCCCATGTGATCTTCACCGCCCGGCTCGCGACGATAGACCCTTACGATATCCTCGCCCGGAAAGCGGTACGTTTCCAGCAGGCTGAATCCGGCGAACGATTTCGGATGGGCCCGCATCATCCGATCGACCTGATCGCCGTCGCCACGCACAATCCAGGTGATCGATCCGAGCGGTGAATCGACGGGCCAGGCCGCCGGGCTCTCCGCGAGTAATCTCCAGTAACGACGATTGTTTTCGCTGAGCGTCCGGCGATAAGGGATGCCGAGAGACGGCAGCACGCACGGATACTTTCCCCCCGCCATAACGATGATGCCGCCGTCATCGTCGCTCCTGAGGCGCGTTTCAAGAGCGTGGGCCACCTTCGAATCGCATGGCGTGTTAAGCAAGGTTTCCTTGACCATTCCGATCTCGCTCGCGCCAGCGCCGATGCTCATCACAAACTGCGCCCCCAGAACCACCAGAATCACTCCTGCAGCCGCCAGGCGCATGCCTTTTGAAAGCCGCCATCCCACTACGAAGCTCGGCAGAAGCGCGGCCGCCGGCAGCATCTCGAGGCCGTAGCGAAGATTGTAGTACGTGTGCGGAAACAGCGTCGGGACATAGATGGGGATGCTGGCATGCGCCATCGACTGCGTGTAAAACAGGAGAGGTATAAGAAGCAGCAGCGCAGCGGACCGGCGCGCCCGCGCCCCGGCATCAACGGCCCAGGCGACGGCTCCCAGCACGGCGAGCTCCAGCGATCCTGCGCCGATCACGAGCTTCATGTTCTCGAGGTAGTAGCGAAGCGACAGCGCATAACTGCCCGCGGTGGGATAACGGAAGGCGGTGGTAGCGAGTTGATGGGCGTAGATGGCTTGCGCGGAATAGGGTCCGTTGTAGAAGTCAATGGGGTTCCCATAACGGTGCAGATTGTGAAGCAGCCAGAGAAACGGTCCAACTCCGGCCACAACCGAGAAGAAAGCGGCATCCAGCAGCCGGTCCGGCCAGGGACGCCGCCGGCACAGCAGCACGAAAAGCGCCGCGAATGGCAACAGATACCAGCCGTCGTAACGGGTGAGAGCTCCCAGGAAAGCCGCCAGTGAAGCGCACGCCAGTGTGATCAGCCTGCCGCTGCGCTGGAAGCGGAATAGCCCCCAAACAACCAGCACCGCCCACAGGATATTCAGGGACTCGGTCAGCGGCGTGGAGGCTACGTAGAGCATGTTAGCGCACGCCAGGAAGCCAATCAGCGCAAGCCAACCCGCAGCCAGATTGCCGTTCATCTCGAAACCGAGACGAAACAAGAACCACGCTGCGACCGCGAACGCCGCCATCGACACCAGGCTTCCACCGAGACCCGTGCGCCACAGCGTGTCGTTCACCGCCAGAGGCGCTACCAGCAGATGATAAAGAGGAAGCCATCCGCTGCCGATCTCGTCGTAGCCGGGCGTAAGCGAATCGGTAAGGCGGCGGGCGCCTTCCATGTGGGCGACGGCGTCGCCATATAGATTGGTCAGCCCGCGCGAGTAGAAGAAATGCAGGCTTACGAAGGCAACGAGCAGAATGAATCCGGCGGCTGCCAGGGCAGCGCGCCAAGACAGTCGAGCTTCGAAGCCGGACGGGTCGGGTGCGGGCATCGCCACCGCCGAACGAGCGTCAAGACTAGGCATCAAAGTGCGTCATGCGCTGAAACTCGTAGAAGCGGTTCTCGATTTCGGCGGGAGTCAGCTTCAACAATCGAGCTAGTCCGAAGTCCTCCACCGCGAAGCTTGCCATCACGGAACCGTAGACCAGGGCGCGACGGAGATTCGGCAGGCTCGCTTCGCCGGCGCGGCTGAGATAACCCATGAATCCGCCGGCAAAGGTGTCGCCTGCGCCGGTTGGATCGCGTATCTCTTCGAGCGGATATCCGGGCGCGAAGAAAATACAGTCATCCTGAAACAGGCAGGCCCCATACTCGCCTCGCTTGATCACGAGCGTGCGCGGACCCATCTTGCGGATGGCCGCGGCCGCCCGGGACAGATTGTCAATGCCCGCGAGCATGCGCACTTCCTTATCATTGATGATCATCAGGTCCACCCGGGCCAGGGCCTGGCGCAACTCGCCGGGGGTTCCCTGGATCCAGTAATTCATCGTGTCCAGGCCCACCAGGCGCGCTGACGGCAATTGTTCGCGCACCTGGAGCTGCAGGGTTGGTTGGATGTTCGCCAGAAAAACGAAGTCCGTGTCCAGATATTGGGCCGGAAGCTTGGGAGCGAAGCTCGCAAACACGTTGAGCTGAGTGTCGAGCGTCCTGGCTTCGTTCATGTCGCCGTGATACTCACCGGACCAACGGAACGTGCGGCCGGAGGCGCGTTCGAGGCCAGCAGTATCGATCGGCCGGCCCTCAAAGGCTTTGAGCTGCTCGGGACCAAAGTCATCGCCCACCACGGCGACAATTCGAACCGGGCTAAAATAACTGGCCGTTATCGCAAAATACGTGGCCGCGCCGCCAAGAATCTCCTGCGCCTCCCCACCGGGGGTTTTGATGGAATCAAAAGCGACAGACCCCACAACCAGAACGGGCATCTAGCCTCTCTCACCTGTAATGGCCTGCTCACCCGCTCCGACGGGGATGGCGGGCTTCACGGACCGTCAGCGGCGGCATCACAGATACTTCCCGATCAGCAAGTCCAGCCTCTTGCGCGTGGCGGCGGGAATCTTGCTCCGATCCGTAATGATCGCGTGCGCGAGCGCGGACCCGCACTTGCAGGAGCGGTCCTTCGGCAGCGCTTCGACCGCCGCGCCAATGATCTTCTGCGCGTTCTCCACGTTCCGGTTCAGGCACTCGATCACCTGGTGAACCGTTACGGCGTCGTGGCTGGGATGCCAGCAGTCATAATCCGTCACCATCGCCAGAGTGGCGTAGCAGATCTCCGCTTCACGCGCCAGCTTCGCCTCTTGCAGGTTGGTCATGCCGATCAAATCCATGCCCCAGGCACGATAGGCGTTGGATTCGGCTTGCGTCGAAAAGGCCGGACCCTCCATGCAAACGTAAGTGCCGCCGCGGTAGTAGCCGACTCCGGTTTCCGCGCAGGCAAACGCCAATGCGTCCTGAACGCCTGAACACACAGGGTCGCTGAAGCCGATGTGGACGGCGATCCCGTCGCCGAAAAAGGTGGAGACGCGTCCGGCCGTGCGGTCGAAGAACTGCGACGGGATCACCATGTCGAGCGGCTTGAATTCTTCCCGCAGCGAGCCCACGGCGCTCACTGAGATGATTCGTTCGACGCCGAGCTTCTTCATACCATAAATGTTGGCGCGAAAGTTGATCTCGCCCGGCAGCAGGACGTGGCCGCGGCCATGGCGCGCCAGAAACGCCACCTGCCGCCCTTCGAGTTCGCCCAACACGAAAGCGTCCGAGGGCGGTCCGAACGGTGTTGTGACGCGCACTTCTCTGACACGAGCCAGCCCCGGCATGGCATAGAGGCCGCTGCCCCCGATGATGCCAATCTCAGTTTCAATCTCCGCCGGTTGCTTTATTTTCGGCTTTGCTGGTTGCTTCCTGGTGTTTGCCATCGGAATCAGCTCTCTTCAACTCGTTCTGCGACGATCTTCCCCTCACGCTCCACCAGACGCGCCCAGGGGGTTTCGGCGTCGTGCGGGAACACGACCAAAGTACGATCCCGTACCAATTCCGGCAAAATCCTGCGCTTGTTGGCAAGCGTCTCCATCGGATACAGGTCAAAAGCCATGATCCATGGATACGGGAGGTGGGCGCTGGTCGGAACCAGGTCCGAGATAAAACAGGCACGCTCGTCCCGCGACTCGATCCACACCGCTTGCAGGTTCCGATTGTGTCCGGGGAGAACCTGCACCCGAATGCCCGGGATCAACTCCTGATCGCCCTCGAGAAATAGGGTCTGCGCTTCGGCGGCCCGGACGAACTCGGCGATGTAGCTGGCGCGGTCGCGCTCGTTAGGAGCAAGAGCGTGTTCCCATTCGCCGCGCTGGACGTAGTAGCGGGCCCGCGGAAAAGTCGGGACCACACGCTCGCCGTCGCGGCGCGTGTTCCAGCCGCAATGGTCGAAATGCAAGTGGCTGTTGATCACCACGTCGACGTGGTCCGGCGCCAGGCCGCGCCGTTCGAGATCACCCAGCAGCGTTGCGGAACGATCGACGCCATAAATATCCGCAAACCTGTGGTCGAATTTATCTCCAATGCCGGTCTCGATCAGCACGTTCTCGCGCCCCGTGCGCACCAGCAGGCAATTGAGACCCAGCCGTATCCGATTGCGGCTGTCAGCGGGAGTTTGCTTTTCCCAGAGCGCCTTCGGTACCACTCCGAACATCTGGCCGCCGTCCAGGCGGAACGTGCCGTCGGAGAGCGCATGAATCTCAAAATCACCCAGCCTCACGAACGCTCAGCCTCCCGCTCTTCGACGAGCTCGATCAGGACTCCGGCAGTGCTGGACGGGTGCAGAAACGCGATCTTCTCGCCGCCGGCGCCGATCCGCGGCTGCCGGTCGATCAGGCGAACGCCGTCGCGATCAAGGGAAGCGAGCGTTTCATCGAGATCGGTCACGGTCAGCGTCAGGTGATGCACGCCCCGGCCGCCCTTATCGAGGAAGCGGGCAATCGGAGAGTCGGGCGCCGTGGCCTCCAACAGCTCCAGCTTGCTCTCACCGACTTGAAACATCGCCACGCGAACCTTCTGGTCGCCCACTTCTTCCGTCGCGCTCGGTTCCGAGCCCGTGAGCTTACGAAACACCTGCACGGCGTCGTCGAGTGACCTCACTGCAATCCCCAGATGGTCGATTTTCATTGTTCGTGTGACGCTGCTACGTGGTCCCGGCCGTCGAAGCTCTCACAATTTCATCCACCACCGAATGCGGATCGGAGCGCCGCGCCAGGACATCATCCACCCATCGATCCACGGCGCCGTCGCGGAGCCGTCCACGCATCACCTGCTCGAATAAGCGCTGGCGCAGGAGCGTGAGCAGCCGGGCCCGCCACTTCTCGCGCCGTCGCTTGCGACTCAGTTCCGTGCGCTCGCAGAAACCAAAGAAGTCAGCGAGCGCCTCGCGGAGTTTACCGATGCCCTCGCCCGTGGTCGCCACCATCTGGATGATTGGCGGGCGCCAGCCGTCGGCTGGTGGCGAGATCGAAAGCATGGCAGTCAATTCCTGCTCTAACCGGCCGGCGCCGGGTCGATCGGACTTATTGATCGCGAAAACGTCGCCGATTTCCATGACGCCGGCCTTGAACGTCTGGACGTCATCGCCCATACCGGGCGCCAGCACCAGCACCGTTGCGTCCGCCAGGCGGGCGACTTCCACCTCGTCCTGGCCAACGCCGACCGTCTCCACCAATACCACGCCGCATCCCGCTGCTTCGAGCACGGTCACAACGTCGTGCGCTGTCGGCGCGAGACCGCCGAGTTCGCCCCGAGTCGCCATGCTACGAATGTAAACGCCTTCATCGGTGGTCAGGCGCTGCATGCGGATGCGATCGCCAAGAATCGCGCCGCCAGAGAAAGGGCTGGTGGGATCGACCGCTACGATCCCGATGGTGCCGCCCTCCCGGCGGTAGTCGGCCGCCAACTTTTCAACCAGAGTGCTTTTGCCTGCCCCGGGAGCCCCCGTCACACCGATCACCTGGGATTGGCCTGCGTGCGCAAATAACAGCTTTAGCAGCGGTGCGCCCTCAGGATCACCACTCTCCACGGCGGAGATTGCCCGGCCGATCGCGCGCCGATCGCGGGCGCGAACACGCTCAACCCAGGTGTGAAGCTCATCCAACGTCATACAAGAAAGAACAGCGGATCGTGATTAGTGGACAGCGGTTAGAAGAGAGATTCCGACTTTGGCCCCGACTAGCTGGTAGCTGCTAACCGCTGCCTTTAAGAATTTCCCGCGCGATCACAAGCCGCTGAATCTCGCTCGTCCCCTCACCGATGGTGCACAGTTTGACGTCGCGATAGAACTTCTCCACGGGATAGTCTTTGATGAAGCCGTAGCCGCCGTGCACCTGAACGGCTTCGTTTGCCACGCGCACCGCCATTTCACCGGCGTAAAGCTTGGCCATGGAGCCTTCGCGGGTAACCCGGCAGCCGCGATCGGCCAGGCTGGCGGCGCGAAGAGTCAGCAGGCGGGCCGCGTCAATCTCCGTGGCCATGTCGGCGAGCTTCCATTGAATGGCCTGAAATTCGGCGATCGGCTTGCCGAATTGCTGCCGCAGCTTGGCATAGGCGAGCGAAGCCTCGTAAGCGCCCTGGGCCATACCGAGGGCCAGCGCGGCAATCGAAATGCGCCCCTTGTCGAGCACGCGCAGGCTGTCGACGAAGCCCTGGCCCGGCGCGCCCAGGCAATTCTCACGCGGGATCCGGCAGTCTTCGAAGATCACCTCGGCGGTATCACTCGCGCGCAGACCCAGCTTGTTCTCTTTCTTTCCTGAGCGAAACCCCGGCGTGCCTTTTTCGATGATGAAAGCCGAGATCCCGTGTTTGTCGGCGCTCCTGTCGGTCACCGCCATGGCCACGCAGACGTCGGCGTAGGTGCCGTTGGTGGTGAACGTCTTGGAACCGTTCAATATCCAAGAGTCGCCTTCGAGCCGGGCCGTGGTGCGGGTGCCGCCAGCGTCGCTGCCCGCCTGGGGTTCGGTCAGGCTCCAGCAGCCCAATTTATCACCGCGCGCCAATGGAACCAGATACTTCTGCTTCTGTTGCTCCGTGCCTGCGATGAAAATGTGCCCCGAACAAAGCGAGTTGTGGGCGGCCACCATGATGCCCACCGAGCCATCCACCCGCGACAATTCTTCGATCACGAGCGCGTACTCGGTGTAACCTAAGCCGGCCCCGCCGTATTCCGCCGGAACGGCCACGCCCATCAGCCCCAGCGAGGCCAACCCGGGCAGGATCTCGCCCGGAAAATGTTGGGCTTCGTCCCACTCCATCACGTGCGGGCGCAGTTCCTTCTCGGCGAATTCGCGCACAGACCGCCGGATCTCTTCCTGCTCCTGGCTGAATTGAAAGTTCAAGACTCACTCCGCCGCAGGGGCGTCCCACACGCGCGACCGCGAGTCGCGGTATTGGGCTTAAAATATAGCATACACATACATCCTCCAATCGCCCCCCGGAATCACTTGCCTGCGCCTCATGCAACATCGAGGACCACTGTTGGAGGTCTTCCGGCCTGTCAGGAGGATGAGTCGTGGAGAAGCTATTCAGCACATGCTGAACGTGCCGGGCCCAGCCTGAAGACGCTCTGCAAACCCAAAACTGCAATATGAACCGCCACTGCGGGGACTCGTGTCACCGATGTTCTTACCATCCTGAAAGTATACACCTGCTGGTTTTCTCTTCGTCACCGCCTGGCAATCGAGAGCCGAGGCGTGGTTCACGGCGGCTCGCGAGTTCTTAGCCGGAATTTCCATTTTCGACTCCGGTGACGCACCGCAGGATACATCTGACTGCCAGTGAATGCAATTGTCAGTCGGGTTAGCGGCGCTCCATCTCTCCCCTGACTGCACAGGGGGCCAGTTTTGGCTCCCCCAGGCTGCTAGGGCTCGGAACTACCCCTCGTTTGACCAACGGCTCTGAGACCTTTCCGTCCCCTGCCCCCCTCGTCACTGAAGTCAGCCGTCGCCGGTCACCTATCCTGCTGGCAAGGGCAGCAATTCAAGTCCGCCGCACCATGGCTCCGAACAGCCGCCGCGTCACATGGCTCTCTGCCAAGAGCAGCCAGTAGTATCGGGCATGCTTCACCAGTCGACCGTCCGTCTTCAGCGCCCGCTGCTGCGAGCTGGTCAAGGACCAGCTCGCAGATGCTCTTCGGCAGCACCATTCGCCGCCACAGGCTCCCCAGATTGTAAGCGATCACGCTCCAGCGACAGACGCACTTCGTTCGACCGGAAGCGGTGGCAACTAAGCCGGGTCATCTTCACGGCCTGCTTACCTTCCTTGATCCACTGCTCGGAGGTCCCTCGCTTGTTGTAGAAGCGTACTACCGCGCGACTCGGCAGGCTCAGGTTGGTCACGATGAAGCCCACGCGCGGGAACAACTCCCCGGCGTGATGCTCCACCTTTGCCACCACCCGCCGCGCCATCTTTCAACTGGCCCCTTGGTAGAGAAACCCTCTAAACTCGATCAAGGGTTTCTGACTCGGTCTCTCCACCGGGCGCGGCAGCAACTCCGCGATTCGAAGCGGCAGCCTCCTCAGCCTTAGGTCCGCCGGCGAAGCTTCACGTTGGGCAAATCTCGTTTTTCTGTAGATAAGCTGGTCGCTGGTGCGGGACGAAAACCTGCGCTCAGGCGCTGCGCTATGCAGCACGCGGTTCGTATCGGTGATGCAGGCCACCCACTTGCGCCATCTCCACAACGGCTCCAACCTCCGGCGGTTGCACGACGCGGGTGCAGGGAGGATCGCCCTGGCCGCGGGGCTGCGCGCATTCGCTGTGGCCCCTGCAGGTCTGGACATCGGGTTTCGGTCTGTCGGATTTGATTTTGCTCGGACATGCTCTTGTCTCCGTTGCTGCCCGGCTTCTCGCGCGGCACGAAAAGGCGAGTGGGACCAGCTCGCAAGTGTTAAGGGCTGCCTTTTTGGAGGAGCCAAAACCCGTGTAGCTTGAACCATCGTTTGGCCGCTCACCTGTCGTAAGTCCTTCAGAACGGTTTAACCAGACCAATTCACTGCGTTGAACCATCGTTTGGCCGAAAGTACAGATTGCATTTGGTTCAAGTTGCGATGTTTCTTGGGGCACCACCAACCCGGAGGGCGGCGAAGCCGAAGCAGAAGCCCGCCGCGCCGCCAGCGCGCAGGAGCTTCCCGCGTCTCGCCGTGCTCGCGAGAACAGGGTGAAAAGAAGAGATGACCGAGCGAGTTAAACGGGAAGGCAGACCGAAGACGAGTCAAACGTCAGCAGCGGACTAAGAGCGAACCAATTTCATCAGTTTGAACGGGCAAACCGTGCATCTTCGCCGGGGAGCGTAGTGCTACGCCGGAACTGCTCGGCTCGAACCGATTGGTCGCGGCTACTCGTAGCGGAGGGCGGCCATGGGATCGAGGCGCGAGGCGCGGTGAGCGGGCAGGAAGCTGGCGCCGAAGCCGATGGCGGCGAGGATGAGCACCGTTAGCGCAAGAGTGAGCGGGTCGCGCGGTTTCAGGCCAAAAAGCATGGAACTGGCGGCTTTGCTTCCGGCGAGCGTGAGTCCGACGCCAACGGTCAAGCCGATGGCGACGAGGATGGCCACTTCGCTGAGGATGAGACGGATCACTCCGGCGCGTTGCGATCCGAGAGCCATGCGGATGCCGATTTCGTTCGTCCGCTGGGCAACAGTGTAGGAAATCACGCCGTACAATCCGACCGCGGCGAGCAGCAACGCGAGGCCACCGAAAAAGCCGCAGAGGGTGGCCATCTGCTCGTCCTGAAGTAGCGAATCGTGAATCTGCGTGCGAAGCAGCTTGAATTGGATGTTGATCTCGGGATTCATACTGACGATTTCGTCCTTGACGGAATTCAGCAGACCGGCGAAACCGACTCGCGAGCGGACCAGGAGGTGAGGCCCAGTGAATAGCTGCGCTTCATCGCTCTGCGCCCGCGCGAAGTACATGACCGGCACCATGGGTTCGTGCATGTCCTCGTAAACGGAATCCTTCACCAGGCCGACTACCTGGAAGTAGCGCGCGGGCTTTCCCGGCGGGGCCCAAACGCGGATCCGCGCGCCGATGGGATGCGTCGTGCCGCCAAGAAACTTCTGCACGAACGTCTGGTTGACGATCGCTACTTTCGGCGAGGTGGCGTTGTCGCCGATCGTGAAATCACGCCCGGCAATCAGCGGCATCTCGATCGTTTGGAAGTATCCAGGGCTGATGTAGTCCTCCCAGGAGGCGCCGTTGGGATGATCGCCTTTGGCGTCGAGGACCCAGTCATTGCTGTTGCTGCCGCTTACCGGGGAGCGTTCCGCAATCGCGGCGGCGGCGACACCGGGCAGAGCGCGAATACGTTCCACGAGATTTTGCTCGAGACTTGGGCCCTGCTTGAGGGACAACTTGAGGGGACTTGTGTCCAGATTGGCGACGAGCACACCATTTTGCTGGAAGCCCGGATTGCGCGTCATCAGGTTTTGGAGGCTGCGCGCGAAGAGCAGAGCGCCCGCGAGCAAGACGACCGAAAGGGCAACTTGCGAGGCGACCAGGATGCGCTGCAAGCGGAAACGTTCGCGGCCAACGGTCATGCCGCGCCCGCCCGTCTTCAGGACGGATCCAGGGGCTACATTTCCCGCGCGCAGAGCGGGGGCAAGGCCAAAGAGCAGGGTGGTCAAGATAGCCAGGACGGCCGCAAAACCGAGGACGCGCCAGTCCGTGGACATATCGAGAAAAACGGGGTTATCCGGCGTGCTGACGAAGGCGATGAGCGCCTGGCTGAGTGCGGCCGCAAGAAAACCGCCGCCAACAGTGCCAGCCACGGCCAGCAGCGCGCTTTCCGAAAGCAACTGGCGAATGAGGCGGGCGCGCGAAGCTCCCATTGCGAGGCGCACAGCCACCTCGCGTTCGCGGGCGCTGGCGCGGGCGAGGAGCAGGTTGGCAAGATTGGCGCAGGCGATCAGCAGGACGAGACCAGAGAGCCCAAGCAGGAGATAGAGCGGGTCGGAGGCGTCACGCCGCATGTTGGAAAAGCCGTTTGCTGCAGGGCGCGTTTCCATCTTGTATCCGAGATAATGCTTCACGCCTTCGGCGTCGTATTGCGGAGGAACGGTTTCTTGCAATGCTGCGGGTGCAATCGACTCGAGTTGCGCGCCAGCACGGGCGAGTGTCCAGCCGGGCTTGAGTCGACCGAGGAGCGCCAGCCACCAAGTCTCGCGCGGCCGAGGGCCGGTTATGAAACTGTATTGCGCATTGATCAGAGGTTCCACACAGATCGGCACGGCCAAATCGAAGCGATCGCCGACGGAGACTCCGAAGAAATTCGGTGGGGTCACTCCCGCGATCGGGAAGGGATGGCCTTCGAGAGTGAGAGTCTTGCCAATCACTGACGCGTCGCCGCCGTAGCGTCGCTGCCAGAAGGCGTAGCTGAGGTCCACGACTCCCGAACACCCGGCTTGCTCGTTTTCCGGGTCGTCGGCCGGGGAAATCAGACGGCCGAGGATCGGCTGCACGCCCAGCACTTGGAAGAACTGTCCGCTGATCCAAATGGCCTGGGCATTATCGACCTCGCCGCCTTTAGCGAGATTCAGTTGAGTGCCACCCCAGGCAGCGATCGACGAAAAAGCTTCCTGCCGCTGCTGGACTTGCTGCCAGAGCGGGAACGTAAATTCGCTGTACGGCCCGGTGAAGTTGCCGCTACCCCAATGGTTGGTGTTGAGATGGACGACGGCGAGGGTGCTGGGATCCTGGACGGGGAGGGTGCGCAGGCGGACGGCGTCGATCAGTTGGAAGATGGCGGCGTTGGCGCCGATGCCGAGAGCAAGCGTCAGGATGGCGACCGCGGCGAAGCCGGGCGCCTTGGCCAACATGCGCAGCGCGTAACGCAGATCCTGCCAGAGCGTTTGCATACACCCCTCGTGAGACGTGGACGAGGCAAACGGATCACCGAAGCTCGTCCAGATTAACTCTTTTTTCTGAGTTTTGGTCATCTTGAAAAAGAACTAGGCGAGGTCCCTATCGGCGGTGAGGCGGTGGGACCTCTGTAGGACTTTCTACATACGACTCAGAGATTTCGTGTTCTTCTGATGCCGTTCGGCCTGTCATGGCTGCTAGGGACAGTCGAACCTCAAAGTCACTATTCGCACCTCAGCGCCACCATCGGATCTATCGTCGACGCCCGCCGAGCCGGGAGGTATGCGGCCAGCAAGGCAATCCCGGCTAGCAGCAATGCGACAACTCCCAGCACGCCAGGATCGCTCGGTCTTACATCGTAGAGAAGTCCGGAGAGTAGCCGGGTAAGGCCCATTGAGCCTATGATTCCGATACCCACTCCCACCAAGGCCCACCTCATCGTTCGGCCCACGACCAGGCTCAACACGTCCGCCGTTCGCGCGCCGAGCGCCACGCGAAGCCCAATCTCGCGGGTATGCTGCGTGACGGAAAAGCTCACCACGCCCGCAATTCCGACGGCGGCCAGCACCAACGCGAACAGTGCGAAGCCTGATGGGAGCAGCATGGGGAAGCGCCTGGAGCCGGTCGAGTCTCGCACAATGTCTTCCATCGTTTCCACTCCGGACACCGGGCGGTCAGGCAAGAACTCTGCCAGCGCTTTCTTCACCAGGACGGTATAGGCGCTGGGAGCAGTACGTGTGCGGACCACTACATTCATCACCGGCCAGGCGGCCTGGGTATAAGGACGGAAGAATTGTGGACGGACGCGAGCATCCAGCCCCAAGTAGTGCACATCGCCAACCACCCCTACTACCGTCAGGCGCGGGCCGCTTGGACCACCGAACCTGATCGCCCGGCCGACCGGATTATCCTTAGGCCAGAAGCGGCGCGCCATCGTCTGATTGATGACGATCACCCCCGGCGAAGTCAGGGTATCAGAGTGGGTGAATTCCCGCCCTTCCAGCAGTGGAATGCCCATGGTTACGAAATAATTCGGGCAAGCCACACCGTAACCTGCGCCCGGCATATGGCCGGGTTCAGGAGCCGGCTGGCCTTCGACGGCAAATCCTCGAGTGTCGTTCCCCTCGAACGGCAGATCGCCGACGGCGGATACCGAAACTAGGCCGGGGATTGAACCCACGTGCGCATCGAGATCCTGGCAGAACTGCGGCAGTCCCGGAGGTCCGTTGTAGAGCTCCTCCTGGGGCACTGACATCTGCATGGTGAGAACGTTCTTCGGATTGAGGCCGGGATCGACGCCCAGCAAACGCGCCAGGCTCTTGACCATCAGCCCTGCTCCGCAAAGAACGACGAGTGCCAGCGCCACTTCCGACGTCACCAGCGCGTGACGCAACCCGCTGCCCTGGGTCGATTCGCGCCCACCTTCCTTCAGTGGCTCGTTAACGTCGCGACGCAGGGTGGTGAAGACCGGGGCAAGACCGAAGAGGACGCCCGTCAGACAGGAAACAAGCAGCGCAAACCCGAACACACGGGTAGCGATCGGGATCGAGTCCAGTTCCTGCCCCGGAAGGTGGAGGTGGTCAAGCCGGAAGACGTGAAACAGCGACTGCGAACCCCAGGTTGCTAACAGGAGGCCGACCGCGCCGCCGAGTAAAGCAAGCAGCAGGCTCTCCGTCAGCAGCTGCCGCGCGATGCGAACCCGGGCGGCACCCAACGCGGACCTGATCGCCATTTCCTTCTTGCGAGCCGCGCCGCGCGCCAGCACCAGGTTCGCGACATTGATGCAGGCAATGAGGAGCACGAATCCCACCGCCACCAGCAGCGCCAGCAGAGCCGTCCGCAGGTCTTCTCGGCCGAATTCGTTTAAGGGCACGACCCGGGCACCCATTCCCACGTCCTCTGTGGGGTATTCCTGTGCCAGGCGATTCGCGATGGCATCCATCTCCGCCCGTGCCTGAGCTATCGTCACCGCTGATTTGAGACGTCCAATGACGACAAAACTATTCCAGTCTCGTTGGTAGTCCGTTTTGGTGTAACCCATCGGTACCCAAAGTTGACTTGGGGTCCAAAACTGCCATTGAAAGTGTCGGGGCATCACACCGACTACCGTAAAGGCCTGCCCGTCGATGGTGATGGTCCTGCCTACTAACGCGGGATCACCGTCATAGTGGCGCTTCCAAAGTCCATAGCTCAAGACTACCTTACGATCATTCCCCAAAGTCTCTTCTTCAGGTAAGAAAGTGCGGCCAAGGAATGGCTCGAACCCAAGCACAGAAAAGAAGCTGGCGGAGACGCGCAGCCCGGAGACCTGCTCCACCTCCTGATTCGTTCCCGCCGGCGAAAGGTTATATCCGCGTCCGGCGTCAAAGATCGCCATTCGCTCAAATGAGTTGCTCTGGCGCTCAAAATCCCAGAAGTTGGGCGCAGAGACGGCGTTCCAATTATCATGGCCCTTGCCGGAGGTCTCCCAGACCAGCATGAGACGGTCGGGCTGGGGAAATGGCAGAGGGTTCAGCAAGGTGGCATCGATCACGCTGAAAATCGTTGTGTTGGCGCCGATCCGGAGGGCCAGTGTGAAAATAGCAACAGAGGCGAAGCCCGGAGACTGTCGGAGCGTGCGGACACCATAGCGCACGTCCTGCAGCAGGCGCTCGAACCATAGGATGCTCCACACCTCCCGCGTCTCTTCCTGAACCCGGGTCACGTTGCCGAACTTGCGCAAGGCAGCATAGCGCGCTTCCTCCGGCGACAGGCCGCGCTCAATGTTGTCGTGCGTCTCCCTCTCGATGTGGTCGCGAATGTCCTCATCAAGATCGTCCATCATGCGTTTTGATCGCCTCATGGGTCCTCACTCGTACCGGAGCGCCACCATGGGATCGACCTTCGTGGCTCGGTGTGCGGGGATATAGCTCGCAAAGATGGCGACACACACAGTCGCTGCCGCTGCCAGCGTGAAGGTCAGCGGATCTGTCGGCGCGACGCCAAAGAGCAAATCGCGCAGCAAGCGAGTGAACGCTAGAGCCAGGCCAATCCCAATTGCCGTGCCGAGAAGGGTCACTCCCAGGCCCTGTCGCAGCACCAGGGCCAGGACTGTTCGGCGCTCGGCACCGAGCGCCATCCTGACGCCCATTTCATGTGTGCGTTCTGCGACGGAATGCGAGAGCACGCCGTACAGACCAATGGCCGCCAGCAACAGGGCAAGTCCAGCGAACGCAGCCATCAGACTGGCGATAAAACGATTTGGAGCCATTGATTCAGCGACCCGTTGGGCCATAGGCAAGAAGTCCGCGACCGCTTCTCCCGAGTCCACCTGCGCGACGGCGCGCTGGACTTCGCTTACAGCGAGTGGCGCACCTGCCCTGACGGCCCATGAGGAGCTAGAGAAGAATGCTCGAGCAAGGCTGTCATCAATC
This sequence comes from Terriglobia bacterium, assembly GCA_035946735.1. Taxonomy (GTDB): domain Bacteria; phylum Acidobacteriota; class Terriglobia; order UBA7540; family UBA7540; genus Gp13-AA77. Next base: position 26,003 of record DASYYZ010000185.1, read on the forward strand.
TGGCTGGCCGGAAAGAAAACGGTGGGCGGGGCGGGGGCCGCAAACCCAAACTCTTTCGTATCGCCGACCACGCCCACGATCTCACGGCGCAAGAGGCTCTTCCAGCCTTCGGGCAATGCAACCTGTCTGCCGAGGACTCTCGTATCTGCACAGCACTTGCGCGAGAAGGCTTCGTTCACGACGACGACTAGGGGAGCCGAAGCGGTGTCGGATTCTTGAAACCCGCGACCACGCAAAACCCGCATCTCCATCGTCTTGAAGTAGGTTGGACTCGCGCTCCGCAGTTCCACGTAAACGTGCACCTCTGGGTCGCCTCCGAAGATGTTTATGGTGCCGTTCCTCCCGAATAACTCCAGCGGCAGGGCGGACACCACGCCGGCCGATTCGACGCCCGCTAGCACTTCGAGCCGCGCCAGCACACGTTGCTGGAAGTTCCAAGTTGCCGAAGCGGTCTTGAATTTCTGCGCCGGTAGGAAAACGTGAAACGTCCACACTCCGTGGCGATTGAAGCCCGGGTCCACACGATCGAGCGTTGCCAAGCTCAGAATCAGCAACGTGGCCCCGGTCAGGAGCAGAACCGACAGGGCCACTTCGCCGACAACCAAAGCATTCCTCATCCGACGCTGAGCCACGCGGCCGGTCATGACGCGGGAGGCTTGCCGGATGGATTCGCTTATTTTGAAGCGCCATGCTCCGATCGCGGGCACAAGACCTGCCGCCACACCTGCGGCCACTGCCACGAATAACGTGTATGCAAGTACCCGCCAGTCAAGGTGCACCTCACTCGTTACCGGCAGGCTCTGAGTGGCCACCGCAACCAGTGCATGGATCGCCCAGCGCGCGCCCAACATGGCCAAACCGCCGCCGAGAAGCGCTAACAGGAGATTCTCCGTTATCAGTTGACGAACCAGTCGCCAGCTACTCGCTCCCAGGGCTAAGCGGACCGTCACTTCCGGCTGGCGCCCAATGGCGCGTGTGAGGATTAAGTTGGCGACGTTCACCGTGGCGATCAACAGCACCAGACCCACGGCAGCAAACAATATCCAGAGCGGCGTCCGAACGTCGCCGGTTACCCATCTCTGATAGGGAATAAGAATCATCCCCCGCTCATTCTGCTCTACGTGCCCGGGGACCGCTTCGCGGATTGCGGCGAGCAGCCGTGCCATGTCCGCCTGGGCTTTGTCGAGCGTGACGCCGGGCTTCAGGCGGGCGATCATCCCAAAATTGTGCCCGTCGTCACTCGGATCGGCCACAAGCTGGAGCGGCACCCACACGTCAACGTCCTGAACGGCGGCATACTCCAGTACGAATTCGAAGCCTTTCGGCATGATGCCGATCACGTCGTAACTCTCGTCGTCGAGGGTGATCGGATGCCCGACGACAGCCGGATCCGAACCGAAGCGCCTTTGCCAAAGACCGTAGCTCAGGATCGCGGCCTTGGGGCCGTTCGGGCGGTCTTCGTCTGCCGAAAAGCCGCGGCCAAGGAACGGCTGGACGCCAAGTGTGCGGAAAAAATCGCGCGACACTGTTAGCGCTTTGACGTAGTCGGCGTGGTCGCCCGACCGGAGGTTGGCGCCGTCAGGGAACAAACCCACCGCGGCAGCGCATTCGAAGACTCGGTTGTGTCCTCTCCAGAATTCAAATTCTGTTCCTGTCACCGACTCAGCGGTGTCATTCTGGAAGGCCCAAAGCGCGTGCACGAGCCTGCCGGACTCGGGGTACGGAAGGGGCTTCAGCAAGACCGCGTTTACAACGCTGAAAATGGCTGAGTTGGCCCCGATTCCAAGAGCGAGCGTCAGGATAGCCACGGCCGTGAAGCCGGGATTCTTCACCAGCATCCGCAGACCGTAGCCGATGTCCTGCCAAAGTTGCTCGAGCCAAACGAAACTCCACACCTCCCGCGTCTCTTCCTGAACATGGGTCACGTTCCCAAACTTGCGCAAGGCAGCATAACGCGCTTCCTCCGGCGACATCCCGCGATCGATGTTGTCCTGTGTCTCCCTCTCGATGTGGTCGCGAATGTCCTGGTCGAGATCCTTGAGGATGCTCTTGCGGCGCCTCATGCTTGGTCCTCCTGCTCCGCCGGCCGGAGGATCCGCGCGATCGCTCCGGCCAGCTTGTCCCACTTGGTGGTTTCGATGTTCAGCTGCTTGCGGCCCCGCGCGGTCAACCGGTAATACTTGGCGCGACGGTTGTTTTCGGAAGTGCCGGCTTCGGAGGAGATCCAGCCCCTCTTGATAAGGCGATGGAGCGCCGGATAAAGCGAGCCCTGCTCCACCTGGAGCACGTCCTCAGAGTTTCGCTCGATGGTTTTGGCGATGGCGTGTCCGTGCGCCGGGCCCCACAGGAGCGTGCGCAGGATCAGCAGGTCGAGGGTGCCCTGCAGCAATTCGATGCGCTCTCGATCATCCCCAGTAGACATTCTAGGTGAATAATGAACCGTTTCCGGTAGAATGTCAAGGTGAAGTGAACGGCAGATTCGCAATTATGCAGGAATATGTCCTAAACCCATGGCAGCGGCTGCACCACCGGGTTCGGATTCGGACAATTTTCGTTGTCTCGGGTTACCATTTCGGAAGAACATCCTGTTCGGACGCCAATATCAAGCACTTATGATTCCGTTGGCGGAGGTTGTGCGGATCGATGGTTGGAGAAAGATCACATTTCGACGCAGTCTGCCGGGTTAGGGCCCCTGGCCTGCTTTGAGGCATACCTCGACTCGATCCGTCGTCCAGGTCGCGGTGCCGCTTCCAAACAGGTCTTGATCCTCGGTCCAGATCGGCAGGTCGAGCATCAATGCCACTGCCACCGCGGGCCAATCGTCGGGGTCGCGAGTCTCGATCCGCTCGCGGGCCAGGTGCTCATAATCGCCGTAGATACTGCGGTCCACCGGCACCACAAGCTGACTTATTTGTTCGAAAATGGCGAGGCCGGATTCTGGCGGAGGCCGCGCTTTTCGAAAACAAATACTGCCTGGCGTCGTCGAAACAAGGCATTGAAGGATTGGCTCCTCGGCCTGGACTCGAACCAGGAACCCTTCGGTTAACAGTCTAGCTTCAAATGGCTATCTCGTTGATTTTGCGGCACGGTTGGCAACCGTAAGTTACGGAAAAGCACCCCCGGAGCACTCATGTTGTACCGATCTTGTACTTATCCGACGACGCGATTTCTCAACCTGAGCCTGTTATCGGGCAAGGGCTAACCACTCCGTTCGCTGAAATCGCTGGCGTCGGTTCCAAAGGCGTTAGGCGCTACCGGCCAAGTGCAACCGCCGTCGGTAACCGGCACTTGTGCATCGCGAGGCGTTGGTTGCGGGGCTCGCAACGCGCTGAATCTGACCTACCGCAAATCGCCCCCCAAGCTTCGGGAACTCATACGACCCATGGAGCGGAGAATCAAATTTGCGAGTCTCCATGATACGCGACGACCTCGAAGTCGGGAGTCGAAATCTCTGAGTACGATCTGCTGATCTCTGAGAGAGGGCGATAAAAGCACTCTGATTGAAGATGAGTTCCATCCCTACGTTTAGTCAGTCATACATTCGTTCACACTGCCGAGGGTCCCGTGATCAGTTTCATTAACACTGTGAATCGGAAGTTTATTCATAGATCGGTAAATAAGCAGGTTGGCGTTGTAGCCGCCGCCCCCTCTCCCACCAAAGTCTTGGGTAATCCAAAGACCTCAACCTGTCGCATCGATCGTGCTAGGAAGCGCCACACTCGTAAGCGGTTCCAACAACCAACCCTACAGGTCGGCGGTCAGTCAGTCAGAGCCGGAAGCCTAATTGGGCTCGCTTCTCCCCGACACTTCACTGTCACTTCACTCTTGCCCTCTTCGGATGGTTGCTCTGGACCGAGGTTTGCTCAAGTAGACCCCGAGCGGTGTGTCGCTCCACGTCAGCTTCTGGCTGGTAGGACTTACTTAACAAGCGTGAGTTAGCCGTAAACCTCAGATACGGTGGGGCTTTCCAGAAAGCCACTGTAAGTCAAGCGGCGGAGCTAAATCCCGGGATGGGACCAAATACGCTAGGGGAATCACCGGGCTCGAGCCCGATGTGGTACGCGCTCTACACGCGCCATCAGCACGAGAAGATCGTGGCCAAGGCGCTGGCTTCCAAAGAATACGAAATCTTTCTTCCGCTTTACACTGCCTTTCATCGCTGGAGAGACCGAACAAAGCAACTCTCACTGCCTCTTCTGCCCGGGTATGTCTTCGTCCAGGGCCCAGTCAGCCGGTGGCTGCCGATCCTAACAGTCGTCGGAGTGCATAGTGTGGTCGGATTTGGGGGAAAGCCGGCTACCATTCCTCGCCCGGAAATCGAGGCCCTGCGAAGGCTGGTTGAAGGTCCTCTCAAAGCTGAACCCCACCCTTTCATAAGGTCGGGGGATCGGGTACGACTCAAAGCGGGCCCGCTACAGGGGCTCGAAGGCGTCTTACTCCGTAAGAAGAACTTGTGCAAGCTACTGATATCTGTGGAAATGCTGGAGAGATCAGTGGCCGTCGAAGTCGACGCCTCCATGGTGGAGCGCGTTCAGGTCCCGAAGCCGGGATTGGCAGCGCATTGGCCGGTGGCGCACTCTCCCGCGTATTGAACAAGCCCCCCGTTCTCCCGCACTGAAAAATCCTGCGCCTGTTCCATCCGGGCAGATGCCGCTCGATCACGAGAGGACTAACGCCATGAGGATCAGAAGGTCACGAGCTCCCAAGCCGAGGCTGTCGATTCGTAAGCATCAAGTATTCGAGGCCCTTCCGGCCCTCGCAGTAGTGTTCACCGTAGCCAGCTTGCCTCTGTGTCTGAAGGCTCAGAATCCACCTCAGACTGCGCCTCAGGGGCCAACATCGGCCCAGTCCGCTTCCACAACGACGACTCCGGCTGCTCCGACCCTTTCGCCGGACCTATCCGACGGCTACCCGATCAATCCGGACGACGTTTTGGACGTGTATGTGTACGGGGTGCCGGAACTCTCGCGCGAATACGCCGTGACCGCCGCCGGAACCGTAAACATGCCGCTGTTGCCGAAGCCGATTCAGGCCGCCGGCCTGAGTCCCGAACAATTCGCTCGCTCCCTCGAGGAAAACTTCCGGGAATCGGGCCGGCTGAGTCGCCCCCAAATAACCGTCGCAGTCAGGCAGTCCCGACGAAGCGTGGTGACCGTGGATGGAGCCGTGAAGTCTCCACAAGCAGTTCCCGTCATGGGGCGCACTAGGTTACTCTCCGTTCTCTCGGAATGCGGCGGGCGTGCCGACGACGCCGGCAGTACCATCACAGTGTCGCGGGGCGAACTGGCTATGCACGACCTCTCCCAGGAGGGCGAGCCAGCGAGCCCGACGACCATTGTAGAGTTCAAGAAGCTCATGGACGGCAATGATCCGGCGTCGAAATTCGATGTGTGGCCGGGTGACCGCGTGTCGGTGGAGCAGGCCGGCCTCTTTTACGTACTGGGACAGGTCAATAGGCCCGGCGGGTACAACCTGAAAAGCGCACAGGAACAAGTCACCGTCCTGGAAGCCTTCGCGATTGCCGGAGACATAACGCCAATCGCCAAGGCAGACAAGACGATGATCATCCGGAAAAACGCGAAAGCGGCAAACGGACGCGAAGAAATCGGGCTCAACGTGAAGGACATTCTCTACGGCCGATCTCCAGACCGCGTGCTTCAGGCCGACGATATCCTGTACGTTCCCGTCAGCGGAGGCAAGCGGGCGATGCGCGGAGCAGGGGCCATCGCGACCACCGTGGCCGGCGCTGCCGGCGCCGCTGCCATCTACACTCGCTTCTAGTCAGCGGACCGGCTTCCGGGAGGTTCCGCACCCGCCATCTGACCATCGGAGCTCATTTATGCCTGGAAGCGAATTGGTACCTCTGAACCCGGCTCCTGGAACGCCGCCTCTGCCTCGCAATCTGGCCCGCTCGCATTCGATCATTGATCTCGATCAAGTCGACGCCTTCGGCCAGTTACGCGCGACGTGGGACATTTTGCTCAAGCATCAGTGGCTCATCCTGGTCGTCACCTTTGTGCTCACGATCTTGGTGGCCGTCTACTCCTATAAAATGAAACCAGTTTACCAAGCCACGGCGGGGTCGATATCGAGGCCGAGGAGCCCTTGCTCCAGTCGCTCAATGACCTTTTTCGTACTAACCAGGAGGATGACTCGTTCCTGGCAACCCAGATGAGCATCCTGCAAAGCGACAACCTGGCCTGGGAAACGGTTCAGCAATTGGGCCTCGCCAAGTCACTGGGCTCGGCCGAGACTTCACAGCCGGGCGGTCAAGTCCTGGGGACTCCTCCAGCGATGAAAAATGCGATGGTTGCCGCATTTAAGGGCCAACTTCACGTGGAACGGCCAAAGGATACCAGAATGGCGCTCGTCAGTTTTGAGAGCGCCGATCCGAACCAGGCGGCAGTCGTGGTCAACAGCCTCGTGAAGAATTATATCGAGGATAACTTTCGGACGAAGTACGACGCTACCCGCCAGGCGACCGGATGGATGGAACAGCGCCTCGATGAGCTGAAGCTGAAGGTCGAAAAGTCCGAAGAGGCCATGGTGGCCTATGAGCGACAGAATAACATCGCCAATGTCGGCGAAAAACAGACCGCGGCCGAAGCGCGCTTTGAAGACATGAGCAAGGAATTGAGTACGGCGCAAACCGACCGCCTCTCGAAGGAATCGCTTTACAAGATGGTGGCTTCCAACGACACGCAGGTCGGCTTTATCCAGACCAACAGCCTCCTGACCAGCCTCGAAGCCAAGGAAATCGAGTTGAAGGAACAGTACTCGGCCGCCCTGGCCCAGTACGGGCCCACTTATCCCCAGGCGCTCAGCCTTCAAGATCAAATCAAGGACCTAGGGGCGCTCGTTATACGGGAACGCAAACGCGTGGTGGAGAACCTTCACAACGATTACCTGGCGGCGGTGCAACGCGAGAAGTTCCTCGCCGCGGCCGTGTCGCAACAAAAGGCGGAGGTTGATCGAGTGAACCAGTTGCTGATTGAGCACAATCTCCTCAAGCGCGATTTTGAAGGCAATCAGCAGCTCTACGACAATCTGCTCCAGCACCTGAAAGACGCCAACGTTTCGGCCGGCCTAAGGGCAACCAATATCCGGATCATTGATGAGGCGTCTATCCCGTCCTTCCCGGTGCGCCCAAACCGGATACGTAACATCGAGTTCGCGCTGGTGGCGGGACTAATTCTGGGCATCGCCCTGGCCTTCACCCGCGAGGCGCTGGACAACTCCATCAAGAACGCTCAAGAAATAGAGAAGCTTACCGACCTCCCTACCTTATCGATCGTGCCCCTCGGTCACTCCTCCGCGGTGCTGCGCGGACCCGGCCTGTTTCACGCAAGACGGGAGCACAGTTCGAATGGCGACTCGGGATGGCCCATTGAAATGGCTGTCCTGAAAAAGCCCGGAGCCGCCATTTCCGAAGCCTACCGGACGCTTCGCACGTCGGTTCTCCTCTCGACTGCCGAGCGGCCGCCTCAAGTCTTGCTGATCACCAGCTCTCAGCTGAGCGAAGGCAAGACCGCCACATCGCTAAACCTGGCTGCCACCTTGGCTCAGAAGGGCAGCCGCGTTCTCCTCATAGACTCTGACTTGCGCCGCCCGGGCCTCGCCAAGGCCCTCAAAGTGCCCAACGGGAAGGGCCTTGCCGGAATCCTCACGGGAGCCTACGAATACGACGACAGCTTGCTGCAGAGGATCGAGGACCTGGGGGGCCTCCAGCTCCTCCCCGCTGGTCCGTACCCGCCCAACCCCGCCGAGCTCTTGTGCTCAATGAAAATGGAAAACCTGGTGGTGCAACTGCGGCAAAAATTCGATCACGTCATCCTTGAGTCTCCGCCCGTACTGCCCATCACCGACGCCACCATCCTTTCGAGCCTTGTCGACGGCGTCATCATGGTGGTGGAGTGCGAATCGACTACGCGCGCTGCGCTCAGCCGGGCCTGCCGCGTGATGGAACACTCCGGTGGCAAGATCCTGGGAACCGTCTTGAACAAGGTAGACACCCGTCGGGATGGCTACTACGGCTATCGCTACTATCACGGATACTACTCATATAAATATAAGGCCTACTATAACGACAAGGATCGGTCCGCCGTCAGTTGACCCTTTCCGGACGCTGCCGAAAGCAGACTGACTCCCCTCAAGACTTCTCGTGTCCAGCACCCCTCGCTAACCGAACTTAGATTCTCTTAACTCCGAAGAGGTGGAGGCAATCGATGACTTCCCTGATCACAGGCGGTGCAGGATTTATTGGCTCGCACTTGGCTGAGGCGCTGGTGGTGCGCCGCGAAAAAGTGATCATCCTGGACGATCTGAGCACCGGATCGGTGGAGAACATCCGTCATCTCCGAGCTAATCCGCGCCTGCACTGCTTCTTCGAGAGCGTGATGGACCGCCGGCTGCTGGCGGAATTGGTGGATGAGTCGGATATCGTCTTCCACCTCGCTGCCGCCGTGGGCGTGCGCAGGATCATTGAGAGTCCGGTGAGGACCATCGAGACCAACGTCACCGGCACGGAAGTGGTCCTGGAGGCGGCCGCCAAGAAGAAGAAGCTGGTTTTCGTGGCCTCGACCTCGGAAGTTTACGGCAAAAACAGCAAGGCCCCCTTTGCCGAGGATGACGACATCGTTCTCGGTCCCACCTCCAAATCGCGCTGGTCCTACGCCACCTCGAAGGCGCTCGATGAGTTTCTGGCCCTTGCCTACTGGAAAGAAAAGCGATTGCCCGTGGTGATCGCGCGTTTCTTCAACACCGTCGGTCCCCGACAGACCGGCCGCTACGGGATGGTGCTCCCCACCTTCGTGGGCCAGGCCCTGGAAGGTGTTCCGTTGACCGTGTTTGGCACTGGCAAGCAGAGCCGCTGCTTCGGATACGTTGGCGACGCTGTCCAGGTCATGCTGCGCCTGGTCAGCCAGGACCGAGCGGTCGGCGAAGTGGTGAACATCGGAAACAACGAGGAAATCACGATCGAGGATCTCGCCGCGCTCGTCAGAGAGCGGACCGGCAGCGCCTCGCCGGTCGAGTTCGTCCCCTACGACCAGGCCTACGAGCCGGGCTTCGAAGACATGGCGCGGCGCGTGCCGTCGCTCGAAAAACTCCTCCGGCTGACCGATTACCGGCCTACCACACCTCTTCCCGCCATCATCGACAAGGTGGTGGCGCACTGTGCAGCCAAGGAGCAAGTGCCCCGTCTCTCCTCGCTTGAGCCAAGCCTGGAGTACGCTTCTTAAGCGAGCCCGCCCTTTGGGAAGCCTAGGGACCAAATGAGTCAAGCAGTTCAAGGTGAATTAAAGGCCGGGTACCGGCCCAGGAGCGCCCAGGCGCAGCGGCGCAGCCTGATGCTGGCGTCAGCGCGCCCCTGGATCTCCGCCCATCAAGGTTTCACCACGCTGCTGCTGCTCTTTCTCGCGACGATTCCCTTGGTGAACCCGTGGGTGAGGGGCGATGGTGTGGGCTACTACGCCTACGTCCGTTCGCTCCTGGTTGAACATTCGCTCGATTTTAGCAACGACTGGCGCAATGGAAACCAGAGCTTCACGATGGGCAGAGTGCGCCCTGACGGCAGCATTGACCCCAGCCAGTACACACCCGCCGGTCATCTCGACAATCACTTCGCAGTGGGGCCTTCCATGCTCTGGGCGCCTTTTCTGGTCCCTGTCCATCTGGCCGTCTTGACGCTTCAGAAGCTCGGCGCGAACGTGCAGGCGAACGGTTTTTCCAGGCCCTACATCGTCACCATGGCGCTCGCCACCGCGCTCTATGGCTTCGTGGGTCTTTACTTCTCGTTCCGGATTGGTCGCCTTTACGTCGAGGAGCGCTGGGCGCTGCTCGCGACCGTGGGCATCTGGCTTGCGAGCTCTCTTCCCGTCTACATGTACTTCAATCCATCGTGGTCGCACGCTCACTCGGTCTTCGTGGTGGCGGGCTTTCTGTGGTATTGGCAGCGTACCCGCCAGGGACGAACGTTTCGCCAGTGGCTGATCCTCGGTTTAATTTGCGGCCTGATGTTGGACGTCTATTACGCTAACATCGCGCTGCTGATGATACCGCTCCTCGAGTCGCTGAAGGGTTACTGGCGCGGCTGGCGCGCCCAGGGACACGATATGCCGACTCTCCGCCGGCTCTTCGCGGCCAATCTGCTCTTTGTCCTTGCCACTCTGATCGCCTTCTTGCCTACCTTGATCACCAAGCAGATTGTCTTCGGGCATCCTCTGGACTTCGGCTACTCGGGCGAAGAAATCTGGACGTCGCCGACTTTTGCCCAGCTCCTCTTTTCCTCTGACCACGGCCTGCTCACCTGGACTCCGGTCATCATTCCGGCGCTGGCGGGCCTGGTGCTCTTGTGTCGTTATGACCTGGAGCTGTGGATTTACTCGCTGGGTGCCTTTGCCGCCTTCTGTTACGTGATCGCGTGCCACACCAACTGGGACGGCCTGTCGTCCTTCGGCAATCGATTCTTCCTCTCGCTTGCGCCTCTGTTCGTCCTGGGCTTGGCCGTCGCCTTCCGCGAGTTCTCCAGGTGGTTCCGAGGAAACCGGCAGGCATGGGTGTTGGCTAGTGCCGTCACCTGCCTTCTGATTGTCTGGAACTTGGCGTTCATCTTCCAGTGGGGCAACCACCTGATCCCGGTGCGCGGACCGATCTCCTGGAGGCAGATGGCTTCGAACCAGGTCAGGGTGGTTCCGGCACAGTTCGCCCGGCAGATCCGCGCTTACTTCTCGAGCCGCAGCGGCTTGATGCAGGAGATCGAGCAGAAGGATCTCCGGCAACTAAAGGGAAAGTAGCTTAAAGTGACGAACGAAATCGCACTGCCGATCGAACCACCGACGCTGCGCATCGCCCCGCCACGCGGCTGGATCGACCTCAACCTGAGCGAGCTTTGGGCGGCGCGCGAGCTGCTCTACTTCTTCGTCTGGCGCGACATCAAGATCCGCTACAAGCAGACCGCGATCGGCGCGGCCTGGGCCGTGATCCAGCCCTTCATGACCATGGTGGTCTTCAGCCTCTTCTTCGGCGCTCTGGCCAAGATGCCGTCGCACGGCTTGCCCTATCCCGTCTTTTACTACAGCGCCCTGCTGCCCTGGATGTATTTTTCGGGCGCCTTGCAGAACGCCACCAACGTAGTGGTGGAGCAGCAGCAGGTGATCACCAAGGTCTACTTCCCGCGCTTGGTGCTTCCGCTTTCGGCCGTGGTCTCGGGCCTCGTGGACTTCGCCATCGGATTCGCGGTCTTCCTCGGCATGATGGCCTGGTACCATATCGTGCCCGGCCCCGCCGTCCTGCTGGTGCCCTGCTTCCTGCTGCTGGCGGTGCTGACGGCCCTCGGCGTAGGCCTGTGGCTCTCGGCCCTGAACGCCATCTACCGCGACGTGCGCTACGCCGTGCCCTTCTTCGTTCAGTTCTGGCTCTTTGCTTCTCCGATCGCCTACCCGAGCAGCCTGATCCCGGAGCGTTGGCGTTGGGCTTATGGCCTGAATCCCATGGCGGGTGTAATCGAGGGGTTTCGATGGGCGCTCACCGGACACGGCCAGCCGCCGAGCTCGATGCTGGCGGTCTCGGCCGGCATGGTGATCCTCCTGGTGGCAGGTGGCGCCGCTTACTTCCAGAAGATGGAAGGAACCATCGCCGATGTGGTGTGAAAGACCGGGACTCGGGGTTCGGGACTCGGGGTTCGGGAAGGAGGATTTTCCAAGAATGAGGCTGAGGAAATCAGCCCTAACACCTGGCACCTAACACCTAGCACCTGCTTTTATGGACCCCATCATTCGCGTCGAAAACCTGGGCAAGCGATACGCCATCGGCGAGCGCGAGCGCTACCTCGCCTTGCGCGACCTGCTGGCCCGCGCCCTCAAGTCTCCAGCGCGAATCTTCCGCCCGCAAGCGCCCAACGGCAACGGCCGCAATGGACACAACGGGCACATCTGGGCGCTCAAGGACGTCTCGTTCGACGTGCGCCAGGGCGAAGTGGTGGGCATCATCGGCCGCAATGGCGCCGGCAAGACCACGCTGCTCAAGATCTTGGCGCGCGTCACCAAGCCCACCCGGGGCTTCGCCGACGTGCGCGGCCGCATGGGATCGTTGCTCGAAGTGGGCACCGGCTTCCATCCCGAGCTTACCGGCCGCGAGAACACCTTCCTGAGCGGCGCCATCCTGGGCATGAGCAAGGCCGAGATCCGGCGCAAGTTCGACGAAATCGTGGCCTTCGCCGAGGTCGAGAAGTTCATCGACACGCCCGTGAAGTACTACAGCGTCGGCATGCGAATGCGCCTGGCCTTCGCCGTGGCCGCCCACCTCGAGCCCGAGATCCTGCTGGTGGACGAGGTGCTCTCGGTGGGCGATCTTCAATTCCAGAAGAAGTGCCTGGGCAAAATGGGCAAGGTGGCCGAAGGCGGCCGCACCATCCTGTTTGTGAGCCACCAGATGAACCAGATCCGGCGCCTCTGCCAGCGCGTGCTGTGGGTTGATGACGGCGCGATCCGCGCCGACGGTCCCGCCAAACTGCTAGTGAACGAGTACGAGGCCGCCAGCCTCGCAGATGAGGAGGTCACGGCCGGGGAAGCGGGGGCCTCCATAGCTTTCGGGCGCTGGCAGGTGGAATCGAGCGGCACCAACGTGTTGGATTTGGACCAGGGGGCTGAGAGGGTGGCGATCAGAATTCCGGCGCGGGTGATGAAACCGATTCGCAAAGGGCAGTATTTCATCAGCCTGAAGGATGCGAACAACACCATAATCTGGTCGCGGCTCCACTACGGCCTCAAGCTCGACCCCGGCCCGATGACCTTTGTTCATGAATTCGCGTCTCTGCCGCTGATGCCGGGGATTTACACCTGGGACGTAGGCGTCAACGATGGCCATCGCTGGTTTGACTTTACACTGGCCCCTGAGCTCAGCATCGTTTCCAAGAACGACTCCCACGTGTACGGCCATATCAAGGGTTTTCTTAATCTGGCGTCGGAGCTGCAAATCCACAACGACTCGACGCAGCCAGCGACGGAGCTGGTTGCCGAGATCTCCCACTAATTTGGTGCAGCGCACGAGCGTGACGCAAACTTGGCCATGACGGCTCTCGTGGACACACTCTTTATCAAGTACTCTTCGAAGCTCTCTGCTTTGCGACGAGTGCCAGGGCTGGGTGCAGTAGCGCATCGCGTGAGTCATCGCCTCTTGCCGCCCGATCGCTGCGTCTGGGTCCAGGTCCGTAAAGGGCTCGGCCAGGGCCTGTGGCTGAGCCTTTACCCAAGAACGGCCAAGACGTTTTGCGAAAGTGCGCTCGAGCCGGCTTTGCAGGAAGTCCTGGTTAAGCACGTCCGTCCGGGCATGGTCTTCTATGACTTGGGCGCCAATGCGGGGTTCTTTAGCTTGCTCGCGGCCAGGATGATCGGAACGAAGGGAAAGGTCTTCTCCTTCGAGGCTGACCCGGAAGTGGCGCAGCGGCTGAGTGGCAATGTTGACAAGAACGGGCTTGAGAATGTCCGCGTCATCCAGAAGGCAACATGGTCGTCAACGGGATCGGTTAGGTTCAGCCGTTCAGACGAATGCCGGTCGCCTGACCGCGCCTGGGGCAAGATCGTGTCGTTGCCGGCTTCCACAGGGGAAACCATCGTCGTTCCGTCCACCTCGCTGGACGACTTTGCCCTAACCGAGCCGCCACCCGATTTCATTAAGTGCGATGTTGAAGGCGCTGAGTCCGAGGTCTTCAAAGGGGCCCGAAGGATACTGGCCGAGCGGCGGCCGCTGGTAGCTTGCGAGATTCACTCCGAGCAAAACCGCACGCAGTTGACACAGTTCTTTGACGGACTCCATTACCCCCTGATGTGGTTCACACCAATCCACTTTCTGGCCAGCCCGGCTGCCAAGATTTGAGCGCAGTGAATCAAGACTGCAACGCCATGCGAGTTGATTGGAACGAGAGGGCTCGTGACAACGCCTTCCATTATATCTGCTCTGAAAGGAAGGATTGGGACCCTGCATCGTTTTTCGACTCGGGCGAAGACGACTACGCTCGCCTAGTCTCGCCCTTGCTGGTCAAGCTGAACTTCACCACCGAAGGGAAGTCCATGCTGGAAGTCGGTTGCGGGGTCGGCCGTGTTACACGCAGCTTTGCGCGCCGATTTGGCGCAGTGACGGCATTGGATATCTCGGAGGAGATGCTGGGGCAGGCTCGACAACTTAATGGGGACATTCACAACATCGTGTGGATTCACGGAGATGGCATGAGCCTGAAAGGGGTGCCGTCGGAGTCGGTCGACCTCGTCTTCAGCTATCTGGTGTTGCAGCACGTGCCAAACAAGGCGGTGGCGCTCGGCTACGTTGCTGAGATGCTCCGCGTGCTTAGGCCAGCAGGGGTCTATTGCTTTCAGTTCAACGGCGCTGCCAATCCGAGCATGAATTGGAAGGGTCGGTTGATTTGGAACTTGATCGATCGGTTGGCGGATTCTCCTCAGGATTCGTGGATGAAAGGCGGAGCCAAGCGCCTGGCGGCCATCCTCGGTCTGGATGGCTTGGCCGCAGGACACACTTGGAGGGGCGCGGCGCTGGACCCCGGCGACATCGTTGAGGCAGTCCGGAGGTCGGGCGGATTGGAACCTTATATAACAGGTCGGGCCACGTCGCGAACTTGGTGCTACGGACACAAAGAAGGCGTGGAGTAAGGCGCCACGGGTGTAGGCATAAATGGCAGTTAGCTCAGGTTCGACTGTGGCTTTGCGGTCTCTGGTGGGGGTTCTTCGCCCACTAGGGTTCCGAGGAAAGGCGCGGCTGCTGGAGATATTCGTCCCAAAGACGGGAGAGCAGGTTGCCGAAATTTTTGGCTACCACATGAGACTCGATCTTGGGGACCACGGACAACGCTGGATTTATTTCGGAAACTTTGAGCGGGAGGAAACACGTCGAGTAAAGGAATACCTCCGCCCTGGAATGACCGTAGTTGATGTCGGTGCCAACGTAGGGTACTACACATTGCTCGCGGCGTCGTGCGTGGGTCCGCAGGGAAGGGTATTTGCCGTCGAGCCCAGCCCGTATGCTTACGCCCGTCTTTCGCAGGTTGTGGCGGACAACGCTCTCGCTAACATTGTTACCCTGCAGGCGGCTTTGGGGAGCGCCCCTGGTGAGGGTGTCCTGTACTCTCCGCCCAGCGGGAACCACAGTCCGAGCATGGTGCCCAGCGACCACCAGGATGGCGTCATAGTCCCGCTAAGAACTTTGGACGGCTGTATGAAGCAGTGGAACCTGGAGCAAGTTGATCTGCTGAAGATAGATGTGGAGGGCTTCGAGCCCCAGGTTCTGGCCGGCGGCCACTCTGCGCTCAAGGCGGCCAGAATTCGGGCCATCCTGTGTGAGCTCAACGATTGGTGGCTCTATCGCGCAGGCGCGTCGGCAGAGGAACTCTACCACCTCATCGAGTCTGCCGGATTCCGCGACCTTTGCCCGCCGCCCCGATTAGACCGCAACGGCTTCGACACGCGCTTTTTCATACACCGCAGTGCCCGTCCGATGGCGGCCGAAAAACGGTAAGTGTTCTTTGACGATCGCCCTGCTCGGAAAACGAGACTCACCGACTGACGCCGTGGAAGACTACTGCCAATTACTGAGCCGCGCCTTCGATAAGCGAGGCGTTGCATCGGTTCTGGTGCGCGTCCCCTGGGACGAAGCCGGCTGGGCCAGGGCAGTAAGAGACCTGTGGCGAAAAAGCGCTCACCGGAAGGGCCATTGGGTCTTGGTGCAGTACACCGCGCTGATGTGGTCGCGCCGCGGCTTTCCGCTACGGTTCCTGATCGTGCTTGCGCTTCTGAAGATTCGCAAAGCGCGCCTGGCGGTGGTTTTTCACGATCCCGAGCCTTATGCTGGAAGGCGCCCAGTGGACAGGCTGCGACGCGCATGCCAACGCTTTGTCATGCGTGGCTCGTATCGGGCTGCGGACGCTTCCATCCTTTGTGTTCCGCTGGAAAGCGTTTCCTGGCTCCCGCGGAATCCGGCCAAGGCCAGCTTCATCCCCGTCGGGGCCAATATACCGGCCATTCGTGGCACGGGCGTCCCGCCCGTGAATGGTCATGGCCAGGATGGCCATACCACCGGGCGAACGATCGCTGTTTTCGGCATCACCGGGGACGGAGACATAGGCAATGAAGTTCCGGACATCGCCTTCGTGGCCAAAACCGTTGCTGAGGGGTTCAATCGGCTCCAGTTGGTGACGCTGGGACGCGGGTCGGCGGAGTCGGAAGGCAGGTTCCGCAAAGCTCTGAATGGCAGTCGGGTGGAATACAACTCGCTCGGGGTTCTCCCCGCCGAAGGAGTGTCGAGGATTCTCGCCGCCTCCGACGTCGCGCTTTTCGTGCGCGGCTGCGCCTCCACACAGAGAGGCAGCGCCATTGCCAGCATCGCCTGCGCACTTCCGCTCGTGGCCTACGCCGACTCCAGCCTGGCCGCGCCGCTCGCCGAGGCTGGAGTGGTGCCCGTCCCATGCGGCGACCGCGAATCGCTCGCCCAAGCCGCGCTTCGTGTCTTGACCGATGGTCCATTCTGGCTCGATCTGCACCAGCGGAGCGAGCGCGCTCACCAGCGGTACTTCAGTTGGGAGGCGGTGGCTGGCCGCTTCACCGAGCTTCTGGACGATGCCCAGGAAAACCATGCCTGAAGATCGCTATCGCGTGCTATTCGTGGCCTCCCATCCGGTGCAGTATCAGGCGCCGCTCTTTCGCCGCATGGCCGAGCACCCCCGGCTCGATATCCAGGTGGCTTATTGCAGCCTGGTGGGCGCGGAGGCCGGCGTGGATCCGGAATTCGGGGTCGAGGTGAAGTGGGACGTTCCGCTGCTCGAAGGCTATCCCTGGGTCCACGTGCCCAACCGCTCGCCCTGGCCCGGTCTCGGCCGCTTCCTCGGACTTGCGAATCCGGGCCTGTGGAAGCTGATCGCTTCCGGCGGCTACGACGCGGTGGTGATCTATACCGGGTATGCCTGCCTCAGCTTCTGGATCGCCCTGGCCGCGGCAAAATTTCATCGCAAGGCGCTCCTCTTCGGCACCGACGCGCACCAGCTCGCGGCGCGGGACGGCAAGAGCTGGAAAATGAATTTCAAACGATTGCTCTGGCCTCGACTTTTTCGGCTGGCTGACGTGGTGATTGTGCCGTCGAACCCGGGAAAGGCCCTAATGCGGTCTCTGGGCATCCCGGAAGAACGCCTCGTGGTCACGCCCTACGTGGTGGATAACGGTTGGTGGAAAGAACAGGCCGCGCAGGTGGACCGCAGCGCCGTACGCCGCGCCTGGGGTGTGCCTGATGACGCTCCGGTGGCGCTCTTCTGCGCCAAGCTCCAGCCCTGGAAACGCCCGCTCGATCTTCTTCGCGCCTTTGCCAGGGCTAACGTGTCCGGTTCGCACCTGGTTTACGCCGGAGAGGGCCCCTTGCGGCCCGACCTCGAATTCGGGGCCAATGCGTTGGGGATAACGGAGCGGGTCCACTTCCTCGGCTTCGTCAACCAGTCCCACTTGCCGGCCGTCTACTGTGCCTCCGATCTGCTCGTGCTGCCTTCTGAATACGAACCCTTCGGCGTGGTGGTGAACGAAGCCATGCTCTGCGGTTGCGCCGCAGTGGTCAGCGATCGCGTGGGCGCGGGACACGATTTGATCTCGCCCGCCCGCAACGGATACCTCTTCCCCGGAGGAAACGTGACCGCGCTCGCTGCAATTCTGGGTGATCTTCTATCCGATGGGCGGCGGCTGCAAGAGATGGGCGAAGCCGCGCGAGGCCGCATGACGACTTGGTCGCCGGCTCAGAATGTCCAAGGACTGCTGCAGGCCGTCGGTCAGAGCGTGGCCATCGGGGCTCACCAGTGATGCGGATTCTATGAGATGGTATTTTCTCAACACCATGCAGCGCGTGCGATTTGCCATGCGCAATCCGCGCTATGTGCTCAGAGCGCTCGCGCGAGAGGTCACCCTTGCTGACGAGCGCTTCCTGGCCGCAGCCACCGGCACGCGTCCCAATCAGATTCGTGAGTTCCTGCAGGAACCGTTTGAGTCTCCCGAATTTCTGGCGCACCTTCACCAGTGTGAACCTGCCTTCCGCCAGGGAATGGGCAGCGCGGACCTCTGGGGCAAGAAAGTCCTTGTCCAGTACGCAGCCGTTCGCGCACTGCGGCCGGACCTTGTTGTTGAAACCGGGGTGGCTAGCGGCGTTTCCTCAGCCTACATCCTGCTCGCGCTGGAACGGAATCAGAAAGGCACCTTGCACTCGGTCGAGGTCGGCGATCCGGCGTACCTTCCACCCGGGAAGGAAACCGGTTGGGTTGTCCCACACCGGCTGCGCGCACGATGGCGGTTACATATCGGCGATGTCAGAACTATACTGCTACCCTTACTGCGCGAATTGGGCGAAGTGGGCATATTCATTCACGACAGCCTGCACAGTTACGATCACATGAAATGGGAGTTTGAACTTGCCCATCCTCACATCAAACGCGGCGGCCTGCTTTTGGCCGACGACGCGCTCTGGAATCCTGCTTTTCCTGAGTTCGCCAGAGCCATTTCCTCTCCCAGATCAGCCATCATTCGCGGCGTAGGCGTTCTGGCAAAGTAGATCGTCATGAAGCTACTCATTTACACCCACGCGTTTGCGCCGAAGATCGGCGGGGTGGAGACCGTCGTGATGACCCTGGCGACGGGCCTCGCCAAACAGGATCATGCGGGGCGCGTCCAGGTTACTCTTGCAACCGCGACCCCGCGCAGCGACTTTGACGACAACGCGCTCCCATTCCGCGTCGTGCGCCAGCCCAGCCTGCCGCAGCTTTTCCGCTTGATTCGAGCGGCGGACGTTGTCCATCTCGCCGGTCCCTGCTTCGTCCCGATGCTGGCCGGATTGCTCTTTCGCAAGCCTGTCGTGGTAGAGCATCACGGATTCCAGACGATCTGCCCGAACGGACAGCTCCTGCACGAGCCGCTCAAACACCCTGCCCCGGACATTTCATGGCGGGTCGACATCGCGAGTGTATTCGCTGCAACGCGAGGGCCGGACTGGCTTACAGCCTGAAGCTGTGGCTTCTCACTTTCCCGCGCCGGTGGCTGTGTACGCGAGCCCAATCGAACATCACACCCACAAAATGGCTGGCCACTCTGCTGCGCCTGCCGCGATCAAGAACGGTCTATCACGGTTTTCCCGTGAATGGGAGCAGTGAGAACCCGCGATCCTCCTCAGTCAGCACCACGTTTGCGTTCGTCGGGCGACTGGTCAGCACAAAGGGCGTTCAAACCCTTCTGCAAGCCGCCCAGCAACTCACTGCCGCAGGCCTCCATTACCGGCTCAAGATAATTGGCGACGGACCGGATCGCCAAGCGTTGCAGCGGCAGGCTGTTGCTTTGGGGTTAGGCGATTCGGTGGAGTTCTTGGGCTACACGGCTCCGGAACGCTTGGAGGAAAAGCTTGCGGGGGCTGCGACGATCATCATGCCTTCGCTTGCCGGTGAAGTCTTCGGGATGGTGGCAGCGGAGAACATGGCCCGCGGGAAAGTGGTCATCGTCTCTGACGTCGGGGCCATGCGTGAGGTGGTTGGCGATGCTGGGTTATCGTTCCCGGCGGGTAACGCTGGAGCCCTGACTCAGTGCATGAAGGGAATCCTCGAAGAAGCGACCTTACCTGCGCGGCTGAGCCTCGAGGCCCGCAGGCGCGCTGCGGAGCAATTTGGCCAGGACAAGATGGTGCTACAACACCTGCACGTTTACCTCAATGGACCGCCCCTTGGCGCACTAATGCAGTCTGAGGCGTTTAAGACCGTTGTTAGGGCTATTGTGCCGAGAGAGCTGCGGAACTGGGTCCGCTCACCTTCCAGGTCATCGGAGTGGCTCTGGGACTCCGCAAGATTTTCATTTGGGACAACTAAACGTCTGGCCCTTTCGAATGATTGGCAACTTGTTTGCCATCCCCGGGCTTATAAAGTCTTTAGTCAGTCTCAACTCAACGACGCTGAGCAGGGCGAGGAGTTCCGACGTTTTGTTTCCCATTGCTGTAATACAATGCTCCTCTTCGATATTGGCGCACACTTCGGCGTGTTCAGCCTGGCCGCAGCTCACTACGGCGGGAAGGCACTCGCCATAGATCCCTCCCCGATCGCTACTCGAATGATTTCCACTGAGGCCGCTCTGAACGGGTGCACGAACCGCATTCAGATCATACAGGCGGCCGCGAGCGATAGGGATGGCGAGATAGGCCTCCTGAGCGCGGGCGTGTTTTCGCAGGGCTACTTCAAAGTAGTTAGAGGAAGGTCCTACCGGGAATTGAGGAAGAGTCCAACAATCACCATCGACGGGATGGCTCGCGCGTGGGGCGCTCCCACACACGTTAAGATTGATGTCGAGGGCCATGAGGCGGCCGTCCTTCGCGGCGGAAGGGCTACGCTGAGCGAGTATTCGCCCGTCCTGTTCCTCGAACTCCACACGGAAATGATTAGGTTGGATGGAGGCGATCCTGAGGCTGCACTCGATGAGCTCTCCGAGCTTGGCTACGATACCTTCGGTCCGAACGATACGATAATCGGTAGGCGCGCCATTCTGGAGAAGCCGATTATTCGCATCACCGCCAGACGCGGCGCTAACACCAGGCCTATCGACTCTGGCGCCTGAACCGGCGAAAACTCACTTCTCGTCTCTTAACGATTTAACGTCAACCACAGTGCGATGATGGCTTGGTTGGGTCGATCTCTGGTCCTCGTGGTCCTTCTGATGGAACTCGCACTTACGGCAGCCCGTGCTCGCGCCCAATCCCCGATCTGCTACGCGGCGCCGGGAGGAAACGACTTAGCCGATGGCTCGTACTGGGCCTTTGCCAAAGCCGACATCATGTCGTGCTATGACGCACTGCCTCCCACGGGCGGAGTGATCTGGTTGATGGAATCCGGCGTCGGGGAGGGGGTGCGAGCATGTAAGCCCACCGACCCTCCGGGTTGTGGAATCTGGATTATGGGACAAGGGGATCCCAACTACGCACATCCGCCTGCCGGTTGGAGGCGCCGAAAGACGACGGTTGCGATCATGGGCGTGGCAGGCGGCTCCGCGACGGTACTCCAACGCACCCCGCAAGTCACAATCTCGGCAGGATCTGGCGCGGACACGAACCACCCCGCTATCTGGCTGAGCAGCGTCGAAGCCATGACTTTCGAGAACTTATCCATCGCTTATCCTGGCGTGGCCGTGAAGCTCTCGATCGACTCCAATGGCAACAGAAACGGGGATGGCGGTTCACAGCAAATAGAATTCAAGAACGTCTCGGCGCACATCAATCAATCGGCCGGGATGGGACCGGCGGTGGATGTCGGCTCCAACACATTTTGGGTCTGGTTCAGGGACTTTTCACTTTCCGGGAACGCTGCCGAGTTCGCCTACGTCGCCCCGGACGGCCTCGCCAGGTCATCGGGCACGGTAACGGTCAGGACCAAGGCTGCTCATCCTTTTGGTGTTGGGGAGAGAGTGGGAATCGTTGGCGCTGCGGATGCAACATTCGACGGTACCTTTACCTTGACCGCTACGACCCCCACAAGCTTCACCTACCGTCAGGCGGGACTAAATGCCAGAAGTGGCGGGGGCGCAGCCTCTTCAGACAAGAACAATGCCGTGGTGATGGATCCTGGCAGCGGAACCGGCGCAAACATCTATTTTCAGGACGGCATCGTGACATCAGGAGGCATAAAAGACTATCCCGGGTACAGCGGCATCGGCCTGACGGTCCAGAACCTGAATCAGGAAGACGGAGATGCTCCGGCAGTCTGGATTGCAAATTGTGTGGACCCCACGTTTGCGAGCGTGTTGAACGTTCAACCTGCCGACACCGTAGTTTCGGTCCCTGGACTGCGTGTGGATTGTGAAAGGTCCTTTGCGGGTGAAATCGTGGCGCAAGACACCAGCGTGGATGGTCCGGCAACGCTGGCGGGAGTGGCGGGTCCGAGCGACCGTACCGTCCAGCCGAGTCTCTATTCGCAGGCGGGAGTTTATGGCGGTCATGTGATCGGGCAGACGGACGACGCACGCCGCGGTTTCGGACCCGTGGCGGCGCGTTGGCCGAATTTGGCAAAGCAAGTGGTAACGAATTGGGGAAATCGAGCGTGTAACGGCGTCACCACGCCCGTTTCTGTGACCGCCCCGGACGGCACTGCCAGCGCCGGAAAGGCCACGTCCACGGCATGCTTTTTTTCGGGAACTGCCCCCATAGGAGCTGGTGACTGGGTGATTGCGGGAGCTTGGGTACGCTCGGAAAGTAGCGGCTTTGTCGGTGGCAATCCGCTCACTTTTCAGTGCATGGGGTGCACCATGAGCCCTTCCGCCGGTTATATGCACCCGACCTTCGGGGAAAGGGGCGAATGGCAATGGGTCTGGGGTCTGTTCAACATTCTGTCGGCTCCAAACCTGCCCCAGGTCTATTTCTATGGCAGCGCAAGTTCAAGCCTCCCTGCGGATTTCTTCGCTCCCGTGCTTATCGACATTCCGGCGAGAACGGTGACACCAAACGAAGCCGCGGAGATGGCTTTGCATCTCCAATCCTACCGTGACGACGCCGCTGCCGGGCAGGTCAGCCTGCTGCGCGGAGAGCAGTTCAGGGCCGACTCGATCCAGGTCGGCGACGGTCCGACCATCAGTTCCGGTACAGGAGTTCCCAAAGGGTCGGCCTCTCCAGGCAGTATCTATCTGCGCCGGGACGGCAGGGCTGGTTCGGCGCTCTATATTTACGAGGGTGGGGCCTGGAAAGCACAGTTCTGAGCGACCACTAAGCCATGCAAGCTGAACATAACCGCAGCTATCTGGCGCCGTCGATCCCTCGCCGACTGCCACCCGAATGATTGAGAGACAGGCAGCGATCAACGGACTATCCTCTCGGGTTCACGTTAT
Source organism: Terriglobia bacterium (assembly GCA_035946735.1). Lineage (GTDB taxonomy): Bacteria > Acidobacteriota > Terriglobia > UBA7540 > UBA7540 > Gp13-AA77. Next base: position 48,877 of record DASYYZ010000185.1, read on the forward strand.
TCGAGGAGCGGTAAGCGACGCGAGCGGCGTGACCAGGATGCTGAGCTCCGGCGTGTTTTGCGCACGGTTATCTGAAGGTCGTCGAGGGGCGATCCAAGAGTGACCTTACTCAGGTTAACACCACAACAATCGATCAGATGGTCCGGGAGTTTGGTGCGCCCACACACATTAAGGTGGACGTGGAGGGACACGAGCACGCGGTCCTGCGTGGCGCCAATGCGACATTGCGTGATTCTTCACCCATTCTATTCCTGGAACTCCACAACGAAATGGTTGCCTCCGAAGGTTTCAATCCTGGCGCGGTTCTGGACGAGCTTGAGCAGTCTGCGTACGGCACGTTCGCTGTCAACGGAGAACCGATCGGCCGCGACGCGATTCTTGCGACGCCAATCATCCGAATAATGGCCAAGCCTGGCGTTCTCTCGCGAACCTCCATTTAGATGCCGATTAGAGTCCTCATTTACACCCACGCCTTCGCGCCCAGCATCGGCGGCGTCGAGACCTATGTGATGTTGCTGGCGCAAGGTCTCGCGCGCGAAGCTGCCGGCGTGCAGGTGACGGTGGCGACGCCCACTCCAGCCGGCAATTGCGATGACGCTGCCTTGCCTTTCCACGTGGTGCGACGGCCCGGGTTCGCGACGCTGCTGAAGCTACTTTGGCGCGCCGACATCATCCATGTGGCGGGCCCGTGCTTGTTGCCAATGTCACTCGGCTGGCTTCTCAGAAAGAGAGTGGTGGTTGAGCATCACGGGTACCAGACAATATGCCCAAACGGAAACCTGTTGCAGGAACCCTCCAAGGCGATCTGTCCCGGTCACTTTATGGCGGGCCATTACCGCAAGTGCTTTGCGTGTCACGCATGCTCCGTGGGCCGCCCGAGGAGCGCTCTCGACCTTCTGCTTGTCTTTCCTCGCCGCTGGGCTTGCGGGCGTGTTGCGCTGAATCTACCTATAACCGATCACGTAAACCGCCGTGTCCGCCTGCCGCGGTCCAAGGTTGTGCATTATGGAATCCCCGACGCACCGCATTCCGTCGAGGAACAATCCCAGAACACCGGGGACTTCGCCTACGTCGGCAGAATGGTGAGTGAGAAGGGTCTGCACCTCCTCATAGACGCCGCCCGCCAACTGCAGGACGCCGGCTGCGTTTTTCATCTCACGTACGTAGGTGATGGTCCCGAACGGCCTGCCTTGGAGGAAAGGGTGAAGGCTCTTGGTCTGCGCAACGAGGTGACCTTCACGGGCTATCTTCAGGGAGAGGCTCTCGAGCACGCCCTGCGGCAGGTGGACGCCCTTGTTATGCCGTCGATCTGGGAGGAAACAGCAGGGCTTTCGGCAATCGAACAGATGATGCGCGGGCGTCTGGTGATCGCTTCCGATACGGGCGGCCTAGGCGAGGTGGTGGACGGCGCGGGGCTTAAATTTGCGGTCGGGGACGTCAAGGGACTGACATCCTGCCTGCGACGTGTGCTCGACGAACCGAGCTTGGTGAAGTCGTTAGGCGAGAAGGCCAGGGAGCGAGCGTTACAACTGTTCCGTCTAAGGCGGATGGTCGCGGACCACTTGGCTGTGTATCGCGATCTCGCGTCACATTGATGTTCGCTCCATGATCGATCTTCGAAGAGAGATTCCGGAATCCGGCAAGACACTGACCGTACTGCTGGGTCTAGCGGCGGTCCTCGTGGTGGTGTGGCTGGTAAGCCAGTCCATCGTCTCCAAGGCCGCCCAGGAAGTGGCTCTGCTGGGCGCCGCGCTTGCGGCGCTGGCCGTGGCCGGAAAGACCCTCAGCGACTGGCGCACCGGTGTCTATCTCTTCCTCACCTGGCTGCTGTTTGAGGACCTGATCCGCAAGTATATGGGCAACAACATGACCATTTACTTCGGTAAGGACGCGCTGATCGCCATCACCTATGTCTCTTTCCTGATGGATTCCTCGCGCCGCGAAATCGATCGCTTCCGCCCGCCTTTCAAGTACGCCTTGGGTTTGTTTTTCTTGCTGGGCCTGGCGCAGGGTTTCAACCCCGGCTCGCCCAGCGTGTGGTATGGGGTGCTGGGTCTCAAACTCTACTTCTACTATGCTCCGCTGATGTTCGTGGGTTATGCGCTGGTGCGCACGGAACGCGATCTGCAGAAGTTCCTCTTCGTGGACGCTGGGCTCGCTGCTGTGATTTCGCTGGTTGGAATTCTACAGGCCATCATCGGACAGGACTTCCTCAATCCGCGCTCCGGAGCGGATATCAATGAGCTGGCGCATAACGTGCGAGTGACGCCCTCGGGCCTGGCGGTCCCTCGGCCCCCCTCCGTATTTGTTAGCGAAGGCCGGTCCTTCGACTACCTTACGCTTGCTCTTGCTCTGGGACTTGGGACGGTGGGCTATCTCCTTCTGCGGACGAAGCGTGGGCGGAAGCTGGTATTTCCTGCTGTGGCGCTCGTGGCGGTGGCAATCGTAATGAGCGGCTCGCGAGGTGGATTTGTGTATGCCGTGGTCAGCGCGCTGGTGCTCTCTGCGGCCATGCTGTGGGGGGCGCCGGCGAAGGCGGGTGAGGGCTACCGGCTGGTGAAGGCGATCCGCCGGACCTTCATATTCGTAGCGCTAGGCGTATCTCTGGCAGTGGTGCTTTTCCCGAGCGTTATCGGAGCGCGCCTGGCCTTTTACCGCGAAACCATCTCGCCTTACAGCCCCGACTCCGAGACTGCCGACCGTGCGTGGAATTACCCCGTCGGCCAGCTTCAGGCGGCCCTTGCGGACCCGGACTGGCTGATCGGCCATGGCATCGGTACGGCATCACTCGGTGGACAGTACGTGAGCCGCATCATGGAGGTGCCGGCAACCCGCCTCGGGGTGGAGAGCGGCTACGGCGCCCTGATCATCGAGCTGGGAATTTTGGGGCTCGTCGTTTGGCTGGTATGGACTTCGAGCATGATGCTCGCCGCCTGCAAGGCATTGCTGAAGTTGAAAGGGACTTGGGCGTTTCCCGTGGGCCTTTCTATTGTCTGGTTTGCGTTTTACCTGCTGTTTCCTCGTACGTACGGCGGTATGCAGGGCTATCAGGATTTTGTACTTAACGCTTATCTCTGGCTGCTTATCGGCATGCTGTTCCGGCTGCCTGCCCTGGTGGCGCAAGAAGCCAGTCAACAGTCGATAGTCGAGAGTCGCGAGTGAAAGACCTCAGACAAGTCGATAGTTGACAGTCAAGAGTCGAAAGTGAAGCGGCAAGAACACAATTCCGAAGCTAGCATCGTTGAAAGACCCGTCCCGCTGTCATTCCGAGGAGCCGAAGGCGACAAGAAATTTCGTATCTGCTCTATCTCAGTGCGAGATTTCTCTCTTCGCTCGAAATGACATGGCTGGAATTCCCAGAGCGCGCATCGCCGTGATTTCGCCATTTATCGACAAGCGACATGGCACCGAGCGCTGTGTAGCCGAGCAGGTGGAGCGACTGGCGCGCGATTACGAGGTGCATGTCTACAGCAACCGCGTTGAAGATGTGGACCCGGCCTGCATGGTGTGGCACCGCGTTCCCGCTCTGCCGGGTCCGCACCTGCTCTCGTATTGCTGGTGGGTGCTGGCCAACCACTGGTGCCGCTGGTGGGACCGGCGATTCCGGGGTCTCGCGCCGGAGCTAGTGTTTTCTCCCGGGATCAATTGCTTTGACGCTGACGTAATCGCGGTCCACATCGTATTTGCGGAGTTCCACAGGCTGGCGCGGCACACTCTGAAGTTTCACCTCAACCCCGTGCGCTCCTGGCCGCGACTCTTGCACCGGCGAATCTACTATCGCCTCGTGATCGGACTGGAGCGCCTGGTGTACGGGGGAAAGAAGTCCGGGCTCACGGTGGTCTCGGCGAAAGTGGCCCGGGATCTCGCGCGCTACGGCCGGACCGAGCCTGATCTGCCTGTGATCCTTCACGGCATCGATGCGCAGAGGCTCAATATCGGCACTCGGGCGCGCGTGCGGGATTCCGCGCGGCACGCGCTGGGCTTGAACCAGGACGATTTTTGCCTGCTGCTGGTGGGAAACGACTGGAAGAAGAAGGGCTTGCCCTGCCTGCTGGAAGCTTTGGGCAGACTGCCGGCGGCTCCGCTGCGGCTGCTGGTGGTGGGGCGCGACATCGTTGACCCTTACCGCGCGGCCATGCTGCGGCTCCGCCTGGAAGACCGGGTGATGTTCCTGCCTCCACGGCCCGATGTGGAGTTGTATTACACGGCCGCCGATCTCTACGTGGGTCCATCGCTTGAAGACGCCTTTGGCTTGCCGCCGCTCGAAGCCATGGCCTGCGGAGTGCCAGGCATCGTGAGCAGCCAAGCGGGAGTGAGCGAAGTCATCACTGACAGCGTGGACGGACTCATTTTGAAAAATCCGCAGGACGACGTTGAGTTGGCGAATCTGATCGAAATGCTCTACCGCGACCCCGGGATGCGGCAGAGGATGGGGGAAGCGGCGGCTCAGACGGCGCGGCAATATACCTGGGATCGCAACGCAGAGCAGTTGGGCGCATTGTTCAAGGAAGTTCTTCGACGGAAGCAATCCGCAGATTTCGCAGGTCCCGCAGAAGAAAAGCAGATTCCTCGCTCCGCTCGGAATGACACGGTCGTGGACTGAGCCGCGCAATCGAAAATCGACAACTGGCAATCGACAATTCCATGAAGGTACTGGTGCTCACCCCGCCGCTCGGGAGCGCGGGAGGAATTCAACGCTACACGCTCACGCTGGTCCGGGCGATCAAGGAGCTGTTTGGCGAGGAGAGCGTGCACGTCGTGTCGATGAGCGAAAGGGCCGTGCCACAAGCCGTGGCGCGGGCGTCTCGCCCGTGGGCAGACATGGCCAGGATGGCCATGCCACAGCGCAAGGCCAGGGTGAGTGTGTTACTGAAGCTGCGTTTTGGCTGGCAAGCCATCGGGGCAGTCGCGCGATGGAGCCCCGACCTGATCATTTGCACGCACCTTGCGCTCGGGCCCGTGGGATGGCTGGCGGCGACGGTGGGGGAACGGCCGTACTGGATTGTGGCGCACGGCATCGAGGCCTGGGGCTCGCTCCCTTACGCGAAGCGCGCGGCGTTGCGGCAGGCGGACCAGGTGGTGGTGACGAGCGCCTTCAATCGGGAGCAGGTGGTGAAGCGGCAGGGGATCGATCGAGCGCGCATCTTGAATCTGCCTTGCGCCCTGGACGAGAGTTTATTACGGGCGGAGGCCAGCGTAGCGGTTCTCCAGGAAGCGGCTTTGCCGCCCTGCT
>DASYYZ010000186.1:0-2649 GCA_035946735.1 Terriglobia bacterium
TCGAGAATATCGACATCGGTGGACCTTCAATGATTCGCTCAGCAGCCAAGAACTTTGCGGACGTGACCGTGCTGGTGAATCCCGCCGACTATCCGCGGGTAATCGAGGAAATGCGCCGCGGCGAGGGTGCGGTCTCCGATCTCACGCGAGCGGGGCTGGCGCGCAAGGCGTTTGCCACAACGGCCGCCTACGATGGTGCAATCTCGAGCACGCTGCAGCAGTGGGCTTCCAGAACCAGTGACACTGCGACCTCGGGCGCAACGGGCCCGACTTTGCCGGAGAGGCTTCACCTCAACTTTCGCAAGTCCACCGATCTGCGCTACGGCGAAAACCCTCACCAGACAGCAGCTCTTTACCAGGACCCCGGCGCCCGTGGGCGCGGCCTGGCGCACGCCCGGCAGGTTCAGGGCAAGGAGCTTTCCTACAACAATCTGGTGGATCTCGAGGCGGCCTGGCGGCTGGTGACGGAGTTCACCGAACCTGCGACGGCGATCATTAAGCACACCAATCCGTGCGGCGTGGCAATGGCGGCGACCCTGGCGGAGAGCTATCGTAAAGCGCTGGCCGTCGATCCTGTGTCCGCGTTCGGGTCCGTCATCGCGTTCAACCAGCCGGTGGACGCGGCCACGGCCGAGGAGTTGGCCAAGCTGTTCGTGGAAGCGGTGGTGACCACTCGATTCGAGCCGGACGCCCTGGAACAACTGGCGATGAAGAAGAATCTGCGCCTCATGGAAATGCCGGCGGCCGGAGACGATTATCCTCTGCAGCTAAAATCGATCGGTGGGGGCCTGCTGGTGCAGACTCCCGACGCGATTGGCGCGCGCCTCGAAGAATGGAAATGCGTCAGCGACCGCCAGCCAACCAAGAACGAAGAACGCGCCCTGGTATTTGCGTGGCGGGTAACGAAGCATGTGAAATCAAACGCGATCGTATTTACCCGCGAGGACGTGGTAGTGGGAGTGGGCGCAGGCCAGATGAGTCGTGTGGATTCCGTCCGGCTGGCGGTTACCAAGGCGCGCGAACTGAAGCACGACCTGGCCGGAACGGTAGTCGGTTCGGATGCGTTCTTTCCCTTCCCGGACGGCGTCGAAGAGGCGGCGCGGGCCGGAGCCACGGCGATTGTGCAGCCGGGCGGATCTGTGCACGATGCAGACGTGATCGCGGCTGCCAACCGCCTGGGTCTCGCCATGATGTCTACCGGCCTGAGACATTTTCGGCACTGAAATAGAACTCTTGGTTTTCAGTTTTCCTAGATTGATCCAACTGCCTTGGGCTCGATACTCCTTCGCTTGAAGGGGACAATTCGAAGCTTGGATTGGTACCTGGTTTGGGGTGTTCGGGCTCCGGTTTCGACCTTCGACGCCGGTCCCGCCGTTCTTGCCTCTCCTGCCTCACCGGCCGCGTAGTCCGATGCGGCACTGATCGTGCAACTGAAGCAGCTCCGGGTCGGCTTGGACGGGTGGCGTAGGCCTCAACATCGCGGGTGGGGTTTATGAGTATGTCGCAGGTGCGGGACTGTGGGATCAGATCAACGGAAGCACGCTCTCACCGATCGCGGTGGGCGCCGATGAGGTGGTCCGGGATTGTACGGCGGCCAGATCTATCGAGCGCAGTAGTTGCGGGCTTTGCAGCCGCCCCCTCGTTGCGTACGGCTCAGTCAACGCCCGGCGGGCCCCAAGCGGCCACGCAGTCTTCGGACAAACCCGAGCAGGCTGAGACCCGTGCCCAAAAGCAGCAAGGATCCGAGTTCAGACGTGGGCATCGCGGCCTCGCCACTCGAGCCGATTGCCTTGCGAGTGGTACCTGTGCCAGGGCTGAAGGTGATGGTGTAGTCTAAAATGTCGTTTTGGTTGACGAGGGACGCCAGGATGCCGCCGGTAATGGTCAGATCGACGTCCATTCCGAGATTGAACGTGCCGCCATTTCCGCTCTCCACCAGGTCTGTCAACTCCAGGTTGCCGGTAAGGAGGCAGCTCGCGCCCGAGCAGCCGGCTGTTCCCCAGGTAAAATTGATCGGGGATGGCTGGCTGACTCCCCAATCCGACGGGTTACCATTAAAGCCCGCGGTGAGGGTCAGATTGAAGGTGTTGGTTCCTGTGTACGGAATGCTTAGAGACCACAACCCGGAATACCCGGCGAGCTGGTTCTGACCGTACGAGACGCTTCCGTGACCCTGCTCCGTCCAGTCGCAAATTCCGTTGCTGCAGCTGCCAAGTTGTACAAGCACGGTGTTTGAGTTGCCGGTTCCTAAGAAGGTGAGTTTTTGAGTTGTACCTCCCAGCAGCAGAAATTGAATATCGTCGGCCCTGGCTAGCGACGCAGACGCCAGCCCTGCGAGCACCGAGGCCGCCAAAATAGCCTGTCGGATCCGTCGCTCTCTGCTTGTCAGCATGTCGCCTCCTTATCAATCAGGGCGGAGCACTCCGCGTGTGTGATTGTGCAGCGCACCTAGATCCGAGTGCACGCTCATGCATAAGAAGTTTAATGAACTTTCAATGTAACGCATAAAAGTCAGACACCACCCGCGAGGCGGGTGGCTTGATGAGTGGGGCCGCCTCAAAGGCGGTCGCCCTTCCGGTTTAGGCGTCGCGCTGAAGCGCGCCTTGGTTCACAGCGTCAAAATTGTCCGCCTGTTCCATCCGCTTCTTC
>DASYYZ010000187.1:0-27623 GCA_035946735.1 Terriglobia bacterium
GCCCGCCAAATCACTTCCTGAATCTTCATCGCACGCTGCATGGCGGTCGTTGGCTATTCGCTCATTCTGCCTCCCCTCTGCAGAATGCCCCTTGACCACCGATAGCGGACAGATCACCTGCTAATTGGACCGGACACTTCATATGCTAACGACAGGCAAAAAATAATGGATTGTCTCCCGTCACGGCTTCGTCTAGAATGTCGAATTGTTCAGACCGCACAATTGTGACCCCAATGATGCAATCCGTGATGCGACAATCGATGCTTCCTGGTATGACGCTGTTCTCGCGAGGAAAGGTCCGCGACGTGTACGAAGCTGGCGAGAACCAACTGCTTGTGATTGCGACGGACCGTCTCTCGGCGTTCGATGTCGTGATGGAGCAGGGAATCCCCAGCAAAGGCGCGGTTCTCAATCAGATTACCTGTTTCTGGTTTGACTTACTTAAAGAGGTCAAAAGCCATTTCACTACCGCCGACGTCAGGCAGTATCCGGCGGAGTTTCAGCCTTTCGCTGACCAACTCGCGGGCCGGTCGATGCTAGTGGTAAGAGCCCAGCCCTTTCCGGTGGAGTGCATCGTGCGCGGCTACCTGGCGGGGTCGGGTTGGAAGGAGTACCAGAGAACTGGCGCGGTGTGCGGCATCAGGCTTCCGGAAGGACTCAGGGAATCTTCCAAGATTGACCCGCCGATCTTCACTCCTTCTACCAAGGCGACTACAGGACACGATGAGAACATCACTTGGGAGCAAACCGTCTCCCGCATCGGAGTTGAATCCGCCGAGGCCGTTCGGACAAAAAGCCTGGCGGTGTATAACCGGGCGCGCGATTACGCAGAAGGCCGCGGCATCATCATCGCCGACACAAAATTCGAGTGGGGCCTTGCGGACGGCGAAATCATTCTGATCGACGAGGTGCTGACGCCGGACTCATCGCGGTTCTGGCCGCGAGAGGGCTACGAGCCTGGCCGGAGCCAGCCCTCATTTGACAAGCAGTTTGTCAGGGACTATCTGGAGTCGACGGGCTGGAACAAGCAGCCGCCGCCCCCGCCGCTTCCTCCTGAGGTCGTCAGCAAGACCAGTGAAAAATACCGCGACGCCTATCGGCTGCTCACGGACCGCTCACTCGACTGAATCGTTTACGGGCGAGGCAAAACGATGCTTGAGTTTCGTCTGTGGAATTGGCTGGACTGGCTTTTGGCCCTGATTGTGGTTTTTTCGGTGCTGTCAGGCGCGAGCGAAGGATTCGTGCGCGGGCTGGTGGGTCTGGCCTCGCTTGTTGTGGGCCTGATCGTCGCCGCGCAGGGTTATCAGGCGCTCGGCGCCTGGCTTGGCTCCTTCATTCGTTCCTCCGACGTCGCCCACGCGGTGGCGTTTTTGCTGCTCTTCCTTGTGGTCGTCGTCGTGGGTTCGCTCATTGCAGGAATTATTCAGAGAGTGCTGAAGGACGCGGGGCTGTCGTGGTTCGATCGCCTGCTCGGTCTGTTCTTCGGGGTGATTCGGGGTGTCATCGTGGACGCGGTGGTGATCATGGCGATGCTGGCCTTCGGGATAAAAGTGGAAGCGGTCAAAAACTCCAGACTCACTCCTACCGTAATCCACGAATCAAGCCTGATGGCCGCGGCCATGCCACCCGATCTGCATAAGGAATTTGACACCGGTCTCGAGGAGCTCAAGCGTGGATTGGTGAAGACCGAAGGCAAGATCAAAGAGAGAGCGCCTCCGCGACGATGAAATCTGCCGAATCGCCGGTAACGGTCATTCCCGCGTCCTCCGGGGACCGACCTGAACCAACGCTTACGCGGGGCGGACGACAAGTTAATTTTCATCAACTCGATAGGCACGTTTACCGCGCCGAAATGCTGAGATCCTTTGCTTGCGGGCAGGATGACAGCGCAGGGCTCGGAGGGGCATTCAATCCGGGCCAATTGTTCACGCAGGAGTTCCCGTTTTGAAGGATCAACTCGAAGCCCTGATTGCGCTGATGGTGGAGCAGGGAATCGCCTACGGGGAGGCCGTAAGCGAGTTTGAGAAGCGCTTCATCAAGCGTGTCCTGGAGAACGCCGACGGCAACCAGTGCAAGGCCGCGCAGGAACTGGGCATCCACCGCAATACCCTCAGCCGGAAGATCGAAGAGTTCGAGCTCGATCAGCGGGCTCGATCACGCAAAAGTCCACGCCGCCCGGGTCGCGCGTGAGGGACCCTTGACAGCAGAAAAAATATGAACCTCGACGTTCTCGCCATCGCAGCGCATCGCGACGATATTGAACTGACTTGCGGTGGCACCGTCATCAAGATGGTGGAGGCCGGCTACAAGGTCGGTGCGCTCGATTTGTCGGCGGGCGAGTCGGGTTCGCGAGGCAGCGCCGCCCTGCGAGCCAAAGAAGCCGATAAGGCAGCGAAGGTAATGGGTCTTGCGCACCGCGAGAACCTGAACCTCCCTGATGCCGCCATCGAGAATGTGCGCGAGTACAAGCTGAAGATCGCGCAAAAGATCCGCGAACTGCGGCCCCGCACCGTGATCCTGCCGTATTGGGCGGGCCGGCACCCCGATCACTACACGACTGGGCAGATCGGCTACGAAGCCTGCTTTTTGGCCGGTCTCGACAAATTACCGCTGCACGGCGATCCTTGCCGGCCGTTCAAGATCATCTATGCTTCGGTGTACGTGCCCGCCGTGGTGCCCACCTTCGTAGTGGACGTGACCAAACAATTCGACAATAAGCTGAAGTCCATTCTTTGCTATTCCTCGCAGTTTTCCTCTGAGAAAGACGTGCAGAACCTCTTCCCTTCACGCAAGGATTTACGCGAAAGAGTGGGATCGCTGGCCCGCCACTTCGGTCTGATGATCGGGGTGCGCTACGGCGAGCCGTTTGTCACGCGCGAAGTGGCCGCAGTCGCCGATATCGTCACCATGCCAGTGCGGAGTATCTAGGAGAAACGAGCGCTGGATTGCGCAGGCTAGAAGTGCTTGGGTATGCCGGATTGTTTCAGCACGCCGTTCGCCGTGTAACGGGATCGAATTTTGTGATCTACGGGAAAGCGCCGTCCGGTAGCGGGGCTGTACCAGATTTCGTGATCACCGCGACCGCTCCGCGCAAATGAGCAGCCGTGAGCGCGAAGGATCGCTTTGAGCTTCGGCGTGTAGTTCGCCAGCAAGAGGCCAGAATTGCCACTCCGCTTTCTTCGTGCTGGTACCGGACGTGGAACTCGACAGTCGGAGTGCCGCGTTCCAGAACCCCATTTATCTCAAGAAGCTCGGGAATCAAGCCGCGGAGCTTTTCTACAAGCGCGTCGGGAGTGTCAGCTTCCGCCACCAAACCCGGCACGTCATCGCTTTCAGCAACCCACACGCCCGCCTCCCCATCCCAGCGGGCCGACACTTCGTAGACTTTGTTCATGTCTGGTTTCTCCAACTCCAAAAAGCGGAACGCTGCACCGCAAGCAAACATAGTGTAGCACCGTGCAGGGCGAGCGGGCTCGACCGCGCGCGGAATTGACGTACGCATTAAGATGCGCCAATTCGTTCTCGTCTCACGAGAGCCCGCCGAATGTTGTACCCTGAGAATTCGGAGCCTTCATGTTCCTCGGTCATTTCGGCTTGGGTTTGGCGGCCAAAAGAGCGTCGCCCAGAACGTCGCTCGGCACTCTCTGGATGGCAGCGCAGTTCCTTGATCTGATCTGGCCCATCTTTCTCCTGCTGGGTATCGAGCGCGTCCAAATCGATCCGGGTAACACGGTGGTCACTCCGCTCGACTTCGTTAGCTACCCGCTTTCGCACAGTCTGCTTGGCGCCGCCGGATGGGCGTTTCTTTTCGCCGGCCTTTATTGGCTGCTCCGCCGGAAGGGTGTAGGCACGTTTGTCGTCCTGCTGCTGGTGCTCAGCCACTGGTTCCTTGACGCCATCGTGCATCGGCCGGACCTGCCGCTTTATCCGGGCTCGAGCCACATGATCGGTTTCGGTCTGTGGAATTCCCGCTCGGCTACGCTTCTAGTTGAAGGCGTTCTCTTCTTCTGGGGACTGGCGATGTACCGGCGCGCAACCCGTCCCCGCGACGCGATCGGAACCTATGCGTTTCGCACTCTGATCATCTTCCTGGTGTTAATCTACCTCATGAATTTGCTGGCACCCCCGCCGCCGGACAGCCACATGTTGGCGCTTATGGCGCTCGCACAATGGCTGCTCATCCTTTGGGCCTACTGGGTAGACCGTCATCGCGAGCCGGCTATTCCGGCGTACACTCTACCGCCCCACGGTAATTGAACGATCGCCGGATCGGCGGACTCAAGCCCGGCTCTGCACCTTATTCGTGCAGAGGTCCTTCCTTCAGGAAGCTGCGTCCCTTGCGCTCGGGTCCCAGTGCGAAGATCACCATAAGCGCGACGATCGTGAATCCCTCAAATGCCGTAAGCGCCCACGCATAGCCGAGCCGGTCTCGCAAAGCATATTCGATAGTGTTCGCCGGCGAGCCCAGCAGTCCTCCGAGCTGGTAGACCAAACCCGGAAAAAGGCTGCGAACCGCGTCCGGCGAAAGCTCGTTGAGGTGAGCCGGGATCACTCCCCAGGCGCCTTGTACTCCGGCCTGCATCAGAAAAGCTCCCAGGATCAGGACAACGAGACTGTTCCCGAAAGCCCAGGCTGGAATCACGAGGGCGCACAGGAGCAAGGCTGTAATAATGCCTCCACGTCTTCCCAGGCGCTCTGAACCGTAGCCTATCAAAATCGTGCCCAGCACAGCGCCGGCATTGTAGATCATGGCGACGTACGCGGCCGTGTTCGGACTAAAATGATGCGCGCTCTTCAAAAAATCCGGATAGAGGTCCTGAGTGCCGTGGGAGAGAAACATCATGAGGGTCAGCAAGAGAACCAGGTAAGCGAAGCTCGGCCAATGCCGGGCGGCGACACGAATGAGCCCATTGATGCTCGGCAGATGATGCTGTTTCCAGGCTTCGGGCTCGGGCGCTCTGAACGTAATGTAGAGGGTGATCGCGGCAAGGATGAGTCCGGCCCAGAACATCGGACGCCAGCCCCAAGCGGGCATGATCAGGCGCGCGGCGACCGCGGCAAGCAGGTATCCGGCCGGGTAGCCGGCTTGCAGGATGCCCGAGATCAGGCCGCGCCGCCCGGCCGGAGCGCTTTCCATCGCCAGCGACGCGCCCACGCCCCAATAGCCTCCGATTCCGATTCCGAATAGTCCCCGCAGCACAAGAAACAGGGGGAAATCCGGCGCCAAACTGCTTAGAATCTCGATCAGGGAGAAGTAGGCCACGACGGCCATCAGAGGCTTGCGGCGGCCGTAGCGGTCTGCCAGCAGGCCGAAGAGGGCCGCGCCGACGGGCCGTATGGCCAATGAGAGGGTGATGCTGCCCACAATTGAACTTTTCGGTACACCAAAGTGCGCGGCCAGAGCATCGAGCAGAAAAACCACCACGAAGAAGTCAAAGGCATCGAGCATCCAGCCCAGAGTTCCCGCGGCCACGGCGAATCCGTGACCGGGCCGCGCCAATCCCTTATTCTGGTTGGACTTTGCCGGACTCACCACCATGACTTACCTCTCGCGAACTCCAACTGCCAGGCTCCGGTGAAAGCGCCGCGACAGCAACCGCGCTCCGCAAACTGAGACATCAGGATCGATCAATTCTAATAGCGCGGGGCTTGGCTTGCGAATCGCCGACCGCGCGAGCGGGTTCAGCGTTCTAACCCCCTTTAGAATGGCCGGCGAAAATAGAGCAAAGAGTCAAGAAAAGTGTTTACATTTTTCACAAAAGCGTTCAGAGATCAACAAACCGTCAAATTTTGGGCTCCGAAAAGCGTTCAGAAAGCAACATACGTCGTGGCTTCGCCTGAGGAAAGAGCGCTCACAGCAACAACTCTTGCGCGCTCGTTAGAAGTAGTGACGGCTTCATGCCGCCACAGGGGCGGGATACACCCGCGGCGAGAGGCTAAGCCTCTAGGCTCGACTACGCGTCAGATAGAACTGCATGGCGGGAGTAATGATGAGAGACAGCACCATGGAAATGGTGATGCCGCCGATCACGGCGATGGCCAGCGGTTGCAGCATCTGGGACCCTGCCCCCAGGGCGAGCGCCAGAGGCAGCATCCCGGCCACGGCAGCCAAAGCCGTCATGACGATGGGACGCAACCGGCGGCGGCCAGCCTGGACCATGGCTTCTTCAGGAGAAAAGCCGGCGGCGCGGAATTTCTGGTCGGCGTCGAGGAGCAGAATTCCGTTCTTCGCCACGATGCCGATCACCATGATCAGCCCCATAAAGGAGGAAATGTTAAAGGTGGTGCCCGTGATGAGCAGCGCAAAGAAAACGCCGGATGTTGAGAGCACGGCGGAGGAGAGAATAGCGGCGGGCGCGGAGAACTGTCCGAACTCAAACAGGAGCACGAGAAAGACCAGCACCAGCGCCAGCACGAGCACCGTGGCAAAATCACGGAAGGCCTTCTGTTGCTCTTTGTAAGTGCCGCCGTACTCCACGCGAATCGAGCCGGGCGGATGGAGAGCATCCACGGCCTTCTTCACCGCGGCGATGCCGGTCCCCAAGTCAGTCCCTTCCAGTCTTGCCGTCACGGCTACCTCGCGCTGCAGATTATCGCGCGTGATCTCGGTTTGGCCCGGCAGTTCGCTGACCGCAGCAAGGGAGCCTAGAGTCCCGGTGGCGCCGCTCGAGCTTACCAGCATCGTGTTCTGCATGGCCTCGAGTGAAGCGCGATTCGCCTGCGGAAAGCGCACGCGCAGGGTATAAGGCCGATCGTTCAGGATCACGGGCGTCGGAGTCGGCTCGCCCTCCAGGAGGGCGGCAGCGTCGGTGGTGATTTCCTCGGGAGTGAAACCAGCGCGCGCCGCTGCTTCGGGATTCACCTGGAAGAGCACGGCTGGACCGCTCAAGGTGTTGTCGACGCCGTTCGCAAGATCCACCACCACCTTCTTGCCGCCGACCTGGACCTTACCGATCGCGTCGGCGATCTGCGGCGCCCATTGATTCAGCAAATCTCCGTTGGGATTGAAAAGCTTGATTTGGATCGGCTGCGGAGCGCCGGTCAGGTCGCCGATCATATCCTCAAGCATCTGGTGGAAATCGATGTCGCACTCCGGTTCCGCTTGAGTCGCCTTGCTGCGAACCTCGCTGATGATCTCCTCGATGCCCCGCTCTCGTTTGGCTTTTAGCTTCACCGCGATATCGCCGTTGTTGGCTTCTGTAACGGTAGCGAGGCCAAGCTGCATTCCGGTGCGGCGCGAGGTGCTCTCGACCTCAGGAAGGGCGCGGATGATACGCTCGAAGTGCGAGACGATGCGATCGGTCTCTTCGAGTGAACTGCCTGGGGGGGTGAGGTAGTCCATGATGAAGCCGCCCTCATCCATCGCGGGGAGCAGGTCTGTGCCGAGCGAACGATAGCAGATGTATGAGACCGCGATCAGGATCGCGCAGAAGATCCCCAGCCAGGCGGGATGCTCGAGCGCCCGCCGCACCCATACCTCGTAAACCCGGATGACCTTGCTGAAAGCGCCTTTCATGGAGGCCTCTTCCGCAGCCATCAGGCGCTTGATCTCGTCAGAGATCTGGTCTGGCGCCGGGTCGTCGGGGATGCCGGCCGGCTCCAGCACGGGTTGCGCACTCCCGGCTTTGCGGCGGATGAAGTAGCGGCTTAAATTGGGAGTCCAGGCCAGAGCCAAAGCCAGCGAGGTGAAGAGGGAAACCGACATGGTCACGGCCAGGGCGCGGAAGAACGTGCCTTCCACGCCCGTGATCGTGATGAGCGGCAAAAACACCACCACCGGTGTCACGGTGGAGCCGACGAGCGGAATCGAGATCTCTCCGAGGGCGCTGTGAATAGCCTCCATGTGGCTCTCGCCGGCGTCGCGGTGCAGCACGATGTTTTCCACCACGACGATGGCATCGTCAATCACCAGGCCGACCGCGGCCGCCAGGCCGCCCAGTGTCATCAGGTTGAAACTCTGGCCCAGCAGCTTGAGGGCGATGAACGTCACGACCACGGTGATAGGAATCACCAGGCCGGCCACCAATGACGTGCCCCAGTCGCGCAGAAAGAGCAGCAGGATTATAGACGCCAGGATGAGTCCGATCAGAATCGCGTCGCGCACGCTCCGGATGGAGTCCACCACCAGAGCAGATTGGTCATAAAAGGTCGAAACCTGTACCCCCGAAGGCAGCGAGCGCTCGATTTGCTGCATCTCGGAGTGCACCTCGTCCGCCACTGCCACCGTGTTCGAGGTGGGCTGGCGGTTGACGCTGATCAGCGTGGCCGGCTTGCCGTTCGCCGTCACCACGGTGTACACCGGTGTCACCGAAGGCGTCACTGCGCCGATATCCTCGATTCGAACCGGCGCGCCCGCAACGGTATCCTTCACCACAATCCGGCCGATCTCGCCCGGGTCCTGGGCCTGAGCGCTCACCAATCCGAGAAAAAGCTGGTGGCTGTGCGGCAGAAGCCCGGGAGAATCGATCAGGTTACTGCGGCGGATGGCGTCCAGAATATCGGGAACGGTAACCTTGGCGCGGAGCAGCGCGGAGGGATCGGGCGTGATCTGGAACTCCGGTTGGTCCCCGCCCTGCACCAGGACCTGCGCAACGCCGTTTAGCCGGTTCAAGCGCGGCTTGATCTCGTAGGTGGAAATTTCCCAGAGTTGCTGCTGCGATACCCGGTCTGAGGTGAGGCTGTATCCGATGATGGGAAAACTGGCAAAGCTGAGGCGATTGCTTGTGATCTGAGCGCCGGGCGGCAATTGGCTCTGGGCCCGGGACACGGCCGCATCCACTTGCTGCAAGGTGCGGACCATGTCCGCGTTCCAATCAAAATACAGATCGACTTCCGCGGACCCGCGGCTGGTAGTGGATTGGACCTCCTGCAGCCCTGGGACGCCGTTCACTGCCTCTTCGATCACCCGCGTGATGGAGACTTCCATCTGGTTGATCGGCATCACTCCGTTATCTACACCCACAATGATGCGGGGAAAGTTCGTTTCCGGAAACACCGATACGGGAATGCTGAAGGCGAGGTATACGCCCACCGCGGCCAGCACCAAAATCAGGAAGACGATGGATTTGGAATGACGGGTAATCCAGTAGGACGACTCCGGCGCTTGTTCCTGGTCGCGAACTTCGAGGTCTTCTGCCTTCATGCCTGGTCGGAGTCCTCAGTGGTGGCGCACCTTATTCTTTGTCCTTGCCGGAATCGGAATCGGACCCCGCATCAGAACTCTTCGACTCAGCGATCTGCAGCTTGGTCTTGGCGAGCACATCGGGGTCTTCGGAGGCCAGCTCGTAGGCGCCCTGGGTCACGACCCGATCGTTTTCCTCGATGCCGTCGGTAATCTGTATCTTGTCTCCCTGCCGGATGCCCACCTTCACCTTCTTCTGTTCGGGCTTGCCGTCGCCGCCTGCCACGATCACCGAGGTGGTACCGTCGGATGCGGTGACCAGGCCCGTAGCGGGAACCACCAGGGCGTTCTTGACGGTCTTCGCCACGAAAGTTACCCGCGCGCTGCTGCCCGGCTGCAGGCGATCGTGGGGATTGGCCGCCTCCGCCCACACTTCCACCGTTGTGCTGTTGGGATCCAGTGCCGGACTCACCACAGTCACCTTCGCCGGAGCGTCGTCGCTTGCTCCTGGCACCGAGATGGATGCTTCGTCGCCGGGCTTGAGCAACGCAGCTTGCTCCCCGGTAAGGTGTGCACGGGCGACTACGCGCGAGAGATCCATCACGGTAACCAGCGGGCTGCCGGCCGCCGCCATCTCCCCCGCATAAAGCGGGCGGTCCGTGACCACCCCTTCGATAGGACTCCTGATCTCGGCGTAGCTTAATTGAGCTTCGGAGGCATCGTACTTTCCCTTGGCCGCTGCCAGTTCGCCTTGTGCGCCTTTGAGCGCCTCCTGGTTGCCAAAGTCCTTGAGAGCGTTGTAGTGCTTCTGGGCCAGCTCGTATGTGTTGCGGGCCTGGACCAAGGTCACCGTTGCGTCCTCCAGATCCTTCCGTGGGATGGCCCCCTGCTGATAAAGCGTCTGGCGATTGTCGACCACCTTCTGCTGAGCGTCGAATGTTTCCTTGGCAGCTTTCAGGTCCTGCTCGGCTTTTTGCATCTCTTCCGGCAAGCTGGACCTCACGGCAGTCTGATAGGCCGCCTGAGCCTGATCGTAGGCGCCCTGGCTCTCGGTGACCGCGGCTGCAAGGTCCTTGCTCTCCAGGTCTGCCAGCACCTGGCCGGCATGAACGTGAGTACCCCGATTCACGTAGAATTTGGCGACGGGAGCGCTGATCTTGGCCACGATTGCGGCCTGACGAAGGGGGTATAGAACCGCGTCGGCGGTCACCTCCTGTTGAATCGTGGCGCGCTCGGCCATGGCCACCTGAACCGTCATCGTGGGGGGCGGCGCCGCAGCCTCTTTGTTCGAACAGGCGGAGAGAGCTAGGACAGCGGAGAGCGCAAGAAGACTGGCCACTGATCTTCGATCGACCGCGGAGCGGCGGGCGAGGGCCGTCACACTGAACCGGATCGGATTCGTCATCATCAAAAATTCCCGGTAAGCGTCTCCAGATTCGCCAGCGCCAGGCGATACCGCGTCTGGCCGTCGTCGTAAGCGTTGCGGGCCTGTGTCAAAGTGGCCTGGGCATCCACCACTTCGAGCGCCGTCGCCTCTCCGGCCTTGTAGCGCAGTCCGCTCAGGCGCAGGCTCTCCGCGGCCAGATCGGACGATTGCCGCAGAAGCTCAACCGCGGACTGGCCTTCGCGGGCCTCGTTGTAAGCCGAATAGAGTTCACTCACGAGCTTGCGCTGAGTCGCGCTCAGTTCGACCTGCGCCAATTGCCGGCGCGATTCGGCCTGATGCAATTTGCTGCGCAAAACACCCCAGTCCCACACCGGAAGCTGAAGATTCAAGGTTATGAAGGCGCCCAGATTATTCTGCTCCTGCTGGCTCTTGGCCAGATTGTCGGAAACCCCAGCCACTCGGCTGCGTAGCGCAAAAAAGTTCGACTCGATGCCGTAATCCGTATCGACCGTCAGCGCGGGCAGGAAGCTGTTGCGCGCGGCCGACACCTCTAGACTACTCTCACGCAGCGTGTCTATCGCCACCCTGAGATCGGGATTGGCTTTAGCAGCCAGCGCCCGCGCTTCTTCGAAGGAGGGAAGGGGCGGGGCCTGGTCAAGATCATCCACGGCCGTGAAGTTCTGGTCCAGCGTGGGGAATAACAGCACCGCCAGGTTCAAGCGCGCATCCGCCATGGCCAGATTGGCTTCTTCAAAGGCCTGCTGCTGTTGCGCCGCTTGAAGCTGAGCCTTGATCACGTCAGCGTGCGCCGCTTCGCCGCCCCGCTCGCGCTCGCGGGTCGCTTTGAGGAATTCAGTCCCTGACCGGAAGCTTTGCTGCGCGGTGGCGTACTTGCGCTGGGCAGCGACCAGAGCGTAATAGTTCTGGGTCACCGTGACTACCAGTCCTCGAGCGCTGATTTCGGTCTTGGCCTTGGCCAGCGCTTCTGCCGCCGAAGCGCGACGGTAGCCGTTCAACGTAAACAGGTTCGAAGAAATATCCTGATGAAAAACGCCCCAGGCTCGATAGACGTGGACTCCATCTTGGGTTACGAATCGCCCTGTCGGCAGCACACTCCCGCCCGTGGTGAGCAGTTCCTGCGTAGTGGCGTTGACCGAAGGCAGGAGTGCCGCACGCGCCTGAACGCGGTCCTCGTGTGCAACCCGCGCGTCCGTGACTGCCGAGAGATACTCGGGACTATTCTTGCGGGCGCGATCGAGCGCGTCTTGGAAGGTGATGGTCAGCGGAGGTCTGGTTTGAGCGGCTTCGTTCGGCTCGGCGAGCTGTACCAGCGGTTGAACCGGGGCAGACGGCTCCGTCTGCGGGCCGACGGCTTGCGCGCCGGTTTGAGTCTGCGCCGCGTCTTGCCCTGGCAAGTCCGAGGCCGAGAGAGCCCAACAGCAGGCGAACAAGAGAGCGAACATGATCGCGGCCTGAAGAGACTCTGCCTTTGCAGGCGAGTGACCGCATGCGGTCCGTCGGAAGGCCCCTAGGAAGGACTTTGCCGGCAACCTGCCGGATCGGCTTGATCGCAGCGACTGCTTCATCTCAATCGACCTCCTGCTTCGAGAATCGTCCCTCGGCCGGAGAAGGGGAAAAGAAAATTCTGGGAGCGCGGGCGTCTCGCCCGCCCTTGATCTTAAGGCCGTAAGCCGAGAACTTCAAAGACAAGAATCTCTGCCGGCGTCGACCCGTGCTCGGGTGCGGCGACAAAGTAGCGGTTGAGTTCCGGTACCAGACGCGCCGTTTTGGCCGCCGGGCCTGTTTCCACCTTGCCCAACGACTTGTAGTGGTCCGGATCCGACTGCTCGTACACGTCCACAGCGCCGTCGCACGCGGCATAGATGCGCTTGCTGGCGGAGTCGTAGGCTAAATCGTCCACGCCTTTCGTGATCGGCAGAGCCTGCAGCTCCTTGCCCGTTTGAGTGTCGAACACCACGATGTGCCCGCTGCGGCAAGCGACGAACAGACGATGGTTGGCTTCATCCAGCGCCATGGCGACATTGAACTTGCCCATCGTGACGGGCCAGCTCTCGATGAGGGATCGAGCTTGCCGGTCGACCACCGCCACCTCGTTCTTAGCCCGGTTATTCACATAGATTCTGGGGCTCGAGGTTTCGAGCGCCATCGCTTCCAGCGTGTCCCCGTCGATCTTGAGGTCGGCAGCCTTCGCGCCTTTCGTCGTATCGATAACGCTGAACATGGAATAGGTCTGGCCGGCGTCCCCGCCCCCATTGTCGACGTAAAGGTACCCGCTTGCCGGGTCATAGCCGATCGAGTCCGCATCCGGCAGCAACTTCACACTCTTCACAAGCTGGTAGGTCTTGGCGTTGTAGATCTTCACGTCGCCGGCGCCTCCGTCGGTGACGTAAATGCGGTTCAGATCCTCGCGATAGAGCACCGCGTGGGGTCTTTCGATACCGCGAATCGTGTGGACGATCTTTCCCGTCTCATTGTCTAGAACGATGACGGCTTTATAGTCTTCCGGGGTCGCGAAAAGGCGGTGTCCTTTAACGTCTACGGTGACGTGGTCAAAATGTCCCTTCACGTCCGCCGGCAGCTTGAAGGTTTGAACCAGTTTCAAGGGCGCGCTACCAGCAGAGTGGATGACCGGAGCGATCAGAATCATAGCCAGGAGTAGGATCAGCCAGCATCGTGTCTTCATATTCCTCCATGCGCACCTTCCACGCTCGGAGTGGAATCGGGCACCTCCGATCGAGGAGGCCCCGTGCCGTCGCCTTCTTCAATCCGACGAAATGCCCTTGTATAGGTTACCCTGACAACTCGCAACCTCGCGCTGAAAGAGGGATTAATTTTCGTTTAGGCGCCGTGGGTTGTCAGTCTCAAGCGCCCGGCCGCCGATCGTGGGAACCGGTCGCACGCCGGAAGCGTGGCCCAACGCTTCCGCCACGAACTGCCAGTGAGGGAACTGACAACTGAAGCCGATAACTGCCACACTTGAGTTGCGGCGGCGTCTGTCACTGGCCCTTCGCGCATCGATCCTCCGTTCCTGGTGGAACAGCAGGGCGATGTTGGAAGGAGACGAGAATGAGGCGCACGCAGACCTGAAAAACGGAAATCGAGGACGAGCACTACGGACGAGGGCCCAGCCTATGGTAAGACCACGCACGCTTCGCTTTCGGATGATGGCGCTTTTTTGTTGCGTGGTAGGCGTGCTTCTGGCTGGACTCTATCTTGCGCTCGGCATGTTTCTGGCGCGCGAAGTTCGCGAGCAGTTAGACCGGCAACTGCTGGCGACAGCCGAGCCCGTGATCGCGGACCTGATTACCGATCCCGCCGACGAGCAGGACGTGAACCAATTGGATGTGCCGGACGGCTATTTCGAGCTCCTGGACCCGTCGGTAGCCCCCGCCCGCATTCTGCAAGCGTCGCGGAATCTGCAAGGCCGGCCGCTCGACCTCGGCGGCGCGGCCCTGAATTTGTCGGAGCCCGTCTTTCGCGTGGTTTCGGGACCGAAACGGCACCTTCGGATGGCCCTGATCCCATTCGAGCGCGCGAACCACAGGGAGATTCTCGTCGTTGCGGCGCCGAATCATTTCGGCAAGGAAATACTGGATCAGTTCGCCTGGATTATGGGGCTGTTCCTGCCTCTCAGTCTTGTGCTGACGGCGTGGATCTCCACCTGGTATGTCAGACGAAGCCTGGCGCCGGTCGCCGCGCTCACCGCGCAGGCCCGCCAGGTGATGGATCGGATCTCGACGCCGGATCGCCGCGCGCTGTGGACGCCGCTGGCCGTTGAGGACCCGGACGACGATGAGCTTGGGAGTCTGGCGGCGACTTTCAACGAGCTCTTCTCGCGCATTGACTCGGTACTCGGCCAACTGCGGCAGTTCGTCACCGACGCTTCCCACGAACTGCGCACCCCGCTTTCCGTCCTTCGCGGCGAGACCGAGCTTCTGCTGGCGGAGCCGCGCAATCCGGAGGAGTACCAGCGCGCGCTCCAGATCATGGATGGAGAGCTCCAGAAGCTTACGCGAATGGTGGAGGGCCTCTTCACACTTTCGGTAGCCGACGCCGGGCAACTTCAACTCGTCAAGGAGCCGCTTTATCTCAACGAGGCTCTGGAAGAAGCGTGCTTGGTGGCCACGCCCGCGGCGCAAAAGAAGGACGTCACCGTGCTGCGCGATCTCAAGAAAGAGGTTGCCTGCTGTGGAGACGAGGCGTTCTTGCGTGAGCTTTTTCTGATCTTCCTGGACAACGCCATCAAATATTCGCGCGCCGGCAGTGCCGTACACGTGCGGCTGGAAGTCTTGCTGCGCCGTATCCGGATCAGCTTTGAGGATGAGGGCATCGGCATCTCGAGCGCCGATCTGCCCCACATCTTCGAGCGTTTTTATCGTGTGGGCTCGCGTCCGGCCGGGGAGGCGCAGAGCGGGGGGCTTGGACTGGCGATTGCCCAGGCGCTGGTAGCAGCCCAGGGAGGCACGATCGAATGTAGGAGCGTTTTGGGCCAGGGTTCCACGTTCACGGTCAGTTTGCCTGTGACCCCGGATGCCGAGGCGCGGGCGGCGGGTGAAAGAAGCGCGCCGGCTTCGTGGTCAACGGCCGAGCGGGAACGAATTCCCGATCCGGATGAGCCGGCTGAAGGCCGGAGGATCGTCTCTTCAGGGGCGGAGGCTAGTAAGAAAGGCTAGGAACGGGGAGCGCTCGTGTCCGGCGGGGCTGCCTCAAAGCCCCGGCAGAACTCCACTGGAAGCCGCGGGTAGAGAGGGAAACCGGGATCGGTTCGCGAGCGCTGGCATTGGTAGAAAACCGATCCGCGGTCGGATTGGATGCGGCGCGCATGGCGGCAGAGAGCGCACAAGCCGGGCTCGATGCCGGAACGATTATGCTGGCTCGGGTTGGGCATCGGTCAGGCTAGGCTGCTGCTCCCCTGCTACGGTTCCACTCGAAAATTCACGTTGCTGGTCAGCGTGTTACCACCTGGACCGGTCCGGTGATGGCGCCAGCCGGGATGATGGCCCCGATTTCGGAGCTGGAGATCACCTTGAAGACTGCAGGCGTGCCATTAAACGTGACGCTGGTAGCTCTGGTTAGATTGGTACCGAGGAGGATGACGGACCTCCCGCCTTGGCGGCGGTCGGTATTTTTTTCACACGCGCCGACACCCACGGATAAGCTGTACACCCTGCCGTCGCCGTTCGCCGCGCCGGAGTACGTTGTCCCATAGAAGTCGCCGTTCGTGTCTTGGACCAAGGCCGCCGCGGGTGACGAGCCGTCCGCGCAGCCGCTCTGGGAGCCAAAGCTGTACAGCGTCGCCAGCGTGCCGCTCGGGATCTGCGGCTTCCATCAGAGCAGCTTCCGGAATTCGTCGATGGTAAGGCCGGCATCGCGAACGATCCCAGCCACGGTGATGGCGTTCACGGGATTGTGGCGGGGAATGGTGATCCTGCGGACGCCATCCGTCATGACGAC
The DNA here is from genome assembly GCA_035946735.1 of Terriglobia bacterium. Classification (GTDB taxonomy): domain Bacteria; phylum Acidobacteriota; class Terriglobia; order UBA7540; family UBA7540; genus Gp13-AA77. The sequence continues at coordinate 15,984 of DASYYZ010000187.1, forward strand.
GTGTTTGCCTTGACGCAAAATCGAAAATCCTGCCTTCTCAAATGCTCGCACCGCCGCGAGATGATTGATTCCCGCAGCTTCGGCACAGTTAAACGGCAACCTCGATTTCGCGAACCTCAACGCCCATGGGTTGCTCCACCTCGGCATCCAGGTACTCACGAATCGCATCGGCGATGTTGGCCAGCGCTTCTTCTCGCGATACGCCTTGCGACCAGCACCCTGGCAGGCTGGGCGCCGAAACGGCGTACCCTTCGTCCGACGGGTAGAGCACAACCTTGATTCTCATCTGAATCTCCTGCGGCAATTATACCCGCCTCTTGCCGCATTCGAAACCAACGGACCGAAGTGGCGTGAAGATCTCCGCTGACAGTCAGGCCCGTTAGGGAATCACACTAAACGGCACGTTGCTGGTCAGCGTGCCACTCGGAGTCACCACCTGGACGGGGCCGGTGGTGGCGCCGGTTGGGACGGTGGTCGAGATTTCCGTACTCGACACGACGGCGAACGCGGCCGGAGTGCCGTTAAAAGTGACGCTGGTTGTGCCTGTAAGATTGTTGCCGAGGATAGCCACACGCTGGCCGATCGCGCGGGAAGTCGGCAGCGTCGTCACGAACGGGCTGAGGCCCACACTTTCGCTGAAGATTGTTCCGCAGCCTCCCAAACAGGAGTTGCTCGTCCCGCCCTCGAGTGTTACCCCGTAGAAGGTGCCATTGGTGGCCTGAACCAGCCCACCAGCGGCAAGGAAGCCGTCATTACCACTGAAAGGGTGAAGAGTGGTGATCGCGCCTCCTGATGTCATCTTAAAGATGGTGCCACTACCGTCGGCACCCCCAGCCAAAGTCGATCCGTACAAACTCCCGTCGGTGGCCTGAACCAGGAGGCCATCGGGGTGGCCACCATCAGCACCATCGAACCGATGCACTGTCGTGAGTGTGCCGCCCGAGGTGATCTTGAACACCGTACCACAGCTTGCATTACTGCCAATGGCGCAAAGTTTTGCGTCGAGACCACCGCTGGTTGCCGTCCCATAGAAGTTCCCGGAGCCAGCCTGGACTAACGCTCCGGCCGGAATTGCGCCGTCAACATCCTCAAAACTGTGGAGCGTGACGAGAGTGTTCCCTGGTGACGTAATCCTGAAAACCGTGCCGACGCTGTTAACACCACCTGAGTCTGTGGTCCCGTAAAGGCTCCCGTCGATGCCCTGAACCAGCCCTGCTGCAGGGAGGCTGCCGTCTGTGCCGTCGAAGGCGTGTAGTGTCGTCAACGTCCCCCCGGGTGTGATCTTGAATACCGTGCCACAACCGAATTGACACACTAGACTGCTCCCGCCTTCGTAGGTGGTCCCGTAGAAATTCCCATCCGTGGCTTGAACGAGCGGCGCCGAGGGAAGGCCCCCATCGTCGGGATAACCGGCGAAGCTGTGCAATGTTGTCAGCGTGCCCTCTCGCGAGATCTTGAACACAGTGCCCCAGCCGATAGCGCCGCCGCCGTAAGTGGTTCCATAGAAATCTCCGTCGGTGCCCAGCGTCAGTCCTGCGAGAGGATTGTCACCGTCAGTGCAGTTCTGATTTGCGCAGAACCTGTATAGGGTCGTAAGGTTCCCGGTGGGCGTTACCTTGAATATGGTCCCGCACCCCTCAGAGCAGGCCGTAGTCCCGCCCCCTTGAAGGGTGGTGCCATATAGATTTCCGTCTGTGCCCTGCACGAGGGGCTCGGGTTCATAGCCGTTACTCCCATTGAAAACTACCAGTGTCGTGAAAGTCCCCAGGGTCGAGGTCTGGCCACGTGAGGTCATACCCGCCGCGCACAGCACAGCGACTGCAAGAGGTGCTGCCCACCACCGCAGGGCACCGAGGCCAGCGCATTGCGCCAGCTCCTGGGCGCGCCTTCGTAGGCGCCCTTTCGTGATGTTGTGACCACGTGTAAGCTTCCAAATCGCATCCATTGCAATGGAAACTGGCGATCGCATCTTGCTGTTCATGGGTCTAGTCCTTTCTTACTGAAGCTGAATGCTGATGCGGGGGTTCGCTCCGGCTGAACTCGCGCCGGTCGCGTCTGTGATTTGGATGGCGTCGCCCGCCGACACTGAAAACGTGTCCGTATTGTCGGTGCAGGTCGAAGGCGTGGTGGTACCGGATATGGAACAAGTAATACTTGTGGTCGCGCAACTAGCCAGCGCGGGACACTTCAGGACGGTAAATGTGTCGGTCTGGCTGGCGCCAGGAGCCGTCACGTAAAATACTCCCAAATTTTTGATCGTACCGCCAAAGGTTATGGGGAGCATGGCCCCGCTCCCGGTCGCTGAATTACAGGCAGTGCTGGTTGCGCCCGGAAACATGTAGAGAGTCGCGCCTGCTGCGAGCGGCCCGAGGCAGTACAGCGTCAGGAGAGTGTTGCTTATGGTTCCGCAACCCGTCGTGGTGATGTTGCCGCTCCCGTCCGCGCACAAGGTGGCTCCCGTCGGTCCGGTTGTCAAATCTCCATCCGCCGTGGCGTACACAGATGACGTGCCGCTGCTGGCGTTGCCTCCCTTCGTCCCGAAATCGAGGTCAACAGCATGCGTCGTGCTAGAGGTATAGTCGCCTACGGCTATACCGACGGCCTGCCCGATTGCGCATCCAGTACTGCCTTTGTCGATAACCTTGCTGTACGCCGGGGTGGTCGTGTCGCGACATACCGCATCGCCCGCATTGTACTGGTGACTTGCAGCGGACGCTATAGTCGCCCGGCTGGGCGGGGCCAAAGCTACGACCGAGTCACCGCTGCCTGGAGTAGTGAAGAAGACGCCCAGCATAGGCTGTGTTGATAATGTGCAAATACCGGCTGTCTGTGCGGCTGTTGGACCGGTTTGGTAGCATGCCAACTGGTTGTCTACGGGCACCTGGCCGGTCAGCACGGAGGGGTAAAGGGCGATGCCGACTTGAAGAGCGCCCTCGTACGGGTTTGCGCTGTTAATTTGCTTTTTGCGAACGAACCCGGGCCAAATCTGCGTCACGCCGGCTTTGACGTTAACGGTCGAGTTGGCGCCGACCGCTAGGGTGGAAGGTCCAACAAGCGTTACCGGAACTGAGGATAAATCGAGGTTGGAGGTGAGCGTGGACCCAACGGTCAGCTGCGGGTTAGTGTCCGTGGTGAGGCCGGCGGCAATGTTCACGCCGGAGGGAACTTGAAACGTCAGGTTATTGATGGCGTTGGTTGCGCTGTGAACGAGCGCGAAGACCTGCTGCGGATTGTTCTTACCTGACGGGGGTTGGTTTTGAAAATACCAGACATCGGGGATCGAAGCGGAGCCGGTGTACACTTGTGCCATAAATTGAAGGGCAGGGGACCATTCGCTCGTCAGGCTCGCTGCGGCAGTATTCTGGACTAGATCGATCCCGCCAAAACCTGCCGGAACAATGGGAGAGCTCGGTAAGACAGCGCCGCCACTCGAAGTTGCCTGGTTAACGATCTCAAGTGGGATGTTCGAGTCCGGACCGGTTACAGCCTCGATCTCGGCGAGATAGCCCGGAGTAGTGGTGGTCGCATCCGTCAGCGACAGGAGAGGAATCGTACTGCTGCACTCCGTGAGTATCAGCTGGTTGTACGACATGTCGCTACAGGCCGGCGGTGGGGCGGAAAGCCCTCCCGTACCGGAGAAGCGCACGCGACTTCTTGTGCGCGGCAAGGCCCGAACAAGATGGAATGTCTGATCGCCATTGACGTTGTAAACCAGCCGGTAGCCTGGCGGTACCATGGGAGGTCCGCCTGCGTTGCTAGGGCGCACAGACAGCAGGATCAGCGCGATCAGCCAGAAGTATGTGCGGGTGCGGGAAGAGTTTAACACTTCGAATGGTCTTCGAGGTATCCTCATGTTCAGCCCCCTGCTGATGGTTTTGACGACTTCCCGCTGAAGGTAGCACAACTGGTGTCACTGAGGCAAGTAGCGCCGCTCGGGGCCTGCCCTGCGGCGAAAGACGCCGGTCGCAGACTGGCGCTACAGCAGCGGTCGTCACTGTATTTTGCAATGCCCAATAATTTATTGCCAAGAATTTACATCCCTTTTTAAATAGCATCGAAGCCCCCCAGGGATGTAAGGTGAACATAAGGGAGGCTAGGAAGGCTGTGCAAATCTCCTCTGCTTATTGTTAAGTAACTAGTCTTAACTCGGCTCTTACTGATTATCTACTTGACAGCCCTCTCGCCATATGCTAGAAGCATATCGAAAACTTCCCGTAAGCAATAGTATGTAGGGTCAGCCCGGGGGGCGGCCTTTCCGGCGGGATGAAAGTCGTCTTCTCGCGGCCTGTAGCGCACGCAAACGTGAACGGCGGGGCGGCACTCGTGAGCGGGGAATCGATCCTGGTTTTCGAGACCGATAGGGCTTGGCGCGAAAACGCCGGCTGGCCGCTCGGTGATAGCGCACTCCGAGTGATGCCCGGATTTCGGGTGCCGGAATTCGGGCGCTCATCCGAAATCTCCAAGATAGGGCTCGTAATCCTGGCCCCTTCCGCACCCGATTCAGGCCGCGCTCTGGAAGTTGCAAAGAAGATTCGGCAACTCGACCGGCGCGTTGCCCTTCTTTTTGTTACGTCCACAAGTACGGAAGAACTGGCCATCGCCGCTCTTCGAGCCGGCGTTACCGAGTATCTCAAGCAACCCTTCTCTCCCGGCGAATTTGACGATGCCATCCGCCGTTGCTGCATGCTCGCAAAGGGATCGGCCGAGTATCCCTCGGGGAACCCGGCAGAAGGTGGTTTTATGGTGGGCGAAAGTCTCCCAATCCGTCAGGTCAAGAGCTATATCGCAAAGGTCGGACCGACGAATAGCAATGTTCTGATCACCGGGGAGACGGGAACCGGCAAGGAATTGGCGGCTGAGCTTGTGCACCGGTGCAGCAACCGGCGCGACGGGCCCTTTTTGACGATTAACAGCGCTGCCATTCCCGACAGCCTCGTGGAGAGCGAATTGTTTGGCTTCGACCGGGGAGCTTTCACGGGCGCGGATTCCCGGAATGAAGGAAAGCTCGCGGCTGCGAATGGCGGGTCAATCTTCCTTGACGAGATTGCCGACCTGAGCGCCTGCGCCCAGGCAAAGATCCTGCGGGCGACTGAAAACAAAGAGGTCTACCGCCTGGGCAGCAAGTGCCGAATCTCAATCAACGTCAGATTCATCGCCGCTACCAACCAGAACCTCGAGGACCTGGTGGCGGAGGGCAAGTTTCGGAAGGACCTCTTTTTCCGGCTCAACGTGGCCCAAGTACACCTGCCGCCCCTGAGGGAGCGGAAGGAAGACTTGCCTTTCCTGCTGGACTATTTTATCCAAGGCCTGAATCAACGGTCCGGCCTGCACGTGAGACGTCTTACTGAGGAGACTCTCGAACATTTGCTGGCCTACGACTGGCCCGGCAATGTGCGCGAGCTAAAGAATCTTCTGGAGGCCATCTTTGTGGACCTCTCATCTTCGGAGATATCCCTGGACACTCTGCCGTTGCAGTTCCGCCTGCGTTGCGAACGCTCGAAATCCGTTCCGTGCACCGAGCAGGACGAGTTGTTACGCGCCTTGCTCTCAACGAAGTGGAACAAAAGCAAAGCGGCCGAAAAGCTGCGCTGGTCGCGAATGACGCTGTATCGAAAGATGGCCCGCTACAACATCGCCAGAATAAGCGCCGATACTGGGGCGCACCGTCCAGGCCAGACCGAAGCCCGGCGAATGTGAACTGTACCGGCAGCTTAGAGTTTAGGACCGAGCGGTTCGATGAAGGGACTAGCCTGAACCTTGACTATCCGATTTGTTTGAGCTGAGCGCATCGGATATTGATCCCTTGACATCGGCGGTAGGTACCGAGTGCTCGCCGGAGGTCGTTAAAAGCACTAAGCCGTTTCTATTCATAGGACTAGAGGTTTCGTCAGGGGCCGTGTAGGGGCATTGGAACATGGCTTGCCCGGCGCACGACTGGGCCTCGTGTCTTTGGCGGTGACGCCGCTGAAGAAATGCCGGCAAGAGTGGGTAGTGGGTCAGTTTGCAGTGTAGCGGCCGGTTTACCCCGCCATTTGTGGCGGCGTGAAGCCGCCTCTACGTGGAGCCCCTTGCGAAGCGCACCGAGCCAGTACACGGCGAGGCGCAGCAGGCCAATTAATGAAGATGCAAAATACAGTGACGGCATTCTCTCTCTGTAGCGCCGCTCGGAGACTGCCGTGCGAGGGAGCGGCGAAAGACGCCGGTCGCAGACCGGCGCTACAGCAGCGGTCGTCAGTGTATTTTGCAACGCTCGGGCTCACAGGCCCCGCCTCTCGAAGGCCTCACCACGCCCTGCCAGGCGTTGTGTCCAGGGAGGCGCAGGTGTATGTTATAAGTCCGGCTAATTATGCTGTTGTAACCCAGACGAATCGAAAGAAGTAACTAAGGAGGGGTATACCATGTTTCGAACGTTTCGTGTCTTGGCGGTCCTGGCCCTTTTCAGTTCCACGTGCTTCGCCCAAGATCAGAGGAAGCGCGTCGCTGTATTGGATTTCGATTACGGTACCGTGCGCTCCGCCGTGCAAGCTTACTTTGGCACTGACCAGGATGTGGGAAAAGGCATTTCACTTCTGCTCGAGCAAAAGCTCGCTCAAGACGCCAAGTATAGAGTGATTGACCGCAACACGATGGACAAAATTCTGAAAGAGCAGAATTTTTCGAACAGCGATCGTGTGGACCCGAGCACCGCGGCCAAGATCGGCAGCATCCTCGGCGTCAGCGCCATCATCGTGGGCAGTATCACGCAGTTCGGGCGCGATGACAAACATATCGGCGGAGGCGCCGGCGGCTACGGCCTCGGAAAGATCGGCCTCGGCGGGCTCCACAAAAATGACTCCAAGGCCGTGGTCAACGTTACCGCCAAGCTGGTGGATGTGAACACGGCCGAAATTCTGGCTGTTGTGACGGGCACCGGCGAGTCCAAGCGCAGCGGGTTCGGATTCGGCGGCGGAGGCGCCGGCGGGGGTGGCGGTGGTGGCGGCGCGTTCGACATGGGCAGCAGCAATTTTGGCAACACCATTCTGGGTGAGGCGGTGAATGCGGCAGTGGCCAACATGGGCCAGCAGCTCGATGACAAGGCCGCGGCTCTCCCCACGGTGAAGGCGCAAGTGTCAGGATTGGTGGCCGACGTCACCGGCAACACGTTGGTCTTGAACGTGGGGCGTAAAGCCGGAGTGAACGTGGGAGATCAGTTGACCGTTTCGCGAAAGGTGAAAGATGTGAAGGACCCCAGCACCGGTGCAGTGATCAAGACGATTACCAATCAAGTGGGGACGGCGACCGTCACTGAGGTGGAGGACGGTTCCGCAACCGCGACCTTTAATGGAAGCGCACCGTCCCAGGTCGGCGACCTTGTCAAGAATCAGTAGGCGAGCGCCCGCTGCGCGAGCGGAACCGGGCAGGAGGAGGACCTGTCGATGAACGATGAAGAGACTGTCCAGCGAATCGGCGATTACGAAGTCCTCGGGGTGCTTGGCGCCGGCGGCATGGGCAAAGTCTTCAAAGTGCGGAACGTGATTTCGGACCGCATCGAAGCCATGAAGATCCTTCTGGCGGACCTCGCCGGCCAGAAAGAGTTGGGGGAGCGCTTTCTGCGTGAAATCAAGCTGCTGGCCGGCTTGAACCATCCCAACATCGCCTCCCTGCGTACCGCGCTCACCGTTGGCAACCAATTAGTGATGATCATGGAGTTTGTGGAAGGCACCACGCTGGCCGCCCGCGTTGAACAAGGCCGCATTCCTCTCACCGAGGCGGTGGACTATATTGATCAGGTGCTGGCGGCCTTGAGTTACGCTCACCGCCAGCACATCATTCACCGTGACATCAAGCCTGCCAACATGATGCTGACCTCCGAGGGCCTCTTGAAGTTGATGGACTTCGGTATCGCCCGCGCGGACAGTGACCGTGGCATGACCATGACAGGCGCCACCTTGGGGTCGCCTGGCTACATGTCTCCGGAACAGATCCGGGGCGAATCAGTTGACGCGCGCTCAGACCTCTATTCGGTGTCCGTTTCGCTCTATGAGATGGTTACCGGGCGGCGGCCCTTCCAGTCGGGCAGCAATTTTTCAATCATGACGGCGCATCTGCAGGAGGCGCCCACTCCACCCATCGAGCTTCAACCTGATTTGCCTTCGGCGCTCAGTCAAGTAATTCTGATGGGCCTTTCCAAAGATCCTGCGCAGCGATTCCAGTCCGCTGACGCCTTCCGCAATGCCCTGAAGAGCATCTCCGAAGCGGCGCAGAAACTGCCGGTAGAGGCTGCTCCACGGGTCGAACCGCCACCGGCCTTCGCCGCTGCGGCGGTAGCGGTCCCGGGAACCTCGCACCCGCCGGCACGCGTGCCTGCCGGCACATTGGCCCACGCTTCGGTGCCGGCTGCGCAGGTGGGAGCCACGGTTGCCTCCCCGGTAAGGCCGATAGAAGGGACGGTTCCCGCTCGTCCACAACAGCGGGACGTTTCATCCGGCGTTCAACCGCCTCCGCCGGTCGCGAAGCCGGCTGGTTATCGCGGCCTTTACATGACATTGGGGGCTCTAGTGGTAGCCGGAATTCTTGTCCTGGCGGCCATTTACGGGCCACGCTGGGCTCCGCACCGGAGCAGCGCAAGCGCCAGCAGCTCGCCCGCCCAGACCAGTACGCAATCCTCCATTCAACCGTTGGCCACGGTGCCCGCGGCCTCGGCCGATTCGGGCAAGGGCGCAAACCAATCCCTGCCTCCGAGTCTCGATTCGCCGGCGACCTCGAATTTCCCGAACTCGAGTCCTCCTGCCAGCCTGGACCGGACTGCCAATGCGGCTGCTACCGCCACTCCCGGTTCTGCGCCGTACGCGCTTCGAGGCGGCTCAGGTCAGCCGGGAGGCAAGGGTTCGCCGGCAAACGGTGGCAAGCAGCACGTGATAAATTCCGCTTCAGACGCCGCGTCGAGTAACGCGCCAAATCCATCCCAACCTCAGGGCTCAGAGAACAGTGCACAGCAGACAGGCCCCGCAGCTTCCACGGCGCCGGCCGATTCGGCCGCACTTGACGATCTGGAACATCAAATGGATCAGCTTTCCAGCCGCGCTGGCGCCGTCAAGAGCAGCATCGATAAGCTCCGCAACGAGCAGAACGCCCAGGGCTACAACCTGCGCGGCGACATCGCTGCCGCGGCCGACCGCGTGGAAACCTACATGAGCAAGGCCCAGCAGGCGCTCCAAAGCCAGGATGCCAGAAACACCAAACGCTATATGGATCTGGCTGAGCCTGAAGTGGACAAGCTCGAGAAATTCCTCGGCCGCTGATGGGTATCACTCTTCATCGGAGTCGGGCGCCTCCGGCTCGGAGGCGGCTCTTCAGATCAGGCAAGAGTTTTCCGATCGTATCGCCGTCCTGCTCTCTTGTGACTCGTCTGGGATTCAGGCCGCGTCATCGGGGTGTCGAATGGTATCCAAATATTCCCGACCGCGCGGACCCAAATATGCCAGATCCTCGCCTTCCAAGAGCTCATCGTCCGGGGAAACGCTTCCTTGGGCCGGAAACCCCTTCGTTGCGGGTGGAACAGCGCGTCGGAAAGCAGCCCGGGTCTCACGGGCATCCTCCCTAACCTCAGCGGGGGTGAGGCAATTGATCCGATTCCGGGAGAGGTGGCGCCGAACGGCACTCGCAGCATTTCCCAGGGTGAGATCGGCCTCAGCCACAGCCCCCCGGATCAGGGCATTGTCATTGACCGGAATCTCAAAAAGGAGCTTGGTGGTCTCCTTTTGCATCCGGTGGAGGGATTCAAGAATCTCTGCCAGTTTCATATCGAGTGTTCCTTTCTAACTTCTGTTGTACGTCACGAGCCCCGGTCTGAGCCGGGCAGCCTTCTTCCGGCTAGTACCCGGAGAGGCGGGGCGGCGGGCTGACCGCTACCAGGTATGATCGGCTTAGAGAGGGAGAACCTTGAGACGTTTGGATTCGTCCACCGGGGCCACGTATGCAGGACCTTGCGACAATCTGATGTGGGCTGGTCTGCGGCCCCCGGAGGGGGCCCGAGAGCATAGCCAAATGGCCATTTGGCATCGGAAGAGGTGGGCTGATCAGAAACTTCTGCTGATGGAAGGTCTGGCGCAGCCCACGGCTGTGCAGCTGGCACGGGGGGCACCAGGTGAACGTTAGATTCTTCAGGAGACTCTTCAGGGCCTCGCCATCTATACCTGCAGTGCCCTCCGGGTGTTCCTCAAGCTCCAACGTTCCTGGACTAGCTTCCCTGAAGTGCCGCCAAGTCGTTGATGTCCTCGTTGAAGCCATGCCGGAGAGCGCGGGGTCGGAGTAAGACTCTCATGAATTGCCTCCGATGACGAATCGGCAACTGTAGGGGCAATTGGTGTGCTGGCCTCTTGCATCTGGACCATTGATGACTGCGCGCACGCATTACTCACAGGGCCGGCAAACACGGACACTGCACCCGTACCCAGGATTGAACACAGCTTCAACCGGTGCAACCAAGATTTGTGTCTTACATTCGACAACTGAATAGGCGGCTCAGTTGCACTCTCCAAAGCTGATTTCAACTAAATGTGGTGGGCAGACGGGTGGAACTGAGGATGGATCTGGCGCTACACTTTCACTGTCAATCTCCTTGGCGTCCTCGTGCCGCCAGGAACCTGCCTTTTTCTGTCTACTCATGAAGCTTCATTGTTGCCTTTCGCCCTTGCCCATCAACACGCGGTTCACGGCCATGAATCGCAAGCCGTCATCAATGGTTGCAGGCGCCGCGGTCCCTCGAACAGTGGCATCTCTTCAGGTCTCGGCCCTGCTGCCACGCTGGCAGTTATCGAGCATTGCAAAATACGTGACGAGCGCTACTGTAACGCCCGGTCTGCGACCGGCGTCTTTCGCCGCTCATAGAGCGGCGCTACGCCGCATGACTGTCACTGTATTTTGCAATCTTCATTAGGCCTCCTTCTTCTTTTTCTTCTTGGCCCACCACGCCTTTTTCGCGTCAGATATACGTTTCCTTGCATCCGCGCTCATCTTGTGACGGGGCCGCCTCTTGCCTCTTGCTACGGCCGGTGAGGGGCTCGGTCTTGCCGCCGTCGTGGAACCTTCGAGTGCGGCAATGGCTCGGTCGAGGCGATCTCGTTCGGCTCTAAGCTCAGTTAGAATGGTGTCGAGTAACAAGTAGGGCTCCTCTCTTCATGCTCGAATTGTGGTTGGCCGTATTCGGAATACGCGCAACGTCAAAGTGTATCACTTATCATGTATCACGGCCCGCGATCTTTGACCGAAGGGTACCGGTCGAGTTGCCCACCCATAGATTAGCGTGTTGGAAGGCACGGAGAAGGTTGCTGAAACTCCGTTGAACGTCACACTTGTGGCTCCGGTCAGGCTGTTTCCGAGAATGCTGACCGTACCTCCGACAGTACCGACTCTGCACAAAGGGACCTAATCCAACACCTACATTGAACAGAGTTCCCTGATAGCCACCCCCATTTTCGAAGGTCGCTCCGTAAAAAGTCCCGGTGGTGGATTGAAAAAGGAGGTGTCCCGACCATAGTTGAAGGTCGGTAGGGGCGGCTGATTCATCTTACGCTACTTTCTCCTTAGAAGGCTGATGGGTCGACTTCGTCTCTCGTCCTAGAATTGCGGCCAATGCCCACAGATCGGCGTGGCCATCGA
>DASYYZ010000188.1:0-4061 GCA_035946735.1 Terriglobia bacterium
TGGCGCGTCCCTGCATGCCGGCGCGCAGCACGCCATCCGGATTGGGCACCGCTACCCGTGCATAGAATGTGCGCGAATCGCCGTCGAGCCGCGCCAGAGGGCTTACGACCACCACGTGGCCGTCAAAAGTGCGAGCTGGAAATCCATCGAGCTTGATGCGCGCCCTCTGCCCGACGCCCACCAATGAGATATCGCTTTGATCAACGGTGACGTCGACCAGCGCCTGGGAGTTATCCACGATATCGGCAAAGGTGTCGCCAAATTTCAGCTTTCGGCCTACCAGGTTTTCGATGTGCGGAGTGGCCACGACACCATCGATGGGAGAGCGCACCTGAGTGTGATCGAGCCTTTGCTGGGCGCGGGCGACTTCCGCCGTCCAGTAATCAGCCTGGGCCTGCTGGATGCCGGCCTCGGTGCCATCGTTGGCAGCCAGGGCGCGGTTCATGAGGGTGACGGCGATCTCGCGTTTGGCCTGCGCCGCCGCGAACGCCGAGCGGTAGTCCCAATCCTCGAGGCTTCCGAGCACCTCTCCGCGCTGCACACGCTCGCCTTCCCGGACGTTGACTTGCTTCACGACGCCTTCAATCTCCGCACCCAGATGAGCGGCCCTGCCCGGAGCGACCGCGGCGGGACCGTCTATGCGCAGCGGCAGAGGAAACAGCGCGAAGAATAAGACTGCGGCGCAGGCCCCCGCCAACACGAGCGCACGCTTGTGTTTCTCGAGCGCGAGAAACCTTTGCTTCTTCTGAATGAGCGGCTGGAGCACGCCGACAAACGGTACTTCTTTATATAAAGAGGCGTTACGCAACGCGACCGTCGCCTGGCTGGCCAGGACCTTGATCATTTCCGTGTGCGCGACGGTGAGAAAATCTGGATCGCTGCTTTCAAACGACAGTACGCCGACGCGTCCTTCTTCATCGGCCAGCGGCACGACTTGGAAGGCGCGCATGCCGCTTTGCGCGAAATAATGTTCGAATTTGGCGCGGGTAGCTTCGCGGTCGGTGGAGATCTCAGTGCCGTGCTGGCTGATGAGGGTCGGTTCCTTCAGCAAGGAGGCCCACTGGAGGGTCCGGCTGAGTTCCTGAATCTGCGGATCCTCCGGATTGAACTCAACCGCTCCGGAAATGGCCCGTAGCCGGAACTGCCCGCGCTGCTCGAGGGAAATGGCTGCGCGCTCGTAAGGAATCACAGTGGCCGGGCCATTCACGACGGCTTGCAGCACGCGATCCAGATCGAGCGTGGAGGTAATCTCTCGGCTCACGGTGACCAACGTCTCCAAAACTTCGACCTTGCGCTCGGCGGCCAGCAAACTGGCGTTATGCAGCGCAATCGCGGCCGACTCAGCCAGGCGGCTTAGGGTAAAAAGCTCGTCGTCATCAAACGGTGATCCGTCCAGCTTGTTGACTGCCTCAAGAACTCCGACCAGCGCTTCGTGATCGAGGATGGCAGCGGCCACAAGCGACACAACACCTGCTCCTTCCAGTCCCTGATTCCGGCGAACCAGCCGTTCGTCATCAGTTTGCTGGACGAGCACGGGCTCTCCATTGTCCGACACGTCTCCGGCAATGCCTTCGCCCGGCCGTTGCAGGTCGCGCTCGCGGACGGTTACATCGAGGCCCGACTGGTGCATCAGCCGCAGACTTTCGTCGGGTTCGAGCAGCCATACGTTGACGGCCTCGCACTCCAACATCTCGCGTACCTTGGATCCGATGATGGGCAGCAGATCGTCCATCTCGAGAGTCGAGCTGAAGACTTTTTCAATATCGTAAAGCTGGGTGAGCCGGGTGATGGATGCGAGCGTGTTGTTGTGTTCGTCCTGATAGCCGCGCGCTCCATACAACGCGGCAGATGCAATGTCGATGGCCGGGGCGAGAGCCTCCAAATGGGCTTCGGCGAGAGGGCTGTCGAAGGTGAAAATCTCGACAGCGCCGATCAGTCCACCGTCATGGAGCAGTGGAAGATAAGAAAGAGAAAGCAGGGTGCGGCGCACATTGACGTGGGAGTACTCTTCGCGGGCCAGCGTCTTGGGCTCAAACAGGAGCGGCCTTAGTTCCCGCGCCAGCACGCCCAATGTGCCGGATTCCAGCGGGACAACGGCTTCGGCAACCTGGGCCTCACCGACCGAGGACAGCACGGTCCAGCCGTCTTCATCGGCCAGCGCGGAGCTGGCGTAAACGTTGACGGAACTGCCGGGAAGCGCTTCCGCAATCCACTGGGCTGTGATCCGGGCGCGCGGCAGGAACTCCAGTTCCTCCAGCAGTCGAGCCGATAGCTCCGCTAGATCCAGTGTCAGCGACGAACTCTCAATTGGCATCGAAGTGGCCCGGCAGGGCGACTACACCTCCATACCGCGAGGCACGGGAAGCCTTGCATTTGCAAATTCTTGCGGCTTCCTCTAAGTTGGAACGGCACTTTATCAGAGGATTCCGGGGGTGTCAACCGCGCACAGCCCGGTGGCGACCAGACCACGATGTCACCCAAGCACAAGGGGGAAGAATTCGGTGGATATCGATGTTCGCAGTCATAACCAGGTCAAAGTCATCAAGCTGCGGGGCCGCCTGAACCTCGGAGAATCCGTCGATCGCATGCGCGAAACCTTCGACGACATGATCAACGCGGGCGAGATATTTTTCGTGGTCGACCTCGGCGAGGTCGCGATGGTCGATTCCAGCGGGATCGGCCTGCTGGTGCGCTGCCTGACCGCGGCCAAGCAACGATCCGGCACTCTAAAGCTGCTGAAGCCTTCGAAGTTCGCGGTGCAGACGCTGCGCATGACCGGCCTGCTCAGCCTGTTTGAAGTGTATGACGACGAGGAGAAGGCGCTTTTGTCTTTCGGATAAACCAGCCGAGGCGCTCTCTCTGGCTCCGCGATGAGCTTTGTACCTCCCATCCTGCTACCCGATGAATTCAACGCCGCCGCCTACTTCATCGATCGCCATCTGAACGAAGGCCGCAGCGACAAAGTTGCCATCGAGTGCGGAGACTGCCGCGTTACCTACCGGCAACTAGCGGACCGCGTCAACCGGTTCGGCAATGGCCTGAAGTCTCTCGGCGTACGCATGGAAGAACGCGTACTGTTGCTTCTGCTGGACACTCCTGAGTTCGCCGCCTGCTTCTTCGGCGCCATCAAAATCGGGGCGGTGCCGGTTCCCGTCAATACTCTGCTGAAACCGGCCGACTACAAATATCTGCTGAATAACTCCCGGGCTCGCGTGGCCATCGTGAGCGACTCGCTTCTGCCACTAATCCAGCAGATTCCGCGTGGCGAGTTGCGCTATCTCGAGAGCATTATCGTAGTCGGGCAAGTGCCGGCTGGGATGGTCTCGTTCGATGAGCTAGCGAGTAAGAGCTCTTGCGATCTAAGTCCGGCGCCTACTGGCAAAGACGATGCCGCTTTTTGGCTGTATTCGTCGGGGAGCACGGGACCACCGAAGGCCTGCGTTCACCTGCAGCACGACATGGTGGTGAGCAGCGAACGCTATGCAAAGGCGATTTTAAAGATCTCAGCGGATGATCGCTTCTTCAGCGTCGCCAAACTTTTTTTTGCCTACGGCCTCGGTAATGGGCTCTACTTCCCTCTCTCGGTGGGCGCGACGAGCATCCTGTTGCCCGGTCCGCCGCGTCCGCAGAGCGTTTTCGAGGTTATCGAGCGGCAACGCCCTACGCTGTTTTTCTCCGTACCCTCCAACTACGTAAAGTTATTGGCACACGCGCCCGATCGTCAGTTCGACCTGTCTTGTGTGCGGCATGCCATCTCGGCTGGCGAGGCGCTACCCGCCTCGGTGTTTCACCGGTTCAAGGAACGATTTGGAGTCGAGATTCTCGATGCGATCGGGTCGACCGAAGCGCTGCACATGATGATCTCGAACGCGCCCGGAGCGGTACGTCCGGGATCGAGTGGAAAGATCATTCCGGGCTTTGAAGCTAAGATCGTCGACGACAACGACCGGCCGGTCGCTCCGGGCGAGATCGGCAACCTGCTCGTGAAAGCCGATTCCACCTGCGCCGGTTATTGGAACGAGCACGAAAAAACGAAGGACACCATCTCGGGGCACTGGCTT
>DASYYZ010000189.1:0-57724 GCA_035946735.1 Terriglobia bacterium
TCACCGTCCCGCACGAGCTCAACCTGCTGGTCCTGGAGAACGCCCGTCTGCTTTACCATCTGCTGTTCACTGCCAGCGCCGCCACTCTGCTCACCGTCGCCGCCGATCCCCAGTATCTGGGCGCGGAGATTGGCATCCTCAGCATTCTTCACACTTGGGGCCAGAACCTGCTGGCCCACTCCCACATTCACTGTGTCATCCCGGCAGGAGGGATCGCGCCGGACCGAAAACGCTGGGTGCACCCACGCTACTCCTTCCTTCTGCCCGTTAAGGTGCTGAGCCGTGTCTTCCGCGGGAAGTTCGTCGCTGATTTGAAACGCCTTTACCGCCAGAAGAAACTCCGTTGCGCGGGACCCGCGCCGCTCTGGCCGATGAGAAGCAGTTTCGCCAATTACTGCGTCGTCTCCACCGCCAAGACTGGGTGGTTTATGCCAAACCAGCCTTCGGCGGGCCCCGACAAGTTCTTCGCTACCTGGGCCGCTACACCCATCGCGTGGCCATCTCCAACCATCGACTTGTCTCTCTTGACGGCGAGCGGGTCACCTTCTGTTGGAAAGACTACGCCCACGGCAGCCAGCAACGTCAGATGACGCTCACGGCCACAGAGTTCTTACGCCGGTTCTTCCTTCACGTCCTGCCCAAGAGCTTCCTGCGCATCCGTCACTTCGGTTTTATGGCCAATCGATTCCGGGCCTCCCGGCTCCAGCTTTGCCGGGCAACTGCTGACGAGCGATGCCCTGCGGACGCAACCCGCCCCAGAACCTACTGCTGACGCCTCCATCTGGCATTGCCCGCGCTCTGGAACGGTGATGGTTGTGATCCAGGTATTCACCGCCGAGCAGTGCCCTCACGGTGCAGTTACTTTGACTCTTCATAGGGCCGACCGCCAAACCGGACCGCCGACGTGCTCAGGACACGTCATTGATTTTGTGCGCTCGCTCCTCATGCCCTATCCGCCCAACCTGCTCCCTCGAGCCTTCCGCCGACCTCCGCGCAGCCCCGGCGACTCCGACCGCTCTGCCCTCGTTGTCTCCGAGCCCCTCCCGTCAACCCGCAACAGACTCCCTCAAATCACAGAAACGCCATTCAATCTCCATACCCATGGGCCGCGTCCGCCGCAAACGCCAGCGGCTTCCTTCTAGTTTCCTGATCGAAAATGCCTCGGCCCGCCAGCATCGAGCCGCACCCAAATGCCGCACCATTGGGCCAAGGCATTTCCGATCAAGGCTAGCGTACCGTCAACTGATAGCGTGCTCGACCGCGCGTGCGTTCCGAGTCGCCGACGATTTGCCTGAGACCTCGTCAATAAGCGCTAAGGCTTGAAGTCAACAGTTGAGAGCACCGTTCAGGAATTGACGCGTCTCTATAGGGAACGCACGAGCCGGAGCTGAAGGCATATTGGTTTCGGAACTCAAAAGCTCGACAAGAGAAAATCTTTGACGGCTGCCAGGACTTTCTCCCGCATCGCAGGCTCTGGCAGCATGCGAGCGATTTCGACGGCCCCGGCCATCGTTGCAAAGATCGCGAAGAAAGCGCGCTCTTTGTCCGCAGATCGCCGGCCCGGCATAAAGGGAAGCATTCGATCCTTGTAGTTCACGAGCTGGGGAAGGATCTGCTTTCTCATCTTCTGATCGACCCGCGTCAATTCGGGGGCAAGTGCCGGCAGCGGGCAGCCGCACTCGGGGTGATCGCAAAACTCCAGGGTTAGATAAGTCTTCACAATCGCCTTCCACGCAGGCTCGGGGTGGGACTGCTCGGCCGCATGGACCAGGGTGTCACCGATGTCGCGGAAAGCCTCCTTGAGGGACTCCAGGAGCAACTCGTCTTTGCTCTCAAAGTGTTTGTAAAAGCCTCCATGTGTCAGGCCGGTGTCGCGCATCACTGCTGCAACTGCTGCGCCGTTAAGACCTTCGGCGCGTACGCGCCGCGAGGCGTCTTTCACAATCTTCTGATGGACTTCCGCTTTGTGTTCGGGCCGGTAACGCATGGTTGTTCATAGGATGCTCGAGGTCACCCCATGATGCAACCGGCGAGTGCAGTTCTCAAAAAGTTTGAATCCATAGGATGACATGTATCATCCTATAGTGCGAAAGGAGGATTTTCCAATGTCTCACCCGATTCTGATCACAGGCGCAGCCGGCGGAGCTCAGGGATCGACCGGACGTATCATCGCAACCACCCTGCTCCGGCAGCATATTCCCGTGCGCGCATTCGTCCATAAACTCGATGCCCGGTCCGATGAACTCCGTCGGCAAGGCGCGGAAATCTTGGAGGGCAACCTTCTCAATCCCGCCTCGGTGCAACGGGCTATGGAAAATGTGAAGCGCGCATACTTCACCTACCCCGTAGTTGATGGGCTGCTCGAGGCGGCCACCATCTTTGCAGCATCGGCTCGCGATGCGAGTCTGGAACTGGTGGTGAACAATTCGCAGTTTCAGGGCACACCCGATGATCTGACATTCCGAGAACTTCGCTACACGCCCTCATTCCGCAATCTGCAGCATCGGCTCGTCGACCGCATCTTCGATTGGGCGCAGGTTGGAGCCGTTCATATTCAGGCACCGCCCTATTACGAAAACGTGCGCGCCCTGGTCAGCCGCAGCGTCGCCGAGCAAAGCACCGCGTTCCTGCCGTGGGGCGATGGCAGCGCCGTCCTCCCCCTCGCCGGCGCCGAAGACGTAGCCCGGGTCGCCGCAGCCCTGTTGGCCAGCGCCAGCCTGCCCTTCGAAACCGTCTACCCGCTGGTGAGCGAAACCCCGACGGTGCGCGACATCGTCGATACTCTTGGCAGAGCGCTGGGGCGTCCGATCCGGTATGTGCCCATCACCGACGAGCAGTGGGCCGAAGCCGTGAAGGAGCGACTCAACCCACACGCGCTCGATCATCTCAGCCATCTCTGGCAACACTTCCGCAAGGGCGGGCAGCGGTATCGGACGACCGATACGGTCCGCGCAGTCACCGGCCGCAATCCGCAAACGCTGGAGGAGTTTTTCCGGGCGAACGCCGGATCTTTCGGCGCCGACGCCAGCCGTTCGAAGTCAATCTGAGGCTATCGAAGGATGGCCGTTATCCCATTTCGACAAGGAGGTTCTATGGCTTCGCAAGCGATCTTCCTAACGCAACTCGTCCTCGGTTATGCCGCGTGCCTGCTGGTCTTCGGCACGTACATCCTGCCCAGGCTCAGGGTGATGGACCGTTTCAGCGCGCAACGCGTCATCGCCACGATCCACAGCTTCCGCTTCTTCGGGCTGGTCTTCATTCTTCCGGGCGTCGTCGGCCCCGGACTGCCCAGTGGTTTCGCCACCTTCGCCGCCTGGGGAGACTTCGCCACCGGCGTGCTGGCCCTCCTGGCCCTGCTCACGGCGAGGAGACGTCCCCTGTTCTGGCTCTTCGTTGTCGCCTTCAACGTTGTGGGCGCAACCGACATCTTCGTCGACTACTATCACGCCGTCCGGTTAGGCCTTCCGCTTGTAGCAGGCCAACTGGGCGCCACCTATATCATCCCGATCCTCTACGTCCCCATGCTCCTGATCACGCACGCGATCGCATTCTATTGGCTGGCGCGTCCTCTCTCCGCGACAAATCAAGCCGTCGCCGGAAAAGCGCTCGCGTCTTAGCTCGGATGAACGACCCAACCAACGGACCATTGTGGAGAACCATCATGATCGACACGAGCGCCAATGTGCGCGAACACTATAGCGCCGCGGGCCTCACCGGCCGAATCCAGTCGGCGCTCGCGGCGATCGCGCCTGAACGTCAGACGCTGACAGTCGCTCAGCTCTCTCTCCTGGATCAGTTTCATCTCCGGGGCATACTCGCCACCTCCGAACTGGCCAGCGCTGCCGGGATCGAGCCATCGACGCGCGTGCTCGATCTCGGCTGCGGCATCGGCGGGCCAGCACGCTATCTCGCCGCCCGCTTCGGCTGCCGGGTGACCGGCGTCGACCTCAGTCCTGACTTCATTGAGGCAGCCACGTATCTGACGGCGCGCTGCGGGCTATCGGATCGGGTTGCGGTCCAGGTCGGCGACGCGTTGCATCTCCCCTTCGAGCACGCGGCCTTCGATGCGGTGTTCCTGCAGCATGTTGCGATGAACATTGAGGACCGTAGCGCCCTCTATGCCGAGGTGCGGCGGGTGCTGGTGCCAGGCGGCCGGCTGGCCACCTACGACCTGGTGCGTGGCGAGGGTGAGGTGGTGTATCCGGTCCCCTGGGCGCGCAACGCTTCGACTAGTTTCCTGCTCAGCGACGCGGATACGCGCACCGCGCTGGAACAGGCCGGCTTCAGGGCGGTCCTGTGGATCGATGAAACCGATCCCGTACTCGACTGGTTCAAAGCGGCCCTGGCCGGTCCACCGCCGAGCGGACCGAACCTCGGTCTGGTGATGGGTCCGGACTTCGCGGCCGTCACCGCCAACCTTGTCCGCAATATCCGCGAGAACCGGCTTGGCGTGCTGTCCGCGGTTCTGCTGACGACCGTTGAAGCCTGAAGTTGCCTGACTCGAAGAGCGGATGTCCAGAAGTCAGCCCCGATTAGAGCTTTGATCCTAGAGATGGCCGCTGCTAACCCGCTTTGGAAAGCCCCTCGCATCCACGGCGAGTCGCTCAAGCTGGGCATCCCGATCTCGGAACGAGGCGTGTCCCGACTCCTGCCCCGAAAGCGTCGCCCTCCGTCTCAAACCTGGAAGGCGTTCCTCGACAACCATCTGAACCAACTGGTTTCCATCGATTTCTTTACCGTGCGCACGGCAACTTTCCGGGTGCTGTTCGTTTTTGGCGGTTTTGGCCCATCGTCGGCGCCGGGTGATTCATTTCAACGTGACCGAGCATCCGACTGCTGCGTGGACCGCTCAGCAAATCCTGGAGGCGTTCCCCGAAGACACGGCACCGCGATATCTGATCCGCGACCGGGACCAAGATTTGCGGCCAGTGTTTCCGGAATCGCCTTAGGGACATGGGTATCACCGAAGTCCTGGCGGCAGCCGATCCGTTTCTGCCCGAAGCAAAGTTCCGAACCCTGGCTTTTTCAGCTGCGCGTCAGGGATCTTATTGTGACGGCCAAGGCTGCGGTAGAATGTCCGCCATGCGAAAAGATGCCTTTTCGATCCCACCCGCGAGTTCGACTGCATTTGCGATCGCCCGCCGCCTCTTGCTGATCTTACTGGCGTTCCTTGTGCAGGGCTCCCCGTTCTCATCTCAGCAACTCAGCCCCGAGTTGCTAAGACATTATTGGAAGTCCCAATGGATCACCTGCTCCGGGGCTGGTGCCCACGACTTCAGCATCTGCTATTTCCGCAAAGTGTTGGCCCTGCCTTCGACGCCCGGGCATTTTGTTGTCCATATCAGCGCGGACAACCGCTATCAGCTCTTTGTAAACGGCACCCGCGTGGCACGCGGTCCCGCGAGAGGCGATCTCGATCATTGGCGCTTCGAGACGGTGGACGTAGCTCCTCAACTGCGCGGCGGGGCGAATGTTCTTGCGGCCGTAGTTTGGAACTACGCAGATTCTGCGCCTATGGCGCAGATGAGCTATCGGTCGGGCTTCGTGCTGCAAGGTGATACGGCAGACGAGGCCACCGCCAATACCGATCGCTCCTGGAAGGCTCTGCTCGATTCCTCACGAAGCGTCATCAACGGGTCTGACGAGCAGATCGCCGGATACTACGCGGCGGGCCCGGGCGAGCAGCTCAAGGGCTCAGCGTATCCCTGGGGTTGGCGCGACGCTGACTACGATGATTCCAAATGGAAGCCTGCGGTTGATTTGGGAAACGCCGGGCCACGGGCGATGCAGGACACTCACTCGCGCTGGATGTTGGTTCCGGACGTGTTGCCTCCGCAGGAAGAGACACTGCAGCGGCTGGCTCGTGTGGTGAGAACGCAAGGGGTAACGGTCTCATCAGACTTCCCGGGAGGACAGGCGCCGGTCACCGTGCCACCCAATAGCGACGCCTTTCTGCTGTTCGATCAGAGTTTTGAGACCACTGCCTATGCCGAACTCGAGGTGAGCGGCGGCCAGGACGCCCGCGTGCGGATCACCTACGCCGAGGCCCTGGTCGATTCCCAGGGGCGAAAAGGCAACCGCAACGAGATCGAAGCCAAGAAGATCCGGGGCCTCTACGATGAATTCCTACCGGACGGCGGCTCCCATCGTACCTTCGAGCCGCTATGGTGGCGAGCTTACCGTTACCTGCAGGTGGACGTTCACACGGGCGCAGCGCCACTCACTCTCGAAGATCTACGCGGGTATTTTACGGCCTACCCCTTCAAGACTGAGGCTACATTCAACAGCCACGATCCGGTTCTGCAGAAAATCTGGGACGCCGGCTGGCGCACGGCACGGCTTTGCGCCCATGAAACCTACATGGACTGCCCGTATTACGAGCAGCTCCAGTATGCCGGCGACACCCGAATCCAGGCGCTTATTTCCTTGTATGTAGCGGGCGATGACCGTCTGGTGAAGAACGCCATTGATCTGCTGGCGGATTCCCAAACGCCGGAGGGCCTTACCCAGAGCCGTTATCCCTCTGCCCTCCCGCAATACATCCCGCCGTTTTCACTTTACTGGATCGGTATGCTGCACGACCTTTGGTGGTACCGGGGCGAGTCTGAGTTCATCCGGCCCTTCCTACCAAACTTGCGAGAGGTACTGGCATGGTATCGCTCTCGTGTGAGTTCGTCGGGCCTGCTCAGTCGTCTCCCTTGGTGGCCTTTCGTCGACTGGGCTGAAGACTTTCGTGACGGCGATCCGCCCCAGGAATCCATCGGTCAGTCTTCAATTCTGAGTCTGCAATACGCCGTGGCACTGCGCGAGGCTGCGGACCTGGAAGCGGCCTTCGGTGATCCCAAGCAGGCGAACCAGGACCGGGCGCTGGCGGTCAGACTTTCAAGCACAGCCTACAGCACATGTTGGGACGCTGCCCGGCACGTGCTGGCGGATACGCCCGCCAAGGAGCACTACAGCCAGCAGGCAAATATTCTAGGCATCCTGGCCGACGCGATTCCGGCCGCGAACCAGCGAAGCGTGATGGAAGACATTCAGGATGCGAAGCTCACACCGGCATCCTACTATTTCCGCTTCTATCTCTTTCGGGCTCTAAAGAAGACCGGCCTCGCGGACCGGTATCTCGCCGAGCTTGCTCCGTGGCGCGAAATGCTGAGCGAAGGGCTGACGACTTTCGCGGAGACTCCCGGAAACACGCGGTCGGACTGCCACGCCTGGAGTGCGCATCCCGATTTTGATTTACTTGCTACGGTGGCGGGCATTGAATCTGCGGCACCCGGCTTTTCCAGGGTGGCGATTGCGCCTCATCTGGGCGAGCTTCAGCGCCTCTCCGCCTCGCTCCCGCACCCTCGCGGAATGATCCGGGTGTCTTATAGGCGCGCGGGCGATCACTTGTCGGCCGAGATAACGCTGCCACCAGGCCTCGCGGGCTCGTTTAGCTGGAGGGGTAAGAATCTGCTCTTGCATCCTGGGCAGCAGCATCTGGACTTATAGCCGAACGCGGACGGCAGCGACGTCTCCGAAGCCTGCGGAGAACACATGCGCTTTACCCTTGTTGAAGAATCTTGTCCGTGTGGGCGACAATCCGAGCGGAGTTTTGGAGGACATCAATCCGTATCTGTCACGGCAAGAACTGAGGAGGTTCTCTTCCTTTCGGTCGAAAACAAACGCGGTCCAATCCCAAGCTATGCCATGGAACCATGGTGCCCGGTCGTCATCGGCTCCAGTCGTGCTGCGCTTATGTCCCTGCGCGCTCCTCCCTCCGCAATTCAGCTTCGAACTCCCGCTCCTTCTCTGCGACCGCTTTACGGTAGCCTTCCGGATCAATCCACACCTTTTGTCCTGCCCCTGCGTTTGCCCGTTCCAGCTTTGCGAGCAAGTCGAAATATTGGCCATGCGCTCCCAGGAAGATGTCGCAGGGCAAGCCCTTCAGCACCGCAAAGGTCTTTCGATAATCATCGGCAATGCCGGGATACGAGGCCGGCTTTCCTGGCCGACTGACTAGGCGGAAGCCGGGATTCACGTTCCAACTCCCCACGATGACGACATTCACCGGCTTGCCCTGTTGGGTGGTGCGCATCGTCCAGGTGGTGCACCCCCGGGTATGCCCCGGAGTCTTATGCGCGACCAGCACTGACCCGCCAAGCTGGACCTTGTCGCCATCATGCAGCACCCGATCGACCTTTGCCGGCGGATATGGGTGGTCGGGATAGAAGAAGTCCTTCGCCCCACCGCTTTCGACGACGGGCACGTCGGAGTCCATGACCATATACTGCGCGGCCGTCATGCGCTTGATTTCGGAGCTTCCGGCATCGTGGTCGAAGTGCGCGTGGCTGATCAGAAGAATGTGAATATCGCTGAAATGGAGTCCCAGCTGCTCGACGCTTCTGCGGATCAGGGCCGGGGAACTCTCCAGGCTTGAATTGATCAGGATGTCTCCCGCAGGCGTAACGATCAGGTAAGAAGCGAGATCGCGGCTCCCCACGTAATAGAGGTTATCGGCGATCCGGAACGGCGCAATGGGAGTCGTCCAGTCCAGATGTTCGTCGGCCTGCGGGGACGCCGGAGCAGCCGTTCCGCAGAGAACCACCAGCAGGGCCAAGAAACGCATACTGCCATCCTAATCGCGACTTCGGTTCACACCCGCCGCCGTTTCATCCACATTGACGCCGAGTCTCACTTTGATTGTCGCCGCGCAAGGGACTGCACTCGCATGCTAGATAAACAGTCCAGCAGCGTGCCCAGCATTAATCGACAATCAACCCTGCTCGTGTCAATTCCGCTCGAAGTGCACCAGAATCTCTAAACACGATGCCGCACATACCAAGTTCGACGGCCGCTTCGACGTTCTCGCTGCGGTCGTCAATGTAAATAGCGCGACTAGGCTCGATTCGAAAAGTGTCGAGGAAAGTCTCAAAAATACGCCGCTCTGGCTTCAACAACCTCACTTCTCCAGAAAGCAACACGCCGTTAAACCAGCTCAAGCATTCGAATCGATTGACAGCAATGGGGAACGTCTCTGCCGACCAGTTGCTAAGCGCATAGATAGGTACACTCCGCGACCGCAATTCTCGGAGAATATCGACTGTGCCCGGGATCTCTCCCCCCAGCATTTCCTCGTATCGCTGGAACCATGCATCAATTAGCTCCGCCTGGCCGAGATGAAGTCGCTTAAGGGAATCGCAACCATCAGCAAACGACCGCCCGGCGTCTTGCTGCGCGTTCCACGACGATGTACAAACGGCAGAAAGGAAGTATTCCATCGCTGTTTCGTTGCCATTGAACAGCTTGCGGTACAGGTAACGTGGATTCCAATCGATCACCACGCCACCAAGATCGAAGATTGCGACAGAATAATGTGCCATCGTAGGTACAGTCTACCTCGCCGGTGTTGCTCTGTCGTATCACGGGGCATTCGGAAAGAACCCACCTGGATGGGAACCGGGGGACCCATTCCTTAGACCAAGCCTAACCCGCCGTACCCTCGTGGCCAGCCGCTAGGAGGCGGCTGATCACGAAACGAAATAGAAAATTCCCCGTCGGGAAACCTCGCCGTCCGAAACTGAAACTCGGACTCCCTGACCTTGACCAGTCAAGGTCAGCCGGTGCTCTACAGCCTGCGTTCGCCAGAGTCGCAACGCGGCTACATGCGCTCTCGACGATCCTGAACCCCAACCTGGGGCTCTGGTTGAACAATGGGGCAGAAATAATCTACTTTGCCGAATAACGGGCAACCCGCGGTTGTGCGGGGCAGGCAGCCGGTGGTCGAGGCGGCGGAACTGACCCCTCGTCCGGCCCGCGACGGCTAGTGAGAGCGCCGGTCGCGGTCACCTTCTCCTCCAGGAGAAGGAAAACCATCGTTCTGGGGAGGTGCGGTGCGCCCGAGAATGGACTCCCCAAATTCAAGTCTCCGCGGGTGTGGGCCGGGGAGCGGGGGGCCAGGGGAGACGTCACTGGGAGGCAGCGTCGAGCACCAGTACCCAATCCGCAGCCCCCTGGCTATTCGCGTTGGGAGTGGTGAAGACGTGAGCACCTGAATTCGCCATCCCGCCTATGATTTGGTAGGTGCCGTTCGTGGGGTCGTACCAGCGTGCCCGCGACTTCCCAGTGCCGCCCCCCAGCTTCGACATGTTGACGGTCAACTGGAACCCCATGCCGCTCTCGCCGGGGTAATAACACACGCCCAGGGAGCCATCCGCGGTAAGCGCCGCGGAAACGTAAGCGAAATCGTCCTTCCCCGGAGTTCCCGATTGGCTTGGCAGAAACGTGTGTGTCCAGTCGGGAATAAGTTCGTACCAGCGCCGGGCGGTGAAGAAGGTCGTAGCGTACTCCGCCGCGTTTACACCCGGAGTTTTCCCCAGCCAGCGTAGGGGGTCCTCGGTGCAGTCCGGCGAGCCGAGAATGCCGAAACCGGAGCCGCCATTCAACACCGTCCCCCAAACCTGTTCCCTCATCATTTGGGGCGGTGTGCGGATATGCTGTGGACTCCCAGCCAACAAGCCTTCATAGAGAGTCTCGAAGATGCAAGTCGGCATCACCGGATTCACCATGTGGTAGTGATACCAGGTGGCCCATTGCGGGGCGTGGTATTCATACCAAGCGTCGAGATTGACCCAGCGATGGCCGGCATCATAGAAGCGGTGAGGCCCCGTCCCATCGCTGGTCCAACCCGGCGGCCCGTTTTCCCAGTCCGTGGTCACCAGCCGGTCCGGCATGTACTTCTCGAGACCGTTCACCACGCGATCCACCTGGGGCCAAACCAGCCGGTCATTTCCCAGGGCGAAATTGAGGTGAGAATAATGCTTGTAGCGGTTGCCCCAAAACTCACCCCAGCGGCGCATTTCTTCCGGGGAATGCTGAGAAGGGTCGAAGCCGGCGGGCCCGGGAGCATACCCGGAACTGAACGGATCCAGGAACAGATAGATGCCATCATCTGCTGCGGATTTCACCATGGCGTCAACCGAGGCAACGTAGGCAGGGTTCAAATTCTCCGGATCCCAACTGGCGCCGTGGAGCAACATCGCGTGACCACGGGCATCGGTGGGGTTCGTCAAGCTGTCTTTACCTTGCGAGTCAAAGGCATTGATCACAACCCAGGCAAAGTTGAAATGCCTTTTCTCCCGGTCGGCAAAATACACCTCCATTTGTTCGGGGGTGCACCAATGAAGGATGCTCTGCGGGCAGACTCCCGCCATGAAAAATGGCTTGCCGTTTTCGTCCTCGATCAGATGACGATTGCCGGCGCGGATGCGCAGTTTCGGCAGGCTGGGGATTGTCGCGCCGGCCGAACCCGCGAACGCGGAGGTAGTGGCGAGGCACTCCCCCACGGGCGCCCGCGCGAACTTCACGGGCCGGCGTAGCGCAGAGGCAAGCCCTCCTCCTCCGGCAATAATGGCGAAGCAGCATGCCCAACAGACAATGTCCTGGCGTCGCAGCATCGATTCTCCTTTTGAGCCCGATCCAGCGGATAGCTGGTGCTGGGGATAAGCGGGACCATATTCCTATTTTTCAAGGCCATCCTTCAGGTTTCCTAACGGCCTGCGGCCTGATCAACCCAGGAGTAGTATCCCGCCCCGCTCGGAAGGTCAAGCGAAATGCGGGCGGACACGGCAAGACGCGCTACCGGTCGTGGAACAAATCACTTGGCCGTAAAACTGGGTGCCCGTACAAGGGCGGCGCAACCGCGTCGAATCGCAACAGATGAACCGCCCTCGACGGGCAGGGCCCGGTCAAGCACCATCCATCGCCACAGATCGTGCAGGGTGCGCCTACGCGAGATCAGCGCGGGGTCCTTCCTGCGGAATTTCACGGTGCGGTCCAGCTCATCTGTTCCGGGACGGAACGGAGTATACCCCCGACTAACTCGGTTCGACTTGGAACTTGAAGGCGTAGGCCTGACGACAGGGCTTGTGTTGCGCAATCTCATTGGGGATATCGACCACCAGGGAATCACCGTTCCGTTGCCAGTTCAAAGATCCTTGAACACCGAGCATGTGAACCGCAGAACCCTCGACTGCCCTCACCCAGCGCACCGCGAACTGGCTCCCCGGCCACTTCAGGCTGATGGCATAGACGGTTCGGCCATCCTTGCTGGCGGTGAACCAGATGTCGTCTCCTTCGTGGAAGACCTCGGGGGATCGTGTGTTGTAAATCGCGTCACCGTTGACTCGCAGCCATTCACCGACGTATTCCAGTCGCTCCACGGCTTCCGGAGCCCAGGTCCCGTTCGGCATGGGACCAAAGCCGACCTCGAAATTGCCGCCCTTGGCGACGACCGTAATCAGACTCTCCAGGATCCATTCCGGAGGGCGGTAGTCGTCGCTCGGAATATAGGAGAAGGAGGTCCCGCACGGATAGATTACTTTCCACAGATCGCGTGAAGGCCCGCCTGGGATCTCTCTTTCGGGCGTGTGATAGTCGCCGTATGCCCCAATGCCGCGATCACGCATGATGATATTCGGTTGCAGCTTCCGGGCCATCTTGGCAATATCTGCGATCTCTCGGGCCGCCGCTTCGGGCCAGCCGATGTCGAAATCGAGCACGTCGATGGGACCGTATTCCGTCGTCAGCTCCCGCACTTGCTCCCGCTCATGATCAATGAAGGTCTGCCAGCGTCCGGGATCACTCTGCCTGGTGAAGTCGGGATCGTATTGGTAGTGGAACGGGTCCCACGCAAATGCCGGATCGTGCCAATCCACGTGCGAGTAATAGAGCCCGACCTTGACGTCCCTTTGCCGGGCGGCTTTCACGAGGGCCCCCACGATATCCCGCCGATAGTGCCCGTCCATGATGCTGTAGTTGTTGGTCACCGTAGTGGTGCGTTCGCAACCTCGGTTGAACGCCTCGGCCGTGAGCGCGGGTGACTGCTGGCCGACCTTGGTTGGCCACATGCAGAATCCATCGTGGTGCTTGGTCGTAAAGGTGAAGAACTTGATCCCGCAGCGGCGGAACAGGTCCATCCAGGCGTCAGCGTCGAACTCGGTGGGGTTGAACAGCTGGTAGAGCACGTTGTAGATCCTCCAGAATTGCTGGTTCGCCCCCGCCAGGCCCCAGGATTCGTGGCTGCCGATCAGGCAGTATAAGCCCCAATGGATGCGGATTCCGAACTTCAGGTCTCTGAACGCGTCAATGGCGGACTGCGGAGCGTGCTGATAATCAGGATCCACAGTTCTAGCCCACCCGTGCTCCATAGCCCCACGATCCAGACGGGCGTTTAGCGCCTTGTACCGGCTCTCAGAACAGGGTTCTTCATCCGCAGGGCCGGCTGCTGCACTGACGAAACCGGCCTTCGTCCTGAGGACCGGAGAGAATCCACTGATCGCCGCAATCGAGCTTTCCAGGAAACTTCTTCGTCGCATCCTCACTCCCTCCTTCTGCCGGGTCCGCGTCCTCCAAGACTCTGCGCTTGGATCATTTGAGTGAACCCTGATATATCACTTCAGTGCGGCGCGTCAAGCCCTATTGGACGACGAATGAACCGCCACCGCCAAGGAGTGTGAAAGCGTGAAGAAGACCAGCAGACGCGGCTTTCTGGGCAGTTCGGTGGGACTCTCGTTGGGTCTCGGTCTCGCAAAGGATGGAAAGGGCTGGAATTCCTCGGCCGAAAGTGATTCGGCCCGGCCGGTCTCCGTCCAGAGACCCACAACTTCGGCACCCAGCACTCTGCCCGGAACGACACCGCTTACCGCAACCGGGGATCTCGCGGCGGAGATGGTGGATGGTATTCACAAGCATCTGCTGCGCGCCACGGCGGAATCCTTCGAAAACCGGCCTGGTCTCTGGAATCGCGATTTCAGATCCGCCCGGGACTATGAAGAGTCCATCGCGCCTCAACGAGAGCAATTTCGGAAGCTCATCGGCGCGGTTGATCGCCGGGTGCCGCAGCCTGTTCTCCAGGTTGTGGCCGCGACGACGACGGTCCCCGAAATAGCCGGCGGATCAAGGTTCAAGACCTATACCGTGCGATGGACGGTTTGCGACTCGGAGGTCGGCGACTACAGCCCGTTGGAGGGGGAAGGCTTGCTATTGGAACCCTTGTCCGCCGCGGTCGCTCGCGTGGTCGCGGTGCCCGACGCGGATTGCTCTCCTGAGGCGCTCGTTGGCCTGGCGCCCGGGGTTCTCCCTGCAGCTCAGTTTGCGAGGAGACTGGCGGAGAACGGCTGCCAGGTAATCGTGCCGGTGCTGATCAATCGTGGGGACGACTGGTCAGGAATCAACGGCATCACGATGACGAACCAACCGCACCGTGAGTGGATCTACCGCATGGCGTTTGAGGTAGGACGCCACATCATTGGATTCGAAGTGCAAAAGATCCTGGCGGCCGTCGACTGGTTGGACGGGAAAAACAAGGCCGATCTGCTCCCGGTGGGCGTGTTCGGTTATGGCGAGGGGGGACTTCTGGCCTTCTATGCAGCGGCCCTCGACAATCGCATCCGAGCAGCGGCGGTGAGCGGCTATTTCCAATCCCGGCAGGAACTGTGGAAGGAACCCATCTACCGGGATCTGTGGGGAGTACTACTCAAGTTCGGAGACGCGGAAATTGCAGGCATGGTCGCTCCGCGAGCTCTTATTGTGGAGGCCTGTGCCGGGCCCCACGTGGAGGCCGTGCCCACGCCCGAGAAGACCCACGCTAACAGCGCTTGCCCGAACGGCAAACTGGTGACGCCGTCTCTTGAGGACGTTCAAGCAGAGGTGGAGCGCGCGCGCCCGCTTTTCGCACAGTTGAAGGCCACCGGTCAGCTGCAGCTCGTGGTTAGCAATGGAGGACAGGGTCCCCCAGGGTCTGAGAAGGCCTTGGCTGCATTCCTGCGATCGCTCGGGGTCAAACGATCGTTGCACCGTTCTGAACAACATCTCATTGAGCCGCAGGGGACCTCCGATCCCCGGCCCCGGTTGCATCGCCAGTTCGACCAGATGGTTGCCTTCACGCAGGGCCTGATCCGCCTCTCGCCGCGCCGCCGCGCGGACTTCTGGGCCGGCGCTGACCGCACTTCAATCGAGCAGTGGAAGAAGACGACGAAGCGGCAGCGCGAGTATGTGTGGGAGGAAGTCATCGGTCGCAGGCCGGCAGCCACAATACCACCGAACCCACGCACGCGGCTCGTCTACGAGACGCCCGATCTTGCCGGATATGATGTTTGTCTCGATGTCTGGCCCGACGTGCTCGCTTACGGCATCTTGGTCTTGCCCAAGAACATCAAGCCCGGAGAGCGACGGCCTGTGGTCGTGTGCCAACACGGTCTCGAAGGGCGTCCTTCCGAGGCGGCGGACCCCGGGGCTCCCGACGGCTACATGCATCACTTCGCGGTGGAACTGGCGCACGAGGGCTTCGTCACTTTTGCGCCGCAGAACCCGTATATCGGCGAGGACAACTTTCGCATCATCCAGCGCCTGGCTCACCCGCTCAAACTGGCGCTGTTCTCGTTTATCATCGGGCAGCACGAAAGAGTGCTGGAATGGCTTTCCGGGCAGCCCTACGTTGACGCCAAGCGAATCGCCTTTTACGGGATCTCCTATGGCGGGAAGACGGCCGTGCGCGTGCCGCCATTCGTGGAGCGCTATACTGCCTCGATTTGTACTGCTGATTTCAATGAGTGGGTCTGGAAGACTACCAGCGTCGAATCCCCGTACAGCTACCTTCTTCTGCCCGAATATGACATGTACGAATTCGACTTCGCCAACGTCGTCAACTACGCCGAACTGGCCATGCTCATCGCGCCTCGCCCGTTCATGGTGGAGCGAGGGCATGACGATGGCGTGGCTCCGGACGAGTGGGTCGCCTCCGAGTACGCGCGGGTGCGGCAGTTCTATGCCGAAATGGGCATTCCCCAGAACACGGCCATCGAATGGTGGAATGGTCCCCACGCCATCCACGGCGTCGGGACTTTCGAGTTTCTTCGACGGCACTTGCAGTGGCCTGGTCGGAGCACGCAGGAAGGTTAGACCGGCGTTTGGACCTGAGAGTGGAACATGACGCCGACGTTACTCTCGGAGGCCGCTCAAAACGGAAGTGTTGCAAACAACCCACGCGACCTTGGGTAGAGTGGAGGGATGTGACCCCGGAACTCACATTATGATTGGTACAGAGATTGGGGGCAGGTCAAGTTTCATCAACTTAGCCCTCGGGCTGAGGCCGCCTGACCCACTTAGCCTCACATGTGCGTTACTCTGCCTCCTGACTCCTATTTGCAACACTTCCCCTTCACGGGCTTCGGCTGAAGACACCCCCTAAATTAAGAATCGCCACTGAGACTAAGATTAAGGAAATGCCAACCGCCAGGAGCTTCCGCGTCCTGGAAGACGATCCCTTCCACTCTCCTGTCAGCGCCCCAATTGCATTTGAAGCCAGAATCGAGGTAGCGATATAGAGTGCAAACCCGACAGACGTTCCATACTTGCCGACGAAGGTTGCCCCAATCCCGTAACCAAGAATTGCGCCGAGCCACAAGAGCGCCATCATCAGGCCAAGCGCGAGTTCCCTCGGCCAGTGTCTTTTTCCGAATAACGGCCAAGTCCGCCGACGCCACAATAGGCCGGCTGGATAGAGAATATTGGGTAGGAAACCACCCGACAGAACCAAGGCCCAGGCGGCATAAGTGGCCGTCGACGGTGGTGCACCCAATTCCGTGCTCCGGCGTAGTGTGTCGCCGCTGAACACAAACCCAAGATTCCAGGCGGACCCGAATATACCCGTGAAGACGCAGAGCGCCAGACCCGTCTTGAAGCTCATTCCTTGCCGCTTGGCGCCGGATGCTGACGCCCGCTGCTCGTTCTCACGCTGCCTACCCGCCTTAGCGTAGAAGACCAGTCCCAGTAGCAGCGCGGGCAAACTCAAAAGCATCGTCAGTCCGAGCGGCTGAAGGAGGTCCGCTGGATTGAAGGCGAGGATGGGAACCAGAGAGCCGGTGAGAGATACGAGCCCGCAGACAATAGCGAAGGCCATGGCCATTCCAACAGCATTGATTGAGAGACCGAAGGTAGTTTGTGCGATCCCCCAAAGAAGTCCAAACAGCGCCGGATAGACAACCGCACGCCAGTTGAGGCCGTGGTAGACTTGCCAGAGGTTCGGCACGAAGTTAATCGCGATGATCCACGGCATCACAAGCATTGCCGACACTGAGTACACGCTCCAGATATTCTCCCAAGTCCAACTCCGTGCGTACTTCATGGGGAGCGTGAAACTCCCGTTCAGAATGCCCGCCGCGAACACAATCAACATGCCCAGCCAGAAGTGTTCCGCCATTATGAGGCATCAACCTCCAGAGTCACAGGCACCATGTTCAAGCCGTAGAAATTCACGGGCTGTTCATATGACGTAAAATCTCCTGCGACAAAGATCCAGAATCTGCGCCCGTCTTCGCTGATGAATTTGCTCGGGATGCTGGGATTGTAGAAGCCTTGGGGCTCGAAGTCCTGGGAGTGAAACAGTGTCCAAGGTCCCCACGGGGCGGGCGCGGAAAAGAAGTCCCAAGTGGTTACCTTCCAGCGGCGCTTGGGATCATCAAGGTGAGAGTAGTGCCACTGAGGCATCAGATAGAGATCGAGCGGAGCGATGTAGTGGATTCCTGTCATGCTGGCGCGGCCCGGAGACCGGAAGATGTACAGCGCGTTCTCGTGACGCGGCCGCCAGATGGGCTCACCCTTGTCGTCGAACCCGTGGACGAACTCCCAATCCCCCGCGTCTAAACGCTCGATGAGCCCGCGCGAAACGCGACCCAGCGTCATCCAGTTGCCGTTGTTCCAGGTGCCGTCGTTGGAAACGGCGTACACATACTGGTCGGCGCCATTCTTCTCGCCCTTTCCGTCCTTTCCGTATTGAACGAAAAAAGGGTTGCTGAAGACGCGGCCGGGGAACATGGATTTGCCCAGCCTTGGAGCCTCAGTCCATGTCTTGCCATGGTCAGTAGATTTGATGATGCTGGCGTCCCAAGTCTCCTGAATCCAAAAATGGCGGGCGCTGTCCGTGCTCGTGTCGCCTACCCCGTCGTAGTAATGGCGGCTCGCAGCGAGGTAGAGCACTCCGTCGACGCACGTAAGGCCCGAAGCTTTCCATGAGGCACCGTCTTCCTTCAGTTCGGCTGCCTTTCCGAACTCCGCCATCGCATTCACGGTTTCCCCTTGGATATTGAGAGGAGGTCCCCCCGTGATACGGTGAACCGCAAGATTACTGTTGCATGCCTTGTTGAAGCCTGTAGTGTCGTCGGTGACGCTGTAGAGATGGTCGTCATCCGCCCACGTGGTTGTCCAGACGTCGCCACTGCAATTCGGAAGGCGGATGCCATCGCCGACATGCGCTCGGAGGATTCGCGTCTTCTTGCCCGCTGGCGATACCTGAGTTCCCACGCTCAAAGAGCTGCTCCCGAGGGCTCCGGCCATTGCCCAGGCGACAGTACCTAGCGTGCTGCGTTCCAGAAATTCACGCCGCGCGGGTTGAGCTGGGCCGTCTGAGTTCCGGCTCGTGTCGTTCATGATCTCACTCCTTTTCATTTTGGGCTTCGGAGGCAGGGTAGAGATCAGCCCTGCTCATTCAGGTCGGAGCTGCTGCCGGGTTCCTGGGGGGTTTCATAGACTCCGTTTCGGACTTGGGCCGGACAGACAAAGCACTGCCGAAGATGAGGGATGTGCTCCAGGAACACCACCGGGTGTCCTATCGCGACATGATTGAACAAAACCAGATGCTGATGGATTTGACCCATATCGCCGACGTGTGGCACCACCGGCACTCCGAATTTACGCGCCAGCAGGCTCACAGTGAGAAATTCGCTCACTCCGCCAACCCGCGTGCAATCCACCTGGATAATACCCGCGCTGCCGGTTTGCAGATAACTCTTGAAGACCACCCGATTGGGGATGTGCTCGCCCACGGCTAGTGGGATGGGCGCAATTTCGCGGGCCAGGGTTTGATGTGCAAGCAGGTCGTCAGGATGAGTCGGCTCTTCGATCCAGTAAGGCGAGATGGAAGCGAGTTCGCGGCAGACCTGTCTAGCCTGCGGAAGCGTCCATTGCTGGTTGGCGTCCAACATGATGCAAGCCTCCGGACCCAAAGAGTCGCGCAGCGCACGCGCTCGGCGCAGATCACGATTACTATCGGGCGCGCCCACTTTTAATTTGAAAGCTCGGAAGCCCTGTCCCAGTGCGCGACGCGCCTTCTCCTGAATTTGCTCGTCGTTGTAATGGAACCACCCCACCGATGTGTCGTAACCCGGATAACCTGTCCTGAGGACCTGCTCACGCGAGGGGCGATTCGCACAGTGAGACTGAAGTATTTCGAGCGCGTCCGTCTCGGTTAGCACGTCTTCCAGATAACTCAGATCAAGCAGGGCGAGGACCTGGCGGGGCCCTAACTCAAGCAAGAGCCGCCAGAGCGGCACGCCCCGCACCTTGGCCCAGAGATCGAAGCAGGCGTTCGTGATCGAGGCAAGCGCCAAGTGTACGGCTCCCTTATGCGGGCCGAGCCAGCGAAGCTGGTGATGGTCGGCAATCGCCCGGAATGTCCCGCCGAAACCGGCCATGAGTTCTTCAATGTCCCGCGCCACAATTTCCGGAGCCATCAAGTCGATAATCCGGCACACAACTTCATTGCCTGCCCCCAGTGTCAACGTTAATCCTGTTCCGGTGAGACCTCGCGCGGAGTACAGGCGGGTGACGGCAAAGGAATATTGGGGACTAGAATGAACAGCGTCTGATCCTTCACCGGGTCCGAGCGTAAAGCGAGCGTCGTGGCTGCTGAAGCGATCGATGGCAAACGAACTCATACGGTCCCGGAATGCAGTCGAGCTATCTTCACCGCCGGTAACCCAGCTCCGCTCCTCCGCTCACGGGCAGGATACAACCGGTTATGAAACGCGCCTTATCTGAGAGTAGGAACGTAGCCGCATCCGCGATCACGTCGGCTTCGGGGCAGAAACCAAGCGGGTGAATCTCGTTCAGATAGTCGTGGATCCCTGGCGGGTGGGGCTGCTCGCTAGCCCACTGACGGAGCAGCGGCGTCCAGGCCGCCGAAGGACAGATGGCATTGACGCGTATCCCGAGCGGCGCGTAGTCGAGGGCCATGGCTTTGGTGAGCGCGATCAGCGCGCCCTTCGTGGAGACGTAAGCGGCGTGGTTGGACTGCCCTATGAGGCCCACCATGCTGGCCGTGTTAAGTATCGAACCTCGTCGCGCGGCGAGGAGCTGCAACCCGAACCGCGTGGTCCAGTACACGCTTTTGACATTCACCCGCTGAAGTTGTTCCCACTCTTCTTCCGTAGTTTCGTGGAGTGGTTTCGAAGGACTGGCGATGCCCACGTTGTTGTGGATGGCATCAATGGCAGAAAACTCCGATACCGCCTTCTGAATCGCGGCCTCGACCGAGGCGCCGTCGCTGAGCTCGCATTGCACGGCTAGTCCGGGAACCTGTAATTCGACAACGGTTTCGCGTGCGTTGTCATGTTGGTTGTCAGCAATCACGACGTGCGCGCCGTCGCGCGCGTAAGCGAGAGCGCACTCGCGGCCAATCCCATTCGCACCGCCTGTCAAGAAAATCACTTTTCCGGCAAGGAGAGCACCCGCCTGTGGCACCGTAACACTCCGTAACACAGCACGAATCAGGGACTGGCACAAAGGCTTTAAGGAAGCGAAGGGCCGGCCCCTGACTTCAATTCCCAATCATCGTAGGCAACAAGCGCAAAATCACGGGTGGCCCGGACAACAAATTGCTCAGCCAGGAATGGATCCCCAAGCCGAAGGGCGGCTAGGATGCGACCGTGGAGACCGATACTGTTGTTCCACGGCTTGGAACCACGCTGGTTGGTGTGAACGCGCATCAGAACGAATGCGAACAGAGGAATTAGCAGCCGGCGCGCGTGCTCCTGCAAGAAGCGGTTACCGGGAAGGTCGCACAGCGTCAAGTGGAACCGCAAATCGGCATCGGTAAGTCCCTTGATATCTCCAGCAGCCGCGGCTTGCTGCATGTCGTCCCAGGCCTTCTCAATTGCGCTGAAGCCCTTCCGCTGTTCAACGACTAGTCGGGCTGCCAGACCTTCCAGAGACCCGCGAAGTTGGTAAATCTGGGCGATATCCTCGCGCGCAAAATTCGTGACCCGCGCCCGGCGACCGTGGGTCTTTTGCACAAACCCTTCGGAGGCAAGAATATTCAGCGCCTCCCGTACGGATCCTTGCGCGACTCCAAAGTGCGTCGCCCACTTGCCTTCCACAATGACTTCACCGGGTTCGATTACGCCGCTAACAATTTTTTCACGGAGAGCCACCGCGAGGGACTCTTTGACGAGCGGTTTGGGCGGGGTGAGGAGTGTAGCCATTCTCGTTCGGCCTTGCCATCTGAGTGCTCAGATCCTACTGGTTACCCTAGACGGCGAAAAATGTCAAACTTTTTGGCTTGGCCGACGGCGGCCGCCTCGACGGCTGAGCCATCTTACGCATTGGTATTCCGAGCACTCAAAAATCGCTTGACATGCTAGATCGTTGCGCGTATAAGGGCTGGTGGCGGTAGCGCCGCCTTCTGGTGAGTGCTCAAATTTCGACGTCGCCAGAGTCCACATATGCCGAGATCCTACGCCGATTGGACCCGATAATGTCTATCGGTTATTCAATTCAAGCACTCGGACACACGAACTCCTCAGAACTTCGAAAGCTTCCTTCCGTGCGCCCAACGGTCAGGCTGTTCGCCACAAACAGACACCGGGTCTGGAAGTCAATCTCGCTTTACCTGTCCTTAGTGCTGGCTTGCTCCTCGCATCTCCACGCGCAATCCGGAGTGCTTCAGGAGAGTTCATCCCCACCCCCGGTCCAATCTCTTTACAAAAGCGGGATGGATCTTGTGCAGCAGGGGCGTCTGGACGACGCCATCCAGACATTCGAGCGGGGAATCCGCGTGGACCCCAGAAATGCCATTCTTTTAAACGCGATAGGCAACACTTATTGCTTGAAGGACGACACACAGCAGGCCGAGGCATATTTTCTCAAGGCGCTCAGCAGCAACCCGCAATTTACGCCTGCCAGAAGGAACCTCGGGATCACGTATTTCAACTCCGGAAAATACGACCTGGCCAAAGCGCAATTTGAAGAACTCAGCCGAAACCCAGTAAACGGTCCCTCACCCTTCCTATTCCTGGGCATGATCGCCAAAAGAAACGGCCAATATCCCGAAGCGGTGGAATTCTTCGAGGAGTCAGGCGACCTCGCATTTCAATATGCCGATTCAATTCTGTCGTTCGCGCAGTCCCTCTACAATGCGAATCAGGAACTGAAGAGCGAATCGGTACTGGCCAAACTGGACCGGGTTAAAGGCGTGTCAGCAAAACAATGGTTTGAGGCTGGACGGCTGTATTGCTTCTTAGGCCACTACGAGCCGGCCTTAGAGGACTTTGGGAAAGCCAGAGACCTGGATCCCGGTTTACCCAATCTGGACTATCTGCGCTCTTATGCACTTTCCAAAACGGGACGCTCGAGTGATGCGTTGCAAATATTGCAGGATCTCACGGCCCGTGAGCCCGAACCCGATCCCTTGAACCTGCTCGGGCACCTGGCTGAGGACACCGGAAACATTCAGCTTTCGCTGGACGCTTTTAAAAAAGCGGTGGATCTCGCACCGGATCGCGAAGACAACTATCTCGATTACAGCACTCTGTGCATCGGGTATGAAAACAGTGCCCTGGCCTTGGATGTGGTCAAGGTAGGTCTCGAACACGTCCCGCATTCCTACCGGTTGAAAGTTCAACAAGGAGCAATTCTCGCGAACCTTGGGAAGCGGGAAGAAGCCAAAGCGGCGTTCGAGTCCGCGATGAAGTTGCAGAGTGACAACAAGGAGGCTTTCCTCGGAGTTGCGGTGGCGCTTACCGGAATGGACCGTTTCGACGAGGCGGTGAGAACTTATGCAGAGGGCATCAAGAGGTTTCCAAGTGATTTCAATCTGAACTACTACTACGCCTTCGCCCTCTTCCGGATGGCACAACATCAAGGGCTGAAGGGCCAGGCTGCCAATCGAGTGCGGCAGGCGATCGAGAAGGCCATTCAGTTGAATCCACACTTTCCGGGCGCTTACTATCTGCGCTCCAAATACTACACGATGCTGGACCCGAATCCGGCGCTGGCGATCCAGAATCTCGAGTCATGCCTGCGGCTGGCACCGAAATACGTTCCCGCCGAGTACCAGTTGGCGCTCTTGTATAGCACCATGGGCAAGAACCAGGAAAGCAAGAATCTCCTTGCAGAAGTCAGGCAGGTGCAAGCCGAAGAATTGAATCGGGAGAAAGAACACTCCCGGATCGTGATTAGTCGAGGGTCGCCATCTCAAGTCATTTCGGGAAAGGAGCTGCCATGAACTCCCAGTCGCAAATAACCCGGAGAGTCCTTGTGTTGTTGGTGACGGTCGGTTTGTACGGAATCGGTCTGGTGTCGCCGGCACGCGCGCAGTTTTCGAGCGCCATTGAGGGCACCGTCAGCGATCAATCCGGAGCGCCAGTCCCGGGCGCCACGGTCGTGGTGATCAACCAGGCCACGAACGTCAGGTATCAAGGGGTGAGCACGACGAGCGGGTCCTTTCGAGTCCCGGCACTCCCCCCCGGCACCTATCGGGTGGACGTCCAATCGCGGGGTTTCCAGATGTGGACGCAAACCGATGTTGTTTTGGAACCGAACAAGATCAGGACTGTGAATCCAGGCCTGAAGGTCGGTACCCAGACCACGACCGTCTCGGTTCAAGCGACGGCCACGGCGGTGGAGACAGCCAAGACCGAGGACTCTCGCACGGTCGGCACGACGAGCATCAGCGACGCTCCCATTTCCCAGAGAAACATCTACACCGGTCTCGCTGCAATTGCCCCGGGCATCACCGGGACAGGCACTGATTTAGGCAACACGGCCACGGCCACCGCCGATAACTTCGGAACGGAGGTGGATCCTGACATTAACGCCGCGGGCAAACGGTACGAAACGAATTTCTTTTACGTCGACGGCTCTCCCGTTAATGTGGTTTCCATGGGCGGAACCGCCGTCATCCAGCCGGAGCCCGACACCGTCTCGGAGATGAAAATCACGGCCGTTGACTTTTCTGCCGACGTAGGCCGCGGCAGCGGCGCGATCGTTCAGATTTTCACCAAGGCCGGCGACAACCAATTCCACGGAAACCTCTCCGAGTTTCACACCGATAACGATCTCACCAGCCGGACCGTTTTTCAGACGGGGGCTCTGCCGACAACCCGACGAAATGAATTCGGAGGGTCGCTGGGCGGCCCCATCATCAAGGACAGGACATTTTTCTTCGGCTCCCTGTTTTTTATGCGCAGCTCGCGGGTGGATACACAGATCAGCACGGTTGAAACTCCCCAGTTCGCCTCGTTTGTCGAAAACACCTTTCCGAACAATATTGCAACCACGTTCTTCCAGCAGGACCCGCCGAAAGTTTCTCCGACGCAGGGTCTCTTGACGGTGGCCCAGCTCGAGGCGCAGAGCCCGGGTTATTTTCCCGCCACCGCCTTTCCCGCCGACCTTCCCGCCGCCGGAACGGCAATCGCGAACAACGTCATCCCGCGGAACGGCGACCAGTGGCATTTTCGCCTCGACCACAATTTCAATTCGGATCGAGATCGAATTTATCTCAGCAGCTACAACACCACGGGGACCGACGCGATCGATAATATTCGCCCGAACAGTTGGTTGACCACCAGGGAGGTTTCGTGGCTTCCCAAACTGAACTGGATCCATACCATTTCTCAGTCATTGCTCAACGAAGCCTCGGTGACCTATCTGAGAACGACCGGGAATTTTATCAATAACGCGCCGAACCTGCCGACCTCTTATCCTACCGGAATAGCCGGACTCGGCATCTGGGGAGGCCTGCCCTGGGCTGAGAATGATTTCAACTGGCACGACACGCTTTCCTGGATGCACGGGAGTCATAACATGCGGGTGGGCGTCGATTTGGACCACCAGACGGACTTCGACAACTTTACGGATGACGACAAGCGCCCTTCTTTCTATTTCGCCAACCTGTTGGACTTTGCCCAGGGCAAGCCTTACTTTCAGTCCGGGCCAACTGTCGACACGACCACCGGGGGAACGTCCTATGATTATCTGATGCAGCGCATCTTTTACTTTGGCCCGTTCATTCAGGACGACTGGAAAGTTACCCCTCGTTTCACTCTGAACCTCGGGTTCCGCTACGACTACTTCGGGCACCTCGGCTCTCTCAAGAACAACGGCGTCTCCATTCCGAAATTCGCTCCGGGGTCCGGCCAGACTTTTGCCGAGCAAATTGCCAATGGTGGTATAAAGGACTACGGTAACGGATATCAAACCCCCAATGTTGTCGGCGGGGCCGCTCCCCGGATCGGCTTCGGATGGGACGTTTTTGGTGACGGAAGGACCGCCCTGCGCGGAGGATATGGGATTTTCTATGATCGCTACGGCAACGAGGCCTATCGCAGCGAGACGAATCCTCCGCGTTGGGCAGTACCCAGCGTCTATAGCACAGCAGGTCCGCAGAACTTCAGTTATGTGCTGGGCCCGAACTTCCTTCCGCCGCCTGGCTTCACTGTTCAGGCGAACCCCAGAGGGGGCCTGGTAGGGACTTCGGTTGCGGCTCAGGGCGTGCAGCCGAATATTTCTCCTCCCACGACCCAGCAGTGGATGGTGAGCGTGCAGCACACGATGGGGCACGATCTTCTGCTGGAGGGAGACTACTACGGGACACACTCGGGCAATCTGCTTATGATAGCCAACGTCAACCGCTTTCCTGATGACCTCATCATCAACAACGGAACACTGAAGCGTTTGAATCCCTACTTCGGTTCCGTCAATTACAGTTACGACGCCGGTGTATCCGACAGCAATTATGCCTCCTTCATGGTGAGCAAACGCTACAGCCGCAGTTGGTCGCTGACCGGCATCTTCACCGTGGGGAAGGCTACCGACGACAACAGCAGCTTTGGCACCGGCGCTGTCAATTCCGGAAACGTCGTCAACCCGCTCGATCCGGCCTCTCAGCACGGCCTCTCGGATTTTAGCGTCGCCAAGCGTGTTTCGCTGGACAGCACATTCATCGTGCCGGACCTATGGAAAGGGGGGCTGAGATCCAAACTGCTGGCGGGCTGGCGTATGGAGGAGATAGGTATCTTTCAGAGCGGACTTCCTTTCTCGGTGTATTGTTCCGCCCCGTTTGAGCCCGTGCATCAGGTTCCGGGGGATTCCTCCACCCCCATCGTGGCCAACCAGGGCTGCGATTACAATGCGGACGGAACCAGCTACGACTTTCCCAACCAGCCCGCTTTCGGGAATCACCTGTCGGTTGGCCGAAGCGCATTTCTCACAGGTCTCTTCACGGCGTCGCAGTTCCCTGCGCCGCCCTTGGGACAAGAAGGTAATCTTGGGCGCAACACATTTAGCGGGCCGGGGCTGATCAACTTCAACACCGAGTTTGCCAAAGCCACCAGCATACCTTGGTTCACTCACGAGGGAGCGTCATTAGAATTCCGCGCCGATCTTTTTAATTTGTTTAACCGGGTGAATCTGGGCTTGCCTGTGAGCGACATGGCAAGTTCACTGTTCGGACACTCCGAATCACAACAGCAGCCTCGCACCGTCCAATTCGGCGTCTATATTAAGTTCTAGGCAGGGCCAGCTCGACGTATGACCATTAGGGGCTGGCGCGGAACAAAGTTCGGTATCTCGGCTTGTTTCCACGGCCACGGAGCTCTGCTGGCTACTTACGTATTCTGGTTCTCGTGGTCCTCTTCAATGCCGAGGATTGGGCACAGTCGATCAAGGCTTGGGATTCCGCTACGTCATAG
Source organism: Terriglobia bacterium (assembly GCA_035946735.1). Classification (GTDB taxonomy): domain Bacteria; phylum Acidobacteriota; class Terriglobia; order UBA7540; family UBA7540; genus Gp13-AA77. The sequence goes on from DASYYZ010000189.1 coordinate 26,787, forward strand.
TGCTCACCAAACATCTCAAGAAGCCCCGGCTGCCTTCTGTCCGGGAGCGTGGCGGCCGTTGAGTGGGCGATGAGTGAAATGTGTGGAACTCCCACTGAACGATAACTTCGAAGCGAAAGCGTGCTAAGAACAGACGTGACCCAACTTAGTCGCTCCCCAAAAGTCTACGAAGTTTGTATCATTGGCTCGGGAGCAGCGGGCGGCGCGGCTGCGAAAGTCCTGACCGAAGGCGGCCTCGAGGTCGTGATGCTCGAGGCCGGACCGCTGCTCGATCCCGCCAAGCACTTCAGTGAGCACCTTTGGCCTTATCAGCTTCCTCACCGCGGCGCTGGAATCAGTGGGAGCGGCTACGATGCATCCGGCAGCCGGGAACTTGACGTGGCCTTCATCTCGGGGAATATTCCCGGCGAGCCGTATGTCAACGCACCGGGTTCCCCTTTTGGGTGGGACCGGGCACGAATTTTGGGAGGTCGAACCAACCATTTCACGCGCGTTTGGCTGCGCATGGCCGAGGCGGACTTCAAAGGGCGCTCGCTCGACGGCGCCGGTTATGACTGGCCGATCACCTACAAGGATCTCAAACCCTACTACGACAAATCAGATGCCTACGTCGGTGCCTACGGCACCAAGGAGAACATCCCGAGCGCGCCAGACGGCATCTTCCAACCTCCGCCCCATCCTCGCTGCTCGGATGTCGTGATTCAAAGGGGATGCAAGAAGCTCGGCATTCCATGCGTCCCGGGACGCGCCGCCATCATCACTAGGACACTGAATGGTCGACCGCCATGCCACTACTGCAATCAGTGCGAAAGGGGATGCGGAACAAATTCCAACTTCAGCTCGAGCCAAACTTTGATACCGGCTGCCCTCGCCACAGGCCGTCTGATGATTATTCCAAACGCCATGGCGCGCGAGATCCTGGTGGGCGACGATGGCAAAGCGTGTAAGGTTTCCTATATCGATAAGACGACGCGAACCGAGCAACAGGTTCGCGCCCGCGCTTTTGTGCTTGGCGCAAGCGCCTGCGAATCGGCGCGGCTGCTGCTCAATTCCAAGTCCGCGCTGTTTCCCAACGGTCTCGCGAATTCCTCGGGTGTCGTTGGCCGATACCTGATGGACTCGCCGTCGTCAGGGGTCATCGGATATTTCCCTCAACTCGAGAAGCTTCCGCCCCACAACCACGACGGCACCGGTTCAGTCCACGTTTACACGCCGTGGTGGAAGTATGATCGGCGCAACAAGTTTCTGCGCGGCTACCACATCGAGGTCTACGGCGGCCGCAACATGCCGAGCGTCGGAATGTTCCACGGAATTTCCGAGGAAGTTGAAGGCTACGGCCGGCCGCTTAAACAAGCCTGCCGGAAGAGATATGGCACGCACGTTTCTGTGGAAGGACGCGGCGAGATGATCCCGAACCAGAAGAGCTACTGCGAGATCGATCCCAACACGGTCGATCAGTGGGGCATTCCGGTGCTCCGTTTCCATTTTGCATGGGGCGAAAACGACATCCGGATGGCCCAGGATATGCGCGAGACGTTCAACGCCATCATCGAGGCAGCGGGTGGGAAAACCGTCAGCGAAATCGGCTCAGCGGCGAGCCCTTGGGGATACCTCTACGAGACTGGTGTCGCGCACGAAGTCGGCACGGTCCGCATGGGCTCGGACCCAAAGACTTCGGTGCTGAACGGATTCTGTCAGGCACACAACGTGAAGAATTTGTTTGTGACCGATGGGGCGTGCTTCGTCACCAATCCCGACAAGAACCCCACGGCGACTATCTTAGCGTTATCGTGGCGAGCCTCCGAGTACTTGCTCAGTGAGGCTCGGAAGGGAAACCTGTAGCGCCGGCGCGCGACGTCGATGAACCCCTATTTCGGTGGTCCCAAGAGGACGCCGGCCAGACACCGGGTAAATGGAGTATGACTGAATCAATCTCGCGACGGGCTCTTCTGGCAAAGCTCTCGGTGGTCACTGCCGGGTCGGCGCTGAAACTGGCGCCGCTTCAGGCGGCTCAGCACGCCCACGATCAGGTCCGCGAAGAGAAGACCGGCGAACCGTGCGGCGAGTACTCTCCCAGATTCTTCAGCCCTCATCAATATCTGACCTTGCGTTCACTGTGCCAGACGATCATCCCTCCTGATGAGCATTCGGGCGGCGCCATTGAAGCGGGCGCGCCGGAGTTTATTGACCTGCTCACCAGCGAAAACAAAGACTATCAGTTGAAGCTGGGCGGGGGTATGATGTGGCTCGACGCGATCTGTCGCGACCGTTATGGTGACGTATATCTTAAATGCCCGGCGACCAAGCAGCGCGAAATTCTGGATCTGATCGCATATCGACGGAACGCGGAAACGGACCCCGGTCTAAGCCAAGGCATCAGTTTCTTTTCCTTCCTCCGCAATCTGACCACCGACGGTTTCTACACCAGCGAAATCGGAATCAGGGATCTTCAATACATTGGCAACACCTATGTGGCGGAGTTTCCCGGCTGCCCACCGGTCGAGGAAGCATAGCTGCTGACCGGACTGTACGGCACGACGTCCGCGGGTGGGATCGGGAGCACGAATATGGGCGGACCGGATGGTGTACCGGGTGGAGGCACCGTTTTCAAAATTTCTCCCGGCGGGGTACCGACCCAATCTACAGCTTTTGCTTGAAAAGCAACTGCGCTGACAGCGAGTTCCCTTATGCGGGGCTGGCCCAGGGCAGTGACGGGAATTTTTATGGGAGAACGGTCTCAGGGGGATAACGAGCCCGAACTACTGCGTGAACCAAGGATTCAACGGGTGCGGCACGGTGTTCAAGATAACCCCGGGAGGTACGCTGACTACCCTGTACGATTTCTGTTCACAAGGGGGTAGCTCGTGCACCGACGGGGCAATTCCGTGCGGCGGCCTGGTTCAGGGTCGGCAATTTATATGGCACCACGACCCTCGGCGGGGCCAACCATACCGGGACGGTTTTCAAGATGACCACGACCGGGACACCGGGCTGGGTTTACAGCTTCGGTCCAACCGACCCCTCTGGCATCGAGCCGGTTGCCGGTCTGGTGCAAGGCAGCGACGGGAACTTCTACGGCACAACGGAATATGGCGGGACTCCAAGTAACTCCTCCGAGGGCGGCACGGTCGTCCAAATCACTCCTTTCGGGGCCCTGACCACTCTCTACGATTTCTGCTCGCAAATCGGCTGCACGGATGGGAATCGCCTTACTGCGACGCTAGTGGCCTGTCGCAGTGGTTCGTGATTTAAGTCCCTCGGGTGTGGAAGAAGATGTCCGTTGCGCGAAGCGGGCGATGCTCTCTAGGATTTGGTCCGCGGTTCGAGTCCAAACGAAGGGCTTGGGATTCTCGTTGTGCACGTCGATATACTCGCGGAGGGCCGCTTCCAGTTCTTTCACACTTCGGAAGACGCCCCGTCGGATACGCTTGTTGGTAATCCCGGCAAACCAGCGCTCCACCAGGTTGATCCAAGAGGCGTAGGTGGGTGTGAAGTGGAGGTGGAATCGGGGACGCTTCGCGAACCAGCGCTTCACCTTGGCGGTTTTGTGCGTTCCGTAGTTGTCCATGACCAAATGAATCTCGGGCTCCGTCGACAGTTGGCAGTCCACCTCCTCGAGAAATTTCAGGAACTCCTGCGAACGGTGGCGGCGGTGCAATTGACCGATGACGTGGCTGGTCTTCAGTTCCAGCGCCGTAAACAGCGAGGTGGTCCCGTGACGCTGGTAGTCGTGGGTACGCCGCTCGGCTTGGCCAGGGCGCATCGGCAGAAGGAGACTAGTGGAGATGTTCATATGACTCGGAACGACGCCGCCTTCAGCGAAGCCAAGCAGCTCTACCTTGAAAAATACGGGGATGCAATCACCACCGGCACGTACCTGAAAGTGACCGTCGCAGTGCTATCCGCGATTGCGCTGGCCCTCGTGGTGCTCAATCTGAAAACCGTCCAGACCCTCTGCAACTGGCGTCCTCTGGTGATCCGCGTGGACGACATTGGCCGCGCCCAGGCTCTCGATTACAAGAGCCTCGAATATCACCCCCGTGACGCCGAAGCCAAGTATTTTCTCTCTGAGTTCTGCCGTCTCTACTTTCGCCGCAACCGCTACACGATCAACGATGACTTAACGAAAGCCCTCTACTTCCTCGACGGCAAAGTCGCCAACGACATCATCCAGCAGTCGAAGTCCGCAGACAGCGTCAACAAATTTCTCTCCGACCCAGGCTCTCCCCAGGTCGACGTTGACGTCGAAAAGGTCGCTCTGCAGCCCATGCTCAAGTCGCCGTCCCGCCATCGATCAGGATCGCGGCCCTCGTCATCTTCGCGATTGCCACGCTGACCCAGGCCTGGGCGATGGCGTTCAACCCGTTCTTCAGCGGTGGTACGCATTCAGTCGGAGCGGGGCCACCACCTGGTCACGAGAGGCCCTTATCGCTTCGTTCGACATCCGGGCTACTTGGCCATGCTCATTGCGATGCCGACAAGCGCCCTTGCCATAGGCTCCTGGCTCGCTCTTGTTCCAGCCCTGGCGTTCAGCGGCGTAATCGTCCACCGCACCGCACTGGAGGACCGATTCCTACACGCCCACCTGCCCGGGTATGCGGAATACGGGAATCGAGTCCGGTATAAGCTTGTCCCGTATGCCTGTTGACGAACTAGGTTGTGATTGGAGGTAATGTGCCCGAGAAAGAACCGATGTTGCCAAAGGGTTACGAAGATCTTCTGAAAGACCTGAAGCACCGCATCCGGACTGCCCAAATCAGAGCCGCGCTCTCGGTTAACCGTGAGCTTGTCCTGCTCTACTGGAGCATCGGACGGGACATCCTCGTTCGGCAAGGCCAGCACGGTTGGGGCGCCAAGGTCGTCGATCGTCTGGCCGACGACCTGCGGCGGGAGTTCCCTGAAATGGCAGGCTTTTCTCCCCGCAACCTTAAGTATATGCGCGCTTTGGCCGAGGCCTACCCCAGCGAGCAATTTGTGCAACAGGCTGTTGCACAAATCCCCTGGGGGCACAACGTCCGCATCCTCGACTACGTGAAGAGCCCCGCCGAAAGGGAATGGTACATCAGACAAACCGTCGAGAACGGCTGGAGCCGCAACGTTCTCGTGCATCAGATCGAAAGCGGCCTCTACAAGCGACAAGGGAAGGCCCTGACGAACTTTCCTACCACGCTCCCACCGCCTCAGTCTGATTTGGCTCAACAGATCGTCAAGGACCCTTACAACTTCGACTTCCTCACACTCGCACCTCAGGCTCAGGAGCGCGAAGTCGAGCGCGGACTCATCGAGCATATCCGAGATTTTCTGCTGGAACTGGGCGTCGGATTTTCCTTTGTCGGGAGCCAATATCTCCTTGAGGTCGGCGGCCAAGACTTTCGCCTCGACCTCCTTTTTACCACCTCCAGCTTCGCGCATTCGTCGTCGTGGAGTTGAAAGCCGGTGAGTTCCAACCGGAGTTCAGCGGCAAGATGAATTTCTACCTTTCCGCCGTCGATGATCTGCTGAGGCACAAAGACGACAAACCCAGCATCGGCATCATTCTTTGCAAGTCGAAGAACAAGGTGGTCGCTGAGTACGCTCTCCGCGACCTCCGAAAGCCTGTCGGCGTTTCGGAATACCGATTGACCGAGGCTTTGCCCAAAGTCCTTCAGCACAGTTTGCCAACCGTCGAAGAGCTCGAAGCAGAGTTGAAGCAGAGCCCAGAAAGCTCTCCGAAAGCTCGTATTCCGCATGCCGGTTCTGAGACCCCAGAGGAGCAATGATCCATGAACTCGACACAGGAAATCTCCGTTGAACATCCCTACGGGCAGCCCGAGATTCAAGGGTTCGAAGTGCCGGTCGACGTCAGGACCGCCGCGCGCTTTCTTGGAGTCAGCCCGTCGTTGGTATATGCTTACGTCGAGCGAAAGCAGATTCCCCATTTCCGAATGATGGGCCGCGCAATTCGGTTCAGCATTTCCGAACTCGAAAAGTGGCGGCAACAATTCTTTGTGAATGGAGGAATCGATGGCCAAAGGTAGGCCACGTAAGACCAACGGCGCTGTTTTTCGCCGCCCCACCTCCGCTTTCTGGTGGGTGCGATACCGAAACCGTGACGGCCAGATCGTGAAGGAATCGGCCGCCACCACTGACGAACAGGAAGCCGAGCGTTTTTTGCGTAAGCGCTTGGATGCCAGAGACGACGGACAACTGCCCACGGTTCTCGCCGCCAGGACTTTGACCTTCGGCGAGTGGGCGGATTGGTTCTTGGAGGTTCGATCCAAGCCTCCGTTTAGAACTCCGGGTACCCACAGCCAAAACCTCAACGCGGTCGGGCTGCTGCGGCCGGTTTTCGAAACACCCGGCTGTCTGACATCACGGCGGCAGCCATCGAGCAGTATTTGGCCGACCGCCTGAACTGCGAGAGATGCTTTCACACCAAGCTCGGTCACCGGCACTACGGCAAGCTCAAACCCGCAACTGTCCACCAGGAGTTCAGGATCTTAAGGCGAATGCTCAACGTTGCGGTTAAGCAGAAGCGATTGGTAGCGAATCCGTGTACCGCGGTCGAATTCCCGGCTCCTCTCAGCAAGACAACCCGCAAGCCTTATTACATGACCGCGAGCGAGCAGGAGCGGATTGCCATGCTCGCTCCGAACTACCTGAAACACGCTATGGCCATCATCTCGGAGATGGGCCTTCGCCCTTACAAGGAGTTGATGCCGATGAAGAAATCCCAGGTCGATCTGCAGAACGCGCTGGTCTACATCGAAGACTCCAAGACGCCCAGCGGAGTCGGTGACATGCCGATGACTGACCTCGCCTATCAGGCATTCAAATCGCAGATGGAGGAGAGGCCTGGATCGGACTACCTCTTTCCCAGGCTGAAGCCACGCGGTAAGAAGCCGTACATCGGCAGCCTCAAGAAGGTTTGGGGAACCACGCTTCGGCGGGCGGGCGTACCGCATTTTACGCTGTACGAGCTGCGTCATACGTTCGCCACACGCCTGAGCGTGGGCGGAGTGTCCGATCATTTGTGACCCAGATGCTGCGGCAGGGCGACGCCGACGCATTCAAGAGGTACAGCCAAGCCAAACTCGCCATGATGCGCGAGGCCCTGGCGAAGCTTGACCGCAGCGCGAATGAGCACGATCGGAATTCTGGAACATCGCGTCCGCAATGACGCGATTCTGGAACAGTTTTGGAACATTTCGACGATTTCTAAGCTACGAAGAAACGAAGCGATGTTGAACCTGAAGGACTTCAGCGATCTTTTGGAACAGGGGGCGTGTTCCTCCGGAGCGAAAGGTCGCAGGTTCGAGCCCTGCCAGGCGTACCACACCTTTGCTCTCTCGAGAACTTGCGGCACATTCGTCGGGGTAGGAGCATTCGGTATTCATGGGCGCGGCGGACTCGACCGTGGCTTTGGATCTGAAAGGCGTCCAGGTGAACTTTGCGTACCTTGACTGGATCAATGAAAGCCAGGCTCCACGAAGATCCGTCCGCGGACCGCTGCAGACCGAGGAAGTACAGCCCCCGGCTTGCTCGCGACGGAGAGAATTAGGGCGGCCACGGCAATCAATTTACGCGACCTGGGACGCGGCTCGAACGGCCGGGGTGGTTGTCGCCAATTTGTCCCGACGTCCTATCAACGACTTCTAGAATGTGTTATAGTTCGCGCGCTCCAACGAAGTAATTCCATCAAAGGCGAGAACATGGCTCAAGCTTCAGTTCGAAGCCAGGATATCCAGCCGGCTCCTCCTGGATCAATTTCCTGGGATGCAGCCGATCCCATCAAGTCGCTGGCGAACATCCGCTTGTATGTGGACGGCGTAGCCACAGCGGGCATCACTTGGTACTGGACCAATAAACGATGGAAAAGCCACTTATCGAGGTTCATTCAGTTTAGCGCTGTTGTGCTAACCGCGGCCGCGGCGCTCGTGCCGGTCATCGCCCATATGTGGAAAGCCAACACACCCTCTCCGACCTTTGATTCTGGGCTGTGGGCTTCTTTGTTCGTCGGTCTGGCCGCCGCTCTGATCGGCCTCGACAAGGCTTTCGGGTTCTCAAGTGGATGGGCTCGTTACGTCCTGACTGCGACTTCGATTCAGAAGGCGTTGGAGGAGTTTCGCTTGGATTGGATGATCCTGTCAGCCGGCTTGTCTCAGCCACCCAAACCTGAGCAAGTCACCGCCTTGATTCAACGCGCAAAGGAATTTGTTTCCTCGATCGCCGGCATGGTTTTACAGGAGACCAAAGACTGGGTCTCCGAATTTCAGAGTAGCATGGCGCAGATCGAGAAAGACGTCAAAGCCCAACTCGACACGCTCACGGCTCAAGTCCAAAAAGCTGCGCAACCAAAAGATGCTGCCAGCAGGCCGGGTTCCGTCGAGTTGACGGTGGAGGATGCCGACAAAACCGATGGCTTCGAGTTCCACGTGACGCTGGTCAACGAAACCGGAAAGCTCGCGGACGAAACCGTCACCCGCGCGAAATCGTGGAGGCGGATTAATCTTGCTCCGGGCCAGTATAGCTTGACACTGACTGCGACGGTCGGGGGTAAACCAGTTGCTGCGCAAAGCATCGTAGAGATCAAGCCAGGCGAAATCACCAAATCTACCGTGATGTTTTCCGCCCCATAGTGCCGGTGGGACTCCGCGACAGCTTGCGGTTCAGTGCTCTGAAGTATTCTGCAAGACGCTCTGTACGTGCCGGCGGTGTCATCATTCAAACGGATGGCTAAAAAACGTCAACACCCAAAGCGCCAGTGTATAGACACTTATGAGGGATTGGACTCCGGCCGCGGTTCGGGCCCAGCTCACCGGTGCCAGGTCGTATTCGCGCTTGGTAAGCATCTTCAGCCACTCGCCGATGTTCAGTTCCTGGTAGCCGATGTTGAAAGCGCTGACGAGGCTGAAGTACATGGCGGCGCGAGTGAGACGCCACTCCCAGTGTAGCCTGCGTCCGGGCTTGCCCACGTCCTTTCCTTGTGCCGCCTGCTCGCAGAGGTGGGGCAACAGCACCTGGAACCGCCATTTTCGATCCTCTCCCCGCATCTCGTGGGTCGCTTCCACGTAGATTCCCGACGGTCCCTTGAGATGCATGCACGCAAGGTAGAAGAGCGCCATCGCCAGCCAAACTAGGCCGATAATCTTGAGCGGCCGGCTCGGGTTCATTCCATACTGGCAAGTCCAGTCAAAAGGGACGCACCGGAACCAGCGCAACACACGTGCGTCCTCTGCTGTTTCCTTTCGATTGACGGCGTAAGTTATCTTGTTTTCGGCTTGTCCAAAGCCGGTCTCACTAAACTCCTCCGCAGGCGCACCAGGGCTTCGGCGTCATCGACATAGGTGGCCAGATCTAAGTGCTTCGCTCTGGCGATTCCACTGATGTTGGGGTCAGCCGTCGGCTCGTAAATCGCCAGGTCAAGATCGGCGTTTCGGAGCCAGGCGTCCGTCAAGTCCGCGCCTCGCAAGTCGGCATGTCCTAAGTCCGCTCCGGCCCTGACGGCCCCCGGGATTGCGGTTCCGGCCTTAAGAGCGTTCAACACTGCCGTAGAAGCAGTTGATGCAGCTCCCCTCGCTCCCTTCGCCGCGGCTGGGGCTATGGGAATAGCTTTGAGTCCCATTTGGGCTCGGATCAGTTTCGCGCCATAAAGGTTGGCCTGGCGCAGTTTTGCATACTGCAGATCGGCGTCCGACAAGTCAGCGTTCATAGGATCGGCGCTGTCCAGATCGGCGTGCTCCAGCACCGCACCATTCAGCCTGACGTTCGACAAGGCCGCCTCACGCAAATTAGCTCCAGTGAGATCGGCGCCGCTAACGTCGGCCCCAGCGAGGTTGGCGCGCATGCCTTGTTTCTTCTTGGAGGTGGGCCACTGCTGGTGCTGAGAGAGGATTCCTTCGAGGTCAGCGCGAGATCGCGTCTGTCCACTTCCCTCCTTCCAGGTCCAGGCCGCAGAGCCCGCTTCCGGCGTTGAGGAGGAAACCGCAGAAGTCTCGATAGGAGGGGCTGTGGACTGGGTAGACTGCGGAATCGAAGGGCTCCGCGCGGTCTCACTTGGCGCGCGCAGTTTTCGGCGCTCAGAGTGAGGGGGGGCTGACTAGGCCGTGAACACGCAGCAGCCTGCGAATGCGAAGATCGCGGATCGGCGTGGGAGCCTCGTGTTTCCCCGGGCGTAACAAAGCTGGAAAGCAGACTGGTGTTTTTGGAGCGTGGTCTCCACCGGCGCGCCCATTTAGAATTAGGGCCGTTTGGCAACAAAACTCAGCTTAGAATTAACCATCATCGCCGTGGTGCGGTCGTTCATGCCTGAGGCCCGCGCCATCACCAGCAGCCCCCAAGGTTCTCCAAAGCTCGGCTGAGTGTCATCGCTCACCTGGCCCATGGCGTTATCCAGCCCCTTTCGCAGATTTTTGAAGGTGTTGTTCTCGGGATCGGGCTTTGGGATCGATTTGAGGAACCGTAACAGGTCCGCGAGCGCGTTGGCCATGGCGCTCATGGCTCCCGCCCACCAATAGATAAGAAGTACATCCGCGACGATGGCGCCAAGTGCGGCGGCATTGTCCGTCACTCCCTGGTTCTTCAACTCTTGTTTCATCGACTCAGCGCTCAGAAGGCTGGTCAATTTCTGCCACAGCGCATCTTCTGTCAAGGGCCGAAGTCGAACGGCACTGGTGGGATCGTCTGGCGGCAGCAGCGACGCCATCGCAGAACGGCCGAGGTTCTCATACTCGCTTTGAGGACGCGGTTGCGCGGCGTCTGTAGCGCCTTTAAGAAACATTTCTTCGAACGGCGCCGTAGCGTAGCTGGATTCCACGTGAAAGGTTGACGCTTTGAATCCATCGCTGGGCACGCCACCCACCGATCCCAGCTTCGCCACCGCATCCTCGGAGGTCATGAGTTGCAGCGCTTGAGCGACGTGCAAATAGTGGGCGATGTTCTGCCGGTTTGTGCTCTGATGTGACTCGAAGGACCAGCAAGTGCAGCCGAAAGTCGAGTCCTTGGGAATCACGCCGCCTACGGTGTATCCGGCCGTCATGGTCACCCCGGAGGCGAGAACAGTGCGAAGCTTGGAGCCGTCCTTGGCAAAATTATCGCTCGTGAAACCAATCCTGTTTGCTGTCACCTTGTCGGCAACTGTGATCGCCCCCGTCTCACGGTCTACGATCAGTCTGCCGTTTTTCAAAAGATCCATGACGCTGCCGAAGTTGAATATGCCGAGCAGATTGATCTTGAGGCTTCGCTTTCCTTCGCGCAGCGAGCCGAACACGCTAGTGAGCCGTTTCACACCGGGATGATCGGCGCCCTCAAGCCCTGCCAAGTTTCCACCGAGAGCGCTTTGGACCGCTTGTTTGCCGGCGTCGTCGAGAGCGTCAAGGTCCATTTCATAACTGAAGGCCGCGGACGACCCCGCGGAGCGATCAAGCTCGCCCGCTACGCAAAGCTCCAGGTTGCGGTCAATGCCCGCCTTAACGGCGTCGGCAATCGCGTCCATTTCGGGGTCCGTGAGTCCGGTCTGCTTTCCAAAGGTCTGTTTATCAGCCACCGGATCAGCGCTGATAGCTTTCAAGAGGATCGAGATCAGATCAAAACCGCCCAGACCTGCTGTCAGCCCGGCACTCGACGAAGCCGTCACCGCGAGTGTCTCGCCTTGTTTTTTTTCGTATCCCAGCTGAAACTTCCTTCCCTCCAGGCGGCGCACGCGGAGTTGATATCCGCCGGTCAGTGTGATGGCGGCTCCTAGGGACAACGACCCTCCAGGCTTGATACTCAGTGTCGCAACATTCAGAAGAGGCAAAGTGGCAAGAGGGTTCATTGCTGCTGCCAGGTTGGCGGTGGCGGAGAACTTCAGAGAGCCCGTCCCTTCCACAGTCGCCACGGCGTCCGCGGGCATGTTCTCGATGTCCGGCAGGCTGGCAGGAATAATGAAATCCTGAAAGACACCTTGAATAGCCGAAGTGACCTTGGTTGTTGTGTTGAACGGACGGTAGTTTGCGAGGGTGATCGAACCGCCCGCGTTGAAACAAAATTGCAAGTCGTCGGACGTCTCCGTCAGTCCTACGCTCAGGCTGGCCTTGACCGCGGCCGATACATAAGCCTTGCCTGAAGGAATGGAAAGGGAATCGCCGAAATCGTCCGTTTTAGGGTCGAAAAGGGCGCCGGTCTTAATGCCAATAGTGCCTTGTAGGCCTGGCTGGATGGTCAGTTCCCCACTTGTGGCACCTAACGTCATGGGAGTCGCAAACTTCACCCCGCAGGGTACCAGTCTATCGATTGCCGCCGCTGGCGTCTGGGTTTGGGTCAGCTCGATTCCGATGGTGCCTGGACTCAGCAGATACTTCACAAAGGCTGAGCTTTCATCCGGCGGAAACGTAACGGACACGCTTGAACCGTCACTTATGGTCATGCTGGCCAAGATCTTACCTCCTGATCTGCGCATGAACCCGCCGTGCGCAGTGGCGTCGAAATCGCGGGCCGGCAACCACGACCTTGTATACCGGGATGACGAAGGCTGTCAAGCTTTCCGTGAATCTGGTAGTGTCCCAATACGCCTCGCTCCATAGGGCTGCCATTCTCAGCTCGATTAGCATTTGTCTGACGGATTGAATGGAAAGAACATTCCGGCTTCGAGGTGTGGCGAGAAGGGGTGACTGATTCTAAAGGAGATTCCGGCTTTGGCGGGAATAGGATCTGCCGTAAACTGTTGATCTACTTGCACATTCCGACCTTGGGTCGGAAAAAATAAAGGGATCCCTTTTTCCCCGCTTTTCTTTTCCGCCTGTACAGCAACTCGACATAACCCATTTATCAGCTCGGTGCTCCGATGTCAAGTGGAGAGTTCCCGATGGTAGCCGTGTGAACTGGGACACTACCGTGAATCTCGTTTTGGCACATCTGGGTGTGCAGCGGGAAATTGGATACTGTCCTTGATAGGACAGTATCGGAAATTGTCGTTGACAGCTTTCTTAAGGAGTGTATATTACGGGGGGTGTTCAGGATCAACTTCGTTATCAGCAAGAGTGAGTGATACGGAACATAGGTTCTCGTATGGGCCGACATGCACCCGATTTCAAGACTTTCATAATCTCTCCTCTCGTTCAACAGGAAATGCAAGCGCAGGTAGGGAAGCCTCCCGTGCCAATTCCCGTCATCGTCAGCCTGCGAGAGCCCGCTGAACAGTCGGACTTAGGAGTTCAGCCCGTCAAGGACAAGGTGAAGGAGTTTATCCGCACCAGGGGCGCGCAGGTGGCCGAGAGCGACTTCTACGTCTTCGCCGCGCTCCTTCCCGAAGACATCAAAGCGCTGGCTGAGCACCGCGACTGGGTTCATCAGATCTGGATGGACCACACCACATATGCCCATTTGTTAACCTCCACTGACACCATTAAAGCGTCGTCCTGCTGGCGCACCTTCGATGCGCGAGGCAAAGGGATCACCTGGGCCGTGATGGACACCGGTATCCATGCTGAACATCCGCACTTCACCAATCTGAACACCATTAACGCTGGCCTGAGCCGGAATTTCTCAAGCTCCGATACGCTTGATGACCACGAGGGCCACGGCACCCATGTGGCCGGGATCATCGCCGGCTTGGCTCCCGCGTGGGCCGAGGGAAAGCCGTATCGGGCTGCCACCTTCGTGGAGGAGGACGGGGGAACTCCCCAGCTTTTCGATCTAGCAGCCTGTCCCTCGGGAGTGGCTCCGTACGCGAAGTTGATTAACGTTAAGGTGCTGAACGACGATGCCACCGGTTCGGCCTCGGCGGCAATTCGTGGTCTCGAATACGTGCGCAAGCTAAACGATGCAAGCCCAGAGATCCGCGTAGACGGCGTGAATATGAGCCTTGGCTATCCCGCGGATCCTCAGAGCTATGGCTGCGGCCACAGCCCCTTGTGCCAGGAAGTGGGGCGCGCGGTGGATTCAGGGATTATCGTCGTGATCTCTTGCGGCAACTGGGGTTACGGACGCGTGACTTTGGAGGATAACCAGCAGGTGGCGGTGTCCATCGGTTCCTCGATCACCGATCCTGCCAACACGGAAAGCGCCATATGCGTAGGCTCGGTTCATAAGAGTTCGCCGCACCGCTACGGAATATCGTACTTTTCTTCGAAGGGTCCCACGTCAGACGGGCGCATGAAGCCCGACCTGGTGGCGCCGGGAGAAAAAATCATCTCTTGCCATGCGCATCCGGAGCAGGATTACGAATACAAGGAAGCCAGCGGCACCAGCGCCGCCGCGCCCCATGTGTCGGGCGCAATCGCGGCTTTTCTTTCGGCGCACAAAGAGTACCGCGGTGACCCGGAGAGTATCAAGGAGATCTTCATGAAGTCAGCTACGGACCTGGGGCGTGACCGTGCTCACCAGGGGGCGGGCATGGTCGATCTGATGCGAGCCATGATGTCAGTCTGAGTCGACGCAGGGGCACCCGTTGTGGGCGCCCCCGGACGGTTCCATATTCACCGCATGGCCAAGATGGCCATGCCACGTGGCACGGGCTTCCGGCCCGAGCATGGGTACCGGCTCAAGAAAAGGGGCATACTATGGCGCGATTCAAGCAGTTTCACGATCCGGAACTCTCGATTTGGCAATCTGCGGTGGACGAAGTGGCGTCGCAAGCGGCTCGCGGCGCCCAGGTTGAAGATGTCGGGGCGGCGCCCGTGAGTACTGGCCGGCCCGATGAGATGGACGCGATGTCCGCCGAGGCCGTCGCCTACGGTAACCAGGTGTCTACCGGTGCCACGGTTGCCGAAGCAACCGGCGTTCATCCGGCAACCGAGGGATTGGCCCAGACGGCAGGATTCTGTTCGCTTACAGCCATGAAGCTCGCGAAGGCGAAGCTCACGGGCAACAAGGACGACGTGGAACGGTACAAGAACGAACTCGCCAAGTTCGGCGATTGCGACCCGAAGTACGCTGAAGCCGCCGCCAAGTACGCCGAGTACTTTGTCGCGCAGCAGAAGCAGATCCCCTACATCGTATATAAGAACCTGAGCGATTTCGTGATTGAAAACAAGCTGCCCGCGCAGGCCAAGGTAGCCATCGTAGGCGACTGGGGAACGGGTCAGGACGCTGCCAAGCTGGTGCTACGCCAGATCGCGAACAAGAATCCGGACGTGGTGATTCACCTCGGCGACATCTATTACGCCGGAACGCAATTCGAGGTGAACAATTACTTTTTGCAGCCGTGGCAGCAAATCCTGAATCTCGGCGACCAGCTCGATCGGATTCCCACCTTTACCCTCACAGGGAATCACGATATGTACTCCGGCGGCGTTCCCTACTACAACCTCATCAAGAGTCTGGGTCAGCCCGCCAGCTACTTCTGTTTGCGCAACGCCAACTGGCAGTTTATCGCCATGGATACCGGTTACCACGATCACAATCCGGGCGGTGGCGGAGAAGGCGCGACTTATTTGCAAGACACCGAGGTAACCTGGCTCACCGACAAAGTGAACAACGCGGGTTCGCGCCGCACCGTGCTGCTTTCGCATCATCAGCTCTTCACGGCCTTCGACTCGATTGACAACAACGAGATCAATCTGCGGCTGTACCCCCAACTGGCTCCCTTGCTACCGCGGGTGAACTACTGGGTGTGGGGACACGAGCACAACTTTGTGGTCTACGGACCTTATAAGGGCCTGGCGCGCAGTTGCTGCCTGGGCCATGGCGCGTTTCCGGTGGGCGAGGACGAACAACCCGCCAAGCCCAAATATCCCGACGTGCCATTGCTGAAGACGCCCGACGGCCTTGACATCACGCTGGCCACGACGGCCGGACTCTGCAACCACGGCTACGCCATCATTCAACTCGACGGAGCCGGGGGCAAAGTTTCCTATTACCAGGACAGCGACGAAGACGATCCCATGTTCGAGCAATCGTTGACTTAATGGCGCAACTGAGTGACATAGCCCCTCGGTTACGTGGCCGGATCACGAAATAGCCGTGTCCTGTAACGGCGGGCTGAAAAGCGCACTATTGAAATACAGATCAGCAGTGGATGGAGAGGGGCCAGCCATGCTAGCTAAAGATTGGAATCAGCGCCAAAAAACTTATGACGTGGTAGTGATTGGTTCGGGGTATGGCGGAGCCATCACCGCCGCGCGCCTTTCAGGCGCGGGACTCAAGAAGTCGATCTGCATTCTGGAGCGCGGCAGAGAATGGCCGATCGGCCAGTTCCCGGACACGCTTCCGGCAGCTACGGCTGCGGCCTATAATCCTCTTACCAATCCGCTCGGCCTTTACGACTTCCTGCTCTACAAAGATATTGCTGTGATCAAGGGCTCAGGCCTGGGCGGAACCTCGCTGGTGAACGCCAACGTAGCCTTCGTACCGGACGCAGGAGTCTTCCAGGAACCCGCCTGGCCACGCACGGTTACGCTCGAAGTGCTGCAGCCCTACTACGACAGGGCACGCCAAATGCTCGCCGCCGCACCCCATCCCCGCGCCCAACAATTGCCGAAGGTCCAGGCGATGCAGCGTCGCGCAGCGGAGATCGGCGCCCAAGCAAACGCCCTCAACATCGTGGTGAATTTCACCGTGGACGGTCCCAACGCCCACGGAGTGGCGCAGAAACCCTGCACTGACTGCGGCGATTGCGTGACGGGCTGCAACGTGAGCGCCAAGAACACGCTCTATATGAATTACCTGCCTCTTGCCCAGCGCAACGGCACTGAGATCTTCACTCAGGTGCACGTTGACTGGGTCGAGAAGCTGTCCGCAGGCGGCTGGAGAATTCACGGCCGGCATTATGGCGGCGAATTCCCGGGCAACTTGTTTCCCGAGGGCTTTACCCTCGACGCCGGGACCGTCGTAATCTCCGCCGGATCGATCGGCAGCTCCGAAATCCTGCTGCGCTCCGAAATCCACGGTCTTTCGCTTTCGCCGCGCGCCGGCACAGGGTTCAGCGGCAACGGCGACTTCTTTGGTATCGCGTTTAACGCCGCCTATCGCACAGACGTGCTGGGCTTCGGCAACCACCCTGACAATCCCTGGGCGAAAACGGACCCGACAGGACCTACCATCGTAAGCGCCATCCGCTACAACCCGTCGCTGCCCGTCGAGCGGCGCTTCACCGTAGAGGATCTCTCTTACCCTAGTGCGTTCATCGGCCTTTTCATGACCGCGTTCGGGGCGCTCGGTGGTCAGCCGACCGAAGTTGGCAACGAATCGGCTGAAGCCGCGCGTCTGGCCCGTGATAATGCATTGGCACCGTACGTCGCTGATAATGCGCTCAATCACAGCATGTTCTACCTCGTGATGACGCACGACGATGCCAAGGGGACCATTCACCTCAACACCAGCGTCCTCGATCCGAACGGAAAAGTAGAAATCAACTGGGATGGCGTCGGGCGGGAACCCATCTTCAGGATCATTGACGAGGAACTGCGCCGGCATGCACGCGCCCTTGACGCCCATTTCATTTCCAATCCGGTCTGGAGCCTTACGAACATGGGCACGCTCGTCACTGCCCATCCCATCGGCGGCTGCCCCATCGGTGAGGATTACATGCAGGGCGCCACCGATGAGTTCGGCCGGGTTTTCGACGGCCAGGGTGGCGTCCATCAGGGTCTTTTTGTGGCGGACGGCGCTTTGTTGCCGTCAGCCCTGAACGTCAACCCGTTGCTCACCATCTCTGCCCTCACCGAGCGGCTCGCCGAGCGAATGGTGCAGAGTTTCCAGGGCCACGCTTATCCCGCGCCGCCCGGCCAGGTGGCGGTTCATGCTATCGATCCGCTTGAGGCGATTAATGATGACGAAGCGGACCTGGAGCGAATCTTCACGCGCGTCACCACCCTTTCGAGCGACGTGATGGTTAACACCGGGGAATGGTCTGTTGACCTGGGGCAACGCCTCGTCCGCAACGATAACGACTGGAAGGGGTTCTTCCCCAAGGGCCACATTCTGAATGCGCTCTCCACAGCGCTATTCGCGGGTTTCAAGAAGAAGTTCACCCGCACGGCCAAGGGTCTGACTGGGGTGACGAGCGACTCCGATGGACGCATCAACGTCAACAATACGCTTCAGGAGGTCACGCTCGACAAGCCCGCGGGTACCCTTGACGCCAGCAAATACATTCTGCTGCGCTATACGGACCCGCCCTGGAACGTTTTCTACGACATCTTTAAGGTGATCAATCAGAACTTGCTCATCGGTCGGGTTTACCTGGGCACCTATCCGAACGGCACGCGCATGTTCACCTTTCCCATGACGCGCGTGTACAGCCTTGATGATATGACCGTGGCCGACCATGACCTGCTTTATCAGCGCTCTCCCGCGCCCACGGCTCAGCAGCTCAGTGGCGTCTGGGAAATGCGAACCGTGGCCAATGCGACTGATACCGGTGTACTGGCCTATTTGCAGTTCGACCTGAGGCCCGGCGGCCGCATCGAGGCGCACTACAACTTCCTGGGCTTGCTGGAGGGCCTCGTTCACCCGGTTTTGGGCCAGGATCACTTTGAGCTCGACGATTTCACTCCATTCCACGACGAAATCCGCTGCATCAGTCCGGACTTCATGGTAGGCAAGTACGTTACCTCAACGCCTCCGGGCCTCGCGGATTTGTTCGGGCCAGGCGGACTCGGGCTCTTCCAGGTCACGAGCGGATCGAGTGGCCAGTCCCAATTCGGCTTCGATTACACGCTCAGTCGCCGGCAGACCCAACAGATGCCGGCCACGGCTTTCCTCGAACCGCTGCTCGATATTCGCCTGCCTGACGGCCTACACATGGAGTTCGACGAACAGATGGTCGGCTTCTTCTTCGCCGGCTTTTCCGTGCCTGCGGGCCGCGCTGGAGATCTTCAAATCGAGGCTCGCGTTCCAGCCTCCGGAACACCGGCCGGCGGGGTGAACTGCAGTTTCCAGGTGCATATGTTCATTCGTGATCTGAACGAATTCTTCGAAGGCACCGAGCATGAGGCGCAGCTTTCCGGAACGATCCAGTTCGGAGAATTTCCGGGACAGGGAGCCCAGACGTTTACCGTCGACCCCCTGAAGAGCTATTTCAATTACCTGCGCGTGAATTCGGCGACCCAGGAAGCCGAGATGGATTATCACCTCTACTTCCAGGACGCGCAGAAGAACGAGTATCTCTTCTTCGCCAAGAAGTACATGCAGCGCGATCCCAAGGCGAACGTGGTCGGCATGGCGGAAGTGCTGCACGACTACACCACCGCCTATTGCCCCCTCGCTCGCACGGCGGACGGAAGCGAACTCGGCACTGGACTGCTGAAGTTCAAGACTTTCGAAGATCCGGCGGCAGTGGCGAGCTTTGCTCAATTCCTGGCCTCGTTTGAGGTTACCGGAACCGATGATCCGAAGCTTAAGGCGCAAGGGCAGCTTCGTTTTCTGGCTTTCACGAATCAGTTTATGATCAGGGAGTATGAGCCTTATAACCCGATGGGCACTTCCTAACGACAGCAGGAGGAATTATGGGACGGCTGTCTTCTCCAATCGAGACCATTAAGGACCACTACACAGTTGTGGTGGTGGGATCCGGTTATGGCGCAGCCATCGCTGCGTCGCGCCTCGCGCGCGCGGGACAATCGGTATGCGTGCTGGAGCGTGGGCGCGAGTTCCAGCCGAGCGAGTATCCGCGCCGTTCCACCGAGGCGGTGATTGAAATGCAGGCTCATGGACCGGACTGCCCGCAATGGGGTTCGCGCACGGGACTCTACGACCTGCACATCCATCCGGACATTAACGTCTTCGTGGGCTGCGGCCTGGGCGGCACGTCGCTCGTGAATGCGAATGTGGCGTTGCGCGCGGAGCCACCCGTCTTCGACGATCCTCGATGGCCGCGCGAGCTGCGTAATCCGAAGCCTGTCGACCGCACGGTCGAAATCGACCACGCCACGCCTCTCGAGGAAGGATACGGGCGCGCCGAGGAGATGCTGAAGTCCACGCCTTATCCGCAAAATTTCCCTGAGCTGCCGAAGCTACGCGCCTTGGAGGAATCCGCCGAGCACCTCGGCCAGAAATTCTACCGGCCTCCTTTGAACGTGAACTTTACGATCGAGGGAGCGAACCACGTGGGCGTCGAGCAGCACAAATGCTCCTGCTGTGGTGATTGCGTCACCGGGTGCAACTACGCCGCGAAGAATACGCTCATCATGAATTACCTGCCGGATGCCTGGAACCACGGCGCCGAGATCTTCACTGAAGTCTCGGTACGCTGGATCGAGCGCGGCGAAAAGGGCTGGCTGGTGCAATGCGAGCTGCTGGGGACAGGACGCCAGGCATTCAAAGCTCCGCTCGTCGCGATCAGTGCTGATCTTGTGATCCTGGGTGCCGGGACGCTCGGTTCCACCGAGATTCTGCTTCGTTCAGCCCAGCACGGCCTGGCTGTTTCCGATCGGCTGGGCGAGCGGTTCACCGGCAACGGCGACGTGCTCGCCTTCGGCTACGACACCTCAAAGATCATTAATGGCATCGGCTGGGGTCATCACCTGGCCGGCGAAATTCCGCCCGTTGGACCGTGCATCACCGGGATCATCGACATGCGTCACCAGGAAATCCTTGATGACGGCATGGTGGCGGAGGAAGGCTCGCCGCCGGGTCCGCTCGGCGTCTTCCTGCCGGCCGGGTTCAGCGCTGCTGCCGAGGTTGCGGGCACACCCGAACCGGTAGCGACAGCCGAGCGCATCCGCGAAAAGGAACGCGCGCTTGTGACCGATTTCGAGGGGCCCTATCGCGGCGCTGTCAACCGTACACAAACTTACCTGGTGATGACCCACGACAATGCCGCCGGCCGCATGACCTTGGACGCGCAAAATACTCTCGTCCTGAGCTGGCCGGGCGTGGGCGATCAGCCCATTTTCCAGCGCGTGAACGACCGGCTGAAGCAGGCCACGGAGGCACTGGGCGGCACGTTTGTGCATAACCCACTTTGGAGCAAGATGCTGCACAGCAACCTTACCACCGTGCACCCGCTCGGCGGATGCGTGATGGGCGACGATGCCGCAGGTGGAGTGGTAAACCACAAGGGGCAAGTGTTCTCAGGCAAGGCGGGAGGAGCGGTTTACGACAGCCTCTACGTGGTGGATGGTTCCACCATTCCGCGTCCGCTCGGCGTCAATCCTCTGCTCACCATTTCAGCAGTGGTGGAGCGGGCGGCCGCACTGATGGCGAAAGACCGCGGCTGGCAGATCGATTATCGCCTGCCGTCGGTGCCGCGAGTCGTTGCGGCCGTGAACGCGGGCGTCGAATTCACTGAGACGATGAAGGGCTATTTCTCCGCTCAGGTGAAGACGCCCACGCTGCCGCTGACACTTGACCCCAGCTTCCAACGCGGCCTTGATCAGGGTAAAACCGATAACTCGCCATTCCAGTTCACCCTCACGATCGTCAGCGAGGATCTGGACGACATGATGTCGAACCCGAAGCACGAGGCCCGCATGGTGGGAACCGTGGTGGCTCCGGCGCTATCTCCGCAGCCGCTGACCGTGGCCGAAGGCAGGTTCAATCTCTTCACCGTCGACCCAAACAACGTCGAAACCCACAATATGCAATACCGTACGAAGATGGTGACGGACGAGGGCCGCACTTACTACTTTGAAGGCTTTAAGGTCACGCACCCTGATTTCGTCTTCGAGGTTTGGCCTGCCACAACTACGCTCTACATCACCATCTACGATGGAGACAGCGCCCAGAGTCCGATCGTTGGCAAAGGCATACTCAGAATCGCGCCCGAGGACTTCGCCCGGCAACTGACTACCATGAAGGTGATCAACGCGGGCAGCCTGGAAAAGCGCCTCGAATACGAGACGCGCTTCGCGAAGTTCTTCCTTGGGCCGCTAGTGGATACCTACGCCGATATCTTCGCGCGCGCCAGTGTATTCAATGCCGATGCTCCGCCGCGCGTGAAGCGTCCGCTGCGCGTGAGTGCGCCGCAGGTGGCCTATTTCAAGACGCCGGACGGTGTCGGTCTGCGCCTAACCCGCTACCGAGGCGGAACGAAGGGCCCGGTGATCCTGTCGCACGGCTTGGGCGTGTCCAGCCTAATCTTTTCTATCGACACTATCCCAACCAATCTGCTCGAGTATCTTTGCGCTCACGGCTACGACGTTTGGTTGCTGGACTATCGCAACAGCATCGAATTGCCGGCTGCTGCTCTTCAGGCCAGCGGCGACGATGTTGCCACCAAAGATTATCCGGCGGCGGTCAGCAAAGTGCTCGATCTCACGGGCGCCAAGAGCCTACAGATGGTGGTCCATTGCTGGGGATCTACGACGTTCTTTCTGGCCATGCTGGCCGGACTCAAAGGCGTGCGCTCGGCTGTGGCCTCGCAAATTGCCACCGAGATTCGCGCGCCCCTCGCAACCCACATTAAGACAGGTCTGCATCTGCCTTCTTTCCTGAATGCCCTTGGCATCAAGACGCTGACCGCATACGTGGATAACCACGAAGCACTGCTCGCAAAGATCTACAATGACGGCTTGCGGCTCTACCCGATCGAGCTTAAGAATCGCTGCACCAGCTCGACGTGCCATCGCATTACGTTCATGTACGCGCCTCTCTATGAGCACGCTAACTTGAACGAGGCCACTCACGACAGGTTGCACGAAATGTTCGGCGTCGCCAACATGAAGGCATTCATGCATCTGGCGCGCCTCACCAACACCGGCCATCTGGTGGATTACGACGGCAAGGACGTCTACATGCCACACCTCGACCGGTTGGCTATTCCCATTGCGTTTATTCACGGCGCCCAAAACGAATGCTTTTTGCCCGAGAGTACTGCTCTCACCGTCGAGGAACTCGCCCGAGCCAATGGGAACAATCTTTATCAACGGCACGTGATCCCAGGCTACGGTCATATCGACTGCATCTACGGGAAGAATGCAGTGAATGACGTTTATCCTTTCGTGCTGGGACACTTGGAAGCCACGCTGTAGAAGCAGTCTTTTTTTACAGCCCGGCGGGGCCGCAGCAACCAGATCTCTCCGTGAAGTCCCTGCCCAGAAGCTCTTGAACGCGGAGTTCACGGAGACTCTATGGCTTCAGTGTTGAAGGCTCTTAGACACGAAGAACACGGAGACTTGAGACGCGACTGACTTGGTCCGAAGAGCCCGGCCGCGAAACGTTCGTAATCAGGAGGAGTCGAGATGGGGGCAGCAGAGAGATGGTTTGGCCGTGTCGTCTGGATCGGAATCCTCATCAACCTTTGCTTTGCCATCCCTGCGATGTTTGCGCCGGATATGGTGCTCGCCGGGCTGGACCTGCCGCCTGACACCTCGATGCTCTGGCTTCAAAACGTGGGCATGCTGCTGCTGACCCTGTGCATCTTTTACACCCCCTCGGCGGTCGTGCCTTCGCGCCACCCTACCCACACCAAGCTGGTGGTGCTGTCGCGATGGATCGCTGCGGTCTTCTGGTTCGTCCTGCTCAGGCAATCCGTCTCTGTTGAAGTCGTGCGGCCGCTTTTCTTCACCGATCTTACTCTGGGGATTGTGCTCCTATTGCTCTTGAATCCGGCCCTGCCGGCTCAAAATCGAGTGAGCCTGACTGGCGCAGGTAGATCGCTTGCAGGCCTGGGTGTGTGGATCAAAGGCGAGTGGCAGACAGCATGGGTGAAGGGAGTATGCGCGGTCGTCCTGATGCTCGCCGCCGTGGGCGGCTACGCCGCCTGGCGTTATTTGCTTCGGGCGGAACCCGACTACCAGGGAGCTACGCCCCAGGACCATTTCAAGCACGGCGCCATCGGCCTGAGTTCCAACAGCCGCCTGCCTTATTACATTTGGCAGGTCTTGCCGACTATGTTTCCCGACAAATTACCTGGTCCGGGTGGATGGGCCTCCTTTGGATTCATTTTCGAGCCGGGCCAGGAAATCCCCATAGGATTCTCCCTGCGCCAGATCGGCTACCCTGCTCTCGAAGCCAATTGCTCGCTCTGCCACACTGGCACTTATAGAACTTCGCCCGCGGACGCGCCCCACGTAATCCTTGGAGCGCCCGCGCACACGCTCGACCTGGAATCTTTCCAGCGCTTTTTGTTTGCATGCGCTAGCGATCCGCGGTTCACCTCCGCGAACGTGTTGCAGGCCATTAACAAACTGCACCAGACATCATTCCTGGAGGGACTCGTCTACCGGTTCCTTATCATTCCGGTAGCGAAGCACGGGTTGCTGCAGCAGAAGATGGATTATGCGTGGGAGGACAGCCGTCCAAACCAGGGCCGCGGCCGCGTGGACACGTTCAATCCCACCAAGTTCAACGTCTTCCACATGCCCGACGACAGCACCATCGGCACCGTAGACCTGCCGCAGATCTGGAATCAGCGCCCGCGCGAAACGCTGTACTTACACTGGGACGGCAACAACAATAACTTGCACGAGCGCAACTACGCAGCGGCGATGGCGGTGGGTGCCACGCCGCAATCGGTGCTGCCGGCGAGTTTCCAGGAAGTGACAGACTTTCTGCTTGACTTGCAGCCACTGGCCTTTCCTTTTCCTATCGATCGGGCGAAGGCCGCGCGAGGCAGAATAA
The DNA here is from genome assembly GCA_035946735.1 of Terriglobia bacterium. Lineage (GTDB taxonomy): Bacteria > Acidobacteriota > Terriglobia > UBA7540 > UBA7540 > Gp13-AA77. Next base: position 51,249 of record DASYYZ010000189.1, read on the forward strand.
TCTATGAGCGCGAGTGCGCCTCCTGCCATGCTTTTGGCTCACCAGGGACCGGCCAGGTGACTGACATCTCGACGATCGGTACTGATCGCCATCGGTTTGATTCCTTCACTCAGGGTCTGGTGGACCGGTTCCATGCTGTCAACTCGCCTCCGTTCAAGTTCGACTCCTACCGGAAGACCAACGGTTACAGCAATACTCCCTTAGACGGAGTGTGGGCGCGGGCGCCGTATTTGCACAACGGCTCTGTACCCACGCTGTGGGATCTATTACAGCCCGCGGATCAGCGGCCGACCGTTTTTTACAGCGGCTACGATGTTTATGATCCGAAAAACGTGGGCTTCATTACGTCCGGTCCAGACGCCGATCGCGTGGGATTCAGGTACGAGGTCTGCTTGCCAGGAAATTCTAACGCCGGGCACAGTTACGGTTCCGATTTGAAGACCGACGACAAGTGGGATCTAATTGAATATTTGAAGACGCTCTGAGTTTCAAGGGAACACAAAACCATCGACACTACGGTGTGTGGTGCGGGAGCTTCGAGACTTGCTTCAGCCCTCCCTGTGCTACTTTTGCTCCAACGTTTCTGCACCCTGGCGCGATATCCGATCAATCCCGAGTGCTACTTGCTGGGCTAGAACTCGCTCCAGCGGGGAGGAAAGCGACTGGAGCGCCTTATACTCGGCGAGAGCGGTCGAGCGGTCTCCAGCGCTTTCCGAGAGGCGCGCGTGATAGAACCTATAGCGTCGGTCAGAATCGAGGTTGGTTCCTTGGATAAGCCACGTTAATGTTGCCAAATGATCCGCCGGCGGAATCGCTGAGACGATCCGGTTCACGACTCCCTCTGTGGTATCCGCGCTGCCCAGATAAACACTTTCCACGATTCTCCTCTGCTCATCTGGCGCGATGGCTTCATGGTTTCGCCGTATCTGGTCCGCGACGCGAATCAGTTCCACGTCCGATTCGGCGTCCCCTTGCCGATTGAGGTAGGCCGAAATCTGCAAGCTCTGAACATATTGCCGCTCCCGTCCCGTTTTCAGGGCTTCGGAGAAATGCTGATCGGCTTCAGACAGGGGAGCTCTCCGATAGGCCACCCAGAAGCCCCACATAGCATGGGCATATACATTCCCCCCATCTGCTTTGAGTGCCGCCTGGAATTGCTCCTCGACCTTAGGACCCGCTAGTTCGCCCGAAGACGCAGTCCCGAAATCGCGGTTCTTGAGGTAGTTTGCCCAACCGATGTGAGCGAGAGCGTCGGCAGACTTCCGCGCGTTTCCGCTAGCAGCAGCGCGGTAAAGCACGGGTAACAGTGGGTCGACAAGCTGAGAGAAAGACTGATTGTCCGAGACGCGCATATTTCTGAGCCATTGCATCGCCAGGTCACCCTGACCATCGCGAGCGGCGCGCGAACCAGGCTCGAGTTGCAAAGCCTGCTCGTAGAGTTTCCAGGCCCCTGCGTAGTCACTCGCGCTTGCCTGAAGACGGGCCCCTTTAACCAACTCGGTTACTGCTTCCTGACGGCTCTGCCGAGTACGGAAAAGGCCGTTCACCTGCACCATGCCGGTCACGAGGGAAATAACCGCCGCCGTCCCGCCTACCCACTTGAGAATGGTGCCCAACATCTTCCAGCGATCAGGAGACTGCGTGCTGCTGCAGTGCGGACAGAGCCGTGCATCAGGCTGGATTGATTCACGGCACGCAACGCAGCGATTCCTGAGGTACATGTCCTCTGTCATGCCGTCACGCTGGAGCCGACCTTCAAACCCGACAGTCGAACGCGTCGAATCCTGGTCATTCACTCAACAGGTTTCGGAAGAAACCATTGAGCAGTCGGTTGCCCGGGTCGTACTTCTTACGTTCCTGGGCGAAGACCTTGAGCCGGTTGCCAAGTCCAGCTTGGACCTGGGCGGGCGTTACTCGTGCGGTCTGGTTGAGGAGCGGTATTCCGCCTTGACGGCTGCACTGCTCATTGTAGGCGTCGAGAAACGCTTCCCATCCTGGGTTGGCGGTAGACACCGGATCCACTGTCATGGCCGTGCTATCGTAGGAATAAGAGAGTAGCGATTCCTGGTCCTTGGTTACCCGGTACCCGACGCTGATCATGTTCGAGCGATACCCTTTCTGCTGGTAATAATCGTGGCAAAATTGGATATACGATGTGAACGCAGCGGGGAAACGTACTTCGGGAAACGCCCAGAAGCTGAAGGTATAGCTGCTGTCGTTCGCCGGATTCGGATAGCGAATCATCTGGTCTCTCGCAATCGTGTAGTCGCTGCGAATGATGTTCGTGAGTTTGAATCGCCACAGGGCGCAAAACCCGTCGATCACTCCGTAACGGATCGTCCGATCCGCGATATCCGCCTCAACCCGCCGGCAAAAAGCCGGCCCCGCCGTTCCCCAGAAATAGTTCCTCAGTGGCCAAACGATTCGATTGGGAGCCCCCGAGGCGCCAGGATTGTATTTTCGGAACTCGACTGTGACCAGGTTTTCAAAGGGGAAGACGTAGTACATCATCGATTCGCCGCGTCCAATCAACTCCTGCAGTTTGCTCACGAAATCCTCGACGCTGAACGTCTCGTGGTACACCGACATCGGCCGGATGGGACCCACCCGAAAAGTAGTCTCGGTCACAATCCCGAACGCGCCGTAGCTTGATCTAACCTGCTGTAGCAACTCAGGTCGACTCTCGTTCACCTCCAGAAGGTCGCCGGAGGGCAGGATCATTTTGACGCCGGTCACGTAGGAGCCCACCTGACCGTATTCGCCCGGCATGGACCCGTCCTTCGTCCCGCAGCAACCGGCGCTTCCCGCCGAAAGATTGCCGATCTCGGAGTTGACGTAAAACTGCAGTCCATGCTTTTCGAGCTCCTGTGCAATGTCGATATAAAGCGCTCCGGCCTCGCATGTAACCGAGTTGGCAGTCACATTGAGGATGCGGTTCATGTTCGACATACGAACAAGGGTCCCGCCCTCGAGGGCTCCACAAGGTGTCGTGGAATGACCGGAACCCACCGCGCACACGGGCGACGGGTACTTGGCAGGGTTCTTGAGAATTGCCACAACGTCGTCGGACGAGTTGGCGTCAACTACCACATTCGGATGCGAAACGATATCGCCGAACCAGTTGGTAATGGTCACTACAGACATTAGAATCACCCCTCAGTTCAAATCGGAATCATCGTCACAGCCGCCGGAAGTGAAGAGGATTCCGCGCCGGTGACGCGTGACAGTAGCAGCACGGTCGAGCGCGGCGGCCGATATTCACCTGGTTTCGGCGTATCAGGGCACAGCAAAGACAGCAATTCACACCAACGTGCGCGGGCAGATCTCCGGGTCGCGCCCGCGAAGGGATAGAGATTAGTACGGCGCTCTCCGAGCAGTTGCGTTTCGTGCTGGCCTTCTTCGAGCTGAGCATATCCTGAGACCTCGTCACTTCGGACGGCTCGCGCATGTCGGAAGCGTACGCCAATTCGACCAGCAATGTCGAGATCCCGCGTCGTACGGGCCACCGCTTAGAAAATGTGGGCGCTACGTCGTCGTCAATGAGGGCCGTGGGGACTTCACAGCCCGGAGCTCGAAATTAACAGAACGATATCCTATCAGATGGCCGCAGCCAACCTGTTCTGGGGAGCACCCCGCATCTGACGGGAATTCCTGAAACTGGGAATCACGATTTCGGACGATGTGTCCTCGGGCTGCTCCTGAAGAATCGAAAAGCGCCTTCCCAAACCTGGAAGACCTGCTGACCTGCCCCTTCTTCTGGACCAGCCGGATATGGCTATTGGGGTTGTCTGTCCTTTGCTGGGCTGTCGTTGTCGTCCCCGTATCCGGCACAACATTTTGAACAGGTCCAGTTTCTCTCGCACAAGTCACCGCCGGCCAGGGGGGCGTGGGCTCTGCTACGGATGATCCAAGACTTATTGGTTTCATCCAGGCACCCAACAGTTCGTCCAGATACGGGTCAGCATAAGCAGGTTGCTGTGAGGGCGAAAGGCACCCTCCCGCGAAGTGACTCTCCATCAACGTCGCAGTAAGAGACGCAATTCCAATGTACGTGCGCTCCGCGCCGCCGGTCGCGACGAATCGCCATCGGGACTGAAGGCTAGAGCCAGGACGCCACCGCCCAGCTTCAGTCGCGCGATGACTTTACCCTTCAAAGGCTCGAGCACCAGCCCGGTATTGTCGCTGAGCCTGGCGATCACATACTTGCCGTCGGTGCTGAAAGCCATGGCTAACCGTACAGCCCATAGCTTTTTACCCAGGTCGGACTGGCTCCCAGTGAACATGCCAGCCTTCGTTGGACGCCCTTGTGTCCAAGAACTCCATTCCTCTGAAAGCAGAACGGGTTACAGCGCACCTCTAGCTTGATCTTGTGGGCTCTTTGCAGTGAGTGTCACTGTTGCAGGTTGATCGTAAACGAGCTCCAGCGACTTCGCAGCTGACCCCTTGAGTCGCGAAAGGGACTCGCCATGACTTGGCGCCGCAAAACATCCTTGGCTCGAGTTGTTGGACACTATGACGGAGATGTGATCGTCGTCCGCTCTGCCGGTGATACAGTTCCGCGCTTCGCTCAGCAAGCCGAGACAGACCGTTACCGGCGGGATCTCCGAGAACGGCGGGGAAGTTTGGTTTGGACTGGAACTCCATGCTGATAAGACCCGCCGGATTGATTCGTCGAGTCCCGGTCCCACAGCGGCAGGCTCGGTCGTGCATCCTGTCGCATGACACGCCGTTCAGCCGGGCCAGCGCGTAGCGCCACCACTTTCTCCTCGTTCCAGCCCGGAAGGTGAAATCGTCCATGTGCCGGGCACGGTGCTTCTTTGCTGGCCGTCGATGCCGTTGTGGGTCCTGACCCGTCCGGCTTTGACGTCATTGACATCGACCCCGCGCCCACATGCCTGGGCCTTGATAGCCGTGATGAATCTGAGCCTTACTCGGCTCCGCGCCCCTTCGGCCCCGCAGTGGACGGCTGCATCGTCTGCGGGCAGCCGCAGAGCGACGACTGCCAGTAGCGTGGTGAGCGCGGGAAGGTGGCCAAGCTGGCGAGCGGGGCAAGACGTTGCCGTCGGTGCTTCGATGCAAGTTCGCGTATACTGCTCTCGCACGCGCCCTGCGTGCACGGGCAGGCGGACCATGGTCGGCCTTGGCCCGGCCTGGCGTGCGCCGAAGCCGCAATGGCAAAATCTCGCAACAAGTCGCAACAAGAGGAATGTTGAAATGGACGCCGACGTGAAGGATGCAGCGGGGCTACGGCAGGAACCGGCGAAGAAAGGATCGGCCAGCGGTGGCCTCCTGCCCGTCATTGACGGAGCGCTCAAGCTGGGCGGCTTTCTCTACGTGCTGGGATTTGTGGTCATCATGGTGCACACGTCCAGCCTCCACGTCCCCGTAGTGGAGGCGCTACAATTCCAGAACATCCTTGCGGGTTGGCCCATCGGCTTGGCGATATGGTTGGCCTACAGGTTGTGGCCGTGGGCGAGGCGTGCCGTCAGGCCCGAGGCCATCAGCACCACCGGCCTGCTCATTCTCGGAGGCGGCCTACTGCTCTCGGCGATTATCGTCCGCGTCGAACTGCTGGTGTTCGTCACCGGTCTGTCGATCTACGCGAACATCCTCCTGTTCAGCGCCATTTTCTTCCTGGTGAGCGTCGGCTTTCTTTACTTTGCCTATGACCAGCGCCGTGAACGCATGAAGCCTCTCTTCAGGGCGTCCTGCTTCTATTCGCTGGTCGCCTTCCTGGTGCTGGCCTACGCGATACTCGCCTACCCGAGGATGTCCCAGAGCATCGGCGGCGGGCGGCCCCAGCAGGTCGGGCTGTATCTCGACTCTGCCGAGCTAGCCGGGGTTCTGGGCGCATCGACAGGCTCCGACTCCAAACTCCCCGCGCCCGCCTCCGTATATCTCTACTACCGCACGGGCAGCTACCTCCTGGTCAGCACGGACCAGAACTCCGAGCGGCCGCTCATCGAAGTCCCCGCAAGCCAGGTCCGGACCATCGTCTGGCTGGAGTCGCGCTCCAAACCGCATCTCTGGTGACGGTCAAGCTCATCCCACGAGCGCGAGCTGAATCACGGTCATGGGCCACCGTCCCGCTCGTTCGCGCCAAAACCTACGGAGTGACTCCGCAGGTTTTTCGAACGGCAGCAACCATCAGCCGAGCCTCGACGAGGGGAGATGCCATGCAGAGCGTCCCGAATTTGAAAGTCCTTTTCGTCGCGGGATTCGGTCCCATCGTCTGCGACACAGGGGAAAGCCGCAAGCTCTACCGCGATGTCCTCGGCATTCCCTTCAAGGAAGAGAGCAGCGGCTACCTCCATACCGAGGCTGTTCCGGGCGCAAAAAGCTTTGCCCTATGGCCGCTTTCCCAAGCGGCGCAGTCCTGTTTCGGCGAAGACTCCTGGCCTGACAATATTCCTGCCCCGCAGGCTTGGCTTGAGTTCGACGTGGAGAGCGTTGAAGAGGCGACTGCGGCCCTCGAA
>DASYYZ010000190.1:0-5700 GCA_035946735.1 Terriglobia bacterium
TGCAAAGGCGAAGGCTCGCTCGCGGGAGCGGCAATGAGACATCGAAACGGTGCCGGAAGTCGCGTCGTATCGCTCCGCGCTTGGCGGACGAAGGGAGGCTAAATCGATGAAACCGATCAGCCGCAGACAAATGCTGAAAAAGGGAGCCACGACGGCCGTCGCAAGCAGCGCCGCCTACAGTGCAACGTTTCTGCGCGCCAGCCCGCCTGCCGCAGCACCGGTGAAAGGCGTGGACTACTACCAGAAGCTGGGCGTTACGCCGTTCATCAACGCTGCCGGCACCTACACCGTACTCTCCGCCTCGATCATGCCGGAAGAGGTGCAGGCCGCCATGTCGGTCGCTGCGGGGCAGCCGGTGAATCTTAACGAATTGATCGACGCGGCCGGCGAATATCTGGCCAGCCGCCTACGTTGCGAGGCGGCGCTCGTCACCGCCGGAGCGGCGGCGGCGCTTACGGTGGGAACCGCAGCCTGCGTCACCGCCGGGAATGCGGCCGCCATCGTCGGAATACCCTTAGACATGACGGGTCTCAAGAATGAAGTGATCGTTCAAAAGGCCCACCGCTACGAGTACGACCATGCCTTGCGTAATTGCGGTATCAAGTTCGTCGAAGTGGAGACTCTGGATGACTACGACCGCGCCTTCACGGATCGAACGGTGATGGCGCACTTTTTCAACGCCGCCGAAGGCGGGCGGATCAGCCGCGAGGACTGGGTCCGGGCGGCGCACAAGCACGGCGTGCCCTGTTTCAACGACGCCGCCGCCGACGTCCCGCCGATTTCTAATTTGTGGAATTACACCCAGATGGGATTCGACCTCGTCACCTTCTCCGGTGGCAAAGGGCTGCGGGGACCTCAATGCACCGGGCTATTGCTGGGGCGGAAGGACCTGATCCAGGCGGCGAAACTGAATAATTCTCCCAACTCAAACAGCGTCGGGCGCGGCATGAAAGTGGCCAAGGAGGAGGTCGTCGGGCTGGTCGCCGCAGTGGACTGGTTCCTGGCCCAGGACGACGCCAAGATGGAAGCGGATTTCCGCGAGCGCGCCGACCGCATCGCCCGGCAGCTTCAGAGCCTCCCCACCGTGCAAACCAAAATCTTCATCCCTCCGGTCGCCAACCATGTTCCCCACCTTTTGATCACCTATGATTCGGAGCATATCAAGATCACTGGACGAGAGGTGATGGAGAAGCTGCGTCGCGGCAGGCCGCGCATTGAGCTCAATCCGGCGACTGGCGGTGGCTCTGCCAGCGCCGGGCTACAAAGCGGTAGCAATACGATAGTGGTCGGCGTCTGGATGCTGCAGCCGGGAGAGGAACTCGTTGTCGGGCAGCGTCTCCACGACGTACTGCAGGAGGCAGCGGCTTAGCCTGAGTACCCGCAGCACGATCACTTCAATACCGGCCAGGACCTGCATGCGTCGCCGATGAGCTACGCGGTGGATGGCGCGCAGTACGTCGCGATTGCCGCTGGAAGCGATCTTTTTGGTTTCGGGCTGCCCTGAAAGCGCGAGGGCAACAATCGGTTCAGATAGGAGGATGAGTGATGCTCTCCATTCGTTCCACGCGCAGAAAGTTCACGGCGACTCTGGGCTCTCTGCTCTCGGGGTTCGGTATTGGCGGGGCTGCTTCGATCGCCGCTGCAGAGCCACCACAAGCTAATGGGGTCGAGAAACTCGACGAGGAAGGCAAACCGGCGACAGGCTCACCGTTCATCATGCCCATGGTCCGGCACAATGGCTTGATTTACGTTGCCGGCCAGGGCGCCCATGATGAGCGTCCCGCCACGCAGTGGGACATCTCCAGCCATACTCAAAAAGTGATGGACAAGGTCAAGAATCTTGTGGAACGCGGCGGCAGCAGCATGGATTCTGTTCTGCAATTGACGGTCTTTCTGGCCAAAATCGAAGACTACGACGGAATGAACAAGGTATTCAAAACATATTTCCCGAACGGCGGGCCGGCTCGCACCACAATTGCCATCGCGGCTCTTCCAGGGAACTCGCTCGTTGAAATCAACTGCATCGCGGCTGTCACTCGCCATTGACCTTCGGCGGTATCGGCTCGGTGTGAGCTCTAGTTCAGCTTCGATCAGCTAAGCGACCGACATCCAAAATCATCGTTCATTCTCCGGGGACCCCGGCTAGTGCGCCGTTGGAGCTCGGAGCTTGGTCAGAGCGGCCTCGCACTTGCCGATCTGCCGTCTCGTTTTATCGATCTTGTCCCGGCTGCTCTGGTCCGCAGTTTCACCGGGTGCCATTCTAAGCCTCACGTCAAGGCTCTTTTGAAACCACGACCGTGCGCTCATCCAGCGCTCCGCTTGCGAGGCAGAGGAGAGATCGGAAGTTCCGGATTCGTTCAATTCGCCTAGTTTGGCGTAATAGTCGGCCAGCTTGTCGCGGACGTCCGCGTTCGCCGGATCGCGAGTGGAGAGCTCCTGCGCGATGGCTGTGGCTTTGCCATACTTCTCTGCGGCTGCCCAGGTGTTGCCGGTCTTGAAGGCCACGGAGCCCAACTCGGCGTAGCCGTCCGCCAGGTAGAAAGGCACTTGAGTGTTCGCGGGGTTCTTGGCCGCGAGGCCCTCCATGATTGTGACGGACTGCTGATAATTGTCCTGGGCGCTCTTAAATTTGCGGCTCATTTCGAGCAGCTCGCCGACGTTGCTGTAACTAAGTGCGAGGCCCAACTGGTCGTCGACGTTGTTGAGATCCGCCGCCGCCAGCGACTGGTCAATGGCCAGTGCTTTGCGTTGGTTTTCCAGGGCTGCCGCAACGTTTTCTTCCTCTGCGAACAGGTCTCCCATTCTCTCGTACGCCGCAGACAACCTGCGCTGATAGTCGGCATTGGTGGGATCTGCGATCGCGAGAGCCTGGCGAATCGACAGCGACTCGCGATAGTTCTTCAACGCGTCCTGTTTCTTCCCGGTCCGCGATTGGATGGTACCGATTTTGGCATAGCAAAGGGAAAGATCACCGCCGGCTTGGGGACTCTTGGGATCGAGTTGGTATAGAAGCTGAGCGACTTTCAAGGCCTTCTGGTGGACTTCTAATCCGGCTTTGTAGTCCGCTTCCTGCACCAGAACGTCACCGAGATTCGAGTAGGAGACGAACAGCTTCCGTTGGGTGGCCTTGTTCGATGGGTCCGCAGCGGCCAGATCTTCAGCAATAGCCGTAGCTTTGCGCTGATTCTGCAACGCGTCAGACACGTCGCCGCTTTCCGACTGCACATTCCCGATTCTCTGGTAGCAGATCATGAGATCGCTGCGCAGGCCTGCATCGGAGGGGTGCGCCCTTGCCAGTGGTTCGGAGATTGCCAGCGCCTTCCGATAGCTCGCCATGGCTCCGGGCGTATCTCCCAGGTTGGGGCCAAACGGATAACCCTGAACGTCGCCGACCCGCTGGTACGCCTTGACCAGTTCTTCCTGAAGCGAAGTGTCACCGGCGGCTTCTTTCGCTAGGCTGTCCAGGTACTGTAGGCCTCGGTCCACAAGCAGCTTCCGTGCCGGCGTTGATCCCGGCAGGTCCTGGATCGAATCGTGAATGTCAAAGATCAGAGAATTGGCCAGCTTTCGAACGTCATTGAAGCGCCGCTCAGCGCGGCCACGCTGGCTTTGGGCGATCCGGGCCTCGCGCAAGGTAGCCGCCATGCCAACGAACAAAGCCAGCGCCACCAGCGCCGCGCCCGCGACCGCAGCCCGATGCCTCCGGGTGAACTTGCTGCTGCGGTACCAGAACGTGTCGGTGCGGGCGGCCACCGGCAACCCTTCCAGATGACGCCTGATGTCCTCCGAGAACTGCTCCACCGAGGCGTAGCGCCGCTGCGGCTCCCTCCTTATTGCCATTAGGACAATCGTGTCAACATCCCCCGCGAGACGCCGTCGTAGCTTCTCGACGCTCGCTTCGCGGGTCGCGGCCACCTCCTGAGGCGCGACTCTCTTCCGAATCTCGCCCGTCCGATCCTTCACTTCCTCAACGCGCGTCACGGCGCTGCTGGGCTTTTCCGGCTCGATCTCCGAGATCGCGCGCGTTATCGCTTCGAGTGAACGATCAGACCCACAATAGGGCCTGTGACCCGTTAGAAGCTCGTAAAGAACGACTCCCAGCGAGTAAACGTCGCTCGCCGTGGTGATGGGCTCGCCGAGCAATTGCTCCGGGCTGGCATATTCCGGCGTCAGGAGCTTTACCCCAGTCAGGGTTCTGCCTTCTGCAGCTGAGTCGGGGTTGAGGATCTTGGCGATGCCGAAATCCAGCAGCTTGGGAGTACCGTCGTCCGTTACGAGGATGTTGCTCGGCTTGAGGTCCCGATGGACGATCAGATTCCGGTGGGCATACTGAACGGCCGAACAGACGGCGAGAAAGAGACGGAGCCGCTTGGTGATGCTGAGCCTGCGGCTATCGCAATACTGGTCCAGCGTCCCGCCCCGGACGTATTCCATGACGAAGTAAGGTAGGCCATCTTCAGTGCTGGCGCCATCGAGCAGCCGCCCGATGTTGGGGTGGTCGAGCCGGGCCAGGATCTGGCGCTCGTTGCGAAAGCGGGCCAAAACAAATTCACTGTCGAGGCCGCGCTTCACCAGCTTCACCGCGACTTGCTGTTCGAAATCATCCACGCGCACGGCGCGATAGACCGTCCCCATGCCCCCGCGGCCGACCTCCTCCAGCAGCCGGTAACGGCCGATGCGCTCACCGGTCCGTGAACCCGGTTTGAGTTCGATAGTGGTCGCGATATCCTCCCCCGCGGGACGCTCCATGAAGTCGCCCATGCCCTCGTGTGCTGCGATGAGCGATTCCACTTCGCGGCGGAGGGACGGCTCGCCGTCGCACGCCCGGTCAAGGTAGGCGGCCCGCGCTCCAGGCTCAGCCTCCAGCGCTACGTCCAGAATTTCTTGAATGCGCTGCCACTGCTCAGGCGTCATGGCCTGTTCCCTTGAGCAACTCCCGCCGGAGCCAGGCGCGCGCCGTGCTCCAGGACCGCTTCACGGTGGCGGTCGAAATTCCCAAAGCGGTTGCTGTTTCCTCAATCGACAGTCCCCCAAAGAAACGAAGTTCTACGATTCTGCTTTGCTGAGGATCGAGCCTCTCCAATCGAGTCAACGCCTGGTCGAGAGCCCGAAGGTCGACCTTGTCATCGGCAGGCATCTCGAGGGCATGATCGAGCGCCAGCTTGACGGAGCCCGATCCGCGCTTCGCTGCCTGGCGCTCACGGGCGCGATCCACCAGCACCCGTCGCATCATCTGGGCCGCCAGACCAAAAAAGTGGGCGCGACTCTGCCATTCCACATTGCGCCAGTCCACCAGCCGCATATAGGCCTCGTGAACCAGCGCCGTACTCTGCAAAGTATGCCCGGCGCTCTCTCCCACCAGGTAGCGCCGCGCCAGACGGCGGAGCTCGTTGTAGACTAGGGGCATCAGGACCTCCAGGGCTTGCTGGTCTCCGGTGCCCCAGCTCTTAAGCAGTTCTGTGATGTCTTGAGGAGAGCCTGTGCCCAAATTTCCCTCGTTTCGCGAGAGACTTCGGAAATTCGCAACATACTCCCACAAGTATTGCGTAGTCAAACCTCCGTATCTCGCCATTTAAGATGTAACCCGACTGGCGAGTAGGGATGAGGAGGGTTACGGTGGGTCACAAGTCGCGGTGGGAGTATTTTCGTGCGATCGATGGGCGCTATCAGAAAGGCGATCGGAAAGCGCGCTAGGCCATT
>DASYYZ010000191.1:0-75934 GCA_035946735.1 Terriglobia bacterium
TCGATCTCCTCTCCCGCACGCCCGAAAAACGAAGGGTCACCGCCTTTTAACCGCACTACTGTGAGTCCCTTCCGCGCACCAACGATCATGCGCTGGTTGATTTCCACCTGGCTCACGGATTTCACTCCGCATCGTTTGCCCACATTGACGATCCGTGCGCCGGGTGGTGCCAGACTGAGGATTGAGGTTGGCACAAGATCATCGCGAAGCAGGAGGTCAGCCTGGTGCAGAATTCGAAGGGCCTTCACGGTCAGCAGCTCGGGGTCACCCGGGCCCGCACCCACGAGATAGACTTTGCCCGGCATTGATTCGCTCACGTATCGTCCATTCCTTAGTATCCTCAGCCTGGGCAGCCCAAGGTGCCGCCCGGCGAGCTTACGATTCCATTGTTCGCGAACGAAATCCTCAAAACTTTCTCTGCTGGCATCGGTTGCGGGAAAAGTCGCTGGGTTAGCGCCGGCGGCGGCGTTGCAACCACGGCCAGAAGCGCGCCGTCAAGGTCCAACGGCTCGAAGTCACGAGCTTGCCATTGGAGCTCCCCGGCGCTCGCCCAAGCCTGAACCTTCTCGGTGGCATGCGGCGTTACCACGGCAAATCGAGGCGCCGGTTGCGACCAGCCCCTCGATTTTGGATTTGTCCCACCCGTCCGGCCCCAACCATGAGGTACTTGCGTCCTCAGAGCTTAAGGAGGGTAGGAAACAACGCCGGAGGTTCCGAAGGAGTCGTAAACAGTCCTGCAACAATCACCTCTCGATCGAGGTAGCAGCCCTAATCGTTATTCTTGATCAAGCTTCAAGACACCATCCCGCAGAATTACGGGGTAAGTCCGAGCACGTAGATCAGGCGCATTGGAGCAAGCCCCCGTTCGAACGTTAAAGCGAAATCCGTGTCCGGGGCAGATGACGAAATCACCCTCTAGCTCACCTTCGGCAAGAGCGGCGCCCTCATGGGGGCACGTGTTCTGGAGGGCGAATAACCGGCCAAAGCGCCTGAAGACCGCCAGGTCCAGGCCGTCCACTTTCACCAGCGCGCCCTTGCCCTCCGGGAAGTCCGCGAGAGTCGGTGAACCTTCCCGCCTCGTGACGGGTGAAGAAGACGCCAGCGCAGGCAGTGATTCGCCCGCCAGTGGAGCGCTTGCCGGCGCGGCGGCCCGCAATTGTTCGCGCACGGACTCGAAGGCTCCGAATCGCAGGAGCCCTTCAAGCACACCCTCCAGCCCTTCGCAGGGGACATCCTCCATCAGTTTCGCCGCCAAGCTGGGCCTGGGCCCCGCGGAACCACCCACGTAAATGTCAACCGCATCCACGATGCCGCTATCGGTTTTCACCCTTTTGCCGACCAGCCCGACATCCGCGACGCTGTGATTGCCGCAGCCGGCTGGGCAGCCGGACCAACGAACCGTCAGAGGTTTGTTTGCGGGCAACTTGGGCGCCAGCGCTTGTGCGATCTTCAAGGCCCGATTCTTGGTCTCGATCAGCGCCAGATTGCAGTAATCGATCCCAGTACAGCTCACCAAGCCGCGAATGATTTCTGGTGGCTCGTAACGCAGTTCCTTGAGCAAGGACTCCTCGGCCAGTTCGCCGATCCTGCCGTCAGGAACGTTGGGAAGAATCACGTTTTGGGCGGTCGTGAGGCGAATTTCACCATTGCCGTAGGCCTCTGCCAGACGAGCGAGTTCGATGACCTGTTTGGCGGTGATGCGTCCCACCGGCACTGCCAGCCCAGCGTAATTAAGACCAGGCTGCTTCTGCGCGAAGATGCCGACGTGGTCGCGTTCGTGCCGCTCCCGCACATCGTTTCCGGCGCGCTCCAGTTCCCGCCCCAGGCGCTCCTCGAGCACGAGTCGCAGCTTTGCCGGACCCCACTGCTCCAACAGAAAGGCCAGGCGGGCCTTGCTGCGGGATTCGCGGGGGCCGTGATCCCTGAAGATCAGTACCAAAGCGGCCGCCAGCGCGGCTGCTGAGCCGGGTTCGACAAAGGCGTCCAAGGGCGTCGCAATGCGGTAACCGCCGGAACCGAGCTTGCCCCCGGCCAGAACATTGAACCCTGCCACCTTACCTTCCGATGTCTGCCGGATGGCAGGAATCAGAGCGATGTCTTGGGTTTCAGGATGCGTACAGTTGTCGCGGCAGCCGGTAATGGTGACGTTGACTTTGCGCGGAAGATTGGTGTAGTCGCGATTGCCGAGAAAGATCTCGGTGAACTGGCGCGCGATAGGTGAAGCGTCCAGGAGCTCGTTCGCGGCAAGTCCAGCTATCGGGCAGCCCACCACGTTGCGGATATTGTCCATGCCCGTCTGCAAGGTGGAAAGCCCGACGGCTTTGAGCCGCTCCATGATGAGAGGCGCGTGTTCGATTTTGAAGCAACGCAACTGAATCTGCTGGCGGGTAGTGAGGTCGGCGAAGCCCTTTCCGAACTCCTTGCAAATTTGGGCCAAGGCCAGGAACTGAGCGGACCGGCTGATGCCGTTGGGAATCCGGACCCGCATCATGAAGTCACCCGGCGTGCGACGCCGGTAAAAGATGCCGAGCCACTTGAGGCGCTCGCGGTCTCCCTCGGAGATCGATGCCCACCCCTCGCGCGCGAAGCGGGGCAGGTCTTGCATGAGATCCAACCCGTCCTTCTCGCGCTTATATTCCTCGATCTTGCTCATACGGCAGTTGCTTTCCAAATCTGAGACTGCTGCAATGTGAGCCGATTTGCCTTCCCGCCACTTGGCCAAGTCGAGATGTGAACGTAATTATCTGATAAATGTGACCATGTACTCAAAGCGGTTCTTTTTATCCTGCCCATCATGGCGCCTTATTTGAAGCACGCTAACTGACCGGCGGCTGAAGAAACGGTGCCCATTCCTTGACTATCAAGCGCATTGCAGGCGCCGACTCAAGCTGAAAACGCCCTTTGCGGAGTCTAGTGGGGTACCACAGGATAGCTGTTGGGAGGGTGACAAATGCAGTGACAGCGATTACTGTAGCGGCGTTCCCGCGTGGCCTCCCGCGTTTATCAACGTCGCGGCGAAGAGCTGCTGGCGCGACCAACGCGCGATGCCCATCGTTCAACAAAGGTCTCGTTGCCCGGTCAGACTTCGGCCGGCAATTTGAGGTTGTTTTTATAGGTGCGCGTGACGGTGAACTCTCTGCCGCCCTTCACGCGCAGCACAAACTCTCCCGTGGGGTCCGGACGGATTTTCTCAACCCATGACCTGTTGACTAGCACCGAGCGGTGAATTCGGAGAAACCCGTAGGGCTTCAGCTTCTCAGCCACGGTTGAAATCGGCTCACACAGGCAATACGAGCCCCCTTAAAGCTGCAACAGCACGTAATTATCCTGGGCCACCGCCGCCAGGATGTCGCTCGAGTTGATGAAAAGAATCCTCCCTTTAACTTTGATCGCGATTCTCGCCGTCTGCCTCCCGACTGAGCGCTGCAGCTCTCTTGCACCGGCGGCCTGCGGATCGTGACTCGCCCGCCCGGCAGCAAGTTCCAGCAGATCGAGCGCCGGCCCTTCACGGCGGTAAAGGAGCCAATCAGACTGCCTGCACCCAGCGCCAAACCCTCGTGAGATCGATGCTCAAACCGCGTTCAGTCATAAGTTCTTCCAGATCACGATAGCTGAGAGATGGCGCAGGTACAGCGGGCAGAGGACGATGATCTCCCCGGCGAAGTGTCTTCCGCGGAAAAGTGCCGACCGATTGATTTGCATCCCGGTAGCATATCCTCACCGTCGAGTTGGGTTGTTTGCAACACTTCCTCACAAGTGTGCCCTTCCAGGCATCGTCAAGCGAGATAGGACAAACAAGCTAGCCCAGGTGCTTGGCGAGAAACTCGAAAGTGCCCTGACCGTTGATCGTGTGGCCTCCGTTGAAGTACTCCATTCGGGTTCGGTCAACGAGGCCAAATTGCGTATAGAGCCAAAGCACCTTAGCGTATTCGTATGCCACCAACCGGTCGCGGCTGACCTGGTCATGGTGCCCGCGTTCTGCCATGAAAGGCCGCGGGAAAATAAGGTAAGCCATTTCCGCGTAGTCAAAAGTGCTCCCCATATTGAAATACGGCATCTCCCATTCGATCGAATACATGAAGCTGAACCACTCATCCGTCGACGCAACTTTGGGAGTCCAATGATTGAAATCGCCCGAGCAGATTGACAGGCAATATCGCTCCAAAACGGATGGGACGCGCATGGCCGTCTCCCCGCCGTAACTCAATCCGTAAAATGCGATGCGTTCTCGATCCACGAACGGCAAGGTCTCCAGCCAGCGGAGGATCTGGTCGTGTTGGGCGATGATAAAGGAAAACAGGGATGCTTTGATGCCGTTCGCCTTCCGGCTGAGCCAGCGATAGCGGTCCTCGCCACGATACAGATTGTGCGGCACAAAAGCCACAAAGCCGCGTTCGGCCAGACGGGCCGCGAATTGGTGGTAATAGTCTTCCTGGGGCCTGTCCTCGACCACATCCATTGGCACACTGCGGCGTCCGTGCTGGCAGACCACAACCGGCCGTCGCTC
Organism: Terriglobia bacterium; assembly: GCA_035946735.1. GTDB lineage: Bacteria > Acidobacteriota > Terriglobia > UBA7540 > UBA7540 > Gp13-AA77. The sequence continues at coordinate 4,508 of DASYYZ010000191.1, forward strand.
GCCGGGCTTAATGCTCTTGGGCACGAGCAGGATTCCCCAGGCAAAAACGTCCTCCCAAACGTCAAGGACCACCTCGTAGCCGACCCACGTTCCCGTATCGTAGATCTTGCGGCTGCGAGGATTCGCGGGCAGGTACGGCTCGTCGAGTCTTCCCAGAACTTCCGCCCATAGATATTCGCGGTACCACCTGGCTCCCTCAATGAAGTGCGCTGGCGTTCGCGGCTCGAATCGCAATTGCATCGTCCAGCGCCGATCGGCAAAACCGGGCTCCAGCTTGTAGAGGAAGAAGGCCTCCTGAGTGTGCTCGGAGTTTCGCACCAAACTCTGTACGTGCGCCTCCAGCTCTCTTACCTGGCGCTTCTGCCGGTCGGCCGGATCGAATGACTGGCGACGATCCTGAGGTGGCGCGCCTGGCGGCTGAGTGGGCGAGCTGAGGCCGATCACGCTGAGAAAGGCCTGTAAGGCTGCCGGCGACCCGGGCCCGGCAAACTGGCCGCGCGGGCCACTAATGAGCCGCCGATGCTGGAATTCTGGTTTGAGCACAGTATCGATACGATTGAACTCGGCCGAGACACTCTCATAATTGGAGGCGGTTAAGTCGCCCTTGTCGCCCGACACTTGCGGACCCTTGTTGAACTCGACGATCAGCGCGCGGGGCGCAACCAGCGTCGCCAGCTCTGCGTCCCCAAACTCCTCGAGCAGTCCCCAGACATTTCGATAGATCGGCTCCGACCAGACTCTTTGGCGCGAGTCAAAATAGCCGCTAACCAGAGCGGCCTGGATGCGCGTATCGAGTGCCGCCGCATAGAAGGCGATCAGGGCGCCCTCACCGTACCCGGCTACCGCAATGCGGGCTCGATCGCCCCTCTTCTGGAACCAGTCCACTGCGGCCAGCACTTTTTGCACTTCATAGCCGATTATGTGCCGGCCCATGTGAAAAGCCTGGCGGTAAATCCACTCGCGGTGAGTCTGGCTGGTCATGCTGAATTCAGCGTGGCCCGACCAGCGGTCCGACCTGTCAATCATCGTCGGGACCAGAACCAGGCACTCCTGTTCGGCCAACCGGCGGGCAAACTGCGCGTCCCCATCCAGACCCGACGATAACCCTACCAACTGCTCCGGCGTGTGGTCCGCATCTGGCAGCGCCACAACGTATGCCGCCGGCGATCGTCTGGGTTGAAGCAGCAGGCCCTCACCGTGCACGCAGCCGAGGCCGAGAACATTTTCCAGGACAGGCCAGCGGACCTGATAAATCTCGTAAGCTGTGGTTTCGGAAACCAAGCCAACAGGAGGATCATCGCCGAATCGTTCCATGGCGGGAGACACGCGAACGTCCACAACGCCGATCTTCTCGGCAAAGCGCTTCCGATTGGGCTCAACCGATTTCTCGTAGGCCGATGGAGAGCTGAGGTCGCGGGCCCAGTGCTTCTGCCGTGCTCGGACGGACTCACTGATCTTTCGTTCTATGTAGCTATGCGCCCCGTCCATCATCTTGACCGAGAGGTCGCCCGTCAACGTCAAGGGATCAGTCGCGGGCAATCCTGGCAGGGAATGGTCCGGTGAAAACTCGAGCGGCTTTACCTCGATTAGAGATATGTTCCTCGCCGCCGGAGCTTCCAACGTAACGCAGTCTTCTGTAACTGAAAGCTCGTTGGCTGGCGCGTCTGCGACGCTCTCAACAGCTGCCTGATTCGCAGCAACTGCCAGGCCGGAGCCGGCCGCCATGAAAGTCTTCAGAAAGCGCCTTCGACCTTCACCGTCCGTCCGGATTTCTCGCATGCCAGCTCCACCCCTTCTTGCGCGCCATTTTCACTTCGAATCCAGCACAACCCGCAGCTTGCGCACGGCGTCCTGTATTTCTTCCACGGATGTGCTGCCAAATCCCAAAATGAATCCCTGCTGAGGCGCGTTACCGGCATAGAAAGATGACAAGGGCAGCAAATAAAGGTTCTGGCGTGCCGCGCGCGCTGCCATCTCACGATCTGCGATCCCTTTCAACATCACGCAAAGGTGCATGCCCGCATGTGCTCCTGCTATCTCCGCGAAAGATCCGAGTTCGTTTCGAAGGTTCTCGATCAGGGCGCTCCGGCGTTCCGCGTACAACAACCGCATCCTCCGGATATGACGCGAAAAATGCCCTTCGCGAATGAAATCTGCGAGCACCGCCTGATGAAAAGTTGCCGGACTGATGTCCATCGCAAACCTGACGGCGAGAAAACGCTCGACAAGGTCCGTAGGAATGACCACGTAACCCAGCCGCAAAGAAGGAAACAACACCTTGCTGAACGTACCGATGTAGACGACGCGAGAATTGCGGTCGAGTCCTTGCAGGGAAGTTACCGGCATGCTTTCATAGCGGTACTCGCTGTCATAATCATCCTCGATGATCCAAGATCCGTAGCGTTCTGCCCAACCCAGCAATTGAAGGCGCCGCGAGGCACTCATCGTGACGCCGAGCGGATACTGGTGGGACGGTGTCACCAAGGCTGCCCGCACTTCGCGGCATTTTTTCATCCCGGCGGCAACGTTCAGGCCCTCCGTGTCAACCGGAACCGTCACCACCCGGCAGCCCCTAAACGCAAAGATGCTTCGCGCAAAGTTGTAACCCGGTTCCTCCATCCAAACGCGACTTTCCGGATCAAGGAGCACGCGGGCAGTTATCTCCAGACCCTGCTGGGAGCCACTGACGATCATAATCTGCCGTGCTTCGCAGCGTACCCCGCGTGCCGTCCGCAGGTGGATAGCGATCGCTTCCCGCAGTTCCTCTAACCCCATGGGATCGCCGAAATCGAGCGATCTGGCGTGTATGCTTCGCGAGTGCCGCGTCACCAAGCTGTTCCACGCCTGCAGTGGGAATTGCTCCGCAGCAACTTGACTTAGGACGAACGGCTTTAAAGCGCGCCGACGGTAAAACTCTTCTGCGCTCGGCAGAATCGAACACCGTTTCGAAAGCGGTCGCCGCTCTGGACTGATTCTTGTCAACGGAGCATTCGACGGCTGAACTGCGGTGGCACGCTCTGGCAGCGACCTCGACACGATCGTCGCCGAACCCACGCGGCTCTCAAAATAACCTTCCGCCAGGAGTTGCGCGTATGCACTCAAAACCGGCATGCGAGAAATTCCCAGCTCCAGCGCCAGCACTCGAGTGGATGGTACCCGTTGTCCCGCGCGCAAGTTCCCATCCACAATCGCTTTGCGATAGCCGTCATACACCTGCCCGCGCAGGGGCTTCGCAACCTTCTTGTCGATCGCGATGACCGGGGAAATTCCGGAGGAAGCTCTCTTCATGGCGCAAGAATCATAATGGCTATATGAAAAGCCGGTCAAGTGGATATTGCGCGCAGCCATTTTCGGTATTACTCTTTCCCCGGGAACGTTGATACCGTGAGGACAACCATGACGAAGATGGCAAGAGGTAAAATTAAAATTACTATCGCGGTGCTTGCCCTGTTGTTCTCGCCGGCCCTCGTCCCTGCAAGCGGTGGCACTCCGAATCAGTCCCAGAATCCGCCCCAAGATCAGCCCACGAACAAGGCGCAAATCAAGGGCAAGGTCGTCTACGTGTGCGCCTGCTTGCAAACAAAGTCCTGCTCCTGCATGACCGAGGCGAAGACCGAGGGTCCATGCTCCTGCGGCACCGAGGGTGGCCCGCTCATGAAGGCCGTCCCCAAAGGTAGCGCTTGGGCGAAGGCCAATCGTCAAGAGCTGGCGAAATAAGCCCGTGCCCCGGATCACCGCCTATCGGTTGGACCGTCACGACGGAGAAGGACGCCTGCCATGGCAGACTCCGTAGACGCCGTTTTTGCAACTTCATCGCTCACGCACCCTCGACCCTGGCTCGCCATTGGCGTCGGCGGCCTGATTGTGGGGATGCTCGATTTGCTCTACGCGATTATAGTGTACAGCCCGCGTCATCCGATTCTCATCCCACAGACAATCGCCAGCGGCGTGCTCGGCCCAAGATCGTATCGGGACGGTACCGTGAGCGCCGCGTTGGGCCTGGTACTACATTTCGTGATCGCGCTGGGCGCTGCCACCGTCTATTATCTCGTTAGCCGCAAGCTAACGTTCATGCTCCGCCGCGCTGTCTTATGCGGCATGCTCTACGGTGCCGCCGTCTATCTATTCATGCACTTCGTCGTCCTGCCGCTTTCGGCCGTTCCGTCCGGCGGTCACACGCCGCTGGCCTACGCCGCCCCGGAGTTTGTCGAGCACTGGTTCTGCGTCGGCCTCCCCATCGCGCTGTCCGTACGCCACTACTCGCCCAGATAGCTTCCAAGTGGACACGACAAGGACTCTCACGAACCTAACCCAGCCTCGACGATGACCGAAGGAACGTACCTCGAAAGAACACCGCTTGAGCGCGCAATCGATGCCCTGCTCAGCCCCGGCCGTGCCATCTTCGCTCTCGCTATCATAGGCCTGGGCATCGAGACGCTGGCGTGCGCGCACCGTGTCGTTTTCCTGTACCCCCAAGCGTCCAATCCTCGGTTCAAAGTCATCCCCGTCCTCCCCTTCCTTCCCCCGATTCCGTGGCTGGCCTACCTGTTCGGCGCAATCCTGGCAATCTGCGGCGCGGGCCTTCTCGTCAAGCGCACACTGCGAATGTCCGCGATGGTAGTGGGCAGTTTGATGTTTCTGGGCGCAGTGGTCCTCAACGCCCCGAAAAGTGCCGCGATCCCGGGCGACATGTCCTTGCGCACAGTTGCGTTTGAACCTCTCGCGATTGCGACGCTCGCCTGGCTCTTACCGGACCGGAGCGCTAGACCGAGCTGGCTTGCACGCGCGACCCGCTATCTGCTGGCGCTGCCCCTCATCGTGTTTGGAGTGGACCATTTCCTCGCTCTCGCGCCCATCGGGACGCTGATACCGCCGTGGATTCCGTGGCACGTGTTCTGGATCGCGTTCTTCGGCGCCGGATTCGTCGCTGCAGGCTTGAGCATCGGGCTCAATATACTGCCGCGCTGGGGCGCGGCCTGCCTCGGCCTGATGTTCGCCACTTGGGTCGTCACACTTCATTTCCCCAGAGTTCTTTGGGGGCTCTACGGCGGAAAGGGCCCGCACAATCCCGACGAGTGGTCCAGCCTGTTCATCGCCATCGCTTTGTGGGGAGGTTCGTGGGCTCTGGCCCATCCAGCTCCAAGAGACGCTGCTCAGCCTCAAGGATTTGACGTTGGCTGAATACTTCCAGTCCTTCAGTTCTTAGTGGAGAATTTCGCGATGGCTCAAAGCAAACGCCTGATTCTCCGCAAAGAGAGGTCTTTTCTCGAGGTGGTCGATGGGACCTTTGGGCTTCTTTCGACGCTCACCACGTGAACATGACACGGGCGATCATGCGCGTTCAGCATAGCCATACGATAGGCCGGCCAAGATTCTGGTAGTCAGGCCCGTGCGAGCCTTCATGCTTTGGCCCATTCTTTCTTTAGCGCTCTAAGCTGTTCGCCCTCCGGGCGATCGCGGTAAAACGGATCCAGAGGGTAGCAGCCTGAGACCAGGCCGTTGCGAGGACCGTTGGTGCAATCACTGAAAGTGCGGCAGAGCTTCTGGCGATCGACCCGGGCTCCCTTGAGGAGATCCGCAGGAAGGTCCGGATACGAGAGCATGACACGCCCCAGTCCGATGCAGTCCGACCAGCCGGCCTCGACATTCGCCTGCGCAAATTGCGGCAGGTAATCCTGAAAATAGGACCAGCCGGTGGAAACGACGATCATGTCGCGGGCTGCGGACTTCAACTCGCGCGCGGCCCACTGGAGCCGCGCAGCGCCAACCAGCGGATCTTCCGGAGGCAGGTAAGCGTCGCAAGGAGGGAAGAGAGCCGGCCGCTGCAAGTGCGCGCTGTAGTAGGGGCTTCCGGCGCTGACATTCAGCAGGCGAACATCGAGCCTGTGCAGCAAAGCAAGCAGTTGCTTGGCTTCCTCAAGATCGGGCTGAGTCGGATGCTCGGGATCAACGCCGAAACCGCAGGTGTAAGGACCGGTCTGCTGAACCGGAACACCGCACCCCGTTTGCGGATCAGTCGTGAACGGCACCGAATCGTAGGCGCTAAGGCGGACCCCGATCTCAAACCCGGGCACTGATGCACGCACGGCAGCGATCAGCTCTCTTAAGAATCGAGTGCGGTTCTCGAAGCAGCCGCCGTAGGGGCCTTGGCGATGATGGGCGCTCAAGAACTCGTGGGCAAGATAACCGTGGCAGTGCTTCAAATCGACAAAGTCGAAGCCGATGTCGGCTGCCAGACGCGCCGCTGACGCGAAGGCCTCGAGGATGGGCCCAACCTGCGAATCGGAGATCGGCTCGCAATCGGCGGAAGGAGGGTACTTCAGATCCAGAATCGGATGGTGGTAGGCAATCATCGGTTCCAGTCGAGACTTCTCGCGAGGGCGGCAGAAGCGCCCTGAATGCGTCAACTGGAGGCCGACGAGGAGATCGTGGGCGGCGCCGAAGCGTTGCCGATGAGCCTCGACCATCTCGATCCGCAATCTCTCCAGGTCTGGAGCCGTCGTCTCGTTCAGGACCAACTGGTTTGGGTTTGCCCGCGCTTCCGGCAGCACCGCAACAGCCTCGCAGCCCCAAAACAGCTTGGCTCCGCTCGTTGCCATGCGCAGCCAGCGCCGCCGCGTGAGCTCCGAAGGCCGCCCGTCGCATTCACCATCCCAGCCTTCCATGGGCTGAAGGGCAAAACGGTTGCCGATCGTTCGCCCCTTCCGGGGGCCGCCCATCTCCAACGGGCGCGAGAGGGGGGACGAGGGCGCTGGCAAAATTTCGTCGTGCACGGGAAGAGACCAGCCCAGCCCTTCGAGGTGGCTCGCAACCTCGCGAGCGCGGCGGAAACTTGCGATCCTCGGATAGGACATAACATTCAACCGGCGCACCCTGCACGAGGAAGCCGAACGCCCATCTTACCGGATAATGCCGCATGGCCTCCTCGCAACAAATGAACCCCTCCGAATCCCCGATTGGTGTCAACGTCACAGGCCACCTTGATGAGTTCCGCTAGACAAATCCGCCTTGACAGACAATCCGGCAGGGCGTACGTTCTCTGGTTCCGGCGTGCTACGTCTCCGGTCAATGTTAAGGCGGCCAAGTCTTCGGCATTGACCTTATACATCACTATGCAAGAAGCGTATGACGGCATCATTCTGGGGACGGGCCACAACGCACTTGTTCTGCAGGCTTACATGGCCCGGAGCGGCCTCCACATCCTCTCCCTGGACCGGGCCCCGGTTGCAGGCGGAGGGCTCGCGACCATCGAGAACCCGCGTTTTCCGGGCTTCTGGCACAATACGCACTCGTTTTTCCATCGCGCGTTGACAACCATGCCGTGGTACTGCGACCTGGAACTGGAGCGGCACGGCGCATCTTACATCGAGCCCGAACTCAACGTTGCCTTAATCACGGCTGATGGACGCGCGCTTGAGTGGTGGACTGACCTCGACAGAACGGTCGCATCCTTCGAGGCTTTTTCGAGAAAGGATGCAGCCAGCCTTCGGCGCTGGGTCGAGATCTTCAGGCCCATCGTAGAACGAATCCTCATTCCCGAGGCGCAATCCCCGCCATTACCTCCCGCGAAAAGAACCGAGTTGTTGGCGCGTTCTCAACTGGGGCGCACCCTTCTCAAAGTGGCGGCGTTATCGCCGCTGGAGTTCGTGGCACGCGAATTCGAACATGATGTGGTTCGTGCCGGTCTCCTGTTTTTTAACGGGCTGCGCGAGATCGATCTTCGGCTCAAAGGATTTGGTCATTCCATACCGGCCCTGCTGGCCGGGCGGCACTTCGCACAGATGTGTCGTGGTGGCTCCGCCCGCCTGGCGCAAGCACTGGTTGGAGACATTCGGGAACACGGAGGAGAAGTCGCAACCGGAGTCGAGCTCCAAGGCATTCTCTGCCGCAATGGGAAAGCCGTTGGTATTACTCTGGCCGGCGGAGAGACGATAACGGCCAGGGCCTTTGTCGCTTCCGGACTCAATCCCCAGCAGACGTTCCTCAAATTGCTTGACGCCGACTCGGTTTCGCGGGAGGTTCGGGAAAAAGCTGCAGGCTTTCAATACAACACGCTCGCGCCGCTTTTCGCTTTGAACCTGGCGCTTCATGAACCACCGCATTGGCGTGCCGCCGCGCAGCATCCCGAGCTGAACAAGGCATTCATGGTCATCCTGGGGCTCGAAAGGTTCGCCCAGTTTAGCGAGATCGTCGCTTCCCATGAAAAAGGTCAGATTCCTGAAACAGTCATGTGGGGAGCATGCCCGACACTGTTCGATCCGAGTCAAGCTCCCCCGGGGAAGCACACTCTGTTCATGTGGGAAAAGGTCCCCTACAACCTGCAGGGCTCGCCCACAAATTGGGAGCGTGAAAAAGGAGCTCACAGCGCCCGGCTGCTCAGCTTGTTGAGGAGATCGGCGATCAATCTGGGAGGCGACGCCGTCATCGATTCATTTGCGCGAACCCCCGTCGACACCGAGATATCGTTACCCAACATGAAGGCCGGCGACCTGCTGGTCGGATCCCTGGCCAACAACCAGGTTGGCTACAACCGGCCGTTTCCCGGCGCGGGTCAGTACCGGACCCCTGTGAAGGGCTTATATCTTTGTGGCGGCTCGTCACATCCCGGCGGCAACATAACCGGGCTTTGCGGCTATAATGCGGCGCGCGTATTAGCCAGCGACTTGGGCTCGCAGATCTGGTGGAACCCCCCGCAATGGGCCGTTGAATCCGACTGAGGCCACAACCCTTGAGGGACCGCAGGTAGCCGCTCCGCGCTGGGACTGCAACAGCCGCCCAACAACTTGTGGGTTCTCAATGCGGTTTCAGCAGTTCTTCAGGTGTGTCGCTAAGCTTCCCAAGCATCTCATAAGCCTTGACTACGGCGTGATCCACCATGATCGCGCCAGCGTCGGGCTCAATCTGGGTCGCGGAGCTTCCCGCGCCGTAACCTCCAAGCGAAGCTTGGCGAATGGTGGGAAAGTAGTCGAAATGGGCATTAGCGTAGCCTAGGAAGAAAGCGTCTGGCACGGGACAACGCCGGCGCCACTCTTGCTGGAATTCCACAAACGGCTCGCCAGGCATCGTCATGATAGCGATGCGCTTGTCGATCAACACCGTCGCCACCGGAAGCTTCGGGGACGTCATCTTGCGCACATACTCCTCCGCGGCCCAGTCGCCATCGGATTTCACCAAATAGGATTTGTACTTCTTCAGGTTCCAGCGCGCTTTCATGGGCAGCCAATCTTCAGTGATGTCCAGGCTGGGGCTCGAATCCGCACGAGTCTCGATTGACTTTCCCACCCGGATCACTTCTTTGGCCAGCGTTTCGCCCGTCCAGTTGCGGCGCTGAACCGCATCCTGCTCGAGGGGTGTCACGGCGTAGTAGGGATTAATGTCGCCATCGCCGCCCTGCAGAAACATGCAGAGCGGTTTGCCGCCAAAGGCCGCCTCTACCGTTTTGACCATTACGCCGGCGAAGTCGGCGGAATACTTCAGATTGTCAGGGCCGAAGATTACCGGGTGGCATGCATAGTTCACAATCACCGCGAGGGGCTTACCGTCTGCCGTATCGACGCGCAGTACGGCGACCGTAGGATCCACCGGGACCGTCGGAACCATGGTCGCATTCGTCTGAAACCAGGTTACCGTACCGTCCGGCTCGTCCCGCAGGCGGTTGTGGCCGATGTAGGCCACGCCGTAACCGGTTCCCAAGCGTGCTTCCACGGCATGCCCGTGAGCCTCCCGAATGGCTTGACCGATCTTGGCGACAGCCGCGGTCTCCCAGTCCGGAACCCCGCTCGGATAGCGATCTTCCACCACGGGTCCGGAGTGCGTATGAATGGCAGTGATGAGCACATAGGAGATTCCACTCGACTGCCTTGCGTCATCGCGAATCTTCTGGACCGTGGCCGGGCCAAAGACCCGGCCAAGATCGAGCTCGACCAGCGCCATCGTTTGTTCGCCAACCTCTAACACCAGAACGCGCGCATAGAGCGGATCCAGTGTTCCCTGCGCAGGCGACTTGCGGCCTGCGTAGCCCCACATGCGTTCGCCGGGCAGCGGGGTGATGTCCGCCCTTGCGACTCCTGCCTTGAGCGCGGCTGCCGGGCTGCGGGTCGCCGCCACCATGAGCCACGCCAAACCCAGTACCGCAAAGGTTCGCAACTGTCGCATTGCATTCTCCTCACCCTGAGAGGAAGCCCGCGCAATCAGTTCTTCAAATCATCCGGTAGCTCGTGCAAGCGGCCTAACATTTCGTAGAGCCGCATGAGCGCATGTTCCACCATCTCTTCGCCTGCTCCAACCTGCACCCAAGTGGTGGCGCTGGCGGTACCGTAGCCTCCCTCGGAGGCCGCTTTGATCGTGGGAAAATAGCCGCTATAGCCGTTGGCATATCCCAGTAAGAAGGCGTCCTTAACGGGGCATCGGTCTCGCCAATTGACCTGGAAGTCCACAAAGGGCTCGCCCGGCATACCCATGAACGCGATCTTCTTGTTAAGCAGCACGGTCATCACGGGAAGAAGTGATTCTTCCTTGATTGGAGGCGCAAAAATCCTAAAGGCTTGTGGGCTGACCCCCGCCAGGAGAGCGTCGCGAAACTTCTGAGGATTCCAGCGCAGGTGGAAATCCATCGGGTCTTCGGCAAAGTCGATGGAGGGTTGTGAACTCATTTCGGTGTGTATCTTGAGCGCCACCCGCGCTGCTTCCTCACCGAGGTGTTCGCCGCTCCAGTCGCGCTTGGCGATTGCCTGGTCCCGGGGAGTTCCGGCATCAAATACGTTGATGTCGCCCGGCGCGCCCTGCAAAAAGAAACTGAGCGGAGGGGCCAGTCCTGCCTTGGCGAATTCTTCTTCTATGGTCCTGGTCATGACGCCGGGAAAGTCGGCTGAGAAATCAAGGTTGTCGGCGCCAAAGATCACAGGATGGCAGGCGTAGTTGACGAGCACTGCCAGCGGCTTCCCGTCGGCAGTATCCACCCGCAAAACGGAGACAGTGGGATCAACGGGCGCCGTAGGGCGCCGTTCCGGGTTTGACCAGACCATAGTAACGCTGCCATCCGCGTTGACCTGCCTTCGGTTGTAACCGATGTAGGTGTTGCCGTACCCCGTTCCCAATTTTGCTTCAGTCGCGTGCTGGTGGGCACCATCGATTGCCCTGCCGATCTTTTCAATCGCGTCACTTTCCCAGGCCGGCGTTCCATTCGGGTATTCATCCATCACCACGGGGCCCGCGTGGGTGTGGGTAGCCTGAATGATGACGTAAGAGACTCCGGCCGACTGGCGGGCCGCGTCGCGAATGCGTTTGATAGAAGCCGGCCCAAAGGGTCTGCCCAAGTCAAGGTCGACCAGAGCCAGGCGCTTGTCGCGGGCCTCAAGCACCAGGACTCGCGCGAACAGCGGATCGAGGACGCCTTGCGCGGGCTTCAGCCGGTCGAAGTAGCCCCACATCTGGACGCCGGCCGGCGGCGTGATCTCCACCTTCGCGACACCGGCTCTGAGGCTCCCGGCGCGAAGGCCAGCCGGGATCAGGAGCGCCAGAATACACGCGGTGGCAAGCGGCTTAAGCGGCTTCGGCATTTTGATAACGCAGAGTGTAACATGCGATCTCGCGCTGTCAAATCGGGTGGGCGCGGGCGCCCGTATTCACAGCGGGCAAGAAATCAAGTTGGGTCGAAAGACAAAGCTCTGTTATCTTGTTGTGGTTCCGGTCGCGCGGAAGCCGGAATCTCGATCATTACAGGAGGCGGCGGCGTGATGGATTCAAAGCTATCGCGGATGCAGTGACGGCGGTGAAGTTCGACGGGTACTTGTCGCTCGAACAGGATCCGTCGTCCGAGAACATGAAGGATACTTGCCGGCGCTATTTGAGCCTGATGAAAGAGTACCTTGCATGATGGGCCAGCCGACTCGCCAGGCTCGCCCTGCAATCACATCTCAGCATGAGGTCAGCGATGCGACGCAGAAGATTACTGGCAGCGCTGGGCGTGGTAGCCGCAGCGGTCTTATCAAGCGGTCCGATGCCCAGGGCACAAAACGAGACACCTATTTACCTCAATCCGAAAGAGCCGATCGAGGTGCGAGTTGAGGATCTGCTCAGCAAGATGACGTTGAAGGAAAAGGTCGGGCAGCTCAACCTTCCTTGCGTTTACGTGGAAGATCTGGGCAAGGATATTCCCGCGAAGATGGAGGCGTGCAGAAGGTTCGCTGCCGGAACCTACACCCAGGAGATCGGGCCCGGCTGCGGCTTCTTCACGCTGGCGAACGAAATCCTGCACGAAGGCGCCCGGCAGCAAGCCGAGTATTTCAACGAGCTGCAGAAGATCGCGCTGACCCAGACGCGCCTTAAAATCCCGCTTCTCGAAGACGAGGAGGGCACGCACGGAGCCATGTTCCCGGGCGCGACCGTCTTTCCCGAAGGCCTGGCCATCGGAAGCACGTTTGACATGGATTTGGTGAAATCTGTTTACGCGGCCGCGGCGGCCGAGGCCCGGGCCGTCGGTATCCACGCGCTCTCTACGCTGGTGATGGAGTTGGACCGCGATCCGCGGATGGGCCGCAACGAGGAAGCCTACACCGAAGATCCTTATCTCTACGGCCGCATCGGCGAAACCATCGTGCGAGCCGTTCAAGGCAGCGACCTCGCGGCGCCCGACAAGGTGATCGCCGTTCTTACCGATTTCCCCACCCAGAGCGAGCCTGCGAGTGGCTTGGAGCGCGGCGCCATTGAGTTCTCGGAGCGCTCGCTACGTGAGAACGATCTCCAAGCGTGGATCGGCGCCATCACGAAGGCCGGCGGCCTGGGAGTCATGGCCGGATATCCGGAAGTCGAGGACGTGCCGGCCCATGCTTCCGAAAAGTGGATGAGCAGGATCTTGCGGGATGAATTGGGCTTCAAGGGGGTGGTGGAAAGTGAGGGCGGCGGCTTCGGAACTCTGATTTATGAGCACATCGTTCCCACCCAGAAAGAGGCGGGCGCGCTGGCGCTGCGGGCCGGCGTCGATCTGAACATCACGTACGAACCGGCCTACATGGGTCCGCTGATCGAGAATGTCGAAGAAGGACGGGTGCCCGTAGCGCTGGTGGACCGCGCCGTGCGAAGGGTCCTGGAACTGAAGTTTCGCCTCGGTCTGTTCGAGAATCCCTATGTCGACGTGGAACACGCCACACACGTGGTTCATTCCGCCGAATATCAGGACCTGGCGCTGCGAGCGGGACGCGAAGGCATCGTTCTGCTGAAGAACGAAAAGGAAACCCTACCGCTCAAAAAGAATCTGAAATCGGTTGCGGTGATCGGACCCGACGCGGAAGACACCATGAACGAGCTTGGCGATTATTCTCCGCACGTTGTCCCGCAACATGTCGTAACCATTCTGGAAGGCATTAGGGCCAAACTCGGTCCCGAAACCAAGATCACTACGGCAAAGGGCTGCGGGGTGCTGGGAAACGACACGAGCGGATTTGCCGAAGCCAGGCGTGCGGCGAAAAACGCCGAAGTGGCGCTTGTGGTGGTAGGCGAGAAACAGGGTCAGAACGGCGTCGACGAGGACAAGGATCTTCCCACTGACGGCGAAGGCCATGACGTAGCCAGCCTCGACCTTACCGGCGTTCAGGAGGACCTTATCAAGGCCGTCCAGGAGACCGGGACGCCGACCGTGGTGGTGCTGGTGAACGGCCGGCCGCTCTCAACCCGCTGGACCGCGGAACATGTGCCGGTGATCGTGGAGGCGTGGCGGCCCGGCGAGCGCGGCGGACAAGCCGTGGCGGACGTGCTCTTTGGCGACTACAATCCGAGCGGCCGGCTCGCGATCACGATTCCCCGCCACGTCGGCCAGTTGCCGGCCTATTACAATTACAAGCCGTCCAAAGCCTATTGGATCGCACGGGGGTGGACCCGCAACCGGGCCTATGTGGACATGCCCGCCACGCCGCTCTACCCGTTCGGGTACGGCCTGAGCTACACCAATTTCGAGTACAGTAACCTGCAGATTGAGCCGGCGGAGATCCACAGCGCCGGGAACGCGCGGGTGAGCGTGGACGTGAAGAACACGGGGAGCCGTGCCGGCGTCGAGACCGCGCAACTTTATGTCCACGAAGCGTTTGCACCGGTCTCAACGCCGGTCAAGCAATTGCGAGGCTTCGAGCGGGTGGCCCTCGACCCTGGCGAGACCAAGACGGTGACGTTTGCGCTGACGCCTGAGGATCTGCAACTGCTCGATCAGGACATGCATTGGGTGGTCGCGCCGGGAGACTTCGAGATCATGGTGGGCAAGTCATCCGGTGACATCCAGCTCAAGGGAACACTGAAAGTGAGGGAGTGACTGCCCGCTGGCAGGACCTTCAAGTAGAGTTCAATCAGAAAATCGCGGCGCGGGATCATTCAAGGTCCAGCCGGCGGCGACTGCGTTCTGAGGGCGGAGGACGGAGGAATCGTGCCGTCCGACTCCATGCGCCGCATTACACTCCTGATCTCTGCCGCAAAGGGGCCGTTGGGCTCGGCCTGCACATAGGCTTGCATTTCCTTGTAGGCTTTCTCATAGCCAAGCTCTTTCAGATAGACATCCGCCAGCTTGACGTGAATTTCGGCCGGCAGGTCTGAGCTGAGTGACTCGGCCTTCAGATAAGACTGCTCGGCCTTCGGGTAGTCCCGCAGGCCGTATTCGCTCGAGCCCAGCCGGTAGTAGAACTGCCAGGATCCGGGCGAGCGACGCAGGCCTTCCTGGAGCACAGCCACGCTGGCTTCGTAGAGCTTCTCGTCGTAATACAGCTGGCCGAGAGCGGCATACACCTCCAGATAGTCGGGATCGCAGGCCCTCGCCTTCTTCAGTGCGGCCTCGGAGGGAGCCAATTCACGCCTTTCGGCGAGAACAGCAGCCAGGTCAGTCTGGGCGCGCGCATAGCAGGGATACTGGTCGACAGATTTTTCCAAGTGAGTCTGCGCTTCGGAAAGTTTCCCCTCGCGAAGCGCGCGGGCGCCCGTCTCATACTCCTTGCGCGCTTTCTTGGAGGCGTTGTTATCCGTGAATGAGGACGCCTCCGGACGTGGAAGCGCCTTCGACCTGTTTGCCGGTGAAAGTTGTATGTTGATGTTCAGCCGGTTCCCCACCGAGCGGAGGTCCAACTCCTGCTGGTACGGTTGAAATCCGGAAGCGGTGACGCTCAAGCGGTAGTAGGCCGGCGCAAGACCCAGGAATTCGAAATACCCAGCGGCGTTGGCAGTTTGCGCGCCCGCTGCCATCCCTTCACCAGTTTCGAGCCGGACAGTGACGCCGCTCGGCAGGCTCCGGCCGTAGTCGCCTTGTACCCACCCACCCAGCGTCACCAGCCGTGATGGAGAGTCCGCCGTTTCGCCTGGAATTCGGTGTTGAGCCTGGACGGCACCTATCCTGGCTGCGAAGCCGATGAGGCAAAACCCGATCAGGGCCGCCGCCGAAAGATCAGCCCTTGGCGCCATGATCACGATCCAGATGAACGGCTTAGAACAAAAACTTCATCCCCAACTGAATGTTGCGCGGATTCCAGGCGCTGCTGACTTCAGCCACGCCGGTCTGGGTGCACGGCTGGCCGAAGCCAATGCTTCCGCTGCACCCCGTGTTGATGCCGTTCCACTGGGGATGGTTGAAAGTGTTGAAGGTCTCCAGGCGAAATTGCAGCGTCGAATGCTCCTGGAACCACGGCAGTTCGAACTCCTTGTGCAAGGCGAGGTCCCAGTTGTTCCGGCCCGGACCGGTCAGCAGATTCCGTCCCATGTATCCGAACATGCCCGGTTGACCATTGGCTAGAAGCTGGCTCTGCAAGGGCTGGGTGACCACCGCCGGGTTGTACCAGGTGGGCACCGGGCCGAATTGCGGATCGTTAACCACGCCTTTATCGATCTGGAGGGGGCCTGCGGTATTGCAACGAACATTGGTGCCGATCCCGGTGTAATAGCCGTTGACACCGCAACCGAAGTCGACCGGAACGCCGGTGAAGAAGCTGGTGATCCCGCTGACGTCCCATCCTCCCAGAAGGCTTCGGGCTACGCCGCCGGAATGCCTGAAAAAGGGCAAGGCATAGATGTAATTGGCGGTGAAAACCTGGGCGCGATTCAAGTCAGAAGTGCCCTTCCAGCGGTTCATGTCGTAGTTGTCGTCGACACTTGTCTGGAAGTAGGCGCTGGTGGAGTCGTCGATCATGTGCGACCACGTGTAGGCAACCTGCGCCGTCAGTCCCCAGCCCGTGGTGTGCCGCAACTCCGTCTGCAAAGCGTGATAACTGGACACCGCGGAGAATTGCTTCTCCCGGATCGACGTGTAGCCCTGATAGGGAACAAAGTACTGCACATCCGTAGGGGTGGACATCAGAATCTGTTGGACGTTGCAGTTGCCGGCCGCGTCGCACGGACCCCCATTCCCAGAGGAAAGCGCCGGAACGTTCATGGTGCCGACGCCGACCGGAACCTGGTCGAGGTTGCGGCCCGAATCCAGGTGGCGGCCGAGTGTACCGACGTAAGCTACGGTGACCAGGTTATTCCCGCTGAACTCATGCTGAACATCGACGTTCATCTGGGTAATGGCGGGATTCTTCTGATAGTACGGAATGGCCTGCAAGCTGGTAGGGCCAACTCCGGCGAAGCCGCCCGTGGTATTGAAGTTGTAGCTCGTCAGGTTAAAGACCGAGGGAGAAAGCGTGGTGGGCGCATTTCCTTCGAGTCCGATGGTGTTGGCGTCATTGCCGTTTCCGGCCTCGAAGTAGATGCCGATCCCGCCTCGGATCGAGGTCTTGCCAGATCCCGTAGGGTCAAAAGCGAAACCAAAGCGCGGACCGATATTCTTGAAGTAGGTCGCCTGGCAGCCCTTCGCGATCGGTCCGGCGCCACACTCCACCAGGCCGTTGCCGAAGTTTGTAAAGTCGTAGATCTGGCCCGTGGCCGGGTTCGGATGCAACAGGCCGTCCGGGCCCGGCAGAGCTTGCGCCGCCGGGTTATAGAGCGAAGGAATAAAGCTCGAGTCCACCGTAGGGTGGGTCACGTCATGAGGTGCAATCAGCAGGTAGTAGCGCACGCCGAAGTTAAGCGTCAATTTATGGTTTACCTTCCAGTCGTCCTGGAAATAGGGCTCGAAATCGGTGCGCCGCCAGTGGCCCACCCCATAGCCTCCGGTATAAACGCCGTTGGCGTTGAAGGTTCCTTCCTGGTATTGGTTTATCCGGCCTAAGAACATGTCCGCCAGCGCGTTGCCAGTGGTCACCGGCCCGTTGTTTGAAAACGTGTACCACCCCTGCGTGGGGAAACCGAACTGCTCGGTCAACTGGAATTTCTCCAGGAAAAACCCGAACTTGAAGGTGTGATCCCCTTTGGTCCAGGCCACGTTGTCCCGGTACGTGTACACCGGCTCGGCGTCGTAAGGGCCACGGTAGTTACCATTGTTGACGGTGAAACTAAAGGGCGTCCCGCCGCTTACGGAGACGGAGGGAAGCTGCTGGTTGGCCGCGTTGGCCGGAAAGAACGTGGAGGCGCTCCAACTCGAAGGTTTGTCAACCGAGTGTGCGATGCTTCCCGGTCCGGCCTGCACCGCGATGAAGTGCGGCGTATCCGTGTAGCTGAAGATGAACTCGTTCAACAGATTCGGCCGGATGTTGTTGTTGAGGTGCAGCACCGTCTGACGGGCGGGCACTTCGTAGATCGACTGCGTGGTATCGTAGCTCGATCCGCTCCACAGGGCCGGCACCACAGTTTTGGCCCACTCATCATTGGTAAACCGCACAAACAGTGACGTCTTGTCGTTGATGTTCTGGTCCACACGGATGCTTTCCTGCGAGAAATTAGTGGGCACACTGTGGGCGGCGATGTAGCCGTCCACACCGTTGTTGGGTAGGGGGACGAACCCGTTCAGCCACGCCGTTGCGTTGGGATTCACCGGAACGGTCGTCACCGGAGCCCCATTGACGCTCGGTAGTACGCAGCCCTGCGAGATAAGCAATGTATTCACCGGATTTCCAGGTTCCGGAACACATTGGCTGAAGTCCCCTCCCCGCATCTGTTCAGTGGGAACGCTGCCGCTCACCACGGAAGCCTGGCGGTACCGGGCCCACTCCTGGGACCAGAAAAAGAACGTCTTGCTCTTGTCGCTGTTATACACGTGAGGAATGTAGAAAGGACCGCCGAAGGTATATCCGAAGATGTTCCACTTCAGAGGAGTCTTGGGAGCATTTCCGCCCGGAGGAGCGATCTGCTGGTTGGCAAACCAGTCGTTGGCGTCCAGCGCGTCGTTGCGCACAAACTCGTAAGCGTCGCCGTGGAACTGTTTGGTGCCGCCCTTGGTAGCGATTTCCACCAGCGCTCCGGCGTGCTGGCCGACGTCGGCGCCGTAGTTGGACGTCGAAATCCGAAACTCCGCGATCATGTCGATCGCCGGGGTAACCGCGCCACCCATCGAGGTGGAGCTTTCCTGCGAGTTATTTCCGCCGTCCAGTTCCAGGTTACTGTACTCCTCGCGGTTCCCGTTAAACGAAACGCCCACCTCGGCCCCCGCGTGACCCAGTTGCTGCGCCTCGCTGTAGCTGTTGTCCTGAACGGCGCCCGGCACCAGGAACGTCAAGGCCCCGAAGTTCAGCCCGTTCAGGGTAAGATTCTGAATCTGCTTGGAGGTCACCACGTCAGACAAGGTGGCCGATTCGGTTTCCACCTTGGTGACGTTGCCCGAAACGCTCACCTGCTGCGCAAGCTGTCCCACGGTCAGGGTCAGGTCCACGCGTTGCGTCTGGCCCGCGCTCACGCTGATCCCCGACCGCTGGAGCTTCTCAAAACCCGACATCTCCGCCGTGATGACATAGTTCCCGATAGGAATCCTTCCTGCCTCATAGTCTCCTGCCGAGTTCGAGATCACGTCACGCACGAATCCGCGATCGGGGTTCGCGACGCTGACCTTTGCGCCCGGCACCACCGAGCCGCTGGCGTCGGTCACAGTGCCGACGATGGTGGCGGTATCCTGGGCCCGGCCGGTGAACGTCGATCCCAGGAAAGCGAGGACCACCAACGGCAGGATCAACCTTCCGATGAACCCGCTTCTTGGGATTACGCGTGCACCGTTGCCCTGACACTTTCGAGATACGCTTGGCATAGGAGAATCTCCTTTTCGCGCCGTGAACCCCACGCTGGAAATGACAGTCAGCCGGTATAAGGTGCAGTCAGCCTGAGAGCCTGATATTCTTCGAGGTCTCTTCTTGTTGCTTTGAGCGAGAGGTCAATCATCTTACTGCTAAACAGAATGGTTTTACATCTCTCCCATCCCATAAGTCAAGCAAAATCTCTCTGTCGCGGACAATCGTGGCATGAATGACGAAAGTGCAGGCGGCGACGTTATATGATGAAGGCTGGAGCAACGGTCACAGATGGTCGCGGCGCCCGCACGATTTATTCTCGCCCTTATCGTGGTTCTGTTGCTTTCGAACCAGCCTGCCTCGCCGCAGGTTCCGCCTGATCCCAAAACGCTCTTCGGAGACGCCCAACGCGCCCTCGTGGCGCACGACTATCCCCAGGCCGAGATCGGCTTCCGCAAGTACCTGGAGATGGACCCACGCTCGGCGGCGGGCTACTCCAACCTCGGCGTGGTCTACATGCGGCTCGCCCGGTACGATTCGGCAATCGAGGCCTTCCACAAGGCCAAAGCGCTGGCGCCCGGCTTGCCCGAACTCGACCTCAACCTGGGTCTGGCTTACTATCATGAAGAAGAATTCGTCAAGGCCATTCCGGCGTTTGAGCGGGTCATCCATCTCAAGCCGGAAGATTCGCAGGCGCGCTACCTATTGGGCGTGAGCTATTTCATGAGCGGTGATTACGCGCACGCGGTGACCGCACTGGAGCCTCTCTCGGGCGCCGAGCAGCAGAATCTGGATTTCCTCTGCGAACTTGGCATCGCCTACGGGAAGCTCAAGAGAACGGGAGATTCCGCCCGCGCCTTCCGGCAGATGCTTCACGTGGGCGGCGACACGGCGCAAATGCACTTGCTCCTGGGCGCTGCCGACCTGGACCTCGATCGGATTCCCGATGCGCAAACCGAACTCGAGAAAGCCGCAGCGCTCGACCCCCGGTTGCCCTTCGAACATTACAATCTGGGCGTGCTCTATGAGCGTCAGGCTAAACTCGAGCGAGCGAGCGCGGAATTCAAACAGGAAATCAGGCTCGCTCCGGATGAGCCCTGGAGCTATGAGAGCCTCGGGACGATTGACCTTCAGTTGGGGGACGCAGCCGGGGCACTTGAGATGTTTCGACGCGCGGTCAGCATCAATCCAAAGCTTCCCAATTCCCTGGACGGAGTTGGCGAGGCCCTGATGCGGGAGGGCCAGCCCGGAAAGGCGCTGCCCTACTTCCAGCAGGCCGCACAACTGGAACCGGACAGCGCCAAGGTGCATTTTCAGCTAGGCCAGGCGTACGAAAAGACCGGCCAACATCAAAAGGCTCAAGCTGAGATAGCCGAGGCTGGAAGGTTGCAAACGACAGCCCGCAAAAGTTTCGAGGACACCATGGCAGGCAAGTTCCGCGCTCCAACAGCGGATCCGTAAATCCGAACTTTATTCGTCAGAGCACCTCTTTGTTACGTTCGCTCGCCGTCATTCTTCTCGCCGGAGTGCTTCCGTCCAGCTTGACCGCTGGGCCCGGCCCTCTCTTGCCCCGCCCACAAGAGATTCACTACGGCGCGGGACGGATTTCCATACGCGGCCTGACGATCCGTTTGCCCGCCGGAGCCGGTCCTGACGACGTGGGCGCGGCTAAGGCGCTCTCAGCCTGCCTGGCCGACCATTCCCGAACGGCTGTAGCAGTTTCCGCGGGAGGCACGGACCAGCGGGCGATTGTCTTGAAGCGCACCGGGAGCGTTGGAGCGCTCCCCCTGCCCGGTGAGCAGCTCGGGCCTGATTCGCGCGAGGCTTATCGGCTCACCCTAACGCAGGGCGGCGCCGAGCTGCGCGCGGTGTCCACCGCAGGGCTCTTTTACGGAGTTCAGACAGTGTGCCAGCTCGCAGACGGCGCTGGCGACTCGGCGACGCTGCCTGAGGTCGAGATTCATGATTGGCCCTCCTTCGCCTACCGGGGAACGATGGTTGATATGAGTCACGGGCCGTTGCCTACGGAGGGCGAGATCGAGCGACAACTGGATTTCATGGCGCGCTGGAAAGCAAATCAATATTACTTCTACAGCGAAGCCAGCATCCAGCTTGACGGTTACCCGCTCCTCAACCCTGCCGGGCGATTCGGCCAGGACGAGATACGGCGCATCGTCGCTTACGGGAGAGAGCGGCACATCGACGTCATCCCATGCCTCGAGCTTTACGGGCATCTGCACGACTTGTTCCGGGTGGAAAAATATAGCAGTTTGGCTGACCTGCCGCACGGCACCGAATTTGATCCGCGCAATCCGGGGGTAATGCCCTTGCTAACGGATTGGGCGAGGCAGTTCGGGCGGCTTTTTCCAAGCCCCTTCGTCCACATCGGGTTCGACGAAACATTTCAGATTGAAATGGCGGCCAAGGAGGCGGGAGGCGCCGCCAACCCGGCAACGCTGTTCATCCGTCAGCTCGGCGATGTGGCGCGCCTGTTCCAGCAACAGGGCAAGACTGTGATGGCCTGGGGCGACATCATCGTGAAGTTCCCCGAGGCAATGCAGCAGTTGCCGCCGGGACTTATCGCCATCGCGTGGGATTACGATCCCGGGCCGCCGGAGCACTTTGAGCCGCGCCTGGGCCCTCTGGCCGCTCATCACATTCCCCACCTTGTGGCCTCAGGGGTGACAAGCTGGAATCAGATTTCTCCTGATTTTACGAGAAGCTTCGAGAATATTGACGACTTTCTCGCCGTCGGCCGCAAGTCGCATGCCCTCGGACTCATGAACACCATCTGGACGGATGACGGCGAGACCCTGATGCGAACGGCTTGGCCGGGCATCGCCTACGGCGCGGCGGCAGCCTGGCAGAGCGCGGCGATCGACAGGCAAGAGTTTTTCAAAACGTATGCCACGCTTGCTTATCCGGCCGCGGCAGCGCCGGAGGTAGCTTCAGCCCTCGATGATCTGGCGCGTGCGGAGGCCACGATCCAGAAAGCGTTGGATGACGACTCAATGCTACACTTCTGGGACAATCCCTTCGCCCCCGCAACCCT
Organism: Terriglobia bacterium; assembly: GCA_035946735.1. Classification (GTDB taxonomy): domain Bacteria; phylum Acidobacteriota; class Terriglobia; order UBA7540; family UBA7540; genus Gp13-AA77. The sequence goes on from DASYYZ010000191.1 coordinate 26,618, forward strand.
CAAGAAGTGCACCGAAAACCAGGAGGCACTCCATCAGGCGCGGCTCCTGGCCGAAGATGCGGAGGAGCGCCTGGGCCGCGCTCGTTCGCTTGGAGCCGATGCGGAGTCCATGAACAGCTTTCTTGTGTCGAGCCGGATGCTCGATTACGCGGGCCAGAAGTTTCAAACAGGTACCGAGCTGGTGGCGATGTGGCAAAGGTTGGGACCGAAGCGTCCGCAGGATCAGGTGTGGTGGAACGAGTGGGACTCCCAGGTGACCTACCAGGATCATTCCCGAATCGTCGATCTGATGGACGCGAGCACAGAGCTTCGTGAAGAGTACCGGCAAGAGTGGCTGGCCGAGTACACCCCGTACCGCCTGGCGTCCGCGCTGGGACGATGGGACGCAGAATACGAGTTCTGGCGCCAGCTCCAGGTGCGCCTCACCCGGTTCTCAAACAGTTCCAAGGAAGGCGATCCGCTTCCTCCCTTGGAGTCATTCGCGCCCTCGCAGTGAAGACCGCCCAGCTTTCGCCTCTATTCGGGATAGGCTGAATTAGCCTTCGCGACTCGAATCCAGTGATCGCTAAATTTGAAATGGGTGCCGGGGATTTCGATTTTCGGCATGTGACAAGACGTACAGTTCTCGGTCGCAACTGGGCAGGCGGAGGCGAGTTGCTCGTGCGCGGCCCCCATCTTGGTGCGGGCAGAAGCATGGCAAGCGAGGCACTTTGAATCATAGAATCTCGCCTCCTGGACCAGAGGCCTGTGCGGATCGTGACACGCAGTACAAGTGATTCTGCGGTCGTCGGCATAGCAGCGACTGCGGGCCAGCCGGTAGCTTTGAAAGCGCACATTCTGGACGTCATGAATCCCGAGAAGCTTTTCCGCGAGAACGGTGCGATGGCAGGCGCCGCAAAAGTCATTGAGGGCGCCCGGACGCAAAGAAGCCGGATTGAAGATGCGAGGATCCTCATCATGACCGCTCTTAACGGCGGCGATATGGTCGGCTCCGGGACCGTGACAGCCTTCACAGCCAATCCCGGGGACCATCTGGCGAAGCTGAAGCTGGTTGTCGCTCACGGCAGCCGTCGAGTGGCATCCGAAGCAGAGCCATTGATCGCGCCAGGGCAGCCGGATGCCGAGCGCGCCCTCCAGAAACTTGGGAGTTGTGTTCTGGTGCCCCGGCGTAATATCCAGACCGTGAATCGCGTCGAAATAGCTGACTTCGCTTTCAAAGAAAAAACCCTGATATTCGAATACGTAAGTCTGGCCAACGGCGCCGAGACCGTAACCGAGGGCCGCGACGATCGGGACGACGATCGTGCGCTCTCCATCCGAAACTGAATACACTCCGCTGTTCCCCTCGCGGCGGATTGCATAAAGATAACGGCCCTTCCGGAAGGTCAGTGTTGGATATTGGCGCAGAACTTCTGAATCCTCTGGGCGCCGCAACGCTTTAGCCATCAACGTGTTGGGCTGAGTGGCCGCTTCCGTCACATGACAGGTGGCGCAAGCGGTGTTGCCCGCGTAGCGAGCGCCCTGGGGGGGCGACGGTGGGCTCCCATTGCCAACGGGGAAAGTCATCGGGAATCGGGCTTTGCGCACGACCCGGGACCGCCGCCAATCCGTACACGACGAGGGCGATGAGCCGGCACAGCCAAGCGCTTCCACGACCCATTAGTTCCGCCCGCAACCCCGTGCCGGTCTACGTCAAATACTTCAGGGTCTCCTGGATGAGGCGCTCGGTTCCCGTGAACGGATCGGCGAGGCGCGTCTCCCACTCCATCGAGAAGTAGCCCTTGTATCCACTGGCTTTGGCGATGCCGAACATTTTCGCGAGGTCCACTTTATACACCTGACCGCCCGCGCCCATCACGGCATCTTTCACGTGGCACATGTTGAAGGCGTGCTGAAACATCGCCCTCACGCCCCGCTCGTTCAGGTCCGCATCTCCGCCCTGGAGCGTGTTGCCGAGATCGGGCAGCGCGCGCAGGTAGGGGTTCCGAACTGTTTCGATGATTTTGACAATCAGAAAAGGGTCTTCGTTCACGGCGGAGTCATTCTCCAGAATCACCACGATGTCCTTCGAGACGCCGTAATCGGCGAGCGCGCCAAGGCTCTTGGCCGCGAGATCAACGTCCGGCTTCATGCCGTGGCTACCGGCGAGGTGCTGGCGGACGCTCGGCGAGCCCACTGCCGTCGCAATGTCAATCCACTTCTTGCCGTACTCCACGGCCGCCTCTCGCTCGGCAGGGTCGGGGTCCCAGAACTTCCGTCCCGAAAGACCAAGGTCGACCATGCGCGAGTCCGCCTGCTCGACGGCTTTGCGGAAAGCATCGAGATAGGCGGAATCGGTGGAGGCGAAGTGGTCCGCCAAAGGGTTGATGTTGTGAACCCCAAACCGCTTGGCGATCATCCCGGGAAATTCCTTGAGGTCCATCCCGGGCTGCTGCCGGTTGCGCCCGTGGTTGGTGGGACTCTCGATCAACTCGCGGAATGGATATGAGGTAACTGCCAGGCGGGAACGCGGAGCCGTCGGAAACACCAGGTGAGGTTCGTCGGACCCCGCGCGCGCGATCCGGGAGCCTGCGCCGAAGGCTAAGGCGGCAAGAGAAAGGTGGTTCAGAAACTCACGGCGGGTTGATTCATTGGCGCGCAACACTCAAGTCTCCTTTAAGCGAAACTCACGCGTTCGAATACTTCCGGCACAGAGCTCTCACTTTAGCGACGAGCTTGGGCACGCCGGTGGCCGGAGCTTCCTCGGCCTCGTACTCCGCTGAAAGGTAGCCTTCATAATTATGCTTCACGAACAGTTTCCACACGCGGTCAAGGTCGATGGGTCCCTTCGCGCTCTCGAAGCGGTCACGGATGTGAACATGGGTGGCAAAGGGGATGCATGCTTCAATTTCCCGGTATTGTTCTTCGTCGGACTTGGTGGCAAAGTTCGAGATGTCCAAATTAATGCCGGCGTATGGCGAATCAACCCCCCGGATGATTTCGAGCAGCACATCCGCCCGATCGGCAATACCGCTGTCGTTTTCCACGCCCAAAGTGATCCCGAGCTTTCCCGCATATTCGCTGGCAGGCTTCAACACTTCAGCGGTCCAGTGCATGGCCTCTTGCAGGCTCGATCCCGCGGGGGCCTCTCCTGCGAACACCCTCAGGTGCGAGGCGCCCAGTTCGTTGGTCGCGTCCACCCATTTCTTGGCGTTGGCCAATGACTTGGCGCGCCCGGCCTCAGATCCTTGCGCCATGTTGACGCCGCAGGCTGCTCCGGAAAACGGCATCGCGCTCCTCGTTGCCAAATGCCGAAGGCTCGCCAGGTAGGCAGGGTCGGTCGATTTGAGCCAGTACACCGTGATATCCACGGCGCTTACACCGAGATCGACGCCCTTGCGGATGAAGTCCTCCATCGTCATGCGGCCGGCTTTAAGATCGGGTCCATAGGAATAGGCGCAGCAACCCGGCAGGAGCCGGCAGGTAGCCCCAAGGTCGATCTCCCTTTCCTCGGCGTCGAGCGGTCCAGGAATCAAGGGCAAAGCGCTCATGGCCAGTGCATCGCGGAGAAATTTCCGGCGGGGAGTCGGATCCAGCCTGGCGGTTGTCAGTTCGGTTGAGTCCATAACGAATGGCCCTCGCGGCTCGGCACCCCTCAAGTCTCATTCTTCATCTGCAAGGTGGCAGGCGCCATTGTTCCCAGCGGACCGCGCAGCCTTCCCGGCCTCGCATCCAGCAAACATCGATGTTACCCCGTCCTTGCCAAAAACTCGATCCCGTATTCGTCCCAAGGGCAGTGGCTGAATCCTCAGAAAACGCCCGGCTATCGAACCGTCAGTTTGTCGCTGAACAGCTTCATCACCGCAAGCGCGCCCTCGCGAGCGGACTGCGGACGCGCCAGCTTGCCGACCCTGGCGCACAGGGCGTCAAGTTGGCCGCGATCCGACAGCAGCGAGGTGAGGCTCGGCGACAGATCTTCGGGTCGCTTGATCCAGATTCCCGCCCTCCACTTTTCGATCCAGCGGCAGGTTCGCTCCTCATTTCCGGGGAGCGGATTGAACGCCAGCATGGGCAGGCTGCAGGCAAAGCCCTCGTTGAGCGTGCCGCCGCCCGGCTTGCTGATCATCAAGTTGGAAGCCAGCATCCATTCGTGCACGTTGTCCACCCACCCCAGCACGCGAACTTGGGGCAGACGGTCGCAATATTTTCGCAAGCGTTTTTCCACTCGCCGATTTCTGCCCGCCAGCATAACCACTTCCAGCGGGAGTGGAACTTTAAGAATCTCCTCCAGGATGAGCTCGGGCCGGCCAAATCCCTGGCTGCCCAAGGTGACCAGGATCTGAACCGCGTCATGCTTTACACCGAGTTTTTCCCGAACAGTGGTGCGGGATGGCAGCGCCGCGAAAACCGGGTCGATAGGCTGACCGGTGGTGACAACCCGAGAGGGGGCCGCGCCCGCGCGCACAAGTTCGGCGGCGAGATCCTCATGGGTGGCGAGGAATAGATCAACTTCCGGCTGAATCCAAGCGCGGTTGAAGTCCATCAGCTCGACGCCCACCAATGCAAAACTGGCGCCCGCCTGCCGTTTATACAAGGCAGCGAGCTCGCAGGCGCCGACCTCGGTTGCGATCACGGCGTCGGGAGCATAATCGCGAAGGTAGCGGAAAAGGGGCTGAGCGCCTCTCCGGTAGAGCCATCCGGGACCGGTAGATTCGGACTGATGCTGCTTGCTTTCAATCCATCGCCAGAGGCCGGGCCAGAGGGCGAGCGGAATAACGTAGGAATCATAGTAGGCGCGGAACCACGCCCTGCAGTGCTGGAGCGTGTCGACAACCTCCGTCTCCACGGCGGGGCGCAGGTCGCGAAAGGCCTTGTGCAAGGCCAGGGCGGCTCGGTGATGGGCCGCGCCTTGCGGCATGGACAGGATCAGGATTCGGGGGCGGCCAGCCACGGCTCTCGATTCGATCGTCATGAGTGCGTGGGGATCACAGGAGGGTCGTGCGCATCCACCCCACCGTTCGCCGCAGTCCCTCTTCAAAGGTGACGCTGGGCTCGTAACCCAGGACCGTGCGGGCCAGGGCGATGTCCGCGGTCGAGTGCATGAAATCTCCCACCCGCGGCGGGTCGTGATGAGGCGTCACCTGGACGCCGAGGATCTGGTTGAGAATCTGGATGGCGCGGTTCAGGCTTGTGCCCCGGCCCGTGCCCACGTTCATGACTTTACCGGGAGCTTCGAGCGCCTGACAAGCTCGCATCGTGGCATCCACCACGTTGGCCACGTAGGTAAAATCGCGGGACTGCTCACCGGTGCCGTGAATCGTGGGCGTGATTCCGCTAAGGTAGGCGCGAACGAACTTGGAGAGAACGCCGGAGTACGGCGACAGCGGATTCTGCCGGGGGCCAAAGATATTAAAATAGCGCAGCGCCACAAATTCCAAGCCGAAGAGCCGGTGGAACACCTGTCCGAAGTATTCGCCCGCCAGCTTGACGATCGCGTAAGGCGACAGGGGATCCGGCATCTGCGTTTCAACCCGCGGCAGGACGGGATTGTCCCCGTAAATCGCCCCGGTGGCGGCCATGACCATGCGCTTTACGTGAGCATCGCGAGCCGCCACCAAAACGTGGAGCGTGCCCATCAGGTTGACTTCGGTGGTCTCGACCGGTTCCTTAATGGACCGGAGCACGGAGGACGCCGCGGCGAAGTGAATAACGTAGTTGACGCCTTCAAACAGCGGGCGGATCGCTTCGAGATCGCGAATATCTCCTTGGCGAAAGTCGATCTGATTGAGAACCGAAGAGAGATTTTCCTTGCGCCCCGTCGAGAGGTCGTCGAGCACGCGGACGGATTCACCTCGACGAACGAGTTCTTCCACCGTGTGAGAGCCGATGAATCCGGCGCCGCCGGTGACGAGATACAGAGCCAAAATGAACCCTCGGCAGTCACGTCCGCCCGCGGGCGTTTTGCGTGAGCTGCAATTCCTTTTCGACGGGTTCCGAAGGCAAACCGGCCGTTGAGTAAGAGGAAGGATTCCGCGTGCTGCGCCACTTAACTTGCGGCAGAAGGGTTTCTCCGATCACCCGGTCCCGGTATCGAATCACCACATCCATGATCGAGTCGAGCAGAACATCGGAGAGATTATGAGGGACCAGGCCCAAATCGAGCAGCTTGGTGTGCTTGGCATTGTAATAGTGAACCTCTGCCTCGACGCGAGGGTCTGGTAGATGTTTGATCGTGACTTGAAGCCCTTTGCGGCGGCCGATCCGTTGCACCAGGTTGGCCAAGTCGAGGACGCTGAACTGCTCGGTGAATTGGTTGAAGACCCGATACTCTCCAGGTCCAGGCGGTTTGAGGATGGCGAGCTCGATACAACGCAGAGTATCGCGAATATCCAGAAAGCCGCGGGTTTGTCCGCCTTCCCCGTAGACTGTGAGCGGCTTCCCGATCGCTGCCTCCACGCAGTAGCGGTTCAGGACGGTGCCCCAGATGCCATCGTAGTCAAAGCGCGTGGCCAAGCCGTCATTGAGAACCGTTTCTTCCGTTTTCACCCCGTAAACGATGCCTTGATTGAGGTCCGTCGAGCGAATCGCCCAAACCTTGCAGGCGAACATGATGTTGTGGGAATCATGCACCTTGGATAAATGATAGAAGGAACCCGGCTGCTTCGGAAAGGGAAGAACGTCCTTGCGGCCATTGTGCGTGATCTCGATGAAGCCCTCTTCGATGTCGATGTTGGGAGTCCCATACTCCCCCATGGTCCCGAGCTTAACGAGGTGCGCGTCAGGGCAGAATTCCTTCACCGCATACAGCAAGTTCAGGGTACCCAGCACGTTGTTGGTTTGGGTGAAAGCGGCGTGCTCGCGGTCGATCATGGAATACGGGGCGCTGCGCTGCTCGCCGAAGTGCACGATCGCCTCGGGAGAGAACCGCGACACGGCGTCAGCAAGGAAGTCGTAATCCTGGATGTCCCCGATATAAGTTTCGATCAGGCGGCCGGTTAGATCTTTCCACAGAGCAACACGCTCGGGCAGCATCTGGATCGGCGTCAAGCTGTCCGTTCCGCAGTCGGCGTCCCACGACCGCCGGGCAAGATTATCTGCAATGCCCACACGATGTCCCTGCTTCGACAGGTACATTGACTGCGGCCAGCCCAGATAGCCGTCGCCACCAATTACGAGAATATCCATTGTTCGCGGCACCTCAACGCCAACGTTTGGCGCGGGTCCTCTTGATAACCCGCCTTTCCCAACAAAATATGCTAACCGTTGATGCCAGAATCTGGGGAGCTAAACGATTCTGCTGGTTTCGAGCCCCCCGGACTCTTGCAGGACTTCGTCGTTCCTAACCACTGGATCTATTGTAGTGGACGTTTCACAAAAAGACGGAGTTACCGTACATGCTCCCACAACCTTTCAGACTTTATCGGGTTCCCGGAAGCTTCGCAACGAGATTACCGCCGCGGCCCAAGTCGAACCCGGGTTCCCTGGGAGATTGCCTGGGCGTGCTCCCGAACGGATGGGAGATGAAACCAGCCTCAGCGCTTCGGTCGACGGTTGAGATCGCGCGACAACATCAATTTGAACGTCAATTTGTCGGCTCCGGCGGTCACACCAAAACCAACGCCAGTCTCGACATTCAGGAACTTACTGTTATGGTCCATTACCGCCCAGATTTCGTGAAACTGATCGTCCGCGGGAAGGAAGTGGCGCAGCGGACCGAAATCGTCGTACTCCTCGGCGGCAACGGCCCACTTGTCATTCAGGTTGTAAGCAACTCGACCGGCGGGAACAAACTCAAGGTTCCCCACACCGCCAGTATAGTTCGTGTCCACAATTGGGTTGTAAATGAGGTCGACACGGTGCAGGTGCAACCCCACAATGGGCCTGATCTCTGAGGTAATACGCCTCGATTCCCAATAGTCGGCGTTGACGCTGAACTCAAAATTGACCCCATAGAAAAAAGTCTGATCGTGAGCGTGGGGCCGGACGAAGAGTTCGCGGATTTTGAAGCCGTTGATCGTCGCACCCCGCCCAGCGGAGTAAAGGCTGAACACGGGAAGATATAAACCTTGCTCAAACCAAGGGGCTACGCCATACGCCCATTCGGTGGCGCCGTTAGCCGAGTCGTTGGGAATTATAGCCCCAGGGAAGACCGCAGTCTTCCGGCCGATGGGCGTAAAATTGGTGTGGACCATCAGGTTGAATATACCCGGCTCCTCGATCGCAGCGTCATAAACCTGGATCTCGTCGGTTTGCGCTAGGCTCGTTTTTGACACCGCCAGCAGGCTGATGAAAATCAGAACTAGGGCACGGATCTCGATTTGTTGAAACAGCTTCAAGCCTGAAGCGCGAATTTCTCACTCCCCCTACGTCAGACCTTCGCGTATGCGTCTCAATGTTGCAAGACGACGTAGTGGCTGATGGTGTAGCCGAACACCGCACCGACAAAAATATCCGAGCTAAAGTGTGCCTGCAAGGGGAGGCGCGAAAAGGCGACCGTTGCCGCAAGTCCGTAGGCTAACCAGGGAACCCAGCGATGCCGGGAATAGCGATCTGCGAAAATGGTGGCGATCGAAAATGCGGCGATGGCGTGGCCAGATGGAAAGCTGCCTTGCCCGCTGAAAAAGCCGCCCTTGGCGTCCGTGAAGGTGTCCGTGAATCCGGCTCCAGCCGGGACCGCGGAGGGGCGAAGGCGCCGGATTGTACTCTTCATGATGGATGCGAGGAGTTCCGAATCCAGTACCGCTTCGCCTGCCAGCAGCGAAGTATGCTGATCATAGGTGTTGTGACGAACAAGCGCGACCGCGTAGAAACTCAGGGGCACGACGGCCATGCCAACCCCGGTATTCGTGCCGCTGAATACCTGGTCGAAGGTGTGAAAGCCGGAGGCGGTCCGGAAGTAAGATGCCTCCGTGGGATCGAGCGCCAGGAGCCCGCCGGTTGCCGCAACGAAGCCCAGCACGGGCTTCCAGTGACGGCCCTTCACAAGACTGACGGGCGAGAGCCATATCTTCTCCTGATCCTTAAGCATGTTTGGAATGAGCAATCCCCAGGAAACGGGTCTCTCTTCCGATGCGCCCGAATCGGGAGAGGCTGACGACGACTGATCTGACGGGACCGGAGAGCCGGTTTGGTGAATTGAGGCCGGGACGGATTCGTCCCGCATTCCGCCGGGGAGCAGGGGAGCCCCGGCCGGCGTCGCGCCGCAACAGTTCGGAAACGCTCCGAACATGCGCGTGGCGCTGGCGTGGGCCCATCTAGCCGAGAGCAACACGATGGCTGACGAAGGCTGCGACCTGGCGGCAAGGCTCTCCTGGGCCCATGCGACCCTGCCTCCGTGGATCGCCAGCAGGACCGCCAGCAGCGGCAGCGCCAATTGGCCGAACCGGCCGGGCAATTCACCCATCGCGTTAGTGTTAGTGTTACGCGGGTTTGCTGACTGATCCGGCATGTGCTGTATCGATGCCGCGCGGACGGCAGGTAGCGCCGTGCTTCTGCGTGCGGATCGTCGATCCTGAGCAAGCTTGCCGCGGAGCGCCTACAAGAATCAAGCCAAGCCTTCTAGCCCAGGAGTCTGTTGAAAAAGCTATTCGTCGGGCCTCGTCAGGGCGGGGCTTTCAGCCCGCCGCAACGGCGCCCTCGATCTATGGTATGTTCAAACATCGGCAGGAAAAGGCATACGAGCCGCAAATTCCAGCAGCATCCAGGCGTCGAGCCGGTCGTTCTTGCTGCGTTTCATCAGCGCTTGAGCAAAGTGACGCACGGCGCTGGGATTAACGACCATCACTTCAAGTCCCGCCCGCCGCAAGGCCGAAGCCAGATCCAGTCCGTACAAGCCGGTCGATTCCATCACCACCCGAACCGTACGTCCCGGACGACTCAGGTGACGAATCACCGTTTGGTGTCCAGCAGCCGTATTGGGAAAGGTTTTCAAATCCTTCCGCTTTCCCTCGCGCTGCAGAGCTACCACCAACTCTTCGGCGCTGACTTCAATTCCCGAAAAATCCAGCTTGTCCATGCCGGCCTCCCGGGATTAGGCTCCTGTTGCGGCTTTCCGACCCTGAGCCCTCTCTCCAGTCCAGCTTGCGAATACGGCTCCAAAGGCAAGCCGTGCCCTTTCGCGAGGTGCCCTGCCGCTTTTCAACAAGCTTCTGGCGTTCACTGGGATTGCCACGTCATGTCCACCTTTACCGGTATTTCGTTCTTGATCGGCATTGCAAGGAGTTTCGGCGGGTCGATCTTGAAGTCGGCGACGGTAGACGGTACTGTACCCGTGATCCGGATCGTTTTCCCCTGAGTCGTCGTCTGGAATGGAACCTGGCTGTAGTGGGCGGTCTGGCCCGCGAACTGGATTTCGAGGTCGGCTTTGATCGCGGCCGCTGCAGCGGCCTGTTCGGGCAATCGGGTGCGCACGATCACCATGGGAAACTCTCCCCCGCGCGTCACCTGCAACATGTGGAGGTCGCGGTTACTGTCTCCCGAATCGAATGTCTTGACCGGCACTGCGATCAGAAAATCGCATTCTCCGGCGTGGCAGCTCCCTTTACCTTTGGCCGCATGGCTGACGCCGTTTACCTCATGAAGCGGGTGGCTCACATGATACGTGAGAGTGGATTGTAGAAGCACCCACTGACTGTCGGCGCGGGCGAGCTGAGCCAGCGCCAGCAAGGGCAGCGCCAATCGAAGAAAGGCCGGCCACCGGTTCCGATTCATAAGGACTCCCTAAAACTTGACAGACACCGAAATGATGGCGGCGCCGTAAGCCGCCGCCGTGACAAAAGCCGCATCCGAGTGGTACTTGGCGATGCCATGAATCCTTTGCCCATTGCTCAATTGACTGAAGGCGATCGAGCCCAGAATCGGCGTCAGAATCATCCCCGGACCATGGATCCAGGCAAGAGCCTTGTGCACGCGGATGGGACCGCGTGTTGAGGTGTCCGGGATCTTGGGCGCGCGGATGGCGAAATAAGCTGTGGCGAGATAAAGGGCCGCGGTGCTAGCGCCGAAGGCCGCGTGCAGGTCGCGCCCGCTCGGGCTGCCCGGAAGCCCGTGGTGGCCCTTGGCGCCCGGCCCGGTGAAAATCGAGGCCAGCAAGGGAGCCGTCGTAATCAGACCGAGCCGCTGATGGATCTGCAACATGTGTGAGCGCCGGTCGAGCATGGCCTGGTACTGAGAATTTCCCGTGGCTTGGGAGGGCGATATGCCCAGATCGGCCAGTGAAGGCGCACCAGGGCCGGCTGGCGCTGCCAGGCTTATGTTGAAGGTCTGGCTGGTTTGGGACGTGAGCGACAGCTTCTCGACCTTCGTCCCAAATCCTTCCGCAGTCACACTAATCTCATAGTCGCCGGGCGAGAGATTTGGGATTTGGTAGCTCCCCGCCGGGTCACCCTTAACCTTGCCTGACTCACCCGTAGCGACCCTTCTGACGGAGATTTCGGCATTGGGAACGGGTGTTCCCGAGGGACCGGTAATAGTTCCTGACAGCGTCACGTTACCGATCTGCGCCAGCAACGGGGCCGCTGCGACGAGGGAAAGCGCCGAGATCTCGAGCCTTGAAAAGAATTTGGCCCTTTTCGGATTCATTCAGTTGCCCACCTCACTGGCAGCTTCACTATTTCTCGCCTTTCAACTGTTCCAGGATCACGACCACATCGGGGTGCTCAAAAGAACCTCCGTCGGCCGCGGAACCGCCTGTGCAGAATGGTAGGATAGCAACTTTCCTTGTCGAGGCACCCTCGAACCTCGAAAGATGAACGAAATGTCATTTTGCGTTCATTCCGCTTTAGGCGTGTGTTAAGAAAGGTCTCTTTGCCGGGATTCAAAGTCAATGAATGATGGACGCACCCCTGACGTAGGCTTTGGTCCTCTTACCTTATTCCGCAACTGTCAGTCCGCCGGCTCCTTGCTCGGCCTTCATCATTGGTCCAGCGGCGTTTCTTAGCCCCGGCAGCCCGTCATCAGCCCCACTCCGTTGACATCTGCAACCCAGTGTTGTAACCTCACGGTTCAGGTACAGGCATCAGGGTCGGTCTTAGGCTGGGTACGCCGCCCAGGCTTGACCTTACCGCGGCTGGCCGCTGACGGCTCCTCTTTGTACACCGCAGTTTTGGCATTCCCTCCGTCGCGAGGGATAATTTCACTGGAACAAGGGCTGGTTGTGGATTTCTTTTGGACCAAAGAGCAGCAGGCGCTTCGGCAATCAGTGATTAGTTTTGCCAAACGCGAACTGAATCACGATCTGATCGAGATGGACCGGAACTCCGAGTTTCCGCGCGACGCCTGGAACCGCTGTGCCGAGTTCGGCATTCAGGGCATGCCGATCCCAAAGGAATACGGGGGCGGAGGGGCGGACCTGCTCACCACCGTCTGCGCTTTGGAGGCGCTCGGTTACGGCTGCCAGGACAACGGTCTGATTTTCACGATCAACGCCCACATGTGGACCTCGGAGATCCCGTTCTTGCAATTCGGGAGCGAGGCGCAGAAGCAGCGCTATCTGCCCAAGCTTGCCAGCGGCGAGTTTGTGGGCATTCAGGCCATGACGGAGCCCGAATCCGGCTCCGACGCTTTCAGCTTGCGCACTCGCGCGGTGAAAAAGAATGATCGCTACGTCCTCAACGGCTCTAAGACCTTTATTACCAACGCGCCCGTGGCGGACGTGGTGATGGTGCTAGCCAATGTCGATCCCTCTAGAGGCGCAGCCGGCATCACGGGGTTCATCATCGACAAAGGAACGCCGGGATTTATCATCAGCAAGAAGCTGCACAAGATGGGACTCCGCACCTCGCCCATGGCGGAGCTCGCCTTCCAGGATTGCGAGGTGCCGGAAGAGAATATTCTGGGGAAGATCGGCAGCGGTCAGGCTATCTTCACGGTGTCGATGGAGTGGGAGCGCGCCTGCATTCTGGCGAGCCACTTAGGCGCCATGCAGCGCATGCTGGAGGCTTCCGTCAAGTGCGCGGGCACGCCTGGACCGTCGGGCCGGCTGATCGATCGCGTACCGGCCGTCGCGGATAAGATCGCCGAGATGGATATGCGGCTCGAAACAGCCCGTCTGGCCCTCTACAAGGCTGCCTGGCTGAAGCAGCAGGGGAAACATCCGCTGCGCGAGGCAGCGATTGCCAAACTGTCCGTGAGTCACGCCTGCATCCAGACAGCGCTGGCGGCGATGGAGATCCACGGGAGTCACGGCGATGCGGTCGAGTGCCAACTGGAGCGGCAGTTCCGCGATGCTATCTCGGGAACTCTCTATTCGGGCACGTCGGAGATCCAAAAGAGCATTATCGCCCGATGGCATGGTCTGTGAAGGGTCGGCAGACGGTAGGCGGTAGGCAGACAGCACCTGACAGCCGCCCGCAGCAGTGCTCGTACCCAGCTGATTGTTACCCGATTATTTTGTTGACAGTGCCGTGCGGTATCGATAGTCTATTAATCCGCTCCTTTTTAGCGCCTCAGGCGGCAAACATAAGCAATTATTGGGAGTTAACTTTCAAATCTCAAGAAAGGGAATCCAGCAGGTTAACCTTCTGCGGGTTCATCGGGAACATAAATGGCGCAGGCAGACTTTGAAGTAGGTATTATCGGCGGCGGACCAGGCGGGTCAGTGGCGGCCTCCTACCTGTCGAAAGCTGGGATTAAGTGCGTGGTCCTGGAACGCGAGATTTTCCCGCGGGAGCACGTCGGCGAATCCCTGGTTCCCGCCTCGACACGGGCCTTGAAAGACATCGGTTTCATCGACAAGATGGACGCCGCCGGCTTCGTTCGCAAGTATGGCGCCGTCTGGACCGCAGCCACGAAGGGCGTCTACGATGTCGACTTTAACGGAATGGGCGATGATGTCCATCCTCAGGCGAAGGGGAAGGTAGTGCAGCACAAGCATACCCTCAATGATGTTCCCGAGGAGTGCCGCGCCGACATCCGCTTTGGAGAACGCGAGCAGCCCGGGGTTGACCGAAACTACACTTGGCACGTCGATCGCGCAAAGTTCGATCTGCTTCTGCTGCAGCACGCCCAGAAGCTCGGGGCCACGGTCTACGAGGGCATTCGTGCGCAGCAGGTCGATTTCTCCGATCCTGCTATGCCAAAGATTAAGTTCAGCATGGGCCGAAAGCCCATGGATCTGAACGTCCGAGTGGTGATCGACGCTTCCGGCCGTCAGACCTTCCTCGGGAACCAACTGAAGCTGAAGAACAACGATGCCGTCTTTGACCAGTATGCCATCCATACCTGGTTCGACGACTATGATCGCCGGATCTTCGCCAAGGCAAAGAACGGCGAAGAGCACGAAGACTACATCTATATTCACTTCCTGCCCGTAACGAACACTTGGGTATGGCAAATTCCGATCAGCGCTACGGCCACCAGTATCGGCGTAGTAACTCAGAAGAGGAATTTCGCCAAATCGAAGGAGTCTCGCGAGCAATTCTTCTGGGAAGCGGTAGGCAGCCGTCCGGATCTCCATGATGCTCTGAAAGCCGCCAAGCAGTTGCGGCCTTTCAAGGACGAAGGAGACTACAGTTACGCCATGAGCCAGATCTGCGGCGACGGCTTTGCCATGATCGGCGACGCCGCCCGATTCGTGGATCCGATCTTCTCGAGCGGCGTCAGCATTGCCATGACCAGCGCCAATCTCGCCACCCAGAGCATTATAAAAGCCGCCCAAAATGGCGGCGTCTACACCCAACAGAGCTTTGCCGAGTATCAGAACATCATGCGGCGCGGGACGAAAAACTGGCACGAGTTCATTACCGTCTACTACCGGTTGAACGTTCTATTTACTGCCTTTATCGAAGATCCGAAGTACAGGATCGACGTTCTGAAGCTGCTGCAAGGGGACCTTTACGACGTCGAGCATCCGCCCGTGTTGCAGGAGATGAAGCGGATCGTCACGGATGTGGAGAGCCGTCCCAACCACCCCTGGCACAAACTTCTCGGTGATCTGACCAACGACTCTTTCCGGCCGACTTTCTAAGTGGCCGGTGAGACACAACTGAGCTAGGAGGGCGGGCATGAGCCCACCCTCCAAGGTCCAGGGCTGAAGTTCCCTGATCCGCCTAAAAAAGAATTGCAGCTTGGCAAACCCTATGGCGCAACTGGGCGGGCAAAGTGTCAGGCTCTCGCGACAAGTATTGGCCGGTGCGGAATGTCGAAGTCAAAATTGCTCGTCGTTTATCTCTCTCTTGTCGGCATTCCTTTGGTCGGACTGCTCGCCATTCTGCGCGCCGGCGAGCGCCTGACTCCGCCGCAGTCGGTGGCCGGCTCTTGGAAGTTGGAGGCGGACTTTAGCTCGCTCGCCAACAAGGCATGCCGGGACCTCCTGTCGAATGTGAAGCAGCCTTTCCTGAGCATCTCCCAATCAGGACCTAGCGTAGCCTTGACCCTCAATAACGCCCAGCGAACAACCTTACCGGGGACACTTCGGAATTCCAGCATATCCGCAGGAGCGGGGCCGACCACCGATCCCGCCGACGACTCTGCAGACTGCATTGACCCTCGCGCCATCCGGCTTCGAGCTGACATAGCCAAGGAGGCCGGCCGACGAATCCTGATCGGCACGCTCAGCATCGCCGGCTGCCCGAGCTGCACTCCCGTCCCCTTCCGAGCCCAACGACAAAGCTCATCCTCAAGCGAAGGCCGCTAGCCATGGAGCTCGGCACGCTGATCCTGCAAATCGGCGTTGTGATTGCCGTTTCGCGCCTCGTGGCGACGCTCTTCCAGAAGATTCAGCAGCCGAAAGTCATGGGTGAGATGTTTGCCGGCATCATGCTCGGCCCGTCGTTGCTCGGCTGGATAGCGCCGCATCTCTACGGCTCGATATTTCCCACTGCCAGCCTTGGATTTCTGAACGCCTTAAGCCAGGTCGGGGTCGTGATTTACATGTTCCTGGTGGGATTGGCCCTAAATCCCAAATCGTTGCGGAAGCACGGACATACGGCGGTTCTCACTAGCCACGTCAGCATCATCGCCCCTTTCGTTCTCGGCGCGGCGCTGGCCCTCTATCTCTATCCACGGCTGTCCGACGATAGCGTCAGCTTTACGGGATTTGCGCTCTTTATGGGCGCCGCCATGAGCATCACCGCTTTCCCGGTGCTGGCACGGATCCTGACTGACCGCAACATGGTCGGAACCAGGCTCGGCTCGCTCGCTATTGCCTGCGCGGCGGTGGACGACGTTACAGGATGGTGCATTCTCGCCTACATTGTGGTGGTGGTCCGCACGCATGGCGCCGGAACTCCGCTCTGGGTCACGCTGGGCGGCCTGGGACTCTTTCTCGCGATCATGTTCGGCGGGATCAAGCGCCTGCTGCTCGGATTCGAGAGTACTTACAAGCGGCAGGGCGAGCTCGGAGAAGGATTGCTCTCCTTAATGGTGGTTTTCGTCTTCGCCTCGGCAGTGATTACCGAGCACCTCGGACTGCACCTCCTATTCGGCTCTTTTCTCGCCGGCGTGATCATGCCGAAGGACAAAAAGTTCGTCCGCTATATCCTCGACAAGCTCGAAACGCCAACCGTGGTGATCCTGCTGCCGCTCTACTTCGCCTTTACGGGGCTGCGCACCAGCGTACGCGTAATTCAGGGCTCCGAGATGTGGCTCTTCTGCGGGATCATCATTCTTGTAGCCATCACGGGGAAGCTTGGCGGATCAATGCTTGCAGCCCGGGCCTCAGGCGCGAGCTGGCGCGAGGCCGGCGGACTCGGAACTCTGATGAACGCTCGCGGGCTTATGGAACTGGTGATCCTGAACGTCGGGCTCGATATCGGTGTTATCTCGTCTTCGCTGTATTCCATGATGGTGGTCATGGCCCTGGTCACCACGTTCATGACCACCCCGCTGCTGGAGTGGGTGTATCCGTTGCGGATGGTCCGTAAGGAAGCCATGGACGTGAGCGAAGAGGAAGCTGACTACGAGACGGCGGTGGGACAAACTGCTCCCTAATTGCGTGATTCGTATTGGCGATTTCAAAGCTCCCGGTCCTCACTTCCCGAGGGCCATTCCTCCCGTTTCCTTCTCCCCGGGAAACCAGACGAAACTAAACCCCTGGCACAGGACAAAAGCACAGCGCGACGCCAAACCCGCAAAAACGCCGGTCGCCTGCATCGACGCCGCGGAATCCGCTATAGTGAGAGCTTACGTTTTTCGACACCCGAAGATTAAGGTGACAACCTGCTCGAATTAATGAAGGTCGCAAAATACAGTGACGTCATTCTCTGTAGCGCCGCTCTATGAGCGGCGAAAGACGCCGGTCGCAGACCGGCGCTACAGCAGCTCGTGACTGTATTTGGCAATGCTCAATAGGGGTCCCCGTTTCTGGCGCCGGTCCAGTTCTATTCCTGCATCCCCGACCGGCAAGGTACGATTTTGTGTTCAAGAAGATCCTGATCGCCAATCGCGGAGAGATTGCCGTGCGCGTCATGCGCACCTGCCGCGACATGGGCATCGCGACCGTGGCAATCTACTCCGAGGCGGACCGGCGCTCCTTGCACGTGCGCTACGCGGACGAGGCTATTGCAGTAGGCCCCGCGCCTTCGCGCCAAAGCTATCTGCGGATCGACCGCGTGGTGCAGGCGGCCGTCGAGAGCGGCGCCGACGCCGTACACCCCGGCTACGGATTTCTCTCCGAGAATCCCGCCTTTGCACGCGCGGTGGCAGGGGCCGGGATCGCGTTTGTTGGACCCTCGCCCGAAGCTATGGAGCTGCTGGGATCCAAGACCGCGGCGCGCGAGCTGGCCCGAGGCGCGCATCTACCCGTGGTTCCCGGCACGGATCGCAGCCTGGAGAGCTTCGACGAACTCCGGCGAGCCGCCGAGCGCATCGGCTTTCCGGTGATGCTGAAGGCGGCGGCGGGCGGCGGCGGCAAGGGCATGCGCCTGGTGCGAGCCGGCAGGGAGTTGGAGTCTGCGTGGCGCGACGCGCGCTCCGAAGCGCAGAATGCCTTCGGCGATCCCGCCGTGTACATCGAGAAGCTCATCGAGCGTCCGCGCCACGTGGAAATCCAGATTCTGGGCGACCATTACGGGAACATCGTTCACCTGGGCGAACGTGAATGCTCGCTGCAGCGGCGTCATCAAAAGGTGATGGAGGAGTCCCCGTCGCCGGCCGTCGACGAAGAGCTGCGCGCGCGCATGGGCAAGACCGCGGTCGAGGTCGGCAGGCTGGCGGGCTACTGGAACGCAGGCACGGTGGAGTTTCTGCTCGATGCGGAGCGCAACTTCTACTTCCTGGAAGTGAACGCGCGCCTGCAGGTGGAGCATCCGGTGACGGAACTCGTGACCGGCGTGGATCTGGTGAAGGAGCAAATCCGCGTGGCCGCGGGCGAGCCGCTCGGATTCGCCCAGGCGGACGTGCAAGCTCGGGGCGCAGCCATCGAATGCCGCATCTCGGCCGAGGACCCGGCGCGCGACTTCTTCCCTTCTCCAGGCCTCATCACCGGCTTGCGGACGCCTTCGGGTCCGGGCGTGCGCGACGACAGCGGCGTCTACGAGGGTTGGCGCGTCCCGCTCGATTATGATCCGCTCCTGGCCAAGCTGATCGTGTGGGGCCGGGACCGGAGCGAGGCAATGGCGCGCCTGCGCCGGGCGCTCGGGGAATATCAGGTGAGCGGCGTGGAGACTTCGATTCCCTTCTTCATGCGAGTCCTGGACGAACCCGACTTCATCGCGGGCCGGCTCGAAACGGGCCTGGTGGAGCGGATTCTGGCGGCGCACAGCGTCGATGAATCGCGTGCCCAGCCGCTCATCGCTGGCTCCCAGGCTGAGTCATGCCGCCGAAATGGGTCTATAGAGGCCGCAGCTGACGTAGTCGCTATGCTGGCCGCGGGCTTGGAGGCGAGATCGAGCGGTGCCAAGGGCGGATCGACGACGCACGTTAGTGCCGGTCTCCGAAGTCCCTGGAAAATTGCAGGCCGCGACCTGCAGCTGCATCGGTACCCGCGAGGAGGCCGCTAGGCTGTGCCGACTCGACTAAATGTCACGTTAGCCAAAGGACAGGCCGGGCCGCAGGAGCATCAGCTCGATTTCGAAGGCGAGGTTGCCGGAGAGCAGGGAGGCGAGGTTCGCTGCTTCGTGGACGGTGAAAAGGCGGGCCTGGCAAACTGGGCCCGCATCGCGCCCGGACTTTACTCTATCCTGCTCGAGGGCCGCTCCTATGACGTGCGCGTAAATCATCGCGCGGGCGCCGGCGCCGCACCCGACTACGACGTACGCGTCGACGGTGAGCCTTTCCGCATCGCCCTGCGCGATCCTCGGTCGCGGCGTCAGCCGACCGGGACTGCCGTTACAACCGGACCGCAAGAGATTGCCGCGCCCATGCCCGGCAAGGTTGCAAGGCTTTTGGTCAAGGAAGGCGACCAGGTGGAGGCCGACCAGGGTCTGCTGGTGATCGAAGCCATGAAAATGCAAAACGAGCTGCGGTCGCCGCGCGCAGCTCGAGTGGAGCGCATCTATGCAGGCGAAGGCGCAGGCGTCGAGACAGGCGCGCCGCTGATCCGGCTGGCGTAAGAGCGGATTCGGATTTTGACGACTGTTGAATATTTCTCCACGAATCTTTCGCGGCCGTTGGCCGCAACCAGAGCAGTTCTTTCCCGGAGTTTATCGTGAGCCTCTTCGCTGCGCTAAGAGCGATTCGCCATGGAAAGGCGAAGCGGCTCAGCCCGACATTGTGTTCCGAACCCAGCGGATCGAACCGAAGAGTCTGTTTTTTTGCTCACCCTGCGATGAAATTCGGCCTTGGCGGGAAAGAGTGGGCGCCTTTTTTGCTTTGGCGGTCACGCTCAAGGAGGTCTAAAGCTGCTGCCTTGGCGTCCTTAATGGCAGCCTGCCTCCTGGGCAGTTGCTCGCGCACGTCCGGGCATCGCGAAGTATGGGCCGAGGTGAACAGACACCCCATTTATCGCGACGAGGTGGAGCGTTACTATCGGCAGCGGCTGCCGAGCCCGCCCACTGCCGTGAGCGATGAACAGTCGTTGAGCCTGAAGCTCAACCTTCTCGACGAGATGATCGACAATGAACTGCTCATCGAACAGGCCTTGAAGCGGCAGGTCGTGGTTTCGGACGCCGAGATCGATCGCGAGGTCGCATCGCTCAGCAGTCCTTACTCACCCCAGGAGTTCAAAAAGAAGCTTGACGATGACGGCCTTACACCGGCGGGCCTCCGGGAACAGATTCGACGGCATCTGCTGGTGGAAAAGCTGCTCGATCGCGACATTCGCTCCCGCATCGCTATCACACCCGCCGAAGTCGCGAACTACTATCAGGCCCACAAGTCACAGTTCGGCGTGCCCGAGAGTCGGTATCACCTGGCGCAGATTTTGGTGACGGTCGCCCGCGATCCCGCCTTGCACAATCTGAAGCAAAGTGACGCCGTAGGACGTGCGGCCGCCGAGCGCAAAGTGCGCGCGATCGAGCAACAACTGCGGTCCGGCCACGACTTCGGCAAGCTGGCTGAGCAGTACTCCGAGGATCCAGCCACTGCATCCGGCGGCGGCGACATGGGATTCGTGCCGGCCTCGGCGATTGCATCGGAGCCGAAGCTGCGGATAGCCGTGAACGCCCTGCGTGTCGGACAATTGTCGGGGATCGTGCGCGATGAGAAAGGAAATTACCACATCATTAAGCTCATCGGGCGCGAGGACGCGGGGCAGCGTCTGCTGTCGGATGCGGTCGTGCAGAAGACGATCAAAGACGCGCTCTCCGGCGAGCGCGAACAAGTGCTCCGCGCCGCCTACATCGAGGATCTGCGCAACCAGGCCAAAGTCAGGGACGAGTTGGCCAGCCGGGTTGTACAGGAGGCGGGCAATCCGGCCTCGCTAAAATGACTCCGCGCCCGCCGCGTCGATTTCGTTGGGCGCGACCACTTATCGCCGGCCCGTCTTCCGGCGAGGCGCTGCCTTCTTGGCCGGCTTCTTCGCTGCCTTCTTCACCGCCTTGACTGCCGGCTTGCCGGCCTTTTTCTTAGGCGGCTTTGCTTTGGCTTGACGCGCTGGTTTGGTGGCGGCGACAGCCTTGGCCGCCTTTTTGGCCTTTGCCGTGGCCTTGGCCGCCTTGGGCGCGGCTCCACGCGTCCGCTTCGCGGGGCTTGGTGGTGCCGGCGAAGGCTCGGGCACCTTGGCCGCCGGCGCCGAAGAGGGCGTGGACGGCTCCTCTTCTATCACCACCTCCTCGTAGGACACGTCCTCATCGCCCGCAGCGTCGTCCCCTTCACCTTCGGCGCCAGCCTCTTCTTCCTCCTGATAATCGGAAGAAAGCTCCTCGCCATAGTCAAGTTCATCGCCGGGTTCTCGATCGAAAACCATGAAATCCTCCTCGCCGTCTCTGCTGAGCCCCGCTCGGGAGCCCGTCTGGTTGAGCTGCGCTGCGCTCTTGAGGCGCAAAAAGCCCACGCCCGCCAGATGTATACCACGACACTTCATCTGTCAAGCGGGATGATCAAACACGCGACAATTTTCCACTTACCGGCTGTCAGTTGCCTTTCTCCAGCTTCGCGCAGCCCGTTGCGCGCCGGCCAAACCGCAGGGCCACGCCCGTCGCATGGGTTGCTCCCCTTCGGTAACAGCATGATCACGTTAGGCTTGGCGCCAGCCTACCCGCCTGGGACCTTGGTACCTCGGTACCAGGCCCCAAGTCCCGTTTGACCTCATCTTCTGGCGCGGTTCCGACGAAAGGATTTGTTGAACGAACAGGCAGAGCTACGGCGTCGGATGAGGCCAGTTCTCGAACCGTGTTCGGACAGGAGAAGAGCGGAGAGACTATGAATAAACCCACAACTGCACTGAAAATGATATTTTCTGCAAGCCTGTCGATCGCAACTGGTTTCGGCGCTCCGGAAATGCCGCAGCAAACGGTGGCGGGGCGTCAGGGAAACCTGATCGTACCCGAGTCGAGCGTGGTCCGCGTTGAGGATCGTGGCCTGCGGGCGCACACGAATCATTTGATCCTTGCCCCTGAAGCCGCCCAGTCCATGCCGCTGGACACCGAAGCGGAGCCCGACGGCGCCCGCGCCGCGGCTGCGTTCACTCCCTACGGGAAATCGCCAGCCAGCCTGCGCAGCGTCTATCGGCTGCCCGCGACCGGCGGCGCCGGCGTCATCGCCCTCGTCGATGCCTATGACGATCCGACCGCGGAGCATGACCTGGGAGTCTTCTCCAGCCAGTTCGGCTTGCCGGCATGCACGAGCCTGAACGGCTGCTTCACCAAGGTTTACGCGACCGGCGTCAAGCCGGCGGCAAGCTGCAGTTGGAGCCAGGAAGCCGATCTCGATATCGAGTGGGCGCACGCCATCGCTCCTGGCGCCCGGATCGTGCTGGTTGAAGCTGCGTCCAACAACAGCAATGATCTGGCTGTAGCAGTGAATGTGGCGAGTTCACTGGTCAGTAGAAACGGAAGCTTCGGCGAGGTCAGTATGAGCTGGGGATTCAGTGAGTTTTCCGCCGAGAAGAGTCTCGACCTCAATTTCACTCATCCGGGCGTAGTCTATGTGGCGGCCAGCGGTGATATCGGCGGCCAGCGCACTTATCCTGCCGTTTCGCCTTACGTGATTGCTGCAGGTGGAACCACCCTGACCTTCAACCTGGCGGGGCAATTCGTCAGCGAGTCGGCGTGGAGCAGCGGCGGCGGTGGCCCTAGCACGTACGAGGCACGGCCTTCCTATCAGGACTCGATTGTCAGCCGTGTGGGATCGAAACGGGGAACCCCAGACATCGCTTTTGATGCAGACCCGCAATCAGGCGTGGCCGTATACGACAGCACTTCTTGCGGTGGAGTCTCAGGATGGCTGGTGTTCGGCGGAACAAGTCTGTCTTCACCGGCCGTGGCGGGCATCCTCAATCTGGCTGGCCACTTCTACGCCTCGAGCGACATCGAGCTGAGCGTCATTTACAGCAATCTGGGCAGCACAGATTTCCGGGACATTACCTCTGGCCAAGCCGCAGCCTTCAGCGCGACCAAGGGCTGGGACTTTGTAACGGGTGTCGGCAGCAGCCTGGGCCTGAAAGGCAAATGACGTGCCGATTGGTTGTGGGCCGCCGCAGAACTGAGGCCCACTGCAATTGCAAACTGCGAGCTACTTGTGGCCGTCCGGGTGCTCGCAGGATGGGAAGCTCTCCCACATCACGCGGCCCGTCCAACCAAGATCCTTTAAACCTGCCTCGGAATTGTAGTAGGACCGAACCACCCATTCCTTGATGTTCTCGAAATGGTTGCGAATTGTCATGGGGCCGCCCTCGATTGCCGGTTTGGAGACATCGGAACCGGTCTCGTACCACTCCTGCTCCCGCTGGCCGGGGACACCTTCCGAGGCGGCAGTGAGGATCGCGTCTTGCTGCTCCCCCGCTAAAGCAACGAATGGCTGTCCATTGCGCCGGATCGCCTCACCGTCAAAGGCCGAAAGGGATTGCAGCAGCTTACGCTGGCTGGGCTCCGTATCCACAGTCAGCAGCAGATCGATCAACCGGCTGACCTGCGCTTTGCCTGATCCCGGAACGATGCGCTCAGCCAGGGCCGCGAGCGTCTCACTCTGGTGAGCATCGAGGAACTGCGGCGACCATTCCGCAGTGTTGGCAGCCCCGGCGTCGTAGGGGCCGGAACCTGTGGATGCCTGTACCTGTTCGTGGTGGGAACCGGCGCGTCCAATGGACGCAAAAGCAGCGCTGCCACCTACGCCGGTAAGGAGCTGCTGCACCATTTCCCGGCGGCTCAAGCTGCGGCGATCATCGCGGCCCTCTCCCCGTGCGTACCTGAAAATCGGATTCTCAGACCGGTCATGATTCATGATCACCGCCTCAGTCGGTGCTGACTGGCGAGTTTATCACCACAGCGGTCGCCCCGAAAGCGAAGAGTGATCGACGATCAGTTCCCGTGAGGCATGATAACGTCAACCATTTCCCGGAAAGTCTGCCGAATAATGCCGCGCTCATTGGGATCGCCCTTGAAAAGCGCAGAAGCGTAAGCCTTGGCTTGCTCGAAGCTGATGTGCGGAGGAATCGGAGGCACATCCGGATCGGTAATTGCGTCAATCACAACCGGCCGGTCAGCCGACAACGCTTCATCCCACGCTGCGCCCACCACCTCCGGCCGATCGACCAGAATGCCCTTGAGACCGAGCAACTCTGCGTACTGGGCGTACGGGAAATCGGGCAGATTCTGCGAACACTCAAATTTCGGATCGCCCGCCAGAGCGCGTTGCTCCCACGTGACCTGATTCAGGTCATTGTTATGCAGGACGAGGACGATCAGGCGCGGGTCCGCCCATTGCCGCCAATATTTTGAGACGGTGATGAGGCCGTTGTTTCCATTCATCTGCATGGCGCCGTCGCCCACCAAGGCAATCGCCACGCGTTCGGGAAAAGCGAACTTCGCCGCGATCGCGTAGGGAACGCCGGGACCCATGGTGGCCAGGTTCCCGGATAGCGAAGCCATCATGCCAGGGCGAATCTTGAGGTCTCGCGCAAACCAGTTGGCCACGGAACCGGAGTCGGCAGCCAGGATACAGTTCTCGGGCAGGCGCGGCGAAAGTTCCCAGAAGACCCGCTGGTGATTGATGGGGTCGGCCTCGTCCATGGCCTTGGCTTCCAGCAGTTTCCACCAATCGGCCACTCCCTTCTCGATCTTTTCCCGCCAGGATAGGTCCGCATTACGCTCCAGTCTGGGGATCAAGGCTCGCAAGGTCTCGGCGCTGTCACCCACCAGGTTGACCTCGGTAGGGTAGCGGAATCCGAGCATGCGGCCATCAATGTCGATCTGCACGCCACGAGCCTGTCCCTCTTTCGGCAGGAATTCAGAGTAAGGAAAACTTGTGCCGACCATCAGGAGGGTGTCGCAACCCATCATTAGATCGTAACTGGGCTTGGTGCCGAGGAGACCGATGGAGCCGGTGACATAAGGCAGGTCGTCCGGCAGCGCCGCTTTACCGAGCAATGCCTTGGCGACACCCGCTCCAAGGAGATCGGCGACGGCTATCACCTCATCGGTGGCGTGCAAGGCTCCCGCGCCCACCAGCATTGCCACCTTTTCGCCAGCGTTGAGAACTTCGGCGGCGCGTGCCAGATCCAGCTCGGTCGGAACCACGCGCGGTTGCGAATACGCTGTCCCGGAATGAACGGTGCCATGCGCTCGCGGAGGTTGCTCGACGGCCGGCAGTTCCTGAACGTCGTTGGGCACGATGACGCAAGTGACCGTGCGCTCGGTTTGCGCGATACGCAAGGCGCGGTCAATCAGATGCCTCACCTGAGCCGGCACGGACGCCATGTGAACGTATTCCTGGGCGACGTCTTTGAACAGAGAGTGCAGGTCAACTTCCTGCTGGTAACTGCCCCCAAGCGCGGCCCGGGCCTGCTGGCCCACAATGGCCAGAACCGACGCGTGGTCCATCTTGGCGTCGTATAGTCCGTTCAGCAGATGAATGGCTCCCGGACCCGAAGTGGCCAGGCAGACGCCGACCTCGCCGGTGAACTTCGCATGGGCGCAAGCCATAAAGGCTGCCATCTCCTCGTGCCGGACCTGCACAAAATGGATTTTGTCCCTGGCGCGGTCAAACGCCCCGACAATCCCGTTGATGCCGTCACCGGGATACCCATAGACGCGACGGACTCCCCACTGCACGAGCCGTTCGAGAATGAAGTCACCGACCGTGGTCGACATGATCTTGCCTCCACCGCTGTCCCTAATTGAGAGCCCAGTGAAAAACGCTCGGGCACCTCCCGAAGGCGCACGGCTTAAAGCCCTGGCCGCCGCGAGCCGCCCAATGTCTTCAATGGTTCTTGAGGGCGCGTTGCGGCGGGGCTGAAAACCCCGCCTTGACGAGGGCCGGCGAATCGCCTTTCAACCTGTTAGATCGACAGCAGTCGATTGAAGAACGAGCGGTAGCGCTGTAGGGTCACACGAAGCGTTTCTGTAGACGCATCGCCGCCCCCGCCCCATTCGCCCTCGAGCTTTTGCCGTCCGGCAGCAAAGGACTCAGCCAGATGCTTGATCGTCTCAGCCACGAGGCTGTCGGCGTTCTCCACGGCGTTGCGCGGTTCATCCACGAATCCTACTTGAATGTCATTCCAGCGGGCGCGCAGATCGTCAGCCTCCTTTCGATCGAAGAGCGGAGCAGTCACCTCAGGGGCGGCGGATGCGGCCGGTCTGCTCGGGGTGCTATCCGCCGGCGCGTCTTGGGCTCTCCTGGACGTGAACACTTCTTCAGCAGGCACCTGACTCCGAACCAACTCGGGCTCGAGTGGGTCGCCCGCGCTACCGTCAAGACCAACACCGCCCCGCTCAACGACCGGTTCCGCTGAGGATTGGCCGCTGGCTCTCGCCAGATCCGCCGTAGTCAACCGTTTCGATTCTGGATTCATTTTCTAACCTCGCTTGCGATTGAGATATTGGGCGACAGGAGTTCGTCATAGAGCGCCCGGTATTGGATGAGAGCCTCTCGAAGATCTTCGGTGCCGGCCTTGCCGGCCCGTTGCCGCTCCGCGACCTCGCGCGCGGCGCGGTAATTCTGCACCACGTGTGGATGATCCACGGAGAGGTCGATCGCTTGTTGTTCGAAATCGCCCACGGGGTAGCCGCGCTGGGCCATCAATTGCTCAAGCAACTGGTCCGCTTGGGTCACGGCCTCCCCCGGGGCATCCACAAAACGCGCCTGCACCGTGCGCCAGGCCTCGGCAAAATGCTCGCGGTCTACCGCAGACAGGGGGCGGATGATGAGCTTGGCCCAGCGCTTTTCGCGTTCTTCGAGAGCCTTTTCGGCGGCCGTTTGGCCCCCGTGTTCTGCAACCACGCGATCGTACTCAGGACCGAAACGATTTCGCAGCCGTTCTGAGCGCTTCTGCTTCGAACGACGCGTGGCCGCCACAGCGATCACCACGATCAAGACGATCGCGGCCACACCGATTATGATGAGTGCACGTTGATCCACTTTAACCTCCTTCGGCTTGGATGAAGCAGTTTCGGAGGCGGCGTCAATTGTGTGGGACGACTCGCGGCGCGGCCGATCGAACGGACTTCAGGAGGTCATCTGTGTGTACAGCTTTTTCATGAGAAACTCGGGACATCGCCCTGAGCCTATTCCTGCCGAGAAGTTACGAGGAATGGGAAACCGGGTGACAGACTCTTCCCAACAGCCGCCACGTCTCCGTGAAACTCAATGGAGGCGCGCCTCGCGTGAGGGATTTGACGGAGGGGATCGGAGCTTATACAGCGCTTAGCCCGTACAAGCCAGCGAAGAGGACGGGGAGGATATGGCCCCGCTGCGGCGCGTCACGAATCTCCGCGAGGCTGCCAGGCCCGAGTCCCCACTCGCCGTCAGGACAGGGATCTTACTCCAGCGCAGAAGGACCTCTTCGAGAAAGCGCCGCTTCGTGACGTTACCGTCCACTCCAGGACGCGAACATCGCGAAGACCGACGTTACGGCCAGCGCTCTGGTTCGCCGGCTTGCTGGAGCACGCCAAAACGCGCTGCCGGATCAGCTTGTCCCTCGCCGAGCGCGCCGCCGTTGAATTCGCAGACGCCATTTTTCCACTGCTCGATCAGTACGCCCCGCGCTAATCTTACCTTCGCTAGGTTCTCAATTGTTTTTCAAGGCGGCATCGCATCCGCCCACGAAGACTTGGCTGGCGCTCCCACCACTCATTTTTCACTCTTTTCAATCTGCAGTTGCCTGTAGGCGTCGCTCTTTGAGATCCCACGCGCCTTGGCCACAGCCTTCAGCGCCGCGCGCTCGTCGATTCCCTGCTCGGCCATCACCCTCTCAACATCCTCACCCACCGAAGCCGGAATCGGCGGCGAACCCTGGTTTGTATTCTCGTCCGGCGGACCCAGAAGTACCGTAATTTCACCTCGAACAGGCCGGCGCTGCATGCGGAGGAGCACTTCCGAAACGTAGCCGCGTAGAAATTCCTCGTGCAGCTTGGTGACTTCACGAGCCAGCACCACTGGCCGGTCTCCCAACACCACGAGAATGTCCTGCAGTGATTCGACCACGCGCTGCGGCGCTTCGTGAAAGAGAATGGATCGCGCTCCTCTCAGCTTGCCGAGAAACTTTTGGCGGACGAGATGCTTGCTCGGCAGAAAGCCGACGAAGAGGCACTCCTCGAGGGGCAATCCGGCGGCGGCTAGCGTTGCCACCAGGGCGGAAGCGCCCGGCACTGGAATCACGGGAATGTTGTGCCGCACTGCGAGTTTCACCAGGCGGTGCCCGGGATCGGAGACAAGCGGCATGCCGGCGTCGGAGACCAGGGCAATGTTTTCACCGTCTTCCAGGCGAACAATCAGCTCCGGCGCACGCATCAATTCATTGTGATTATGATAGCTGACGGTCCGAGTCGTGATGCCGTAGTGGTCCAGCAATTGCCTGGTGCGCCGCGTGTCTTCGCAGGCCACGACATCGACCTCTTTGAGCACGCGAATGGCGCGCAAGGTGATGTCTTCCAGGTTGCCAATCGGAGTGCCGACGATGTACAGGCGTCCGGGAGGGAACGCAGCATCGGTAGCAAGTTTGACGTGCTCCCTCGGCATGAATAGTCCTCCAGCCGGCTCCCGCGCGCGAAGATCGGGCCGTTTCGCCGTCAGCGCCAGTCTAGCAATATCAATCCGTCCGAATCAATGAGCTGACGCCGATTGCCCGGTCAAGGTAAAATCGATCTTCGATTGAGGAATTGGCATGGAACTTAAGACCGTTCGTATCGACAAGCCGCCTGATCTGAACATGATTCTCGGCCAGTCGCACTTCATCAAAACGGTCGAGGATCTGTACGAGGCGATTGTGCAGACCGCACCCGTTATGAAGTTCGGCCTCGCCTTCTGCGAATCCTCGGGACCGGCGCTGGTTCGCTACGCGGGCAACGCTCCGCACCTCGTCGATCTTGCTCAGAGGAACGCCCTCGCACTGGCCGCCGGGCACGCCTTCCTGATCTTTCTAGAGGGCGGCTTCCCTCTGAATATTCTGAACACCATCAAGAACGTGCCAGAGGTTTGCCGCATCTTCTGCGCTACGGCCAATCCGGTGGAAGTGATCGTCGCCGAAACGGACCAGGGACGCGGTGTCCTGGGCGTGATCGATGGGGCAAAAACCAAAGGACTCGAAACCGAGTCGGACATTGCAGCGCGCAAGGACCTTCTGCGTAAGCTCGCCTACAAATTCTGATCCCCAGCGGTTCCCCGCCTCCGGCCATCAACAAGCCGCTCGGTTCAGAATTCCAACCTAGGGCGGCCGTTGCTTCTGAAAGCAAGCTCCCGCCGGTGCTCGATCTTCCGATGGAATGGTCTGATGGAATGGCCTGACAAGGTCGGCGTACCTCAAGGTAAGAATTTATAGCCCACGCGGTGAACGGTGATGATGTGCTTTGGATCGGAGGGAGAGTCCTCGATCTTCTGCCGGAGCTTCGCGATGTGATTATCCACGGTGCGCGTGAAAGGGTAGTTATCCAAACCCCACACCTCGTCCAGAAGCTGTTCGCGCGTCACCGTTTCCTCGCGGCGTTGGATCAAGAACAGTAGCGTGGCCAGCTCGCGAGGAGACAATTCCAGCGGCTTACCTGCCTTGGTGGCCTGATGCTTGCGGAAGTTCAAATGGACGTCGCCAAACTCGAAAACTTCTACCTCCGCCACCTGGCCGCGTGATCGCCGAAGCGCCGCGCGGACGCGAGCCAGTACTTCGCGCAGACCGAAAGGCTTGGTGATGTAATCGTCAGCTCCCACCTCGAGCCCCACCACCTTGTCTACCTCCGCGCTGCGCGCCGTCAGCATGATAATGGGCGTCTCCAGCCCTCTCTTCCGCAGTTCGCGGCAGACATCGAGCCCGTTCATGCGCGGCAGCATCACATCGAGCAGGATCAAATCGGGATTCTCACGCCGCGCGGACTCCACACCTGACTCGCCGTCATATGCGGCGCACACCTGGTAGCCTTCGTATTCAAAGTTGTCCTTCAGACCCAGGACCAGGTCGCGTTCATCCTCGATGATCAACACTTTGGGCAACGAGATCTCCTTCGCGCGCCGCGGCAGGGTCAGTGCCGTTCGCTTCCACCATCGCTGGCAGCCACAAGGTGAAGCGGCTTCCTCTTCTGGGGGCGCTCTCCACCGACACGCGCCCACGGTGGGCCTCCACGATGTGCTTCACCAGCGCGAGGCCAAGTCCGCTTCCCTTAGTCTCGTGAACCAGGCCCGTACTCACCCGATAAAACTTCTCGAAGATCCGCCTCTGTTCGGATAGGGGAATGCCGATGCCTCGATCCGCCACCTCCACGGCGACTCCGCCGTCTTTCATCCGCACGCTGACCGAAATCTGTTTGGTCTCGTCGGAGTATTTCACGGAATTGTTCACCAGATTCAGGATCGCCTGAGAGATGGCATCGGGATCGGCTTCCACGCGCGGAAGGTCCGGATCGAAGCGCGTGGCCAGCTCGAACCCAGCGGCTCGAATCTGATATTCATAAGTCTCCACCACGGCCCGCGTCGCTTCGGCAAGATCGACGGGAACAAAGCTGTATTCACGGCTCCCGGCTTCGATTCTCGAAAAATCCAGAATATTGTCGATCAATTGGGACAGCCGCCGGCTCTCGTTGTAAATGATGCGATAGTATTCCTGGGCCTTTTCGCTCGTTTTGACGCGACCCATCTCAAGGGTCTCCGCAAACAAGCGGATTAGGGCGAGCGGCGTCTTCAGCTCGTGTGAAACGTTGGAGACGAAGGTCTGCTTAACCTCCGCAAGTTTGAGCTCGCGCACGGCCGCCCGCACGATCATGGCGATTCCCGCGAGCAGTACCGTCACCACCAGAACCGTGAACCACAGCCCCTTCTCGAAGCTGGCGCGAGCCAAGTCATCCACATCGGCGGTCCGGAATCCGGCCGTAGCCTCCCACCTAGGCAGCACAGGCGCCAGGCTTGCCCGCGCTGCGTAACTGGCGACGCTGGGAGCGCTCGAGCAAATCTGCCGTCCCTCCCGATCCAGGACTCCCAGCACGAGTTCCGCGCTTGCCGGGCCCCGTTGCTCATTGCGAGAAAGCTCCGACACCAGTTGGGGCAAATAGTGCTCCCGCATCTGCGCCATGTCCAGACGGAAGCCGACGAAGCCCACTTCGTGTTCGCTTTCAGGGTCGAGCAGGCAATAGCTCACGTAAGCAGTCTCAGGGCTTGGCGACGAGCCGTCTGCCGGGGCAGAGTCCTGCCAGTAGCAAAAGCGGCTACGCGCGTTCGCCGCGGTGCCAGCGAGCAAATCGGCCCTCTCGTGCGCGGCAGTGGCTCGCTCGATGTCGTCCACGCCGCACCACTTGGACTTTTCTAAGATCAGCGCCCGGCTTGGGCTGTAGACGTATGCGACGCTTTCGAGATTCGAGTCGCCAGGGTCATTTATGACGAGGAAAATCTCCTCCACCTCGGGATGCTCTTTGAAGACAGATTGCGCGCACTCCGCTGTCCACGGCGGTTGCCGTTTCACAAACAGCTTCGACGGAACCGGCAGCAGCACTTCCTCTGCGATCCTCTCCATGTCGCCCTGCACTCTCCAGGCCACGGAGCCGGCGGCCTTGCGCAGACTCTCCCGCACAGCGATCCGCGTGGTCTGCTGCACATCGCACAAGGATCGATACTGAAGAATTAGCAGGACGATGGCGGGCAAGAGTACCGCCAGGAGCGCCAGAGCTATCAGGCGCACGTGCGAGAGGGGAAGATCCCTGCGCCGGCGGAACAGAGCAAATGCCATCTGGCTAAGTATATTCCCTCGCGCTGTCGTCCGCCTGTTAGTTGTTGTCTCGCGGTTGTAACAAATTGTAACGGCATCGCGTCGCCGCGCTCGATCGTCAGCCGTGACAACTTTTTACAAATTCATTGCAGGGCAGCGGAGACTCCCGTCGGCAAGTATTCGACACTCTAGAAGTCCGCAAGCTGCGACAGAGCAGAATTTGAGCGCCCGATTCGGATAGCACGAAACCCGCATTCCTAGCCTGAAATGCGAGCCACGGGGCAGAGCGGAGGCTGCCCTGAGGCTGAATCAGGTGAAGGCGGGCACAGGGACAAGGCAATCGGAGAATGTCAATGAACGCAGACTTCAAAGCAGCTACAACTCCGCGCAAGAATGAGTCAGATAGGCAACTGGTATCGCGAGCCCAGGCCGGCGATGAGGCCGCGTTCGCGGCTCTCTTCGAGAAGTACAAGCGAAGCGTCTATTCACTGTGCCTGCGCATGACCCGCGCTTCCGCGGACGCCGAGGATCTCACCCAGGACGTGTTTCTGCTGCTCTTTCGAAAGATAACCCTGTTTCGGGGTGATTCCGCCTTTTCCACCTGGTTATACCGCCTGGTGGTTAACGCGGTACTGGCGCGCTTGCGGAAGCAAAGCGCCAGGAACGTTTCGCTCGAACAGGAAACCTCCCCGGATGGGAACACAGTGCAGGCAGGAATCGGCGCGCCCGATCCACGGCTTCGCCACTACCTCGATCGGCTCAACCTGGAGCGCGCTATCGCCAACCTGCCGCCGTCCTACCGGCTGGTGTTTGCCTTGTACGTGGTGCACGGCTACCAGCACAGCGAGATTGCCAAACTGATGAACTGCTCCGTGGGCAATTCAAAGGCGCAACTGCACAAGGCCCGCCGCAAGCTTCGTGCCTGGCTACTCCACGACCATCGGGAGCGGCCCGATCCTGGTTTGGCAGGTCGATGGCCTGCCAAACCGAAGCCGCTGTCCGCTCCCGGGCTTATGCGAGTCGCCGCGGCCCGCAGTCTTCCTTAGGAGAGTATGGGAGAGATCGACGTTTCTTCCGATCCTCACTGGCATGGAAGATTCCCCGGAACCGACCAAGTGCGGCATGAGGAAACAGGGCCGTGCCTCAAAGCCACTCACACGCGACAGCACAGATTCCTGCGGTCCCGCGGCAATTACAATTTCGAGACCGTGGTACCTCCGAAATTCGCCACCCCAATGCTGGCGCCATCAAAGGCAATGCCTTGCGGTTCCGTGCCCACCTTAAAGGTGCCGAGCGTCGCTCCGCTGCTATCCTTTAGCTTGGTCACTGTATTGCCGTTGAAATCGGCCACCCAGATGTTGCCCCCGTCGTAGACTAGCCCGTCCGGACCAGTTCCTGCGGCGAATGTGCCCAGAACGGTCCCCGTCAGCGACAGCTTCGTCACATTGTTGCTGCCGAAATTCGCCACCCAAATATTCGTGCCGTCGAAGGCAATTCCCGCGGGATCGGTACCCACGGTGAACGTTCCGAGGATCGCTCCGGTGGGCGATAATTTGGCGACGTTAGCACTGAGATTGTTGGTCACCCAGATGTCGGTCCCGTCAAAGGCGACGCCTGCGGGAAAGGTTCCGTTTGATGGAAATGTGGCTACAGTTGCGCCTGTGCTTGCCTTTAGCTCGGTCACATTGTTGCTGCCGCCGTTCGCCACCCAGATATTGGTTCCATCAAAGGCCAGGGCGTTGGGCTGCGTTCCAACCGTAAAAGTGCCGAGAACGGCGCCGGTGCTCCCATTCAGCTTGGTCACGTTGTTGCTGTTGATGTTCGCCACCCAGATATCGGCTCCGTCATAGGCCACGGCGATCGGATTAGTTCCCACCGTGAAGGTGCCGAGCACCGTGCCGTTGGCCGCCTGCAACTTGGTGAGTGTTTTGTTCCCGTTGTTGCAAACCCAGATGTTGGCGCCATCGAAGGCTACGCCAGAGGGTCCGGACGCCGTGGTGAATTGCGTGGTTAGATTCGCGTTGTACCAGTGCAGAATGGGAATTTGCAGCGGATTCTGCTGCGAAGTGGTGACGCCGATCAGAGGCCGCGAAGAGATCTCAGCATTCTCCAGCGCGTCGCCCTGATCCTGGGCGTGGGTCAAGTACCCCGCTGTCCCGAGAATCGCCGAGAGGATTATCCCTGCCGCCACCACAAGCCTGAGAGCCCCCGATCTGCCAGAATGTGTCTTGATTTTCTCCATTTTCCCTCCCTCACGTCTTTGGATTTTCCGCTTGGTGTCGACCAGCGCCAATGTTGATCCACACCGCACGCTACGCGGCAGCCCTCTATACTCAAGCGGATTCTCATATTGACCGCTTGGCCGATCGAAGCTTGTCAAGCCGACGTAAATGTTTTGTCTCTTGATCGTCACACCGGTTCCGGAGGCAGCAATCGCCGCCCATTCGATTCCCGCTTGACAGTTCTGCGCCCTCGCTCGCTCGCGGCAGTCTGGGTTACAATCCCTCTTGAATCCTGGCCACGCGCACACCTCAGGACCAGTCAGGCCGCCCGATTAGCATGCCGACAGCCCGGGCGAGGGATCGCGAATCAGGAAGTTAATGAGTGTGAAACCGCAGCAATATATCACCTACCGCGGCAAGGCTGGCCAATGGAGCTGGCTTCTGCACCGGGTGACCGGCCTCGGCGTTCTGGTTTTTCTTCTGGCCCACATCGTCGACACCGCCATGATCGGGTGGGGACCCGGCGCTTACAACGCGGCAATGTCTCTTTATCGGCGTCCCGTTTTTCGCGCAGGCGAGGTGCTGCTGGCGGGAGCCGTGCTCTATCACGCTTTGAACGGCGTGCGAATTTTCATAATCGACTTCTGGCCGGAGACCACCACCATTCACAAGAAGCTGGTTTATGCTGTGGCCGCGCTTTTCGTGGCAATCTACGTTCCGTGCGCGATTTACATGCTGCGGTGGGTGGCCCGGTAGAACTCTGGATTTTCGATCTGAAGGACTCAGGATGGATTTTGAAAGGCGGAAGAGATAACGCGATGGGCATGGCTTCGCGGCCTAAACCTGAGAGCGGACTGGAGCTTTACGCCTGGATTTTTATGCGCGTTTCCGGCGTGGTTTTGCTCATTATGGCGCTGACCCATCTCGTGATCATGCACCTGATTAACAACATCGATGTGGTCAGTTATGAGTTCGTCGCCAAGCGCTACGCGACGCCCTTCTGGCGCACGTACGACCTGGTGATGCTGTGGCTTGCCTTGATTCACGGCGTTAACGGCTCGCGAACCGTTCTGCTCGACTATGTACACAGAGGCGGATTGCGGGTTGTCTCGCTGACCGCGCTCTACGTGGTCGGATTCATCATGCTGGCTCTCGGATCGTTGGTGATCCTCACCTTTCATCCAGTCAGTTGAGTCCATTAAGCGCAGGCGGCTAAGTGAGGCCCCTCTCGTTCCCGCGAAGGGCCAGCATCTGTCTCGTCAATTCCCGATACAACCGAGCGACCTCAGGAGATTCTTCGCTCAAGGCTGCGATGTGCCTGTTGATGGTGGGCCAGTCGTCGCGAACAGCGGGTCCGGTAAGGGCGCGAGTGGCGCCAAGTTCGGCGAAGTTTCTGGCCGTTTCAGACACGAAAGCTTGCAGCATGTTGCGAGCTTTGTTTGGAGCGACGCCGCATCGGTCAAGTAGCCGTCTCGACGTCTCCATGAGCGTCACGACTCCGGCGCAGGCGATCACGGCTGCAGCGTGATAGGCCGCTTTACGGTCCGAATCGATGATGAACGCGCTTCCACGGAGCATTCGAACCCAGCGGCGGGCAACCTGTGTCGCGGCGCGATCACCCTCCAGAGCCCAGGAGCATCCGGCCAGATTCCGCACTCCGGCCTCGCGGCTGGGCACGGTTTGCAAGGGATGGAAGGAGCCGGCGCTGGCGCCCCGGCTTCGTAAGTGAGCAAGTACCGAGGCAGCGCCACCAGCCGGCCAGGCGCCGCTCGTGTGCAACACCACCGAGCCTTTCCAGTCATCCCGCCGACCCGCCAGTTTTTCCGCCACCGAAGGCAGAGCGGCGTCGGAAGTGGTGATCAGCAGGACTCGTACTTGAGCCAGCTCCGCTGATTCCAGAGTCACCGCGTGCCCGGCACCGATGAATCTCACGGCCTGACGGGCGGCCGACAGCCGCCGCGCCGCCACCCAGCCAATCCTCTCGCCCGAGATCGCAAGCAGACGGCCGAGGGCCTGACCTAGACGTCCAGGTCCGATAAGCGCAATCGGTTGAGGGGCAGAAGCGCGGCGGGGCATGTTGGATGCTGTCAATCGTCCGCTATCCGCAGTCAGTTGCTCCCTGTTACCCTCCGCACTGTAACTGACTACGGCCTACTGACTACCGACGATGGCCTTTTCTTTGAGCGCCTTCACGCGATCACGAAAAGACGCCGCTTTTTCGAACTCAAATCGCTTCGCGGCTTCCTTCATCTGAGTCTCAAGACTCGTGACCAGCGCCTGCAACTGGTCCGGCGTGTTAGGTTCAGCGACCTCGTCGAGAGGGACGGTCACGTAGTCGGCCTCCACGACGGCGGCCAGCGCCATATCCACAGGCCGCACGATGGACTCCGGGGTGATGCCATGCTCCTGGTTGTATTCCGCCTGCTTGGCACGGCGGCGATTGGTCTCGGCAATGGCGTGGCGCATGGAGTCGGTCATCACGTCGCCATAGAGGATGGCGCGGCCGTTGATGTGGCGCGCGGCGCGGCCCACTGTCTGAATGAGGGACCCGCCCGAGCGCAGAAAGCCCTCTTTATCGGCGTCGAGGATGGCCACCAGCGACACTTCCGGCAGGTCCAGACCCTCGCGCAGCAAGTTGATACCGATGAGAACGTCAAACTCTCCGCGCCGCAAGTCGCGCAGGATTTTCACCCGCTCCAGCGTCTCGATCTCCGAATGCAGGTAACGGCAGCGGACGTTCAGTTCGGAGTAGTATTCGCTGAGATCCTCCGCCATTCGCTTGGTCAGCGTGGTAACCAGCACGCGCTCGTTCCGGGCCGCCCGGTCCCGTATCTCCGCGAGCAGGTCATCCACCTGATTACGCGTAGGCCGCACCTCGATCTCAGGATCAATGAGGCCGGTGGGCCGGATGATCTGCTCCACAATCACTCCGCCCGCGCGAGTCAGCTCATAGGGTCCGGGCGTGGCCGAGACGTACACCACCTGGTCCACGCGATGCTGAAACTCCTCGAAGTTCAGGGGCCGATTGTCAAGCGCTGAGGGCAGCCGAAAGCCGTAATCCACCAGAATCTGCTTGCGGGAGCGGTCGCCGTGATACATGCCGTGGAGCTGCGGCACGGTCTGATGGCTCTCATCGATGAAGAGCAGGGCGTCCTGCGGCAGATAGTCCAGCAGAGTGGGTGGGGGTTCGCCTGGCAGCCGGCCGGAGAGATGGCGCGAATAATTCTCGATGCCGTGGCAGTAACCCATCTCCCTCATCATCTCGACGTCAAAGCGCGTACGCTGATCCAGGCGCTGCGCTTCCACCAGTTTTCCCTGTTTTTCGAGCTCGGCGCGCCACCACTCGAGCTCTTCCAGGATTTTCTCAATCGCAGTGTCGCGACGCTCCGGCGGCATCACATAGTGAGTCCGCGGATAAATAGGAAGACGCGGAAGAGTCCGCCTTACCTCGCCGAGCAGCGGATCGATCTCCGAGAGAGCTTCCACCTCGTCGCCCCAGAGCTCGATGCGGAAGGCCAGGTCCTGATACGTGGGGTAAACCTCAATAACATCGCCACGCACGCGGAAGGCGCCGCGGCGAAAGTCGACATCGTTGCGCTCGTACTGAATGTCGACCAGGCGGCGCAGAATGTCCTGGCGGGACACTCTTTGTCCCTTCTCCAGCAGGAGCAGCATGCCATAGTAAGCCTCGGGCGAGCCGAGGCCGTAGATGCAACTGACGCTGGCCACGATCAAGCAGTCGCGGCGCTCGAAAAGGGAGCGAGTGGCTGAAAGGCGCAGCTTATCGATTTCGTCGTTAGTGGTGGCCTCTTTCTCGATGTAAATATCGGCGGCCGGAACATAAGCCTCAGGCTGATAATAGTCGTAGTAACTCACAAAATACTCGACCGCATTCTGCGGGAAAAAGTTCTTGAACTCGCTGTAAAGCTGGGCGGCCAGGGTCTTGTTATGAGCAAGCACCAAGGTGGGGCGATTGACGGCCTCCACCACTTTGGTCATGGTGAACGTCTTGCCGGAGCCCGTCACGCCTAGCAACACCTGGTGTTTCTGGCCGGCGCGCACGCCGTCCATAAGCTCGGCGATTGCGGTCACCTGATCGCCGCGCGGCTGGTAATCGGAAGAAACTTTGAAGTCCATGGCGTAGGCAGCTAACCGTTCAAGTATAGCGCGGCTTCAAAAAGCAGGGTTTGGGGCTGGAGCTAGGAACTAGGATTGACTGTGGAATGGAAATGAACCATCTCCCGCCGGAGACGCGCTGTTATCCCCGCTGGCAATCCAGCGGGCGTACCGCTCGTCTCCGGCGGTCCTACTGATTCAACTTGCGTTCGTGCTCAGAGGCCGATCTTTATTGGAACACGTAGACCTGATTGGCCGCGTTGATTCCCCAGATCGACCCATCCGCTCCGGCCGCGACCGTGACGAGGGCGCCCGGCAGCTGAGTCCACGCGCCGCTCACATATTGATAGATCTGCTGACTCGCGTTCACGCCCACGACGACGCCGGCTGAGCCAACCGCAATCTGCGTGAGATTACCAGGCACCTGGACGAACGTCTGCGAGGCTGTGTCAAGTTGCCAGACATTCTGGGACGAATCAAGTCCCCAGACTGCGCCGCCATAGCCCACTGACAGTTGAGTCAAGGTCCCTGGTACGTTCGTAAAGCGCTGCGTCGCCGGGCCAAAATAGTACACCTGTTGACTGCTATTCGTGCCCCACACGCTGCCGTCCGTTCCCACGGAGATGTTGGCGAGGACACCCGGCAGCAAGTCCCAGCTTTGGTACGTGGGATCGAATCGATAGATCTGTCCCGAGGCGTTTACGCCCCACACGTTATTCGTTGATCCCACCGAAATCTGGGTAAGCAGACCACCAATCTTATCGAAGCCTGACGTCAACGGGTCGTAGCGCCAGATCCCCTGGTTCGAATCCAGGCCCCAAACGGCGCCATCCGCCGCGGCCGAGATCTGTGAGAGCGTCACAGGAAGCTCATCAAAGTATCCGGTCTGCGTATTGTAGTGAAACACGTCACCGGAAGCGTCCAGCCCCCAAACCTGATAAAAGCCGCCCACGGAAATCTGACTTAAAGTAGCGTTGGGTACCTGCTGAAATGTCTGGCCATTCAGCAGCGCCGCCGCGACCGTCCATAGAGCAAGAGCCAAGCCAAATACGAGCACTTTTCGAGTCAATATCGTAATCTCCTTTCGTACAGCGGGAATGATCGCCGCTGCTTCGGAGGTTTGATGTTCGGCAGTCTCGGTCAGCGTCAGGATTTATGAGGATTGCTGGGTGGCCTATTGGAGGTCTGTCGCTCCCACCCGAAAGGTCGTTTACTCACCGCCGGCCTGCGTTTCCGCTCCGTGGGCTGCCGCTTCGATCGCGGCCGAAGCCGAGTCAATGAGCGTGGCTTCACCGCGCAGGACCTTGGCAACCACCGGAATCTGCTGGTCGGCTTCGTCCCAGTGCTTCTGCTCGATAGCCTCGCGAACGCCTGGGATCGTCTTTACGTCGTACCCAGTGTAAAAGCCGGGTGCGTAGATCTGATGACGATACCACGAGCGCCGCGGCAGGCCGTCCGGAGTCGTCAGCTTGCGCTCGCTTTCTATGAGCATCTGGTTGACTTCAGCCAGCGCCGGTTGGTCGAAGGCAGTGCCTCCGGTCTCCTGCAGCCTGGTCAGGGCTTTCTGGTAGCGGTCGGAGCTCGACACCAGAGCATCGACGGCGTTCTCGAGCGGGGCGAAGTTTAGATGCGGGGCCTCAGCCTCGCGTTTGGGCGCCACCAAGGTTTTGTCCGGATCGGCCGTAGCAGCGAAAAGGCCCTCGTCGATCTCCTTGTTGCGCTCGCGAATTTCATCACGCTCCTTCGAGAGCAGTTTTTCAAGATCGTCGACATAGCCATGGACGGTATCCGCCAAATCGGAGAACTGATAGGGCAGGAGCCCGGCATCGGCAAGGCGCATGACGGCGGTTCCGATGGTTTGAGAAAGCGCTCTGCCATAGACAAAGTTGGGATCGCCGAAGTGGCTATACCAGAAGAAATCGTCGTAGATCGAGTGGTAGATGCCGCCCTGGCTCTCCCCGCCATACTCGAGGCTGAGCGAGGCGATACCCAGGTGCTGCAGGAAGGGTGTGTAGTCCGAGCCCGAACCGAGCGCATTGATGCGCAGATCCTTCCGCTGGCGAATCTCCTCCCGATCGTGATCCGAAGCTGCGTGCTCGATCCGCGAGAGCTGCTCGCGCTTCCAGACGGTGACCTTCGTCTCCGGGTCTTCGATGTCGCGGGCCACGCCGTTCACGAATTTCTGCAGCGTGTGGGAACCGGCCATGCCGAGATAGCCGCGGCCGTTGGAGTCCGAATTGATGTACACGGCGGCGTGGCGCTCGAGTTCTTCTTCGTGGGTTTCCGCCCACTCGGTGGACCCAAGCAGTCCCGGCTCTTCGCCATCCCAGGCCGCATAGATAATGGTGCGGCGCGGCCGCCAGCCTTGCTTGACGAGCTCGCCGAGAGCGCGCGCCTCTTCCAGCAGACACATCTGGCCGGAGGACGGATCCTCGGCGCCGTTCACCCAGGCGTCATGATGATTACCGCGAATGATCCATTCGTCCGGCACGGTCGAGCCGGGGATACGGGCGATCACGTCGTAGATGGGCTTCAGGTCCCAGTTTGACTTCACAACGAGATGAACCTGAGCCGTTCCGGGGCCGACATGATAGCTAACACCAAGAGCGCCGCGCCACTCGACGGGCGCCATGGCTCCGGAAAGCGCCTTCAGCAGCGGCTGCGCATCGTTGTAGGAGATCGGCAACGTGGGGATCTTGGCGAACACTTTCACCTGGTCCAGGGGCAGGCGCTTGGCATCTTCAGTGGCGCCGACGCCGGGGGTGAGCGGATCACCGGAATAAATTGGCATGTCCATGACGCTGCCGCGCTGGACGCCGTCGAGCGGACGCCAGGGACCCTTCGGGAAGACGTCGCCCTGGAAATAACCGTCCTCGTGCGGATCGGAGTAGATCAGGCAGCCGACGGCCCCGTGTTCAGCCGCCACCTTGGGCTTGATGCCGCGCCAGCTGCCGCCGTAACGGGCGATGACGATCGCGCCCTTCACCGACACGCCAAGCCGGTCGAGTTGCTCGTAATCGTCTGGTACTCCGTGATTGACATAAACCAGCGGAGCCGTCACATCGCCGTCCGCCGAGTAGGCGTTATAGGCGGGCAACTGCTCGTCATGCTGATCCGAGGTCGGATCCTGGGCCACCGTCGGTTCCTCGAGCTTGGCGACGAAGCGCGACGGAGCCAGCATCTCCACCAAGCGCTCCTTCGGCGTTGGAAACAGTACTTTGAAGGTTTCGATATGCGCATCCCATCCCCAGTCTTTGAATCGCGCCAGAATCCACTCCGCGTTGTCCTTATCGTAGGGAGAGCCCACGTGGTGAGGCCGCGCCGACAGCCGGCGGTCGTACTCGCGCAGATTGTCCGGCGACGGTATCGCCTTGAACTTCGCTTCCCAGCTCAGTTCCGTCTTCGCGCCCTGATCTGAGAATCCGATGAGTTTATCCGAGGAATCAGGTGCCGCCGAAAGCGTCAACACTGCAGCGAGTGAAACCAAAATGGAAATCGTTCGGCGCATCGTCAGCATCAGGATCTCCTGTAGATGGCTTTAGAACTGGCCTCATAAATTCGCCTTGAAGAAATCCAGCTCGCGCTCGGTCAAATACAAACGGGAACTCTCGCGGGCAAAGCCGTGCCTTTCACCGGGCTGCAAGTAGAGCTCGAAGGGAACCTTCCCTTTCACCATCGCTTCCACGAAATTCAGAGTGTTCTGCATATGAACATTGTCATCATCCACGCCGTGGATCAGCAGAACCTTGGCTTTGACTTTGTCGGCAAAGTTCACCGGCGAGGAGTCGTGGTAACCAGTCGAATTCTCCTCCGGCGTGCGCATGTAACGCTCGGTGTAGATCGAATCGTAGAACTTCCAGGCGGTAACCGGACCTCCCGCGGCGCCGCACTTGAAAACGCCCGGCGCGTGGGTGAGCAGTTCCAGAGTCATGTAGCCGCCATACGACCATCCGTGCACGCCGATGCGCTTCGGGTCGACATAAGGGAGTGACTTCAGGTAGTTCACGCCGGCGAGCTGGTCCTCCACCTCATGGTCGCCCATGTGCTCGAAGATCGAGGACTCCCAGGCGTGTCCGCGTCCCCAGGAGCCGCGATTGTCCAGCGACCAGATGACGTATCCCTGCTCAGCGAGGAGCTGATCGTCAGCGCCCGTGGCGCCCCAGGCGTTGTGAATGAGCTGTACGTGAGGTCCGCCGTACACGTCGACAATCACCGGATACTTCTTCTTGGGATCAAAGTCTGGCGGCTTCACTAACCTGGCGTACAGAGTGGCGCCGTCGGACGCTTTCACGGTCACGAGTTCCGTGGTTCCGAGCGCGTAGTCAGCGAAGCGGTCCGGAGTCTTGTAGAGAGTTGCCGCAAGGGTTCCGTCGCTTTTCAAGAGACGGATCTCAGCGGGCGTACTGAGATTTGAAAAGTTGTCGATCAGGTATTTGCCGCTGGACGAGAGCTCCATGCCGTGCGTGCCGGGCTCTTTCGAGATGCGCTCCATGTCG
This sequence comes from Terriglobia bacterium, assembly GCA_035946735.1. Lineage (GTDB taxonomy): Bacteria > Acidobacteriota > Terriglobia > UBA7540 > UBA7540 > Gp13-AA77. Next base: position 69,085 of record DASYYZ010000191.1, read on the forward strand.
CCGCTGTCCATCTTCACGCGGTAGATCTGGCGCTCCCGCGGATCGGGATTCGTCGAGGTAAAATAAACGAACCCGCCCGCCTCGTCTACCTGGAACATGGCAACGTCTGAGAAGACCGGATGATCCACCATCCAATCGCCCGAGCCGAGTTCGCGCTCCATCGTGCCATTGAGCTGGTAAAGGTAGACGTGCTGCCAGCCGTCGCGCTCGGAGAGCCACAGGAAGTGCCGGCCGTCTTTGAGGAAATAAGGGGCGTCAATGGCGTTAATCCAGTAGGGATCCTTTTCTTCGACGACCTTCCGATCTGCGCCCGAGTCTGGATCCCAGAGATGCACGGCGAGGCTCGCCTGGTGACGGTCGAGGGTTGAGAACGCCACACTCCTGGAATCCGCCGTCCAGCTAAAGGAGGGGCTGAAATACTCGACCCCGCTATCTTTCAGCGGATAAGTCCAGCTCTTGCTCTCGCCTTCGCTCACCGTCGCCACGTGCATGCCCGGCTTCGGATTGGGATCGCCGGCCTGAGGGAACCGTTCCTGGGTCACGGTAACATGGTCCGAGAGGAAGTGTGTGAGCGGATACTGTGGGACTGGAGTGTCATCAAGGCTCAAGTAGGCGATCTTCTGGCCGTCGGGCGACCACTCATAGGCGCGGCCCGTGGCGCGGTTCGCGAGCTCCTCCTCGTAAACCCAGTCGAGCTTTCCGTTCATGAGATTGTCGTTACCGTCGGTCGTGATCTTCTTGGAAACGCCGCTGGCAAGATCGACGACGTAGAGGTTGTTGTTCTCGACGAAGGCGACGCGATCGCCGGTGGGCGAGATGCTGGCATCTTCCTTGTCTCCCGGATCATCAGTCAGGCGCCGCGGCGCTCCGCCGTTCAAGTCCGCCAGCCACAGGTCGGACCCGCCTTGAAGCAGCAGGTGGTCCCCTTTGGACGACCACTGGTAGGAGAAGAGGCTCATCGCTTTGCCGCCCGCCGGCTCCGGAAGTTCATGCTCATTGCCGGTGGCGGCATCGTGCAGCACGAGCTTCATTTTCGCGTCGCGTCCCGTCCCCGCGGAGCGCAGAAAGGCGACCTCATCGGTGCCGGGCCGCCAAGTCAACTTAAAAATCCCGCCTTCGGCTCGTTGACCGCGTCCCGAAGCGACGATCTCAGGCGTCAGAAGCTTCTTGCCTTTCTGGCCAGGTAGGGTCTTATCAGCAGCAAATCCCGCAGCGAGCGGCAGCAGCAAACAAGCGAGCACAGCAGCAGATCGTTGCATAACAGACCCTGATTTCCTCTTCAGATCAAGGATTGGGGCGGAAGCCGGGTTGGCCGGCAGTGAGTTGTTCACGATTAGGGCTCCGAATTACGAAATGGGAGGCGTTCGCGCGATCCAGAATCGACGATCTCTGTGCGAATCAATGGACGAGGGCGGCCTTCTCGAGCTTCAGCTCTGTTTTCAATACGCCGTATTCCGTCGTGTTTACCAGAATCACGTCCTGGTATCGCCGCGCCTTGAGATCGTACACCTCGCAGGTGTTGAACGGACGCGAATAGATGTGTAAAGTCACCGCTCGCGAGTCAAAAGAGGCGGGATTGGCAACCAGATGTATCGGCTCCTCCGGATTGACCTCCGCCGGCCTTTCGGCATCGATGATGAAATGCGTGGTCGGCTCCAGCTCACAGTAATTCCTCGCCGCATCTTTGCAAAGCAGCTTGAAGTTCTGCACCTGAACGCGCCCGTAGGCGATCGCCATCCAGCAACGCTGATCGCGATGATTATGAATGGGGCTTCTTTGACCGACATCCCAGCAAATGGCGATGAGGTCGAACAGCGGCGTGTGCTGAATCAGGTTCCGGGTGTAATGGTCCGCGTTGAAGAACAGATAAGGATCGAGAGTTTCGGGGTCCACCGGATTGCGCCGAAGATAGTCGAGCACGCCTTGGTGGGTGAACTCGTCTTCCGGAATTGCACTCAATCGCTCGGAGAAATCTTGAATGGTCACCATGTTCACAGAATAGTACCTGGACCCGAAAGGTTCAAGACGAAGCTTGGCGACTGTTGACGGCTGGCAGCGGATCGCTGATAGTCCTTCATTCATTCGCTCAATTTCTGCTGCAACTCCGCGAGCAGCGCGGCTTGAGCCGGGTTTATTTTACGTTTCGCCTCTTCGATTTCGAAGAATTCGGCACGATCCACTTCGGGAAATTCCTTCTGCTTTCCGGACCGCGCCGGCCACTCCATTGTAAAGGAGTTACTCCGGGTCTGGCGCGGATCGCAGTCACCCGCGAACGCCCAGGCCTGCACAACCTTTCCTGCCTTCTGCCTGATGGCTGCGAGCGGCACGAAGTCGCCCGAAGGCTGGATGCCGGTTTCCTCTTCAAACTCCCGCTTCGCCGCCGCGAGCGGGTCTTCACCGTCGCCCACTTCGCCCTTGGGAATCGACCAGGCGCCCTCATCCTTCCTGGCCCAGAACGGTCCGCCGGGGTGGACCAGAAACACCTGCAGCCGGCCGTCCCGGTACCGGAAGAGAAGCAGTCCGGCACTCACCTTGGCCATGCCGGGAAATATAGCATGGTCAAGCGCAAGCGCCGGTGCGGAATCCGCCGGCCTTCAGTCTCCGACCGCCCGCGACGCTCGCCGACTGCGGGCTGCCGCCGCCATTGTCCGAGACCAAAACCGTGGCGCTCCTCGGACCCGTAGCAAGCGTCACCGTAATCGTACAAGTTCCGCCGGCGGGGAGGCTGGAGCCGCCCTGACGATTGCCTCTGCGGCAACCGCGCTCGAAAACGGTATGTGTTTGCCGGGGGCGACGCCTGCCTATTTTGAAGGCAGTGTGTATTCGCCTTCGATCTCGCAGTTGAGGTTGTCCCCCGCAGGCCCGCACTTGTACGTTCCGCTGCCCTTGAGACCCTTCAGCTTGCCGGTGCCGCCGGCAAAGGTCCATTTACCTTGGCCGCTCTCGAGTTTCTGGTCCTTTGACGTGGAAGTGCCCACCGTACGAACGTAACCCTTGTCACCGTTCTCCATGTTGAGCACGCGTGAGGAATGGTCTCTGCCCTTGTTGCCGTCTATTTCCGAGAAAGCCGCTGCAGTATCGTCCTTGCTCTTCAGCCCGGCGATCTCCAGGGGCGTCGTCCAAGTACACGCTTCTTGCATGATTGCGTAAGCATGACCCGGACGATCGCCGACCTGGATGGCATGGCTCTCGCTTGGCTGTTGCGGGCACTGCGCCGTACCCGACAGTTTGGTTTGAGCCGCCGCCAGCGAGGTTGCCAGGGTGATGGCAACAATCAATTTCACGATCGTCATGACGTTCCCTCCTTCAAGCGATAAGCGACGGTAAGAGTGTATACGCGGGAGTGCGGCCCGTCCAGGGCCCGGCGCGCTGTCTCGGTGGGACTGCCTCACGACAGCACGACGCGCTGCTGGTGACGCCAGTAGGCGCTTACCGCTACGCCGCCGCGGAGGTGGCTCTTTACTTGGAGACAGGCTCTGGGGGACCAGGCTCCGCCTTTTTAATGCTCTGCGGCATCAGGTAGCGGAGATCATCGCGGATCCGTTGCGAGCATCGGGCGCGATAGGCTCCGTCCACCATGTCGCAAAAAGCCTGACCCGCTTTGGCATCGGCGAAGCCGGAGTTCAAAAGATTATCGAGAGCCGCCACCACACAATCGCCCACGTTGGCGTCCGGGAATTGCTTGCACAGCGTCCAGGCGTCTTCGAGCAGCGCTGGTTTCCCGCGCCCTGCCGGGAGCAGCCTGCCCTGCCAGGCCGGGTTCGTCGTGAGAAGTCCGACGCTCTCCAGGCACGGCGCCACCTCCGCGGCCGGGGCCTTCGAACAGGCCTGGGCGCCCAAAGCGATGTCGTTGTGGAGCACTTTCATCATCCAGGCGGATTGATTGACGAAACACTGCGTCTGGTATTTTTCGTCCACCGTATCGCAGGGAGCCAAGGGGTCCTCCCGCGAAAAGCCGTGCTGCTGCCACTGGCCGTCAATGGCGGAGTCGACGTTTTCCATAAAGACGCCCTGCCAGCAGTCCTGCTGGAACACGGGCGACTCCAGCTTGTCGCATCGACCGAGCGCCTGCCCGAGATCATAGTCCGAGCTCACCATCACGCCGTGTCCAAAGCCGTGATAGCAGGACTGCACGGTCTTCAGCGAAACAGAAGGCTTTTGCATGTCCTGGCAGATCTCGGCCGCCGCGCGGTCGCTGATTCCACCCATGCCGAGCGCATGTTGAAAGAAGCCGTGCATGCAGCCGTAGTTGTAGGAGTCCGGACAGAGCGCCAAGGCGTCTGCGGTGGGGCCAAACACCATCGCCGTTTCGTGCCCGATGTGGTGGACCACGTGGTGGCCGTCCACGCCGGCAGAAACGATGCCGCGGGTTTGCAGCAAGGCAAAGAGGTCGACGGCGGCACGCGGTCCAAACTTGGCGGTAATGGATTGAAACTGAGGTTCGAGGCAGGGCAAGGCTCCCGAAGGGCAAGCCTGCTTTACCCGTTGGTACAGTTTCTCGAGGTCATAAGGTTCAGGAACGCGAGTGACGGCCGTCCCTTGGGGACTGAAAGCATGGAGGGCCGCGGCCCAGGACAGGATGAAGCAGGCAACGAAAGGGTTACCAAGCCGCAGGCTATTGCCGGTTCTCGGTTGACGATTCTCGATCGAACGCCGTTCTTCCATTTTCCATTCTGACGGATCGCTGCGCATCGCCATTTTGTCAGTCCGGCGCCTCGCATCGGCAACCAGTCCGGTTCGAATATATCACTTTACCCGTGAACCGTTGTGCTCACCCCGTACGGACCTTACGCTTGAATCGCAGTCAGCATAGAGCTGGTGGAACCAGCTCCGGCTCCGATGCGTATCTCATAATGAAGCCTCACAGCGTTCAGTCGAGAGGGAGACGAAAGATGCGCACTGCACTTGAAGATCTCCGCTACAGCTTGCGGCTGTTTCGGAAAAACCCCGGATTCACGCTGGTGGCTGGAATTGCCCTGGCGCTCGGCATCGGCGCCAACACGGCGATTTTCAGCGTGGTGAACGGCGTCCTGCTGCGGCCCCTTCCCTATCCGGAGCCGGACCGTCTCGTAATAGTCTACGAAAAGACGCAGGAGTTCGATCACAATTCAGTGGCGTATCCGAACTTCGTCGACTGGCGCCGCGATAGTCATTTTTTTCAGGATCTTGCGGCCTTCCGCGGCGACGATTTCAACTTCACGGGCTCCGGCCAGCCTGAGCATCTCTCGGGCGAGTATGTCTCGGCAAGCCTGCTGCCGGTCCTCGGCATCAGTCCCCTGCTCGGCCGCAACTTTCTGCCTCAGGAGGACCAGCAAGGCGCCGGCGGAGTGGTGATGCTCAGCTACGGCCTGTGGAAGCGGCGGTTCGGCGCCGATCCGAAGGTGCTCGGCCGGACCATGACCTTGAACGCCCGCAACTACACCGTGATCGGGATTCTTCCCGCCGACTTCCGGTTCCGCGAGCAGGCGGACGTCTACGTTCCGCTCGCTCAATGGCAGGCCATCGAGCTGAACGACCGCCAGAGTCACCCCGGGCTCCATGTCGTGGCCCGGCTCAAGCCCGGTGGGACCCTGGCGGCGGCCCAGGCTGAAATGAGCTCGATCAGCCGCCGGCTCGCTGAACAGTACCCGAAGACCAACGGCGGGCACGGAGCGACGCTGATTCAGATGAAGGAAGACACGATCGCCCACGGCCGCAGCACATTGTTGCTATTGCTGGGTGCGGTCGGTTTTGTGTTGATCATCGCCTGTGCCAATGTGGCCAACCTGCTGCTTGCCCGCGCTACCGGCCGGCGGCGCGAATTTGCCATCCGGGTGGCGCTGGGCGCGAACCGGAAACGCATCATCCGCCAGCTCCTGACGGAGAGTGTTCTCCTCGCAGCCGGCGCTGGAGTACTGGGCCTGCTGCTCGCATTTTGGGGTACGCGACTGGTGCTCGCCGCTTTTCCGGACGCAGTGCCGCGCACGCAGGCGGTCGGGCTCGATCCTTACGTTTTACTCTTCACGCTCTCCGTTTCCATTCTCACGGGGGTGCTTTTCGGGCTCGCGCCCGCATTCCACAGTTCCAACGTGAACCCCCATGAGTCGTTGAAAGAAGGCGCGCGCGGCAGTGGCGGAGGCCGCCATCGAGCCGAGGGCGCGTTCGTGGCTTTGGAGGTGGGTCTCGCCGTGGTCCTGCTGGCGGGCGCCGGACTCATGATTCAGAGTATCTGGCGCTTGTGGCGGGTGGATCCGGGCTTCGATACGTCTCACCTGCTTACCGCCCAGGTGGCGCTTTCGCCAGGCGCGATGGCGAACGCCTCCAACATTCGCACGGCCTACCAGCAGATGCTAGAGCGAGTGGCGAGCGCACCGGGGGTCCAGGCGGCCGCGCTCACGAACCTGATTCCCCTCAGCGACAGCGACAACGAGATTGGCGTCTGGCTCGGCCGGGGGCCTCAACCGGCGCCGGACCAGATGACCTCGTGCTTGTTCTTCATCGCGACTCCCAACTATCTGCGTGTGATGAAGATTCCTCTGCTGGAGGGCCGTTTCATCAACGAGCGCGATACCACGGCCTCGGCTCCCGTGGTAGTGATCGACGAGGTCATGGCCAAGCACATGTTTCCCGGACAGGACCCGGTTGGGCAACAGATCAACATGATGGTGCTCGGCGCGGTTCAGATCGTGGGCGTCGCAGGTCACGTGAAGCACTGGGGACTCGATGCCGTCGATACCGCCAAGATCCGTAATGAGATGTATTTCCCGTTTCTCCAGGTGCCGGACAAGTATATGCCCGAGATTGTGGCGGGCGCGAACCTCCTGTTACGTACGGCGCCCAATCCTCTGAGTACTGTTTCCGCTGTCCGCGC
>DASYYZ010000192.1:0-2604 GCA_035946735.1 Terriglobia bacterium
AGGGCCTTGCCGGACCGCGGCGCTCGAACAACGCACTCGCGCCTGTCGCCGGCTGCGCCTCTCGGAGGAGAACAAAATGAGGATCATCGTGCTGGGTGGAGACGGCTACTGCGGCTGGGCCACCGCGCTGTACCTTTCGCAACGCGGCAACACCGTCGCCATCGCCGATAATTTCGTCCGCCGCCAATGGGACCATGAACTCGGCGCGCCCACTCTCACGCCGATTCGCACGCTTTCCGAACGCCTCCAGGTCTGGAACCGCCTCACCGGAAAAACCATCGACTCCTTCGTCGGCGACATCACCGACTATGACTTCCTCTCCTCTATCATGAAGTCATTCGAGCCCGAGGCCATCGTCCACTTCGCCGAGCAGCGTTCCGCTCCCTACTCGATGATCGACCGCAAGCACGCCGTCTTCACCCAGGTGAACAACGTCGTCGGCACGCTCAACGTCCTCTTCGCCATCCGCGAATTCGATCCCGATTGTCACCTCGTCAAACTGGGCACCATGGGCGAATATGGCACTCCGAACATCGACATCGAAGAGGGCTACATCACCATCGAACACGAAGGCCGCAAAGACGTTCTTCCGTTCCCCAAGCAGCCCGGCTCGTTCTATCACCTGTCCAAAGTCCACGACAGCCACAACATGATGTTCGCCTGCAAGATTTGGAATCTGCGCGCCACCGATTTGAATCAGGGCGTCGTGTATGGCACTCACACCGAGGAAACTTCGCTCGACGAAGCTCTCATCAATCGTTTCGATTACGACGACGTTTTCGGCACCGTCCTCAATCGCTTCTGCGTCCAGGCCGCCATTGGCCAGCCGCTCACCGTCTACGGCAAGGGCGGACAGACGCGCGGCTTCCTCGATATTCGCGACACCGTTCGCTGCATCGAAATCGCCTGTCAGAATCCCGCCGGCCGCGGCGAATGTCGCGTCTACAACCAGTTCACCGAACAATTTTCCGTGCTCGATCTTGCCAGGAAAACCCAGGTCGCCGGCAAACACATGGGCCTCACCGTCGAGATCGATCACCTCCCCGATCCGCGCGTCGAAGCCGAAACTCACTATTACAACGCCAAGCACTCCAAACTGATCGACCTCGGCCTCCAGCCGCACTACCTCTCCGAATCGCTCCTCGATTCGCTGATGAACGTCGCCGTCCGCTACAAAGACCGCGCCGACACCAGCCTCATCCTCCCCCAGGTCAACTGGCGCGAGCCGCATAACCGCCGCCGCATCGGCCAGACCGACGACAAAGTAGCCGTCGTAGCCGCCGAAGCCAAAACCTCCCGCTCCTGACGTTACACGCCGTGGACGATCCCCAGTCCCGCTGACGCCAGCCGGACTGTAGCAGCGCGCGTTCGTGCCACCTTGCTCGCTCCGTGCCTTCTAACTTCTAACCTCTAACTCCTAACCACTAACTCCTACTTCGCCACCGTCTGCAAGCAGCACGCGGATAAGCCGGTCCACTTCGCGGATTCGTGGCATAGGTCTCCTTTTCCGGAAAACCGTCAGTCGCCCCCGCAACTAAAAAGTCCCCGTTTAATTGTTTCCTGTCTTCTCATTCACCCGCGCGGCGATCTTCTGTGTCGGTGTGTGTATCGCGAATAGCTCATTCTTCGATTGCTTCGCCAGCACCTGAAGCCGCGCTTGCGCCGCATCGACCCCCACAACAAACCCGCGCCATTCGACACTGCCGTCCGGGAACCTCTCGAAAACGTCATATTCCAGGTCCATTGCTGTGGTCCTTGCTTACTCTCGTCTTTTCGGACGGGAATATGTCCGAGTGGTGCGCCACGCGTCTCGCGTCGGTCGCAACTGCACGCCACCCTAGCATTATCGGGGGGGGGGGGTCCACATGCGCCATCACTTGCTGGCGGGTATCAAAGGCCCACGGCGCCCGGACACGCTGTCATCCTGAGCCTGCCCGCCGTGGCGGGCGAAGCGAAGGATCTCTCTCTTCGGGGTCCGGTCACCTTGGCTTCCATCGCTCGCATTGCCGCAGCCCCGGTTTTCTTTTCGACTGTGAACTCTTAACTATCAACTGACTCGCGGCGTGCGTCGCTTCTGCCTCGGCCTTCTAACTTTTCTCCCGCATACAGCACATCCTGTATTGCCATCGATGCCGCTCCCGACCATCCTATCCCGCTACTCGCTAAGGCTCGCGAATGCCCAAATCGATCCTGATCGCCGACGATGACGAGCCGGTCCGCAAGCTGGTCCGCGCTGCCCTCGAGCACGCCGGATTTGCTTGCGTAGAGTCCGCCGACGGACTGGACGCCCTCGAAAAAGCCGCCCGCTGCTCTCCCGACCTCATCATCCTCGACCTGCGAATGCCCAAATTGTCGGGAATCGAAGCGTCGTGCGCTCTCAGGGAGCGTTTTCCGGCCGTCCCCATTCTCCTGCTCACCATGTACACACCCGGTCCTCGCGTCGCGTCGGTCGTTGGAGTGACTGCCATGTTCGACAAATCCGAAGGCGTGAAAGGCTTGCTGGAATGTGTCCACAAGCTGCTCGGACTCGCTCCCGATGCCTCCGCGCCGCTCTCTGCCGCTACAGAAGCGCACTCCAGTTTCCACGGCGGCGATCATAATTAG
>DASYYZ010000193.1:0-7083 GCA_035946735.1 Terriglobia bacterium
GCTGCTTACCGCGACGCACACGACCGGTATGCGAACGCGAGCCAGGCCGTGCGGAAGGGAATTGTAGGAGACATCAGCCAGCAGAGTGAGACGCCGCCGCAGTAAGCAGGAAATGAGAATGAGGATCTATTCAGCGTGAGAGTGCCTCGCCGGCAGTTCCTGCAATCTGCAGCCGCGGCAGCTCTCGCACTCGGCAGCGCGCGTCGGGCTTTCAGCCAAGGCATGTCAACGCGAGCCGTGAGAGCCGCACCGCGGCCCAAGTTTTCCGGCAAACCCTGGCCTGTCACGCTGACGGACGTGGCGATGCAGGCTGGTCTCACCACTCCTGTCGTCTACGGCGAAGAGTACGTCAAGCGCTACATCGTGGAGGCCAACGGCCCAGGCATCGCTTTCTACGATTACGACCAGGACGGCTGGCTCGACATCTTCGTGCCCAGCGGAACAAGGCTCGAAGGCTTTCCGCACGGCCAGGAACCCACCAATCGGCTGTATCGCAATAATCGGAACGGGACGTTCAGCGACGTCACTGCGAGGGCCGGCCTAACGCGGACGGGATGGTGCTACGGCGTGTGCGTGGGCGACTACGACAACGACGGCTACGACGATCTCTTCCTCACCTACTACGGCAAGAACGTCCTCTATCACAACCACGGCGACGGCACTTTTACGGATGTCACAGACAAGGCCGGTCTCGCCGAAGGCCGAACGCGATACGGCACCGGCTGCACGTTCGTCGACTATGATCGCGACGGTCATCTCGACTTGTTTGTGTCGCGCTACATCGATATGGACCTTGCCAAGACGCCGGTGGGCGGTTCGAGCCGCTATTGCAAATATAAAGATGTACCGGTTAACTGCGGCCCGCTCGGGCTCGCCAAGGAGACCTGCTCGCTTTATCGCAACAATGGTGACGGCACGTTTACTGACGTGAGCGCGAAGGCCGGCATCGGCAAGGCAGGACCGCGATACGGTCTTGGCGCGGTGGCGTTCGACTTCAACAATGACGGCTGGCCCGACATCTTTGTGGCCTGCGATTCTTCGCCGAATCTGCTGTACCGCAACAATCACGATGGAACTTTCACCGACGTCGCCATGGAAGCCGGCGTGGCTGTGAATGGCGACGGCGTGGAGCAGGCCGGCATGGGCGTCGGCGTCGGCGACTACGACGGCGACGGGTTCATGGATCTCTTCCTGCCGCACTTCACCGACGACACGCCGATTCTCTATCACTCGGTCAAGGGCGAATTCTATGACGATGTCACAAACGCGGCCGGCCTCGCCGTCAACACTGCTTATGTCTGCTGGGGCGTTGATTTCGCCGATCTCGATAACGACGGCTGGCTCGACATTTTTCACGTCACGGGAACAGTGTACCCGGAGGTGGAGAAGGTTCATCCCGAATACAGATTCAAAACACCACGTGTGGTCTATCGTAATCTCGGCAACGGCACGTTCGAAGAGGTCTCGGACCGCACGGGGGCGGCCGTCCTCGAGCCGCACTCGAGCCGTGGCTGCGCCTTCGGCGACTTCAACAATGACGGCAATCTCGACGTGCTGATTCTCAACATGAGCGAGCCTCCCTCGCTGCTGAAGAACGAAGGCGCTGGCGGCAATCACTGGTTAGGCGTGAAGCTGGCGGGGACCAAATCGAATCGCTCCGCCATCGGAGCACGGATCACCCTTACGGCGGCAGGACGGCGGCAGATTCGCGACGTGCTGAGCGGATCGAGCTACATTTCCCAGAGCGATCTTCGACAGCACTTCGGCTTGGGCTCGGCGCGCAAGGCCGATGTGATCGAGGTGCATTGGCCGGGAGGCCAAATCGATCGGGTGACCAACGTCGAGGCGGACCAGTTCATCCGCATTGAGGAAGCAAGGGGGCTGGCAAAAACCTGAACGGTCCTTGCGTCAAATGACAAGGGTAGGCTGATGTAATCAGTAGGAATCGGGTGGAATCGGGCAGTTAGGAGGGTGACGATGGCGAAGGGAGCGGGCGAAAACCTAATAGAGATCCAACAGCTTGCGCGAGAACTCCATGAGAAGTTGAAGCACGAGTTCGGGAAAGAGTTGTTTCAGATGAGCGGTAACCTCCTCCTCGGAAACTGTTACGGAAAATCGAATAGGATTTTCCTCGGCCTGAACCCTGGGGGATCCGAAAACGATAGTGAACTTTGCGTAGCGCTTGAGGGTAAGAACTTTTGGGACAGCGACAGCCTGTGGCCTTACTGGAAGAACTGCAAGACATTCGTGAACGGCGCCAACGGGCTGCATGAGTGGATGACCCCGGCCACGGCTGCCTTTTGTTGTCCATGGCGAACGAGGAACAAAGGAGACCTGGACGCTCTAAACGAAAGAACTGGGGGAAAGCTCTTTGAATATTGCAAATGTCTTATGGGAATGCTTGTTGAGCACCACAGGGCACACTCTTCGTCGCCAGCCCTCACAGTGGTCGCAGCAGGAAGGGAATCCCTATATCTCATGGCACGGTTTATGGGCTTCGAATGGAGTAAACGTCAGACGTATCACGTTGGATCTCATACGTACCAATGGGCCAAAGTGGAGCACAACGACTTGCTGATCTACCAAGTCCCACACTTTTCCAGAGCCAATAGCTGTAAGCGGCTCACGGATTGTGCCGAGTGGTTGGCAAGCGACTTGGGATTATAAGGACAACCTCAAGAGTTGGTCTCGCGAAGTGGGCGCCGCAGCAAACAAGCGGCCGATTTCTCCTGCCTTCTGGCTCCTGCTTTTCTCACCAGTCCAGCCGCAGCGCGAACTGCACCTCGCGCGCGTTTTCGGCTGAAGTAATGCGGCCAAAATTTGAAGTGCCTGCGATCAGGCCTGGACGGTCGAAGTTCGGATGATTGGCGAGGTTGAAGAAATCGCTGCGGAACGTAATCCCGCTACGCTCGTTCAGTTTGAAGCGCCGCGCCAGGCTCAGATCCCAATCGCTGAAGCCGGGCCCCGTGATCACGTTGCGCCCTTCGTTTCCAGGCACACTGAAGGTTCCTTGCGAATCGGAGTAGACGGGCGGCGGCACGAGCGCGGCGGTATTGAACCACTGGCCCGGACTGCGTTGGCCGGCCGCCAGATTGGGACTCGCGATCAGGTTGGGGCGGTCAGTTCCGTTCGACCCGGTGCCACTGAGGGCCGTGGCCAGAACAGCGGTGAGAGGCTGCCCGGTTTCAAAGGTCAGAATGTTCGAAGCCTGCCAGCCGCCCAGAACGCGTGCGGCGATGCCGTCATTAACCCAGGTATGTCCGGGGCCGAAGGGCAGCTCCCACATACTTGAGACTACGAAACGGTGGCGAATATCGAAGTCGGAGAGCCCGCGCTCTCCTTTAAGGTCGTAATTGTTTTGCGGTTGATCTGTGCCTTGCAGGCCCGAAGCAGTATCGATCGACTTGCCGTAAGTGTAACCCGCCTGCAGCTCGAGCCCGTGGGACAGGCGCTGGGTGAACCGGACCACGAACGCGTTGTAGTTGGAATTCACGTCGGTGGCGCGAGTGAACTGATCGGCGCCCGGCTGTGGATGCTGGCCCTCGCGCCTGTCAGGCAGATTCGGAATACCCTGGTTCTGGATACTGCGCCGCGGCAGCTCGTGCCCGGAAGATCCCTCGTAACTCAGCTCAATTGACGAGTTGGGCCTGATTTCGCGCTGCAGCGAGTAGCTCCACTCATAGACGTAGCCGTTTTGAATGTTGGGCGGCGACGAGATCGCATCCGGCGGCTGGTTCCCGAGAGTGTACGCTAGCCGATAAGTCAGCACAGGCGGCGCGAAGGGCTGTCCGCAGGCGCTCGGACCAAAGAAGCGGCAGAGATCGAGGCCAAACAGAAACTCCGTCAGCGGCGCGCTCAAGCGCGTTTCCGACGTATAGTCCAGCTCCATCAGCGAATTGAACACGCCGATGCCTCCGCGCATCGCGGTCTTGCCGTCATCGGTGAGGCGGTAGGCAAATCCGAAGCGCGGCGCCCAATTGTTCCAGTCGGGCCTGATGAGCGAATTCGGCAAGCCTGCCTGCTCCGAGGTCGTGAACTCAAGCCCGTAACGTGACTGCAACTGCTGCACCAGGGGACTCGCGAGCTCGGAAGCAGCCTGGCCGTGGTTGTTGAGCACGATGAAGCGCGTGGCGTTCGAAGGATCGAGAATCGACGCGCGTCCGTCGATGTTCACCGCGGGCGTGTAAAACTCCTGGCGCAGGCCGTAGGTGAGGGTGAGGCGCGGCGTAGCGCGAAACTGATCGGTGAAATAGGCGCCAAAGTAATCCAGACGGTCATTCCCGCCCGAGTTGCCCGCCTGCGCAAAGGAGAGAAACGGCCTGCCCAGCAGGAAGTCCGAGAAGGCGGTTCCCGACACCGAACTGAACCCATCGCTGTATTCGAAGACGCCTTGTCCGAAATCCTCTACCAGATAGAAGAGTCGCAGCCGCCGAAGGTCGCCGCCAAATTGGAACGTGTGGCGGCCCTTCACCCACACCAGGCTGTCCGTGAATTGGAAGGTGTGATTCTTGCGAATTTGCGGTTGGAAAATGTCGCTGTCCCCGAGATCGGCGTAACCCGGGATGTCGATGGCGGGAATACCGTCGTTCGTGGAGCCGGGAGCGCGTGCAATGCCGAGCGCGCCCAGGAACCCGCTGCTGATGTTCTGAGCCTCCTTGGTGCCGTGATAATACGAGTAGCCGAAGCGAAGATCGTTGATCAGCGTGGGGCGCATTACCGACGTGAGGCCAAGCGCCAGGTTGCGGCCGGCGTCGTCTTTGTTCGTGCCAAAACCGGGCGGCGCCGGAGGGTTATTGGCGAAAACATCCGGCACAAACGGAAACAGGTGCGTGCCCTGGAAAAGCAGAAAGCGGCCGAAGACTTGCTCATTCGACGTGATCTGATGGTCAACTCGCGCCGTGAACTGATCCGCATTCACGTTCTGCCGGCCCACGTCGATGCTGTTGTTCGCACCCGGCGCCGCACTCGGCTGATTCGGCAGCGGCACGCGAGCCAGAATCGCGGCTGAAACCGGGTCGACGTCAGCCTGGGGAATCTGATTGCCCTTGAACGGCTGGCCGGTGCCGGGGTTGACGACGGCTGGGAAGGGCTGGCCCGTGGCCGGATTGATCCCACTCAGGTCGCCGGCGCGCTCGGCGGCGGTGGGGAGAAGCGTGGTATTGGTAACGCTTTGGCGGATGCGGAGCCCTTCGTAGTTGCCGAAGAAGAACGTGCGATCGCGGCGAATGGGACCGCCGAGGCTCCCGCCAAACTGGTTCTGGCGATAAGGCGGAATCGCGAGTGACGGATCGTCGAAGAAGTTCCGCGCGTCAAGTGCGCTGTTGCGCAGGTATTCGTAAGCTGTACCGGAAAGCCGGTTGGAGCCTGAGCGCGTCACGATCTCCACTTGCGCCCCGGAAGCGATCCCCTGCGCCGCCGAGTAGCTGTTCTCCACCACCCGGAACTCGCGGATGGCGTCGAGCGACGGGTCCACGGTCAGGCTATAGGCAAACGGCTCCATGATGGTGACGCCATCCAGCGCAAAGTTGTTGCGCTCCGAGCGTTGGCCGTCGACGGAGAATCCGAAGCCAAGCGCAGCGGTGTTGAATTGCTGCGTGGCGCTGTTGGGGTAGGGCGGGACCGCGCCACCTGCGAGCAGCGCAAGCTGGGCAAACTGTCGTCCGTCAAGAGGCAGGGTCTGGACGCGCTCGGGCGAGATCTCATCGCTCTCGGCCGGCGACACGGATTCAACAAGGGGAGGCAAAGCTCGCACCGTCACTTCGGTCTGCGCACGCTGGAGTTCAAGTGTTACATCAACCTGCAACGCTTCGCCGACTCGCACCACCAAACCGCGCTCGAGTTGCGGGGCGAACCCGGGCTTGCTCGTGTCCAGGTCATAGGAGCCGGCCGCCACCAGCGGAAAGCTGTAGTATCCGCGCTCGTCGGACTCGGTTTGACGCTCGCTACCGTGGGCCACGTTCTTCAGGTGCAGAGTTGCATACGCGACCGGCGCACCGCGCGGATCTGAAAGTGTTCCTTGAATAGTCCCGGCCCAATTCTCCTGCGCGCAAACAGATGCTGGCAGGAGCGCAATCAGGACAACAGCGGGGACCAGGATGGAGCTCTTCGAATGTTTAAGGACAGTCTTCATATGCTATTTATAATCAATATATTAAAGCGCTTTCCTGCAGCTTGGCTTGAGATTAGACTGAGCGCTCAGCCATGGGTTGGGCCCGGGGGGCCCGAACGGCTGGTCAAGCCGCAAAAAACACTCAGCAAATTGTCTTGGGGGCAGAGATAAGGAAGAGGCTGGCAAGCCGCGCAGGAGCCTACACCGCAGCCCGCAGATACACCACAGACAGGCGCAAGTGGAAATAGCTCTGCACGGCTCGACCTTCTTCCATTCGGACTTTACCGCCGGCTCCGGAATTTCACCGGATCATGGGAAAAAGGCAGTGGTCAGTGAAACGCTTGCCACTTCTTTTTCCCTCGCGGGCTCTACCGCCGATCGGGAATTGGGAAACAGCTCCCTCACCCTGCCCCGAAGGTCTCGTGATACGGCGATTAGTATAGCAGAAGATCAGGGATTGGTCGCCGGAGACAGAATATCGGTAGTGTCCAAATTGACGAACGCCAGGAGCCAGAAGCCAGGAGCACGCACTGCGGTGGCCGGAACCCAAAAGGCCCCGTCCAAAATGCGTCCCTAAGTCTTTTAAATTGGTGGGCGAACACAAGGCGAAATGTTTTCAAAAGTGTGCAATAACTTTACACTTGCACCATCTTGGGGCGAAGAATCGGGCTCGCCAACGTTTCAAAACCCATCACGAAACAGGACAATAGATATCAACTTCGGGGTCTGGATGGCGCAGAGCGAAGCTCTGCGATTCGCGTTGCTGAACCGCCGCCAAAATCGCACAGCTTTGCTGTGCGCCAGCCGGCCCGAAGCGCTCCACTTGCGCTATGGCTCACCCCCCCTGTCAAGCCATCTAAGAATGTAACTTTCGAATGAGCCGTCAAGCCATCAGAAATGTAACTCTACGCCCTAGCCTATCATCTAGCCTAACTGTTCGCTCCTGGCACCCAAGGACTCAGACGCTGGTGCGC
>DASYYZ010000194.1:0-20323 GCA_035946735.1 Terriglobia bacterium
AAGGGCGGGCGAGACGCCCGCGCTCCCAGGCTTCTGGTCAAGGGTCAGGGTCTCGATTTCACGAGAAGAGGGGATAAAACTATGCGCGGTTTAGCAAGACTCATGTTTTTGGCGCTCTTGATTCCAGGTTTGGCGCCCTCATCGCTTTGGGGGCAGGCGAACGCGACCGGAAGCATAGTCGGGCAGGTTACGGACCCGACGGGAGCCGTGATCGCCGGAGCTCAGGTCACCCTGACAGACGCCGCCACCAAGACTGAGCAACAGCAGCCGACGAATCGCACTGGCCGCTTCGCGTTCCTGGATCTGCCGGTCGGCGCTTACGACGTGAGCGTCGCTCAGACGGGCTTCCGAACACTGGCGGTGACAGGCCAAGCGGTAACTTTGAGCCAAACCCTGACCCTGAATTTGAGGATGGAGGTCGGGGCCGCAACCCAGACGGTTGAAGTCCAGGCTGCTCCCGGCGCCGAGCTGCAGACTTTATCGTCTACCATGAGCGCAACTCTGAATAACGTCACGATGTTGGATCTTCCCAGCGTCAATCGGGACGTCTCGGCCCTGTTGAATTTGCAGCCCACGGCGGCCCCAACCTTCCACGGAACTGTGAACGATATCATGGGAGGTTCTATCGCCGGCGCAACCCCCGACCAGAACACATTTATGCTGGATGGCAGCAACAACACCAGCGGCCTCGAAGGCGACAATGGCTACATCAATGGGTTCTCCGGCGACCAGAGAGGCGTGGTCCCGACGCCGATCGAGTCGATCGGCGAGGTCACGGTCAACACCAACAACATGACCGCCGACTTTAACACCTCATCGGGCGGAGAATTGCTGGCAACCACCAAGGGAGGCACGGACACCTTCCACGGCGCGGCATACGACTTCTTCCAAGGCGACTGGCTGAACACCAACAGTTGGGCCAATAATTTCGGCGCCATCCCCAAACCCAAATCGCACCAGAATCGCTACGGCTTTGACGTAGGCGGGCCCATGCTGCCCAAGCATGTGTTGGGCGGGGGAACATACTTTTACGTGAATTATGAGGCCCAGCGCTACCCATTCAACACCACGGGAGAATTCGACCGCTCCGTGCCGTCGGCCGCCCTTCGCCAGGGCATCATCACAATTCCCACCGCGGAGGGCAATCAGACGTTTAACTTGTCCCAGCCCCTGAACGTTTGTGGAGCCACGGGCGGCATGCCCTGCGATCCTCGCAACCTGGGCATAAGCAGCGCGGTCTCGACGATCTGGCAGAAGTACATGCCCAACCCGAACTACGCGAGTGGTGGGCAGCTTGCCTGCGCGCCTGGCGCCACGAACTGCGACGGGTTTAACAGCCTCACCTATCAGGCCGGCCTGACCCTGCCGCTGAAAAACGACGAATGGATCGGACGCATCGACCACGACTTTGGTTCCAAGAACCGCTGGACTTCCACCTACCGTTGGTTCAAACAGGATATCCCGACGACCAATGAAGTGGACATTGGCGGCCTGCTTCACGGAGATACGTTAGGCACGGCGGCATCCGCCTCCTCGAACAATAATCAGCCGTTTGTCTTTAACACCGGGCTGACTACCACGATCACCCCCAACCTGACCAACAGCTTCCACTTCGGCTACACGCGCAATGAGTGGAACTGGATCCGGAACGGCGTGCAAACACCCCAACTTTCAGGGTCGGCGGGGGCCATCGAGATCGATGGCGAGTCCAGCAACGCGCTGATTCCGGTGAACATTGACACGCAGGATTCCCGCAACCGCGCCTGGTACGAGCACAATTATGACTTTCGCGACGAAGTGACCTGGTTGAAGGGTAACCACATGTTTCAGTTTGGCGGCGACTACCTGCACGAATGGTGGCACTTTAACCGCTACGACAACGTGGTGGGCGGTCTGACCAACCTGGTCTATGAAGTGGACAACGGTTCGGTCGCGATGACGCCGGATTTCCAGCCGCGGCCGTGCGGCAATGGAGTGACGACGCAGTGTCTCGATCCCGGGAATGCCGCGGAATTGGACACCTGGAACAAGTACTATGCTGACATCCTGGGTATCGTAAACCACTCGTCAATCGTGGCCACGCGCACCGGAGCAAACCTGGCCCTCAATCCGCTGGGGACGCCGGCGGCGAGCTACGTGACCGTGAATACGCCCAGCGTCTACATCAACGATTCGTGGAAGGTGAGACCGAATTTTACCGTCAATATGGGCCTGAACTACATGGTCCAACTGCCCCCTTACGATTTGAACGGGCGGCAGGACGTTCTGGTCGATCCTTCCGGCAATCCCATCACCTACAAATCCTACATTGCCCAGCGCCAGGCCGCTGCCAACAACGGGCAAGTCTATACGCCCATTGAGGGATTCTCGCCGGTGGGCGCGGTGGGCGGTGGCCTGAAGTACCCCTTCAACCCCTACTACGGAGCCTTCGGCCCGCGAATCTCCATGGCTTGGAGCCCCACTTTTGGCACTGGCTGGTTGGGGTCGCTGTTGGGAAACAAAGCGACGGTGATTCGCGGCGGTTACGGCCGGTTCTATGCCCGCGACCTCGGCATCAACATTGTGTCCAACCCGGTACTGGGCGACGGCTTCTTGCAGCCCGTCTCTTGCGTTCCCACGATGTCCGGCGGTTGCACTTCGGTGAGGGGGGTCACTCCTGGCGATGCTTTCCGCATCGGCAGCAACGCCGATGGTTTGAACGTGCCCTTGCCTGCGATTTCGTCCACACTGTCGGTTCCGGTGCAGCCCGGAATCGGGACTACGCCAGCCGCCGAACTCACCGACAGCATGGATCAGAATTTCCGCCCGGCAAGCACCGACCAGGTCGACTTCAGCATCCAGCGGCAGTTGAAGAGCAATATGATCGTCGAAGTCGGGTACTTGGGTGTTTTTGGCCAGCACCTCTTCCAGGGGATTGACATGAACGCCGTGCCTTGGATGACCAAACTGGGCGGGCAGACGTTCGCCCAGGCGTATGCAGCCTTGTGGACGCAGTTGCACAACGGCACAGCCTCCAAGGCGGTGACGCCACAGCCCTTCTTTGAGACCGGCCTGGGCGGGGCGAACTCGGCGTTCTGCAAGGGCTCGACGAACTGCACGGCGGCCTTGGCCGCGACTGCCGGGTCCTACATCACCACCGAAGACGTGACCGATACCTGGAGCCTCATGGAGAGCAGCGGGAGCTGGACGCTACCCATGGCGCTGTACACCGATACTGGGCAATCGACCGCTTACGGGCCCTACGCGAACACCTCCGATGGAATGTCCAATTATCAGGCGTTGGTGATGAAATTCACCGAGCGCACCTCGCACGGCCTGACGCTGAACGCCAACGCGACGTACGGTCACGCGCTGGGCACGATCGGGCTGGCCCAGACTTACACGCTGGACACGCCGGACAACGTCTACGACCTGGGCGCCAACTGGACGCCCCAGCCTTGGGACCGGAAGTTCACCATGAATGTTCTGGGTGCGTACGCTTTGCCTTTCGGTTCCGGACAGCGTTGGTCCAGTTCCAACGGGGCCGTCAGCCGCTTGATCTCAGGATGGTCGGTCGCGCCCATATTCACCTATGGTAGCGGCCTGCCCCTGGGGCTGTACACAGGCAGCTTTTTGGAAATGGGAGCCGGTTACGCCGAGAACGGGGCCTCCGCCGTGCCGCTTGGCATCAGTACGGCGAGCCTAAGCAACTCGCACAATCAAGGCGTTGTGGTTTCCACGGGCTCAGACAATCCGAATTCCGTGGGAATCAACGGCAATCCCGGGGGCTCGATCGGTACCGGCGCCAACATGTTTAAGAACCCGGTCGCTGTCTACAACAGCTTCCGGCCGTTCGTCCTGGGTATTGACGGATATCCGAATGGCGACGGGGAACTGCGATCGCCCGTTGCGTGGAACCTCGACCTCGGAATCAACAAAGACACAAGAATCACCGAGCGAGTGACCATAGCGTTCTACGGGCATTTCTTTAACGTGTTCAACCACGACAACTGGAATGCGCCATCGCTTAGCCTTCAGAATCCCAACGCCTTTGGAGTTATGACGGGTGGCTATGGAGACCTTGGCAACTATACGCGCGTCATCGAGCTCGGCGCGCGCGTATCGTTCTAACGCAGCTTCCCGCGCTGCGAGATTCCGGATCTGGGCCGGAGCGGCCTAGTGAGCTTCGCGGCGCGGCTTTAGTTTTGGATTTCACTCCAGGCGAGGGGCGGCTACTCACCGTCCTTCGCCTCACACCAAGAGCGCACTGCGACGCTCGTCAGCAACCAGCCCTGCGCGGGTGGATCATAAGGTTCGCCCGCCGTTTATTTTTTAGGTGCCGGGAGGCGCGAGATACGGCGCCAGATGCCGGCCTGTGTAGGAGGCGGGGTTCTTCACGATCTCTTCCGGCGGCCCGGCGGCCACCAGAGTGCCGCCGCGGTCGCCACCCTCGGGTCCCAGGTCGATGATCCAGTCGGCCGTCTTCAGCACGTCCAGATTGTGTTCGATCACCAGCACCGTGCCTCCGGCATCAATCAGCTTGCGGAAGGCACTCAGCAGCTTGTGGATGTCGTCGAAGTGCAGGCCGGTGGTGGGCTCATCGAAGATGAAGAGCGGATAGCGCGGCGTGGGCCCTTCGCCCTCGGCCGCCACTCCGGATTCGCGGGCGATGTGCGCCGCCAGCCGCACCCGCTGGGCCTCGCCGCCCGAAAGCGTGGTGGCGGATTGGCCGAGGCGCAGGTAACCGAGGCCGACTTCCTCCAGGATGCGCAGCTTCTGCGTGACGCGCGGATGACCGCTGAAGAACGCGAGCGCCTCGCGCACCGTCATCCCCAGCACTTCGTGAATGTTCTTGCCCTTGTACCGAATCGCGAGAATTCCCGGCTTGAATCGCCGCCCACTGCACTCCTCGCACACCAGGTCCACGTCCGCCAGGAACTGCATCTCCACCGTCACCACGCCAGCGCCCTGGCAAACTTCGCAGCGGCCTCCCGGGAGATTAAAAGAAAACTGGCCGGAGGAGTAGTGATGCTCGCGGGCCTCGTCGGTGGCGGCGAAAAGCTCCCGAATGGCGTCGTAGGCCTTCAGATACGTCACCGGATTCGAGCGCGGCGTGCGGCCGAGGGGCGACTGGTCCACGAGTATAACTTCGCCCACCTCCGCGTCGCCCTCGAGGCCGTCGTAATCGGCGCGGGCAGCAGCGAGGCCGCGTCGCGCCGCCAGAGCCTGATAGAGAACGTCATGCACCAGTGTGGACTTGCCCGAGCCGGACACGCCGCTCACCGCCACCATGATTCCGAGCGGGATGTCCACGTCGATCGATTTCAAATTGTGCTCGCGCGCTCCTCGCAGCCGCAGCCAGCGGGCCCGCGGGGACCGGCGCCGCGCAGGCACCTGAATCTGCATGTCGCCCGAGAGGTAACGTCCTGTCAGCGAATCGCGATTGGCGGCGATCTCGGCCAGCGAACCCGCTGCCACCAGGCGCCCTCCGCGCTCCCCCGCGCCCGGACCGAGATCGACCACGTAATCAGCCTCCCGCATCATGTCCGGGTCGTGCTCCACCACCAGGATGGTGTTGCCAAGATCGCGCAGGCTTTTCAGAATGCCGATCAATCGATGGGTGTCGCGGGCGTGCAGGCCGATCGAGGGCTCGTCCAGCACGTAAAGCGTCCCTACCAGACTCGATCCGAGCGCCGTGGCGAGCTGGATGCGCTGCGCCTCGCCGCCCGAAAGCGTGGAGGCGAGGCGATCCAGGGTGAGATATTCGAGTCCGACTTCCAGCAGGAATCGCAGGCGCGACCGGACTTCTTCCAAAACCTTGTCGGCTACGGTGGCTTCGCGCGGTTTGAGGTCCAGGCTCGCGAAGAACCGGCCGCAGTCTTCAACCGAAAGGGCGCAGACCTCGTTGATGGTCTTGCCGGACACGCGCACATTCATCGCATCGCGGCGCAGCCTTCCGCCATGGCAGTCCGGGCAAGTGGCGTACCCGCGATAGCGGCTCAGGAAAACTCGCACGTGCAGTTTATATTTCTTGCGCTCCAGCAGCTCGAAGAAGCCATGCACGCCGGTGAAATCGTCGTCGCCCTCCATCACCCAGCGGCGCTCCGCGGCGCTCAGCTTGTAATAGGGCGTGTCCAGGGGAATACCCCGCTCGCGAGCCTTAGACTTCATTTCAGTGAAAAATTGACGATAGCGCGCCTTCGACCAGGGATCGATGGCGCCTTCCGCCAGGCTTTTGCCTTTGTTCGGCACCACGCGGTCCATGTCGAAGTCAAGCGTGTTGCCAAACCCCTGGCAGCGCGGGCAAGCGCCAAAAGGATTGTTGAAGGAGAAGAGACGCGGCTCGGGCTCCAGATAAGTAATGCCGCAGTTCTTGCACTCGAAGCGCTCGTTGAAAATCAGCCGCTCCGGCACCGCTCCAACCTCGGCTTGCGAGGAATCCCCCGCCGTCCCCACAAACTCCAACACCGCTTCTCCGCTCTGCCGGTAGCAGATTTCGACAGAGTCGATCAGGCGCTGGCGAATCTCAGGCCCTGCCACCAGCCGATCCACGAGGACGAACACTGGCCGGGAAAAGTCAACGTCGAGCAAGGATTCCGGGGTGGAGAACTCGAACACGCGGCCATCCTGGTAAAGCCGGTTGAAGCCCTGCTCGCGAAGCTCAGAGAGTCTTGCCTTGAGAGGGCTGGACGCCAAGGCGGAACTTGCCTCCGCGGGCGCTGCCGCGGGCCTGGATCGCTTTGAGGCGGGCCCAGGCGCCGTTTGCGGCGTGGCTGCGACAGGATCGACGTTGACCCGGAAGAGCATAAAGAAGCGCCGGCCCGGATCGAGAGCGAGCACGCGGACCGCGATCTCATCCACGGTGTCGCGCTTCACCACGCCGCCGCACTTGGGGCAGGTGGTGATGCCGATGCGCGCGAAGAGCAGCCGCAAGTAGTCGTAGATCTCGGTGGAGGTGCCGACCGTCGACCGCGGATTGCGAGTGGTATTCTTCTGGCGGATCGCCACCGCCGGCGCGATGCCGTCGATGGAATCCACATCCGGCTTCTCCATGCGGTCCAGGAACTGGCGCGCGTAGGCGGAGAGCGACTCCACATAGCGGCGTTGACCCTCCGCATAGATGGTGTCGAAGGCCAGGCTGGACTTGCCGGAGCCGGAGACGCCCGTGACGACCGTCAGGCGGTTGTGCGGGATTTCGCAGTCGATGTTCTTGAGATTGTGAACGCGCGCGCCTCGCACCACGATGGATTCCACCGCTGCGGGCGCGGGGGCGGAGCCATTGTTGGCCGTTACGGCACCGGAGGGCGCAGCCGTGTCCGGGGTGGCTTGAAATTTCATGGAAGTGCCGGTCGTAGTCATAAGAGAGAGGAGATTGCGCTTCAAGCGGGCAGCACGAGCTGCCACAGGAGGCTTCGCCAGCGAGCACGTAATCCTATATTATAAGCTCTTCTCAGTCTGAAAAAGCGGCGCAAAGAATGCGGCTTCAGGAGCCTCGGAGGTCGGGCAACCTTCTTGACTTTTCAGCCGAACGGAATGACAACATCGTGAGGGATTTCCCCCTACGGTAACGGCTTCCGATCACTCAAGGTGCATTGATGGCAGTCTGGGCACAGGCTCAATCCCTGGTCTCGAAACGGGCGCCCCGGCGGGAGAACATCACCCTTTGGGTAACCGCCCGCGAGGCCTTTTGGATCGCCATTGACGCGCTGCGCGCGCACAAACTGCGCTCGTTTCTGACCCTGCTCGGCGTGGTGATCGCCACCACCACCCTCATTGTGGTCATGTCAGTCGTCAACGGCATGAACCTCTATATTGCCGACCACATTGCCAATCTGGGCGTGAACACTTTCGTACTGGACCAATTCCAATGGGGCCAGAACTGGGTGGACTTTGTTAAGGCGCAGCGCACAAACCGTCCCATTCGAATGGAGGACTACCAATTTCTGAAGGCGAGCGTCACGGGAGCCAAGACCATTGGCGCTTCAGCCGGCCTCATGACCGCCCCCGACGCCCGCTACCAGAACCATGTGATCCACGAGGTTGCGGTGGCCGGCGTCACGCCTACCGTTATCGAGGTCGGTTCAGTAAAAGTAGATTCGGGCCGATTCTTCACGGAGGCGGACTACGACCACAACGCCATGGTGTGCTTCATCGGGCACGATCTGGTGACGCAGTTCTTCGCAGGAGTTGATCCGCTCGACAAGGACGTGCTGGTGCGAGGTCTGCCGTTCCGGGTAATTGGCACGGCCCAGACGCTCGGGACCACTTTTGGCCAGAGCCAGGACACTTTCCTCCAGATTCCGCTCTCCACGTTCCGGAAGACGTTCGAGGGCCGGCCGGGGCTCCAGGTGTCTGTTCAAGCCTGGGACTCGCAGCAGATCGGTGCGTTGCAGGACCAGGTACGAGCGCTGATGCGAGCGCGCCGGCACGTCCCCTATCACGATCAGGATCCCTTCGGGATCAATGCGTCCGATACCTTGATGGCCACCTGGCAGGCGCTCACGGGGACGATTTTCGGCGTCACCATCGGTATCGTGGCCGTGTTCATGGTGATCGGGGGGATCGTCATCATGAATATCATGCTGGCAAGCGTCACCGAGCGCACGCACGAAATCGGCATTCGCAAGTCACTGGGCGCGCGCCGCCGCGATATCCTGCTGCAGTTTGTGATCGAATCCGCCGCGTTGGCGCTGGCCGGAGGCGTGATTGGCATTCTGCTCGCGACCGGAATCGCTCAACTGGTGAACCTGGTCTTCACGGCCTCCGTGCCCGTCTCGGCGATCGTGGTTGGCGTGCTGCTTTCGAGCGGCGTGGGCCTGTTCTTCGGGATCTATCCAGCCAGCAAAGCCGCGCGCCTCGATCCGATTGATGCACTGCGAACCGAAAAATGAGAACGAAACTCGAAAATCGAAATTCGAAAACCGCCGTCCCAACGCGGCTTGAGCGAGTACCCGATTTCGAGTTTCGAATTTCGAATTTCAACGATGAGAGCCTATCGCCAAAACGTACGCGAGAACCTGCTGCTGGCGCTTGATACCCTGCGCACGCACAAGTTCCGCTCCTTCCTCACCGTGCTCGGCGTGCTCATGGGCACCACTACGGTGATCCTGGTGGCGTCGCTGATCCAGGGGCTTAACAAGCAGATGGCGGATGTTGCCGAGGGCTTTGGCACGCGCACCATCTTCATTTTCAAGCTACCGCCTTTCACGTTCAATCCCACTCGTGAGGAACGCCTGCGCAAACCGATCACCTACGACGACGCCTTGGCGCTCAAGGCCGAATGCCCGGATTTGGAGGATGTGGGCCTCGCCATTTTTAACTGGCAACCTCCGGCGCCGCCCTTTGTGACGCTCAAGTACAAGGGTCAGGAGATTATGGACGCGCAGTTTTTCGGCTACAGTCCGAACAGTTTCAAAATCACGAACTCCGAGCTCGCCGACGGCCGCCTGTTCAACGAAGTCGACAACTTCCATCGGCGCGATGTGACCGTGCTGGGCGCCGAGGTGGTGAAACGTTTCTTCCCGAACGAGGACGCGGTGGGCAAGACCATCCTGGCGGACGGCCACAGTTTCACGGTCATCGGAACGCTTGCCCGACGCAAGGAGTTTCTGGGCGACACCACCACGGACCGGCGCGCTTTCGTGCCTTACCTCACTTTTAAGAAGTACTACCCGAACGTCAAAGACAACTTTGTTAGCGGCTTGGCGGTTCCGGGCCGCATGGATCAGGCGCTCGACGAGGTCAAGGCTACCCTGCGCCGGCGGCGGCACGTGAAGCCCGCTGATCCGGACAGCTTTTCCGTGTCCACGGCAGACACGGTGGTGCAGCAGTTCAATCAGATTATCAGCACGGTAGCGCTGGTGATGATCGTGCTTTCCTCCATCGGCCTGCTGGTGGGAGGAATCGGCGTAATGAATATCATGCTGGTCTCGGTTACGGAGCGGACCCGCGAAATTGGCGTGCGCAAGGCGATCGGCGCGCGGCGCAGCGACATCACCTGGCAGTTCCTACTCGAAGCCATGACTCTCACCGGTGCGGGCGGCCTGATGGGGATCTCGATCGGGTGGTTGTTCAGCTCCATCATCCGAACAGCTTTTCCCAGCATGCCCACGACAGTGCCCCTCTGGAGCGTGATTACGGGCTTTGTGGTGGCAGTCAGCGTCGGATTGTTCTTCGGAATGTGGCCCGCTATGAAGGCCTCGCGCCTCGACCCGATCGTGGCTCTGCGCTACGAATAGACGGACCCGATCACCCGATTCCCGCTAAACAGCGCTGCCAGGTTTTCGGTGTACGGCTCCCGCGCCACGCCGCGTTCGGTGACAATGGCGGTCAGATAGCGATGCGGCGTGACGTCGAAGGCGGGATGACGCGCTTCCACGTCCTCCGGGACGATGCGGACTCCGGCTAGGTGCGTCACCTCGCGCGCCGAGCGTTCTTCGATGGGAATCTCATCGCCCGAAGCCAGCTTGAGATCGATCGTGGAAAGCGGCGCCGCCACGTAAAACGGAATTCCGTTCTCGCGCGCCAGCACGGCCACGGAGTAAGTACCGATCTTGTTGGCCACGTCGCCGTTGGCCGCGATCCGGTCAGCACCGACGATGACCGCCGCGATCTTTCCCTCTTTCATGAAGTGCCCGGCCATGTTGTCCGTGATCACGGTGACCGGAATGCCGTCGCGCGCCAGCTCCCAGGCGGTCAGGCGGGCGCCCTGCAGGAACGGCCGCGTTTCGTCGGCGAACACCTGGAGCTGCTTGCCGGCCTCCACCGCAGCGCGAATCACGCCGAGCGCCGTGCCGTAGCCGCCGGTAGCGAGCGCCCCAGCGTTGCAGTGAGTAAGAATCGTGCCCTGGTCCGGCATAAGCGCGGCTCCGGCGCGGCCCATGGCCTCGTTCACCGCGATATCCTCTGCCAGCATGCGCCGGGCTTCTTCTACGACGCGCGTTCTTGCGGCCCGGATTCGCTCTACTTCATCCGAGCCGGCGCCGAGGGCGGCTTCAAACACGCGCCGCATGCGTTCGATCGCCCAGAAGAGGTTGACGGCAGTCGGCCGAGTCTGCCCGATCGTCCGCGCGACGGTCTCAAACTCGGTCCGTAACGCCTCGACGCTGGTGGCGGCTGAGTTCTTTATGCCGAGCGCGACGCCCATGGCCGCGGCCACGCCGATGGCGGGCGCCCCGCGGATCACCATGGAGCGGATAGCATCCGCCACACCCTGATAATCGCTGTAGGTGCGATAGACCTCCTGCGCCGGAAGCTGGGTCTGATCGATCATGCGCACGCCGTCGGCGGTCCACTCGATGGTCTTGAAGGAATTGGTTTGCTGCATTGTCACAAGTCCCGGAGCAAGCCTTATTATACTGAACGGCTGCAGATCAGAACCGGACTGTGGGGTCATTATGGAGATTCTCGATAGACTAAGGGCTCAGGCGCGTCAAAATTCACGTCACATCGTACTTTTTGAAGGCGGGGAGGATCGGACGCTTGCGGCCGCAGCCGAAATCGAGCACGAAGGCATCGCCCGCCTCACCCTGCTCGGCGACAAGGAAAAGATTCGCGCCCGCATTCAAGAGCTAGGCCTGAGAATCGAGGCCAGCCAGATCGTCGATCCTGCTACAAGCCCGAAAGCGAACGCCCACGCGCGCGTACTCCATGAACGCCGACGCGCCAAAGGCATGACGGAGAGCGAGGCCCAGGAAAACGCCAGAATTGCGCCCGTTTATGCCGGCCTCATGCTCGCGGCCGGCGAGGCTGACGGGGCCGTGGGCGGCGCACTCAACACTACCGGGGACACGGTGCGCGCCGCGCTGTGGACGGTGGGGTTAGCGCCTGGAGCGTCACTCGTTTCGAGCTTCTTTCTG
Source organism: Terriglobia bacterium (assembly GCA_035946735.1). Taxonomy (GTDB): domain Bacteria; phylum Acidobacteriota; class Terriglobia; order UBA7540; family UBA7540; genus Gp13-AA77. The sequence goes on from DASYYZ010000194.1 coordinate 11,838, forward strand.
ATGATTTCGCCGAAGTGCGAACTGGGAGACCAAGGAGTGATGCTGTTTGCCGACTGCGCCGTGGTTCCCGAACCCACCGCCGCTCAGTTAGCTGACATCGCGATCAGCACCGCTCGAAGCGCCCGGGTGTTGCTCGGCGTCGAGCCGCGCGTGGCCCTGCTGTCGTTCTCCACCAAAGGCAGCGCCCAACACCCTCGTGCCGCCCTGGTCCGCGAAGCCGTTCGCACGCTCAGGACGCGCGCGCCGGAACTGGCCGCGGACGGCGAGATGCAACTTGATACCGCCCTGGTGCCGGAAATCGCTGAGCGCAAAGCTCCGGGCTCGGCCGTGGCGGGTCGCGCCAACGTCTTCATTTTTCCCAACCTTGACGCGGGAAACATCGCCTACAAACTGGCGGAGCGATTCGGCGGCTGCGCAGCGGTCGGACCCATATTGCAAGGCCTTGCCAAGCCTGCCAACGATCTCTCGCGCGGCTGCAGCGTCGAGGACATTGTGAATGTAGTTGCGCTCACAGCGCTGCAGGCGTAGGAACAGAGTAAGAGCTGGATCTATTCTCGATGGCAAGCACCCAATCGCCACTTGTCGAAGCTCAGTAATTCCCCTTAGTCACACCAGGGAGATCCGGTAAGACAAAGGGAGACCAAGTTGCGCCCGTGAGCAGCATGAATACTAAGTCCAACGTTAACAGTCTTCCGCGCCAGGTGATGGCCGTCCCTGCCAGCCGAGACGCGAACTTTTTACAAGTGCTTCTGGGCAGGCTCAGGCTGTGCTTAGGTCGCGTAGCTGAGTGGATGGGCCTTCCCGGTCTCATTCAAAACTCAAACATTCGTGATCGCCTTACCGGCCAGAATATCCGAGTCCGGGTGGGACAGTTATTCACCGTACTCTCTGTGAATGGGCGGGATTACTTCTTCAGCCGATTCACCGGTCGGTTTAACGGCACCGGGTCTGGCCGCGGCTAAGCCACCCTGCGGTTGCACTTCGGAGCCAGTTCGAGGATTAGCTGTTTTTCCAACTCGTCGCAGTCGGGTGTTATGGCGGCCATCCAATGAGTGGGACCCGACATGATGACGCAGGAACTTTCTCCGCTGAGGTGCTCAAGCAGCCTTTCCCTGATGACGCCCTTCCCCACGTAAAGGCACTCGATGCCGGATAGCGCATACCTGAAAGCGGCGTAGCATCCGATCTGGCCGGGGGTTATTGACTCAACGCTCGCTCGGGTGAATGGCTGCGGCGACTGGGACGGAAACGCCGTAACACAAGGTAATTTTAATGGAAGGCGGGCGTCAAGGTCAGCCCGGATGGCTTCTACCTTCAGAAGGCAATTCTCAGCTTTCTTCAGGTATTCTGAACGTTGGGCGTCATTCGACATGCCAGCTAGGTGCTTCCACAGCAAGGCAAATTGGGTCCAGAAGGCTAAATCGCGCTCTGAAAACTTGCCAACGTGAACGGAGGGCGTCATGAACTTCTTCCCCTCCCCCCAAATGCGCCGAAGCACTGAATTTACCATAAAAGGGGGTTAGGACCGCCTATTTTTTCTCGCTTCTCTTCGGGTACGCGTACCAGGCGAGACAGGGGCCAATAAGCGCCAACACGAAATCAGGTCCTCCGTTGTCACTTTTTCAATGCGGCAGACGTTTTAACTGTTGGAAGGGGCAGGGAGGTCGTTCTTGGGTGCAGGGGTTGTTTTAGATCGCGCGATGACGGATAGCAGGCCACTCGGAGAACCGTGGGAGTCGGCGTTCGAAAAGTTCTACTTCGAACACTACGCCCGCGTGATCTCGGTTTTGTTCCGCCTGACGTCGAGCCGCACGGAAGCTGAAGACCTGGCGAACGAAGTTTTCTGGAAGCTCTACCGCCGGCAATCGCTTCCAAGCCCCGATGGCAACGTGGCGGGCTGGGTCTACCGCACGGCCACCAACCTGGGCATCGACGTGCTGCGCAAGAACGCGCGCCGGAGGCAGCACGAGCACGAGGCCGCGCGTCTCGCCGATCAATCGCACTTAACAACCGGACCGCTGGATGAAGTCCTGCGCGCCGAAAAGCGGCAAGCGGTGCGGCGGGCGCTGGCTGAACTCAAGCCGGTGCAGGCTCAGGCGCTTATCCTCAGAGCCAGCGGCTTTTCCTACCACGAAATGGCGGAGGCGCTCGGCGTGAAGCGGGTATCCATAGGTACCCTGCTTCTACGGGCCGAGCAAGCTTTCCGCAAACAATACCGCGCGAGAAGCGGTGAGGAGGAATCATGAAGTGCATCGATAGCGGCATTCTGCGTGCCAGGTTGGACCATGAGCTTCACGGGCCCGAACTCGAAAATGTGGAGCGCCATCTGGCCGCCTGCGCGGACTGCCGCCGGAAGCTCGAAGAGATGGAATCGAGCACGCGGAGCGTGAGACTCGCGCTCGAGCCTCTCGCGCCGGCCTCAAACGAGCTTGAGCTCGATCCCAGGCTGGCGCTGGCGCATTTCCGGGCTATGGAAGCCGCACCCGAGGGCGTGTCCGCCGGGCACGGATTCTTCAGCCAGGTGTTCGGACGGCGCTGGGCTCCCGCCTGGGGTGTAGCGCTCGGTGTCGCTCTGGTGGCTGCCGCCATGAGTTTCGCGCCCGTGCGAAGCTGGGGCCAGCGGCTTTTGGCCATGCTGCGCGTGCAAAAGATCGAAGTGGTCTCCGTTGATCCTGTCATGCCGAACCTGAGCGAGGACCGCGCCGGCAAGATGCTGGGTCAGCTTATTTCCGACAATGTGGTGTTCACGCGGCAGCCCGGCGAACCCATCGACGTATCCACCACCGAGCAGGCGAGCGCGCTCGCTGGCTTCCATGTGCGAACCATCACGGCACGCGCCGATGCTCCGCATCTGAGCGTGGAAGGCGAGCAGGCTTTCCATCTCAATTTGAATCGCGAGCGCCTGCAGGCCGTACTGGAGGAGGCGGGACGACCCGATATCCAGCTTCCGGCCTCGATTGACGGCGCGGAAGTCGCGGTTCATATCCCGAAGGCCGTGGTGGCGCGTTACGGCGAGATGCCGAAGGTCAAGGAGGGCAACCAAAATGGTGCTCATCCGAGCGTGTCTTCTGAAGATCCGAATTTTCTAATCTTCGCGCAGGTGCCGAGTCCCACCGTCAGCGTTCCTCCAAACCTGAATATTGCTCAGGTGGCCGAAGCGGGTTTGGAGCTTGCGGGCCTCAGCCCGGAAGAAGCTCAAGCGTTTGTTCAGAGCGTAGACTGGACTTCGACACTTGTGATCCCGGTGCCGCGACAGGGCGCTTCATATCAGAAATTCCCAGTGGACGGCACAGAGGGCACCCTGATCACTTCGCCGCGCCGGGGCGGCCAGGCAGGATATACACTGATCTGGATCAAAAGCGGCATCATCTATTCGCTCTCCGGTTTCGGCGACGGCGGGAACGCATTGACGTTCGCCGACTCTCTGGGGTAAAGCAAAGCCGGTGATCCGGCATGAGAGATTGACTCATTGGCTCATTGATTCATTGACTCAATCGAGCGTCGGGTGTTGTAGTTTGTTGAGCCGATGGGTTGGTGGGTCAATGAGTCAATCAACCGATTTCGCCATCCAGACTCGCAGCCTGCGCAAGGTCTTTGGCCAAAAGGTCGCAGTCGAAGGCCTCACGCTTGAAGTTCACCGCGGCGAGATCTTCGGTTTTCTCGGACCCAACGGCGCCGGCAAGAGTACCTCCGTGAAGATGCTGCTGGGCCTGGTAGCGCCGACCGCCGGAGCGGCTGATGTACTGGGCTCTCCAGTCGGCGACGTTGAGGTCCGGCGCCGCATCGGCTTCCTCCCCGAACACTTCCGCTTCTACGATTGGCTTAGCGCTGAAGAACTGCTCAGCGTGCACGGAAGGCTTTACGGCATGCCGCCGGCGCGCCTGCGCGATCGCATTGCTACGCTGCTCGAACTCGTCGGGCTCAGCCACCACCGTCGCCAGAAGGTGCGCGAGTTCTCTAAGGGAATGCTGCAGCGCATCGGCCTGGCGCAAGCGCTGCTGAACGAACCGGACCTGGTGATTCTGGACGAACCGACCTCCGGACTCGATCCCGGCGGGCGCCGCCTGGTGCGCGACATCATTCGCGGCGAGCGCGAACGGGGTTGCACGGTCCTGTTGAACTCCCACCTCTTAGGCGAAGTGGAGATCACTTGCGACCGCGTGGCCTTTATCAAGCACGGACGCGTACTCGATTCGCGCCGCCTGGACACGCTGGCTGCGGGCGAAACCCGCGTCCGCCTGCGCGCGGACAAGTTGAGTGGCGCAACCTTGCAGGGCCTCGCGCGCTGGACGACATCCATCAATCCGAATGGCGAACGGATCATGCTGACGGTATCTTCCAACGACGTTCTGCCGGAGATCGCGCGTTATCTCGTCCAAAGCGGAGCTGACCTTTATGAGCTCACGCCCGAGCGCAAATCGCTCGAAGATCTTTTTCTCGAAATCGTGGGCACCGAGGGAGGGCTATAGTGGGCGCCTGGGTGATGGCGGGCGTGACCTTTCGGGAAGCGGCGCGCAAAAAGCTGCTGCTGATGGCGGTGCTGGCAGCGCTGGCTTTCCTGGCTCTTTACAGCACCGCCTTGCATTTTCAGGTCAAGGATGTGCACGGGTCTGCCTTGATCCGCCAAGAGGCGGCGCGAGCCTTCATCATGATGGGGCTCTACGCGGTCGATATCCTGGCGGTGGTCCTCACCGCGCTGACTTCAGTCGATACGCTTTCGGGCGAGATGGCCTCGGGCACGATTCAAGCGGTGGCCACGAAACCAGTGAGCCGGCGCCAGATCCTGCTGGGCAAATGGCTCGGCTTTGTGGGCATGATGACGGTATATGTAGCCTTGATGGTCGGGGGCGTGGTGGCGGTCTCCTACTGGATCAGCGGACTGACTCCACGCCACCTCATGTTCGGAGCCAGCCTGATCTGGCTTGAATGCGTGCTGCTGCTCAATCTCGTTCTGTTTCTCGGGACCACTTTTTCAACCTTGACGAACGGGGTCCTGGCGCTTGGCCTGCATGGGCTCGCTTTCCTGGGCGGTTGGATCGAACAGGTGGGAGCGATTCTGCACTCGACACGAGCCGTGACCGTCGGCATCGTAGCGAGCATCGTCATGCCCAGCGAATCGCTCTGGCGCCGGGCGGCTTTTGAGATGCAATCGCCGCTCGTGGGCGCGCTGAATATCTCGCCCTTCAGCAACGCCTCGGTGCCAAGCCGGTGGATGATCGGCTATGCGAGCGCGTACCTGCTGGCCTTTCTAGCTCTGGCGGTCAGGCGATTTGGCCGCCGCGATCTGTAAACCCCGCGCTCCCAGGTCTTCTTCCCACTTTATAGCTTTGGGTTAGCCTACCGGCCGCCGGTTCTTTTGCACGAACACGACGCCTACCACCGCCATCAACGCTCCCCACCAGACCGCCGGGTGCAGGTCTTCGAGCACGGTACCCACAGGATGAGAGATCTGATAGATGCCCTGCGCAAAAATCATCACTCCGTAGATGATCAGCACGACGCCGATAAAGAACCACACCGGCAACATGTGGTGTTTCTGCGGTGGGTTATCCATCAGATCTACTCCGATTCGTTTGGGCGGCGGTCCGGCATCCCGCGATCCTTGAGGCTTCGTATCCATTTTCACCAGCCCTACCAGAAGATGTACTGCAAAACCAGGAAGAGAACCAGCGCTACACCGGCCCAGAAGACCGGGCGCCTCACCAAAGGCAAGTGACCCTCGCTCGGCAATTCGGTGGCGCCGTACACGAGGCCTGTGAGCTCGGAATCCGGCTTCGGCTCAGTGGCCAGGCTCACCAGAACCGTGACCGTCGCGCAGATGAGGAAAGACCACAGCCCCCGCCACATGTCCTGCGCCAGGGGCTTGGCTTGAGCGTAGAACGCGATCAGGCTCACCTTGCTGGGGTCGATCTCCACTATTGTAAACATGACGATGGAGGACGCCGAGCCGGCGAGCAGTCCCCAGAAGCCTCCGGCTTTCGTCGTCCGCTTCCAGATCATGCCGAGCAGCACCGTGCCGAACAGCGGCGCGATAAAGAAGCTGAAAAGCGCCTGGACGTAATCCATTAGGCTGCCGAAGTGGGTCACGATGTAAGCGGCGCCGATGCTGATGAGAAGCCCTATAATCGTGCACCAGCGGCCCATCAAAACGTAATGGGCGTCCGAGGCCTTGGGACGAATGAAGGCCCGGTAGATATCGTAGGTCCAGACGGTGGCGAAGGCGCTCACATTCCCGGCCATGCCGGACATAAAGCCCGCAATCAACGCAGTGATACCAAGCCCGAGCAGGCCGGGACCGCAATAGCGCGCCAGCATCAGCGGCAGGACCTCGTCAAAGCTGTGCTGACCCGGCTGCATTCCGCTAGCCGGTACAAGATGAAAAGGCAGCACCGCCAGGGCCAGCAATCCGGGCAGGATGACAAAGAAGGGTACCGCCATCTTGAAGAAAGAGCCGATCACCGGGGCCAGCTTGGCGGCTCTAACATCCTTGGCGGCGATCACGCGCTGCACCACCAGGAAGTCGGTGGTCCAGTAACCGAACGAAACCGTCATGCCCAGACCAAATACAATCGCGATCCAGTCCACGCCCATGGGATTGTTCGCGAAGTGGGCCATGGGGCGCCACATGTGCGTGAAATCCTGCCCGGGAAAGTTTTGATGGATGCGTGCTACCACTCCTTTCCAACCTCCCGTCTCAACGAGGCCCAAGATGGGAATGAGCAGAGCGCCGAACCAGATCAAGAAGAATTGGATCACTTCGTTAAAAATAGCGGAGAATAATCCTCCCAAGGCGACATAGGCTCCGACGGTCAACGAGGATACCCAGATACTGAAGTTGAGGTCCCAACCGAGCATTACTTTCAGTACCAGGGCCATGGCAAACATGTTGACGCCGGACATGAGGATGGTCATTAATGCGAACGAAATGGCGCTCAGGCCGCTCACGCCAGGGCCGTACCGCAGTTGAAGATAACCGGGCACGGAATGTGTCTTGGAGATGTAATAGAACGGCATCATGACGATGCCGAGAAAAAGCATGGCGGGAATGGCGCCCACCCAGTACCAGTGCGCGGCCATGATGCCGTACTGATAGGCATTGCCCGCCCAGCCCATCAGTTCGAGCGTACCCAGGTTGGCCGAGACAAAGCTGAGGCCCGCCACCCACGCCGTCATCTCGCGGCCGGCCAGGAAAAAATCCTCGCCGCTTTTCGTGTAGCGCTTCAAATAGAAGCCGATGCCGAGCACCATCGCGAAATAGATCGCGATGATCGCAAAGTCGACGGCGTGAGGATTCATCATGCCGGCCGTAGACTGGAAGAGCAACATCCCTAACACCGGCGCGCGCACAATCATGCAGGAATGCTCCCTGATGCGGAAAGTGGAATGGACCTTCGAATGGCTCCCGGAGAGGCGTATGACCGTTCAGACGCTCGTGGCTCCGGCTCACTCAGCATCATAGGAGGCCCATATTCAACCAACTGCCGAAACGCTAATAGAACTGACGTTAGGTGTCAAGAACAGTTTTCGCGCGGCGTTCGTATTTCTGAAGGGTCGAGCCCCTGCGCGCAGTAACTTCTCGATTAGCGGTTGTACTTGGGCGTGACTCCACGCAGCCGCATCCAGATTCCGTCACAGCGCCCGAGGACCGCAGCATCGAGTTTTCCGCCTTCGCACGCCTTCAGATTTTCGCTGAGCTGTTCCGGCCGCGAGGCACCCAGAATCACCGAATCCACCTGATCCTGGCTGAGCAGCCACTGAAGGGCCAGTTCCACCAGGGTCTTGCCGGCCTCGCGAGCCACACTTCGCAATTCCTCGACGGCGGCGAAGTAGTCGTCGTGCCAGTAACGACCCACGTAGAGCGTGTTCTTGTCGAAGCGCGTGCCTTCGATGGGTCCTTTCTCGCGCGATTGCTTGCCGGTCAAGAGGCCTCCCGCCAGCGGGTTGTACGCAATCACAGAGACGCCGAAACGCTTGCAAAAGGGCAGATATTCGTCCTCGATGCCCCGTGCCAGCACGTTGTACATGGGCTGGGAGACGTAGGGCGCATGGTATCCCTTCTTCTCACAGAGCCAGAGAATCTCGCAGACCTGCCAGGCAGCGTAATTCGAAACGGCTGCATACCGAACCTTGCCGGCTCGGATCAGCTCATCGAGCGCCGCGAGCGTCTCCTCGATGGGCGTGTCATAGTCCGGCCAGTGCAGGTAGTACAGATCGAGGTAATCCGTTCCGAGCCTCCGCAGGCTCATATCCAGCGCTTTGTGGATCGCGGCGCGCGAAAGCCCAGACTCGTCCGGAGCCCCGCCCATCTTGTATCGGACCTTCGATGCTAGAATCACTTTGGACCGCCGGGCGCCCAGCGCCTGTCCCAGCACGGTCTCAGCGCGTCCCAGGTTGTACATGTTGGCGGTATCGAAGAAATTGATTCCGGCATCGAGACACTGATCCACCATTCGCGTCGACGTGGCCTGATCGGCTTGCGATCCAAA
>DASYYZ010000195.1:0-16837 GCA_035946735.1 Terriglobia bacterium
GCCCGCCAAATCACTTCCTGAATCTTCATCGCACGCTGCATGGCGGTCGTTGGCTATTCGCTCATTCTGCCTCCCCTCTGCAGAATGCCCCTTGACCACCGATAGCGGACAGATCACCTGCTAATTGGACCGGACACTTCACATGCTAACGACACAGGTGCTAATTTTTTGTTGACAAGCGTCCCGGGGTTAGGTTATAAGGCCTCAGTGAACAGACGAAAAGCCTATGGCTTTTGATGGCGACAGCGATCGAAAGGTTGGCTGGTTCAATCTCCCCCAGTCAGACCGCGTCGCTTTAGGCTGGCAGGTTAAGCGCTTCAAAAGGGAAACGGTGCAGCTTGGCCGTCTCGCGGCAGGTCTTTCTCCCCATCGTCGGGTTGCTGTTTTGTTGAGTCTCATGGTTAAGCGCTTATCTCCTGCAGGCTGCCGCCGGGATGATCCGGGTCAGCCTGTTGGTTCTTGAGGGCCGGGCTGCAATCGGTGCTCAGCCGAGGACGACATCAACTCCCTCGCGGGATGGAGGTGGACATGGAGCGTCAGCGTCAGACAGCTTTCTCGGTTACCTTGACCCTAGGCGTAATACTTGCCTTGGGATCGGCAAGTGCGCTGTTCGGGCAGATTGGCGATCGCGCCATTGTCACCGGGCTCGTCACGGATGCCAGTGGCGCCGCCATACCGGACGCCCAGGTTACATTTACAAACGAGGCAACCGGCGCAAAAACCGCGGTGGGCACGAACACCGCCGGCAACTACAGTTCAACCGACCTGCTGCTGGGAACCTACACGATTCAGGTTGGCAAAGAGGGGTTCAAGACCTACGTCCGCAGCGGCGTCACCCTGACCGGCGGCGAGAACTACCGGCAGGACGTTCAGCTTGAGCTCGGCACCGTCACCCAGGAGATCAAGGTGACGGCAGCAACGGCAATGATTCAAAGTGAAACGCCCACCGTTTCTCACACCATCGGGCAAAGCTACTACGAGAACCTGCCGGCCGTGATGGGCGCGGACATCCGGCTGGCTGAATCGTTGCTGCAAGTGCAACCGGGATACGTCCCGGTGGCGCCCAACGGTGACGCAATCTTCCGCGGTAGCCAGTTCGAATCCCGCATCAACGGCGGCCAGAACATGGCCACGGAAAACTGGTTCGACGGCGCGGCCTTCGGTTACGCGGAAGGGCACCAACAAACGCAGGAAAGCTCACTTCCCTACTCGTCCGTCAAGGAAATGACGGTGGTTGAAAATACCTTTTCCGCCCAATACGGCCACACCAGCGGCGGCTTTATTCAATACACCACCAAGTCCGGGACGAACCAGCTGCACGGTCAGCTCTACGACTACTACACCAGCGGTCACTTCGATGCCCGCAACTTCTTTCTCCCTAATGTGCTTCCGCTCACTCAGGACAACTGGGGTTTTGACGTGGGCGGCCCCGTCGTCATCCCGAAGGTCTACAATGGCCGCAACAAGACGTTCTTCTTTTTCAACGAAGACGCCTTGGACTACCGCAGCACGGTTAACATCGGGTACGTGAATACGTTGCCCCTCACGGCACAACGGAACGGGGACTTTAGCGGCCTCCTCAACACTAATAACATCGTGGGCAAAGATGCGCTCGGCCGGCCCATCTACCAGGGTGAGATCTTCAATCCCACGGTCGTCCAGACCGTGAACGGCGTCGCGGTACGCAATGGATACGGGTTCGACCCCACAACGGGTCTTCCAATCGCCGGCGCAGCCAACATCATTCCTACAAACGATCCCTTGCGAAGCCAGATTGCGGCCAAGTACGTACCCCTGATCCCCGGCCCGAACAGAGACACGTTGTCCCAAAACGAGTTCGGCGGTACATCAGACGACAACAACCGGATCGACGTGCGGACCTGGCTGGGCAGGGTGGACCATACTTTTAACGATAAGTTCAGCATGAGCGATAGCTTCTATGCGAACCGCCGTCCGCGCATCGCGCACTGCGGCGGACCCGGCGGCTGCGACACTCAGCACAGCGGCATCAGCGACCCTCAAGCGAATGACACTTACATCGGGCAGGGTTTCGACCAGACCATTACGAACCGATTCGAGCACCTTCAGTTCGACTGGGTTTTGAAACCGAACTTGCTCAACCACACCACGCTTGCCTACGATCGATGGCATATGAAGGGCCATTCAATCTCGGGCGGCGTGGGTTGGCCGAGCCTGCTTGGAATCAAGGGTCTGCTTGACAACACTGCCGGGCCGCCGTCCGTCAATTTCAGCGGAGGTCAGGTTGGCTACACCTCCTACGGCACTCCGTGGCTCACGGACGGCTCGGATATTAACAATCGCTATCAAGTCCTGGACGACCTGACCTGGATCACCGGCAGACACACGGTTAAGGCGGGATTCGAGTTTCGCTACATGCAGTTCCCGCAGGAAGGTTGGGCTGTAAATACCGGTGGCAGCTTCACGTTCAGTTCGAACGAAACCGGCGGCGTCACCTCGTCCGGCTTGGTGTTGCCTCAAACCGGCGATCCTTTCGCCTCCATGCTCCTCGGCCAGGTTGACAGCGCGGGCTTCAGCATTCCCCTTTTCTACCGGCCCTCTCAGAAGTATTTCGCACCTTGGGTGAATGACGAAATCAAAGTGACCCCCAGGTTGACGTTGACCCTAGGCGGGCGCATCGATGGGCTTACGGGGCTTTACGAGCAGTTTAACCGTTTCTCGAACTTCTCGGAAACCGCGCCTAACCCCGGGGCCGGTGGCATACCGGGTGCGATGGTCTTTGCCGGCAGCGGTCCGGGACGCACGGGACAATCGAGCTTCGCCAAGACAAACTGGAACTTTGGTCCGCGTGTTGGCATCGCCTACCGCCTTAACGACAAGACGGCTCTGCGCGGCGGATACGGAATCTACTACGCCGGCGTGCCGGCCGGCCTCTTCAATTCATTTCCTGTGGACGGGTTCCAGACGAATCCCTCGGTGTTCAACACCACCAACGGCCTCACTCCCACGTTTTATTGGGACAACGGCTTTCCGCAATCGGCGGTGCAAATTCCGCCGGTCATCAGCCCGTCCGTCGATAATGGGGTGAAACCAAACGCGGTTACGCCCGACGAAGAAACCATGCCCCGCTATCAGAACTGGTCCTTCTCCGTGGAGCGGCAACTTACCACGAATATGTCGATCGACGTGGCTTACGTAGGCAATCACGGAACGCGTTTGATCGCAGGTTCGACGTTCGCTGGCATCGATTCGAACATGAACAACCCATCGGTCCTGGCGCTGGGGGCCTCGCTCCTTAGTTCGCCGGCCGATTCTCCGGCAGCGCAAGCGGCGGGCATCAAACTGCCGTACGCCGGCTTCACGGGAGACGTTGCCCAGGCTTTGCGCCCCTGGCCGCAATACCAGACCATCGACTGGCGTAACGTTCCGGTGGGGACCAGCCACTACAACGCGCTGCAGGTGCTGTTGCAGAAGCGCATGTCGGCGGGCTTGCAGTTCCGCGTTGCCTACACGTGGTCCAAGCTCATCAACGACGGCGCGGACGCCGGACAGGGCGGTGGCGGGCCCTCCAATGGCATTCAGAATCCGATCAACATCCAACAGGGAGAGCGTTCGGTCAGCGCCGACGACGTGCCCCAATACCTCGGAGCCGCGTGGGTTTACGATTTGCCGTTTGGCAAAGGCAAGAGGTACGGCAGCGGCGTTTCTGGAGCTTTGGATAAACTGATTGGAGGGTGGCAACTCTCCTCGACCCAGGTCTACCAATCGGGCCGGCCCGTACTGATCGGGATGAACTGCGATTTCTGCGGCTTCCTCTTCAGCTACAGCAAGAGGCCGGACAAAGTGGGCCCAGGCTGGAATACGGCCGCCACCAATCCGCAGGATGCTTACCTGTTGAGCACCGGGTTTGCTGATCCGGGGGCGCTCCAGTTCGGCAACGAACCGCGAACCGATCCCCACCTCCGGTGGACGCCCTTCCTTAACGAGGACGTCGGGATCCTCAAAGATACCCATTTCAGCGAAACAGGCTTCGTGAGATTCGAGGCTGACATGGGCAACATTTTCAACCGGGTGGACTTCTGCCCGCCAAACGAGAACTGGAGCGTCCCTCAGACGACCGTGAACGGCGTCACTACCGGTTTCGGCACCACCGGTAGCCAGTGCAATATTCCGAGACGAATCCAGTTCGGATTGACGATTAACTTCTGAAGCGTGCTGGGGAAGCCAGGGTTCTCCTGAAAACTGTCAGTGCTTTTCGTCTTATGGCCGGGGCCGCGGGCTCCGGCCGTTTTTTTTGCGTGGCCGGAGCGATGTCCTTTTATTCGGGCATCAGGATGTGGAGGCGCATGTTCTCCTTTGCCCGGCGGTCGGATTCGAGCTTCCGGGCGATTTCGAGCTCCTTGCTTGACTCGTCGTTCTTGCCGATCCGCCCGAGCAGCATTCCCAACTGGTAGTGGGCCGCGGTGGAATTGGGCTCGAGCAGGATGGCCTTTTCGAGCGCGCTCTGCGCGTCCGGGTAATGGCGTTGTCTCAACAGCGCCTCGCCCAGACCTTCGTAACCCGGCGCGTACTCCGGGTGGTCCCGGACCAGATTGCGGAAGATCTCAGCGGCTTCCCCGGCACCGCCCCGGCGCGCCGCAACCCTGCCCAGATAATCGTACGAACCAACCTGGCGCGGTTGAAGGGTGATGCTCTTGCGCAAGTAGTGGTCAGCATCCTCGAGCCGATCTTCAAGATAGAACGCGGCGCCGGCGGCATAGTTCAATTGCGGATCGTCGGGGTGCTTCTTCAACAAGGCCACGATCAACTCGCGCGCTTCGGTGTATTGTTCCTTGCCGATATGCGCCGAAGCCAGCAGGTACCTGAAGGAATCATTATCGGGCCGAAGCTTCACGGCTTCCTGAAACGCGCTCAGGGCATCATCAACCAGATCCCGCTGCAGGCACACTTTTCCGAATTCAAACAGGACGCCTGGATCCTCGGGGGCGACGCGCTTTGCCCGGATAAGGTAGGCGAGGGCCTTTTCAGTGTCGCCTTGCTTGACGGAAACTGTGGCGATCCCGCGCAGACAGGCGAGGCAGTCCGGGCTCAAGACCAAGGCCGCTTCGTAGGCTTGCGATGCCCGGTCGAGCGAGCCCGCCGCCATGTAGCCATCCGCCAGCAACTGATCCAGGCGATCCGTGACCGGCCCGGCGCTCTTCGCCCGCTCGAGTACCTTGATCGCCTCGGGAGCCAAGCCTGCTGCCAGCAGAACGGACGCGAAGTTCAGCGAGGCCGGACTGGCATCCGGCAGCAGAGCTTTCCATTGCGCCACCAGCGCCCGCAAGGCCTCTTGCTGGTGGAGGCCCGCGTAATCGCTGGCCAGGAGCGCGATTCCCTCCCGGGAATGCCTCAGCTCCGCGGAAATGGGTTCAGCCGCATCGAGCGCGGCCTGGTAGTTTCCAGCGTCGCTCTCGAGTTGGGCCAGATCGAGGCGCGCATTCCGGTTGGCGGGATCAAGCCGCAAAGCCTGGCTGAACATCTCGCGCGCCTGGTCCTTCTTGCCCTGCAGAACGTAGACTCCACCGAGGTTGATGCGGGCACCCACCAGGCGCGAATCAATTCTCAAAGCCTCTTGCAGAAACTCGGCGCCTTGATCGTACTTCCTCTGCTGAACCCGAATGACACCCAGGGTTGCCCAACCCGCCGCCCGCGTCCCGGGATCGTTCAGCGCCATCCGAGCCTCTGCCTCCGCAGCGGGCAGATCCCCCCGATTGATCAATTCCAGCGCGGCTTGAAGGTGATTGGTCGACGCGTAGCCGAATGGCCGGAAAGTTGAGAAAAACAGAGCGAAAGGCAGACAAAAAAACAGGAAGGGAGATGACAGCCTGGGAGCGCAGGTGTGTCGCCCGCTCTGAAGTCTGGTGCTACGGCGTAAACGAGGTTCCGAGAACATTGGCCGCTGCGCCCATTGTAGCGGCGCTGCGGGGGCGGCGAAACCACGAGTAATCTCCTTCCCTCCTGATCCGCGAACCCCAAAACAGACGAAGCGCGCGCGAGACGCCCCGCTCCCAGGAGACTCGCGCACTTGACAGGGGTAAATCAATGCGGCATAAGGAGCATGGTTGGCCATGAGTAGTTCGTCAAAACGTGGGTTTCGCTCGCGAGTGCTGGGACTGGCCGTGCTTGTTGTCTGCGTCACTCCAGGTTTCCCTCAGAGTCGAGTGCAATCGGCCGAGGGGGACTACCGGCAGGGCGTTCTGCTGAGCAGCAAGGGCGACTGGAAGGGCGCTGCTGCGGAATTTCAAAAGGTTGTAGAGCTGGAGCCTCAGCGCGGGGAAGCCTATACAGCCCTTGGCGTTGCCCTCACCCGGCTGGGCGACTGGACGCCGGCCAACCAGGCGTTCCGCCAGGCGCTTCAGATCGACCCCAGCGATGCGCGAGCTCATTATCATCTGGGTCTGTTGCTGGCCGAATCGCGTACCTTCAAGGAGGCTGCGGCTGAACTCGAGGCGGCCCGGAAACTCACGCCCGGCGACGAAGCAACCGGCTTGGCGCTGGCCCTGATATACCAGGAGTCGGGGGAAATCGATCGGGCCATCGCGGTCTACCAGGCCATCCTCAAGCGCAATCCGAAGTCCGCCGAGGCTCACAACGGCCTCGGTCTCGCCTATACCCAGAATAATGACCTGAACGGATCGATCGCTGAGCTTCGAAAGGCAGTGGCGCTGAAGCCGGACTTCGTGCGCGCCTACAACAACCTGGGCTCGGCCCTGATCAAGTCGGGCAGCACCAGCGAGGCGCTGGAAGTGTTGAGGAAGGCCGTACAGCTGCAGCCGCGCGACATTGAGGTTCACGTCAATCTGGGCGTGGCGCTGCGGACCCAGGGTAAGGCGGAGGCTGCCCTGAAGGAATTTCAGGCGGCCCTGGCACTCGGCCCCGTCGAGACCGTCGCCTACCAGGTGGAGTTACAGCTCGGCCAGACTCTGCGCGAGCAGGGACGTTTGGAAAAAGCGGCCGGCGCTTTCCAGGACGCCCTGCGGCTGAATCCCAGGATGGGAGAAGCCTACTACAATCTCGGATCTACCCTGAAGCAACTGGCGTCGGAGCGCCGAAGGCCCTCCGAAAGCCCGGGCTCCGGCAGCGAGGGGACGCGCTTGCAGGAGGCTGAAACCCTGGTTTCCCGAGGGGACCTGGATGCCGCGCGTGCGAGCCTGACTGCTCTTGTGCGGTCCGGCCCCGATTCCGCGGGGGCCCACAATCTGCTCGGTTTCGTGCTGGGCCAGCAGAGCGATCTTCCAGCGGCCATTGAAGAGCTCGATCGGGCCGTGGCGCTCGATCCCAAGTCCTCCGACGCGCGCTACAACCTCGGTGTGGCCCTATGGTACTCCGGCGCCAGGGCCAAGGCTGTCGGAGAACTCGAAAATTCGACTGATCTGAATCCCGCGTCGGTTGATGCATACGCTTTCCTCGGCATGGCTCTTCGTGAGAACGGCCAGTACGAGCAAGCCCTGGGCGCTCTTGCCTGCGCTCTCAGCTTGAATCCAAACTACATTCCCGCGTATGTTGACCAGGGACTGGCGCTGATGAAGGACGGCCGCGTCCGCGAGGGGCTCATCCAGCTAGCCTACGGATTGGACTTCGATGCCGGGGCGGCGCTGGGCGCCCCGGAGCTCGGTGAAGCGCTGGAGGGGGTCCGCGCGGCGATCGCGCGCGATCCTGAGGTCCCCGAGGCTCACTATATGCTCGGGCGTCTGCTCGGCAAAGACGGCGCCGACGCCCAAGAGGTGCTTCCGGAGTTCCAGAAGGCGGTGGAGCTGCAGCCGAGCTTCTCGGAGGCGCACAACGGCCTCGGGCTGCTGCTGACTCAAATGGACAAATCCGACGAGGCCATGGCGGAGTTCCAGCAGGCCCTCAAGTATCGGCCCGATTATGCCGAGGCTCACGCCAACCTGGGCGGGATCCTGATTGAAGAGGACCGTTTGGACGAGGCGATCCGTGAGCTCGAGACCGCCATCAAGCTGGATCCGAACTCGGAGAAAGCACACTTCAACCTCGGGATCGCTTACGGAAGAAAATCCAGCCCGGAGCGGGAAATCGAGGAATTGCGCAAGGTGCTCGCCATGGACCCGAAGGCCGCGGATGCCGAGTATAACCTCGGGAAAGTGCTCCTGGCGCAGAAGTCGTTTGACGAAGCGGCATCGCACCTGCAGAAGGCGATCCGGCTCGATCCCAACCTCGGCGAAGCGCATTATCAGCTTAGCCTGGTGCTGGCCCGGACAAATAAGACTGAGGAGGCCGGCGAGGAACTGAAATTATCTCAGAAACTGATCGCCAATGAAGACCGCGTGAAAGTAGCAGGCCGGAGCTTGAGCAACGCGGATCTGGAGGCAGGGCGGGACCAAATCGAGCGGGCCATACCCGATTATCAAGAGGCGATTCGTCTCGAGCCGTATTGGGCTAACGCTCATGTGGGTTTGGGTGCGGCCCTGTTGAAGAGCGGGCGTCTCGATGAGGCCACGGGTGAGCTCCGCCGCGCCCTGGAACTGAAGCCCGTCTATTATGACGCCAGCTTCAATCTCGCCAGAGCGCTGCTGCAAAAGTCACAGTTTGACGAGGCCATCGCAAGACTGGAGGACGCGATCCGCCTTCGCCCGTCTTCCGCCGAAGCCTACAACTCGCTTGGACTGGCCTGGGCCGGCAAGAAGGATGCGTCCAAAGCCGTGGCCAACTTCAGGGAAGCCCTCAAACTCGATCCGGGCTATCGCGAAGCGCAACAGAATCTGGATGGGGCGCTCAAGCATGCGAGCGAGACGACGGCAAGCCCAGGAGGCCGGTAGTTTATCAGCCTGAAGTTTTCTTCTTGTAGGGGCCACGCGCCTTGGACACCATGAAGCCACCAAGAACTAAAGCCGGGATTTTAAGTCGCGTTTTAGAACGTATGCGGAGCCGAAGGCGTAAGACGGCTGGAGAGATCGCAGGGATCATCGAGCGGTTCTTAAACGATACTTCTCGTTATCCTCAAGAATGGAACGATTTTCACGAGTGCAGCCTACCTGATGCCGAGCTAGATAGATATCGGAAGAGATGTGATTTGCTTGATCATCTTGTTAACAGCCCTGAGCCTCAAGACCCGGATGCAATGTCAGAACTGAGGAGCATGGTCGAGAAACTGAGGAAAATGGAAAACTCAACGGCCACAGCCGCCAATTCGCCAAGTTCCACTGATTAGAAATTCAGACTGACCAACTACCGGGTGGTCGGCGAGTCGCGGACCACCGTCGAGTCCTCACAGAAGCCCGGGATTCTCGCCCAGATGCCGTCTCTTGTAGTTTCTGGATCACCCTGTAGGTTTCATCGATGCTAAGCGTACTAAACAGATCGCGGCGGCAATTCCTGCGTTCTCTGAGCCAATGCGCCTGCGCAGCGCCGTTCGCGTCGCTGGCCGGCTCCTTGAATCTCTACGGGCAAGGTAAGGACCGGGTGGCGGGGACGATTGCTTCGGCACGGGCTCGCGGTGCATCCGCTCAAGGGCACCCAGGATTCAGATTCATCGACGTGGCCCGGGAGGCGGGACTCGGCAACGCGCTGAATATCTTCGGTCCAGCCGACCATAAGCGGTATCTGCTCGAAGAAATGGGCTGTGGGGTGGCCTTTTTCGATTACGACCACGATGGCTGGCTGGACATCTTTCTCGTCAACGGCACCCGGTTCGACGAAACTTCCGGAATTGCTGCGCCATCAAACTTCCTCTTCCACAACAACCGCGACGGCACCTTTACCGACGTTACGGGTAAAGCCGGATTACGGCGCACGGGCTGGGGACAAGGCGTCTGCATCGGTGATTATGACAACGACGGATTCGATGATCTGTTCGTGTCCTACTGGGGCGAGAACGCGCTCTACCACAACAACGGCGACGGAACTTTCACGGACGTGACCGCGAAAGTGGGGCTGGTTCAGAAAGGCGCGCATCCTCGCTGGAATACCGGGTGCTGCTTTGTGGACTATGACCGCGACGGGCGCCTGGACCTGTTTGTCGCGGATTACGTGAATTTCGATCCTAAGATTTCCCCACCGCCCGGCGGAAACAAGCTGTGCAGGTATTATGGGATCCCCGTCGCTTGCGGGCCCCAGGGCTGGGGCGGCGGCACGAACATCCTTTATCATAACCGCGGCGACAGCACCTTCGAAGATGTGTCCGCGGCGGCCGGCGTGGCCAAGCCCTCCGGTCCCGCCGATCCCACTGTGGCCAGCGGCAACTGGGTTCCCGTGGGCTCCTACGGCATGTCCGCCGTGGCCGCCGATTTCGACAACGACGGCTGGCCCGACATCTACGTCTCGTGCGACGAGGCGCCCAGCCTGCTCTATCACAACAACCATGACGGCACCTTCACGGAAATCGGCGTGGCCGCAGGTTGCGCGCTCAGCGAGAACGGCCGGACGCAAGGTGGCATGGGGATCGGCGTTGGAGATTACGACGGCGATGGGTGGCTGGACATCCTCAAGCCGAATTTTGCGGAGGAGAGCGTAAGCCTCTATCGCAACAACGGCGACGGCACTTTCTATGATGCTGTATTCCAAGCGGGCCTGGCCGCCAGCCGCAAAACCGTCGGTTGGGGAGCGGGGTTTTTCGACTTTGATAACGACGGCTGGCGGGATATCTTCATCTCGACAGGCCACGTCTATCCCGAAATCGCCCACCGGGCACTGCACTTGTCTTACGCCACGCCCAGCGTGGTTTACCGGAATCTTGGAAACGCGCGCTTTGAGGACGTTTCCGCGAAGGCTGGTCCCGGTGTTACCCAACCGCGGGTCAGCCGTGGCTGCGCTTTCGGTGATTTCGACAACGATGGGGACATCGATATTGTGGTGAACAACCTGAACGGGATCCCATCGCTGCTGCGGAATGACGGCGCCGCCGGCGGGAATTGGATCAAGGTGAAGTGCATCGGTACTAAATCAAACCGGAGCGCGATCGGCTGCCGGGTGCGCGTTGTCACCGGGCAACGCTCACAGATCGACGAAGTCCTCAGCGGCTCAAGCTACATCTCCCATAACGACTTCCGCCTTCATTTCGGCCTCGGCAATGCCTCACAAGTGGACCTCATTGAGATCCGGTGGCCTTCCGGTCTGGTGGAGAGTTTGAGCAAACTGAAGGTCAATAAGTTAGTGGTGATCAAGGAGGGGACGGGTATCGTCGAGGCGGAAGTGTTGCAAACAGGAGCCCGAGGGTTAAGTTGATGAACAGAACCTGCCCGCCTACATCCTCTTCACGCCGGGGTAGAGCCCCCAAGAACAACGATTGTCTTTATCCTACTTTCCGCCCGCCGCACGAGCACGAAGCCGATTGGGCCGGCGACGGCGAAAAGAGCGAGCGGCGGCGAGGCCCGCCCTTTGTCTAGCTGTCGCCTGGAGAATCAGACTTGCCCCAACCCTCCGTCCACGTTGATTTCCACGCCCGTGATGTACGACGCATCTTGCGAGGCCAGGAACGCCACCGTCGATGCCACCTCCTCAGGTTGTCCAAGCCGCTTCATCGGAACCTTTGCAGTTATTCCCTTCGCGAATTCGTCGATGGCTTCCTTCGGCAAGCCGGTCCTCTCGAAAATCGGCGTAACGATCGGCCCCGGCGCAACCGTGTTCACGCGGATGCCGCGCCCCGCCAGTTCTGCCGCCGCCGTTCTTGCCAGAGAGCGCAGCGCTGCCTTGGTTGCCGAGTAGGCGCTGGTGCCGGGGTTACCTGTGCTGTCGGCCACGCTGGTATTCAAAATGATCGAGGCGCCGTCGTTCAGCAAAGGCAGCGCCTTCTGAATGGTGAAGAACGCTCCCTTAATATTGGTGTCAAAATTCTCGTCGTAAAGGCTTTCCGAGGTCTCGGCCAGTGGCGCGAACTTCGCCACGCCGGCGTTAACGAACAGCACATCGATTTTCCCCAACTTCTCGGAAACCTCCGCGTACAGCTTGTCAACGTCGGCAAGTTTCGTCACGTCTGACTGCACCGCCAACACACCATTACCCATCGTTTTCAAAGCTTCATTCAGCGTCTTCTTGCTCCGGCCCGAAATGGCTACGCGTGCTCCCTCTTCTTGCAAGCGTTTGGCCGTGGCCAAGCCGATGCCGCTGTTTCCGCCGGTCACCACTGCGACTTTCCCTTCGAGTCTCTTCATTGCCGATCTCCTTTTCTTGGTGAAAATCCCCGGCCGTTCCTTCCGCCCGGTGTAGCCGCGTGGAAAGATTCGGCGGACTTCGACATTTAGATGAATATCTAACTATCAGGTTGCAGGCTCAGGGCCGAGCCTGCCCAGAAGCCGGTTCTCAGTGGCGGCAAAGGAATGACTTCGCTAGACTTGGCAAGAAACCATGAAGTTAGCTGAAATTGAGAAAATATCGAAGGCGCTGGCCGACGAGACTCGCCTCAGGATCTTTGAGGCCATCTCGGCAGCTGATCGGATGACCTGTGGCGAGATCGTCTCCATGCGCGGCGTGACCCCGGCGACTGTCTCTCACCATCTCAAAATCCTCAGCGAGGCCGGACTGATTGCGTGCCGGCGCCAGGGGCAGTTCGTCTATAGCCAGACTGTCCCCGACACCCTCGCAGGCTACACGCGGGCGCTCGCGAAAATTGCGAGCGGCAAGAAGGCGGGTCCGCCGCTGAACCCGAAATAGGGTCTGGGCTTCAAGTTGTTGATTTATAAAAACGTATTGACTAATCATGTCTATATGGTTAGATTACCTACAGGCCTGCCTGATGACGGACGCTGGTGCGGTCATGACTGGTTCGTACAACCACTCGCTGGTGGCGATGTCGGTTCTGATCGCCATCTGCGCTTCCTACGTTGCTCTCAACCTTGCGGGACGGACCACGGCATCTTCTGGCCGGGCTCGTCTGTTCTGGCTCGCCGGGGGCGCGACTGCGCTAGGGATCGGCATTTGGGCGATGCACTATGTGGGAATGCTGGCCTTCAGCCTTCCCGTACCGGTGCGTTATAACCTGCCGACCGTAACGCTGTCGCTGCTGGCTGCCGTCTTTGCCTCAGGGGTGGCGCTGTTCGTAGTGAGCCGGAAGCGCATCACCTGGCCGACCTGGGCGGTCGGCAGCGTGGTGATGGGTAGCGGCGTCGCCGCCATGCACTACATTGGGATGGCGGCGATGCGGCAGGCTGCCCTTTGTCACTGGAATCCCTGGGTGATCGGGCTTTCGGTGGTCATCGCGATCGTGGTCTCGCTGGTTGCGCTGTGGCTGGCATTCCGGTTCCGAAGCGATGCCCCGGGCGCACTTTTGCTGAA
This sequence comes from Terriglobia bacterium, assembly GCA_035946735.1. Classification (GTDB taxonomy): domain Bacteria; phylum Acidobacteriota; class Terriglobia; order UBA7540; family UBA7540; genus Gp13-AA77. Next base: position 13,249 of record DASYYZ010000195.1, read on the forward strand.
GATACTGAGCGCCCTGGTGATGGGTTTTGCCATTGCCGCCATGCACTACACCGGGATGGCAGCCGCCAGCTTTACGCCTTCTTCGCCTCCCCCTGACTTTTCCAGTGCTGTCAATATCTCTTCTTTAGATCTGGTGGGCATTACCGCCGTCACTTTCATGGTGTTGGGCCTAGCTCTCGTCACGTCCGTCGTCGATCAGCGATTTGCCGCTCAGGCGATCAAACTTGAGCGCTATCGCTTGCCCTTCGAGCGCAGCCTCGCCGGGGTGTTCCGCAGCTCAGTAGTGGACGGCACCATCCTGGATTGCAATGAAGCGTACGCCCGTATCTATGGGTACCGATCACGTGAAGAGTGCCTTGGTCATAGCACCCTGGAACATTACATCAGCCCCGAGGATCGGAAGGAGTTGATCGACCGGCTAACGAGCCAAGGAGCGCTGACCGGCTATGAAGCCCGCTTCCGGCGAAAAGACGACGCGCCCATTTGGCTGATTGTGAGTGCCGGGCTCGTAGAGAGCAAAGGCAATTCAGGCGCGATCGAAGGCACGATTTTCGACATCACCGAGCGCAAGCGGGCCGAGGAAGAACTGGCCCGGGAGCGCCGGTTATTCCAGGCCCTGATGGACAACATTCCAGACACGATCTATTTCCAGGACGCCGCCTGCCGCTTCATGAGAATCAATAGGGCTCAGGCCAAGATGCTCGGGATCGCAGAGCCGAGGGAGGCCATCGGAAAGACTGATTTCGATTTCTTCCCACCGGACTTTGCCCAGGGGTGTTACGAGGCCGAGCAGAGGCTTCTGCAATCAGGCGAGCCCATCATCGGCGCCACTCAGGAACTGACCAAGCCCGATGGCCGGGTCCAATGGCTTTCGACCACTGAAGTTCCCATCAGGGACGCGGAGGGCAAGGTCATGGGCCTCGTCGGCATTTCCAGAGACATCACGGGCCAAAAGCTGGCAGAGATCGAACTGCAGACAGCCAAGGAAGCGGCAGAGGCCGCAAACCGGACCAAGAGCGAGTTCCTGGCGAACATGAGCCATGAGATTCGCACACCTATGAACGGCATTCTGGGAATGACGGAACTGGCGCTGGGTACCGAGTTGACCCCGGAGCAGCGAGAATACATGGAGATGACCAAGAGCTCGGCCGACGCCCTACTTACTGTCATCAACGACATCCTGGACTTTTCGAAGATCGAGGCCGACAAGCTGAGCCTCGAGTCCATCGAGTTCAACCTGCGCGAGAGCTTGGACCCGACCTTGAAGAGCCTGGCGTTCCGCGCCCATGAGAAGGGCCTGGAGCTGAACTACGACGTTAGGTCCGAGGTGCCGGAGATGTTCCTGGGAGATCCAGGGCGTCTCCGCCAGATCGCTTTAAACCTCATCGGCAACGCCATCAAGTTCACCGAGCGGGGCGAAGTCACTCTTCAGGTTCAACTGGAGTTACAGGAGGCAGGTGTCGCTCGGCTCCACTTCCTCGTAAAGGACACCGGCATCGGTATCCCGGCCGCGAAACAGGCCTTAATCTTTGAGGCTTTCACCCAGGGGGACGGCTCGATCGCGCGCCGTTATGGGGGCACCGGCTTGGGCTTGGCGATCTCCCGCCGTCTGGCCGGGATGATGGGCGGCGGCCTGTGGGTGGAGAGTGTACCCGGACAAGGCAGCACGTTCCACTTCACCGTCCGCTTTGGAGTGGTCACCCGCCCCGAGTCGGAGTCACCAGCACATCCGCTCGATCTGAAGGACGTTTCGGTCCTGGTAGTGGATGACAACGCCACCAACCGGCGCATCCTGCACGACATGCTCAGCGGCTGGCGCATGAAGCCTACTCTAGCAAGGGACGCGCCGGAAGCCCTCAGGCAGATCGAGCAGGCCATCGGTGCGGGCAGGCCCTACCCCTTAATCATCGTTGATGGCCACATGCCTGACATCGATGGATTCACTCTCATCGAGCAGATCCGGCAGAACCAAAGCGTGGCGGGTGCAACGATCATGATGTTCACCTCAGGCGGTCAGCGTGGCGACGCGGCGCGCTGCCGGGAGATGGGAGTCGCCGCTTATCTCACGAAACCGATCGGTCAGGCAGCGTTGCTCAACGCCATCCTTCAGGTGCTGGGGGCAACGCGAAAGTCAGAAAGGCCGTCACTGGTTACACGTCACTCCTTGCGAGAAGGCCGGAAGGGCCTGCGCATTCTCTTGGCAGAGGACAACCTCGTCAACCAAAAGCTGGCCCTCCGCCTGCTGGAGAAACACGGCTACGCTGTGGACATTGCCGGCAACGGGCGTGAGGCGCTCGCGAAGCTTGCCTTGAAGAGCTTTGACTTGATTTTGATGGATGTGCAGATGCCGGAGATGGACGGATTCGAGGCGACCGCCGCCATTCGCCAAGCCGAAAAGGCGAGCGGCAGGCGCCTTCCCATCGTCGCGATGACCGCTCACGCCATGACGGGGTATCGAGAGCGCTGCCTGGCGGCTGGCATGGATGGGTACATCACCAAGCCGATCCAAGCTCAGGAGATGTTCAAGCTCATCGACAATCTTGCTTCGCTTGAATCTGCGCTTCCGGTCCACAGCATGTCCGGGGCTGAAGGTGAGCACCCAAAAGGTTGAGTCCGACACGCGATGAGGCCCGGTATTCGTGAAGCCGCGCGCCGCGCAGGCCGGCCGACACCGGTCGGGCCAGGTTGTATCGACGTTCTGCGACGATTACCAGATCAAAGCGGCCGGTTTTGTGCCCGTCAGGATCTCTTCGTCAAGTTCGTAGCCAAAGCCCGGGCGGTCCGACAGTTCCAGGTAGCCATTCTTGGGTTCAGGCTCGCCCCGCAGGATGGGGTTGCTGCCCTGAGCGAAAATATCAACAAATTCTGCCCGGGGTGCGTTGTGGGTGGCCATCACGAAGTGATAGGTGGGAGATCCGACGCCGTGTGGGATCACGGGCAGATCGTACGCGCTTGCCATGGCGGCGATCTTCTTCAGCTCCGAAAGCCCCCCGGCGCGATAAATGTCAGGCTGGAGGATATCTACCGCTTTCGCTTCAATCAAGTCGCGGAAACCGTAGCGTGTGAACTCGTGCTCGCCTCCTGTGATCAGAATCTCGGGAACGGCTTCTTTTATTTTCCGGTAGGACTCAATCTGGTCAGGAGGAACCGGTTCCTCGATCCAAAGAACCCCAAGACCCGCCACGGCCTTGGCGAGGGCAATGGCGTAGTGAACGTCAAGGGCCATGTAACAATCGAGCATAATGTCTCCATCGGGCCCGATCAAATTCCGGGTGCGCTCCACCAATTCGATGTTCTTCCTGAGGCCTGCCTTGCCATCAGCAGGACCATGGGGGACCGCCAGTTTGACGTGGCGAAATCCTTGTTGCAGGTGGCGCTCGGTGAGATTCCCCGTGACGTAGACCGGAATCTTCTCTTTTGTCTTGCCGCCAATCAGGTTGTAGACGGGCTGGCCCACGGCCTTGCCGATGATGTCCCACAACGCCAGATCGACCCCGCTAATCACCTCGATGACCGCGCCTTTGCGTCCATAGAATTGAGAGGCGCGAAACATCTGCTCCCAGAGCAATTCGATATCAAACGGGTTGCG
>DASYYZ010000196.1:0-46700 GCA_035946735.1 Terriglobia bacterium
GAAGCGTAGGCTGCCTTTTCAAGCCGCTCGTTGTCGACCATCACGGCGTTGAATCCCAGCTCCAGGGCGCGCTCGATCTGCGCGAAATCGTCGGTCTCATTCAGCAAGAAGGCCGCCCGAACGCCGGAGTGCCGCAAGGCCGGACCCAAGCCCGCATAATAAGCCAAATCTTCAGGTTTCGACCGGTTTGGGTGACCAAGAAATCCGCCATTAAAACCGCTGACGATCGGCGCGCCCAGTTCTTCGGCTGCCTCCGCGACCGCCACAAAGGACTCCAGGTTCCATGACTCGCAGTAACACACGGCGTAGCCATTCGATCGTGCCTCGGCCAACAACGCGGTCATCGAGACAAGGGCCATGAGGATTTCCCGGGTTCGCCTACTGAATGCGGATTGTCAACACTTCCTTTGGCCGGAAGGACAAGCTCACGGCGTCGCCTTCCGCCTGCAGCGGATGGAGGTCATCCTCGACCCCGTTGCAAAGAGTGGCCGACTTTATGCTTGTGCGCGGAAATCTCACGGTTGCTGTTGCGGCATGGCCGTCGGCCTCCTGAAGCCGCAGGACGGTGCCGCGGCCGTCTTCGCTGAGTTTCCAGTCCGTGAGCACGACGTCCGGCGGATCCACTTCGAGAAAGCTCGCGCCCTCTGCGGGAAGGGGCCGCTGCGGATCGCCGACCTTGTCCTGACCCATCACGTAGTCCACTTCGGGCGGCCGTGCGCTTTCCCAGCCAAGACGGGTGAGCTCCAAAGGATTGAGGGCCGCGCTGCTCGTCAGGACGTACCGAAAGGTGAAGTCGCCGCCCTGCGCCGCACGGTAGTTCGTGTCCCAGTAGTTGTTCATAACATAAGAGAAGAGGGCGGAGCTCTTGGGCTCAAAATCGGCCGGCCACGTGCCGCGATTGATATCTCCGAAACTGGCCAGGGGCGCATCCGGCGTCGCAATGCCGACCGTCAGACCGCTATCGCGCGACGCCATCCATTTCTGGATGGTGAACCATTCGAGGCTGGCGCCCTTCATCAAATCACGGGCAGGATCAATCCAATCTTGCTGCGTGCAGTAAGCAAAGTGCGGCGACCCGGTCCCGACCGGAAACGCGAAGTACACTCCCTCTTTTGTGGTCACGGAGTCCTTGGTGACGTGATTGATGAACTCGATCCTCTTCACGCTATCGAACAAAAGGATCTCCGTCTCGATCCGAGGTGTATTCACGGCCCGGCTGCGCAGTTGAACGGACTGGCCGAAGGGTGTTCTGGTAACCCCGATCAATTTGCCATCCGCAGCCGGATGCGCCGTTAACTGCGCCCTCGGCCACGTGCTGATCGGCCGCATGATCTGAGTGTTGCCGTCCCCGCCCGTTACGTAAAGGTACTGATCGAATTTGTAGGGGCTGTGGCCATCCACAATCTCCCGATTCAATTGCTTGTCGAAGATCTGAGCCACCGCTCCGCTTTGAGGATCGAGGGTAACGCGATAAAAGGAATTCTCGATTACAGCATCGTGGCTGATTTCGGGCTCGGGAGGCCTCGCGGGGTCCGAGCCGTTGTAGGTGATGGCATAACACTTGTAGCCTACCGAAGGCAGGCTGTGTGCCAGAAAACGCACGTGCATGAAGCCCTCGCGGGCCCAACGCACTTCGAACGGAACGTCTTGTCCGGTTGAGAGGTCATGAAGTTTCGCGTGCTCGAACAGGTCCGTCTCCACCAGGGCGTCGCGCTGCCAACTGAGCGAATTGAAGACGATGAGGGTATTGGCGGGTACGTGCACCTGATCGCCAAGTTGGCTCAGGGACCGGTTCATGAGATCGTTGATTTCGAGATTCGCCGTGGTGGCCCGGCCGTCCTTCACGGCGAGCTGCTGCAGAGTCTCAGCGTGGTCCGGCTGCGTCATGGAGTTCCATGACGCCCAGGTGTGCTCTGCAAACAATTCGATGTTGCGCCATATATTGTCAGCGAGAGCCTTGGGCGGGTGGACGTCAGGATTAAGAAGGTGGGTCAGCGTGGAGAGAGTGTCGGCCGAAAGCGCCCGCTCCTGGTTTTCGCGATCCTGGGCCGCGTAGAGAGCGTCGCTACCCACGCCGTCCTCCCAGTAAGGGCCACCATCGCCTTTGTAGGTCGGCAAGTCCTTGCCATACTGTCCAGCGATATGCTTAAAGAAGTCGGGGAAGGTGGAATACAGCAGCTTCGGGTAAGCGTAGACGCGGCTCCAAGCCTGAACAAAGGTCGCGGCGCCCGAAACAAGATCCGTGTTCTCAGCCTGGGTCCCGTAGACGAGCACCGCGTCCGGCTTATATTCAGGCCTGTCATAGGCTTGCAGGAAAACCGGCAGCGAGTCATGTACCGCCGGAACCACGGGGGGCAGCCCGAACAGGCTCTCAATTTGCATGTAGTGGCGCGAATACCAGAAGAGCACCTTTTTTCCGTCAGGGCCCTCCCACCAGAACGGAGACTTTTCATTCCAGCGGCCGTAAATCAGGAACGGCGCACGCCAGCTGTTGCCAGCCGCCACCCAATACTTCAGGCCCGAGGTTGCAAGGACCGACGGATAGGAACCTGTGTAGGACGGGACGTCCGTAATGTTTGCGTATTCGAATGGGACGCCTTCGCTTCGAGCCAGGGATTTCGAGAAATAAAGCGAACGGTAGAGCGTTTCCAGGGAGGCGTACCCCGTGAGCAGATTGCAGTATTGCGCCGGCATCGCGAGGTTGTCGCGCCGGATCAGATCGAGGATCTCGTCCTGCCTAGCCTTCGAACGAGTGTCCAGGAGCTGCTCCATGTTCCACGACGCGTCCATCGAAAAGCGAAACTCAGGGTGCTGCCTGACCAGTTCTGCGGCTTGATTGAGGACCCGAGGCTGAGCCTCCGCCACCTTTCCCTGATAGTCGGTGTAACCGATGTCGAGATGAGTGTGGGGCACAACATAGACCGTCCACTTGCGCTCGGTGGCCAATTTCACGTCGAAGGCGCGCGTGCCGCCGGCGCTGACTTGCAACCGGGCGTCGATCACTCCTTTCCACTCGGGAACGTCAAAGACGGCAAGCTGCTCTCCAAAATCAGGCTCTGCAGACAGGTTGACCGACTGATGCCAGCCGGCGGTATCAAGCCGTGCTGCTGCCCTTGGAAGCCGGCGGTTCAGGCTTACGATGGCCTCCACGACTTCGGTGACGCCTGAGCTGCTTTGCTTATAAAAGATCGTCGGCGTCACAGTGGCTCGAATCGCCGCCGGCAGGAATTTCCCTGCGGCGTCCTGCGAAAGCCTCAAGGCATCGTAAAAGATGCCAGAATCACCGATTCCGACGGTTCCGTAGCTGTCGTCGCGTTCCGCAGGATCGTCCACGCAGGTCAGAATCAGTTTGTTCTCACCCTGTTGGAGGGCGGTTGTGGGGATTTCAATCGTGAGCCGCTCGTAAGAATACTGGGGGATGAAGGCGGTTGGGAAGTTACCCAGGTCATAGCTTAACCGGGGACGCAGATAGAAGGTCCCGCGCTTTCCGTTCACGTCCACGCGCAAATTGGGCCGGCGCGGCATGTAGGGCAGGATGCCGGCTGTTAGCGTGTAGAGGCCCTGCGGCGGCCCGGACAGAGAAAAGATGACCGTGAAGGGGTGTTCCCGATCCCCGGCCGGCCCGTTGGAGGAGCCGGGTTGGAAACCGGACCAATCCCGTTTCGGGTCGCTGGAGCCGACACGATATACGGGATCCGATCGTACCGATGACAGCGAACCGAAACCAAAACTGACCCCGAACTCTTCCGACGACTGGTCAAACTCCCCAATCTGCCAGAGCGTCTTCTCCTGGGCGCAAACAACCGGAGGGCTGAGCCAACAGCACCATCCTGCGAGCAGCAGGATTCCCGCCGCGTTGACGTAAAAGCGTCTGCTCAAAACCGTTGCCCTTGTTTAAGGACTCTCGATCATCGCAGTATCAAACCGTGACCACATCAAGCAGCGCGTTGCTCAAGCTGTTGAAGAAGGGCGCGCATGTAACCGAGTGCGTAAGCCATACCTGCGTGCCAGGGAGCGCGGCACGACATCTGCGGAGTGTGATCGGGAATAATCACACCGTCGAAGCCGTTCTTCTTGAGAATGCCGAGCACGCGAGCCACATCGACGTCCCCGTCGTCCACGAACGTCTCGCGATAGTGAGGAGCTTTCCCTCGCACGTTCCGCAAGTGGACGTAGGCAATCTTGCCGAGCCGGCTGTAATGGTCAACCACTTCGTAGATGTTACCTTCGGTCATCTCGGAGAGCGAACCGACGCAGAACTCCAAAGCGTTTCGAGGGCTTGGCCGCAAATCGAGCAGCCTTTGGTAAAGTCGAGGCTGATAGATCAGTCTCGGTTGAGCGCGCAGCCCCGGCACCGGCGGATCGTCGGGGTGCGCCGCCAGAGTGACGCCCGCTGTTTCGGCCACCGGCAGCACGGCATCGAGAAATTCCCGGAATCGCTGCCACAACACTTCTGACCCCACAGTCTCGATAGTGCCTGGCGGAGCCTCGGGGTCATAGACCATATTCCAGACCATGCCTCGCGGTATCGGCGTCTCATCCAGCCCCTGCATACCCACGGAAAGCGCATCGCCGCGCGCAAACGGTCCTTTCGTTCTTCCCGCCACGCCCGCGAGGGAAAAGTTATAGCCAATCACCGGAATACCGGCCCGCCCGGCGTTGATGACGATGGTCTTGATGTTCTCGAGTTGTTGTTTTTTCTTGGGACCATCGAGCAGGACGTCGTGCCAGTGCGCAGGGTCGAAATTCTCGACGGCCGCCAGTTCCAGACCCGCAGCTTGCACCTGCTGCCTCAGCGCCGTCAGTTCTTCAACACTCCAAAGCTTGTCCGGATCACCGGCTCGCCCCCAGCCGCTCCGATCGCCGACCGGCTGATTCTCCTGGCCGGCATCCTCTCCCCGATTGAAATAGTCAACGAGGTGCGCGATCACGTGCGTGCATCCGCACTGCTTGGCGAAACGGTAGTTCTCCGCATCGAGCATGTGCCGATATAGACCTAAACCCAGCTTCATCGGTGTAACCTAAACCTCTGTGGCCTCAGAATCGGCCGTATTGACGGTACGCATCCAAAGGGTGCACACCGTTCAGAATAGCCTTGCGTACCAGGTTTTCCGTTCCCATCACTTCTTCAGCCCGCGCCAGAACCTCAAGGGTCGCGTCGTGCGGGATCACGAGGACTCCGTCCATGTCACCCACAACGAAGTCCCCGCGATGCACGGCCACCTGCCCAATCTGAATGGGTTGGCCGTGCGAGACCAGCCTCCACCTTCCCAGAATGTCCTGCGGCGTCCGGTAGCGGCAAAAAACCGGAAACCCCAGCTTCAAAATGTACTCAACGTCGCGCGTCCCGCCATCGATCACGGCGCCCCGGGCTCCACGAATTTTGGCAGACTCCGCCGAGAGTTCTCCGAGGTGGGCGCTCATGGCGTCATTGGGCTGCGAAACGATCACGTCTCCCGGGCCCAAATCGCCGAGCATCTTCAGCATCGGAACAAAGACTTCCTCGGGGTCCGCGCTGTCAGTCGGTTGGCCCTCGATCGGCATCGCCAGGCCGGCAACACGATGTTCCCTGGACAAACCCTGAATGTCCCGGGGCAGCACTTGATGCCGATAGCCCATCTCGTCGAGGACGTCTGAAATCGCTCCCGTATAGATCACGGAAAAGCGCTTGCAGACATCGTCGACGTCGTAATCAGGCGCCCAGTCTTGACGATCTACCATTCCCAGCCTTTCAAAGCCCCTGCACCCTTGGAGGGCCAAAACAATCGCCCGGCCGACTCAAATCGAAGCTTCAGTTCCCGGCAGAACCGGTTCCTGTCTTCTGAAATGCCATACCGCCGATCGGCACCAGGAGTCCACCGTCCACCGTGACGGCCGACCCCGTCATGAAGGAGGCCAGGTCGCTGGCCAGAAACGCGATCACCCGGGCCACTTCTTCCGCGCGGCCCATCTTGCCTCGCAAGTGGACGCGGTCGCAGGCTTCTATCACCTTGGCGGGATCGGGATCGCGACCCGCCGCCCAGCGCAGCATCGGCGTGTCAACAGCTCCGGGTAGAACGCAATTGGCACGCACGTTCTGTTCTCCGTAGTCGAGTGCCAGGCAGCGTGTGAGGCCCAGCAGTCCGTGTTTGCTGACGACGTAGTGAACGGAATTTCGCATTGCGGCGACGGACTGAACCGAGCCTGTGATAACGATCGCGCCGCCCCCGCGCCGGATCATCTCGGGAATCGCATACTTACACATCAGGAACGCGCTCTTCAAATTCGCGTTCATCACTTCGTCCCATTCCTCTTCAGAAAGCGTGGTGACGGTTCCATAACGCTGTATTCCGGCATTGCTCACCAGGACGTCGATTCCTCCGAGCCGTTCCACGATTCGCTGCACAAGAAGCTCCACCTGGCCGCGCAGTCTGATGTCCGCTTCAAAGAACTCCGCGCTTTGTCCTTTTTTGCGCAGCGCAGCCGCCACTTGCTCGCCTGCCTTTGAATCCCGGTCCACAACCGCGACCATGGCATCTCGATCAGCGAACTCGCCCGCACAGGCCTCGCCAATGCCTGACCCGCCTCCCGTAATCACTGCCACCTTGCCGTTGAAGTTCATTCGTTTACCGGTTGGCGAAAGCGGTGCCGTTCGCCGGCATTGGGCAGAGCGTTCCTGCTATGCCCGCTGACACCGTAGCGCCTGACCTTTGGTCTTCAAATCGAGTACCGAAATGTGATTGCGGCCTAGATTTGCAACGTAAAGCTGGTCGAAGCCGGGACCGCCGAAGGCGCAATTTGTGGGTTGGCACAAAAGAAGATTCTCAAGGTCCTGACAGAGCAGCCTGACGCTTCGGTCCGTCGAAACACGGTAAATACAGTTGGAGGCGTAGGTGGTGACGTAGAGGTTTCCGGCCGCGTCGAAGGCGAGGCCATCGGGTACGCGCGCCAACCCTTCGGCGTACACCTCGGGCACGCCCGAAGCGCCGTCGGCCTTGATCTCAACACGCATCACTCGATCGAGATTGCTCTCCACGATGTAAAGATGGCGCTCGGCCGCGTCCAGAGCCAGCCCATTGGCAAAGTGGAAGGGTCCGGGCGCGAAGACCTCTAGCGATCCTCCGGCGCCGAGCCGGTAGACCACGCCGTCGGCCCGTTTCCATTCACCGGAATCGCTGAAATAGAGGTTGCCGTTAGAGTCGAAAACGCTGAAGTTCGGACTTGCGAAGCGCCGGCCGCCGATGGAATCCGCCACCACCGTGATTGCGCCCGCTTGCGTCATTTTGATCAGCGATCGTTTTGCGCAGTCGCAAATGTAGATATTTTCCTGTGAATCGAGCGTTATGCCGAGGCAAAATCCGCCGGTAGTGCCGAGTGTCTTGACCTCCGTCCCGTCAGCCGAGATGCGGTACACCTGCCCGGTTTCACCTCCCGCATAAAGAGTTCCATCGCGCCCCACGGCCACGCCCTCAGGGTGGTCGAGTCCCGTCACGAAGTTGCGAACCTCGGAGATCGGATAGAGCATGATTAGTTTCAACGCCGAAGCGCGCGCGGGAAAGAATTTCAGTCGCTGTTTCGAGCGGGCGAGGCTTCCAGTTTCTTCGAGAGATCGAATTCGGCTTGAGCCTCCTCGGTTCTCTGAAGCTGGAGAAGCACCCGGCCCAGCAGGTAATGAATCCGAGGATTCTTCGGTTCAAGCCTTGCGAGCTTCCGAAGAATCGTCTGAGCATCTTCGTGCTTGCCCGCGCGCTCCAGGAGCATGGCACGGTCTTCGTTCGCGGTCAGGTTATTCGGATCCAAAGCGAGAGCCTGCTTCGTCCACTCACTGGCAGCATCCTGCCTGCCCCCTTCAATCGCCAAGTGTCCGAGCTGCGCTTTAGCCTCGGCATTGTGCGGATTCACTTGGATTGCGCTCTGAAGCTCGCTCGTCGCTTTGTCGCTTTGCTGCAGCTGCTCGTATACCGACGCCAGCGAGATTCGCGCGCTCACTCGCCGGGGTTGCAATGCGAGAACCTGGCGGTAAGCTTCCGCTGCCGGCTCGAAGTGGCCTTCGCCCCGCAGAAGATCTCCCTGAATCTCGCGCAGAGCGGGTTCTCCCGAATGCGCGGCGATAGCGGGGTCGAGGAGCTCCTTCGCTCGTTCAAAATTCCCCACGCGAATCAATTGACGCAGCAGCGCTTCCAAAACATCGGGACGGTCCGGCCCCTTGTTGTAAGCCTGGGTCATCCAATCGACCGCAGCCTCATCATTTCCTGCCGCAGCGGAATCAAGCCCAATATGCAGGTAGGGGTCCGGGTTCGAAGGATCGCGGCGAAGCGCCTCATCGTAAGCCTCGCGTGCTTCCTGAAAGCGCCTCAGCTCCGAGTAGGCCATACCGAGATTCACGTCTGCCGCAGCGTCGCGGTCCGCTTCCGGAATCGCGGAAAACTGCTGCACCGCCAGATCGTAATCCTCGTGTTCCGCCGACAGCAAACCCAGTGAAAAATGGAGGGCCGGCTCAAGATTGGGAAGTTTCCCGAGGCGCCTGGCCGTCTCGTGAGCAGCCTGGTTATCTCCGACTCCGAAGTAGGCTTGGGTCAACTGATACAAAGCTAAGGGGTCCTGCGACCGCTCAACGTGCGCCGCCTGTAGGAAACGCAGGGCGGATGCGTAGTCCTTATTTGCGACTTGAAGGGTAGCGAGATTGAGGTTAGCCGTCTTGTTCGCCGGATCGACGCCAATCGCTTTCCGAAACTCGATCATTGCGGCGTCTTGCTGTTCCGAGCGGAGGAGACTCGCGGCCAGGTTGTTGTGAAACTCCGCTTTTCCAGGATCGATGGAAATCGCCCGGCGATAGGCAGCTTGAGCGTCTGTAGGACGACCGTCAAAATCGTAAGCGAGGCCGAGGGTTTCGAAGATTTCGGCCACTTTGGGACACTCCTTGGCGGCGTCAACCAGCAGATTTTCTGCCTGTGAGAATTGCCGTTGTCCGAGTAAATCCTTTCCTCGATCGAGCGAGGAGGCGCAGGACGGTTCGGAGGCGTCGGCCTTCAAATCCATGTTTGGTACCAGAGCGACGAAGGCTAAGCTCGCTGCGGCGCCGACGACTGTGGCGTTTTTCAGCGCCCAGCGACGAATGTCTCTCACTACCAAGCCTTCACCAAGCCTTCCTGCGCATCCTTCGCCCACGAGCTCTCGATCGACAACGCTGCCAGAAAAGTGGAGTTGCCAGCTACCGTGCTACTCGCTTCTCCTTCTCCTGCTCATCCTGGAGTTGTTGGTATGTAGCGACGGCCTTCGCGGCCAGTTCGCTCTTCCCAAGGTCCGTATACAGATGCCCCAACATATAGAAAGGGGACGGATCGGATGGTGAGAGGACGGTCGCACGCTCCAGGACTTCCACCGCCTTTTGCTTGTCCCCCATGTTCGACTCGATTCGTCCCAAGAGCACGTATGCGTCGCCGTAGTCAGGGTTCTCCTTGATCGCCCGATTGGCGTTCTCGAGCGCGACCGGCAAGTCCTGCCGCTGGAAGGCAACCTCGGCCAAGCCGTAGTACGCTAAGGGACTGTGGGGATTCAACTTCAACTCGCCTTGAAAGGCCTCCTCCGCTTCCGCAAACTTCTCGATATGGAGACATAGTTTGCCAAGTTCGTAGTGGACACCAGGCATCTCCGGCTGTTGTTGAATAATCTCCTTGTACTTCGCGATGGCTTCCGCGTAAAGATTCCTTACTTCGTCCTGCTCAGCCACCATCTGCTTGACCCGGACGGAATCCGGGTCGACCTTCACCATTTCCTCCCAAGCTTGCGTAGACATCTGCCAATGAATCCTGCCGATCATGTAGAGAACTTCAATATCCTTTGGATTGTAAAGGCGCGCCCGGTAAAATTCGTCCAAGGCCTGTCTTGCATCACTCAAAGCGTAGAGGGTCATACCCAGCCAATAGTGAAGTTGGGCGTCATTGCTGCGCGTGGCCAGGGCTGTCCGGAGATATTTTGCGGCCTGCTCAAACCTGTTCATCTGGTAAGCCGCCATACCCGCCAGCTTCGCGGCGGCTGGATCACGAGGATTGGCCGCGAGCACGCGATCACAGTAATCCAGGGTCTTTTCGAAGTCCTTGCGGTTGAAATAAATCGTGGCCAGTCTGGTCTGGAGCAAGGGCGAGCCGGCCTTGATTTTCAAGGCCTCCTGGTAGCGGGCAATTGCTTCATCCCCTTTCCCGGCTGCCTCAGCCTGCTTCCCTTGCTCGACAAGCTGCTCATAACGATCCTGCGCCAGAGAAGCCCCGACCACAGGAAGACCCGGTAGGATTAGGAACTGGAGCGACACGGCCCCGATGACCGGTATGATCCAGCTCCTACGCAGGGTTCGGAGCCCCATGCCTACATGCGTCATGTTATTTCCCGGTCATCGTCAGGGTCCGGCGGCTTCGGCCGAGGAAGTGTCAACCATGATTCCCACCAGCCTCTGCACTCTTTCTTGCTCCACCTCGGACTTGTTGGACTGAACGACCGATGCCAGAAGCTGACTGGCCTCGGCCTTTCTTCCAACCTGCCGATAGGCAATGGCCAATTGGTAGAGTATCGATTGCGCCTGCGGCTCCAGCCTCCGAGCATGTTCAAGATCCGCGATGGCATCTTCCGTGCGACTGGTCATCAACTCCAGCTTGGCTCTCTGCAGGTATGCAAAGGCATAACCAGGGTCGAGGCTCAGACCTGACTCCACGGCCGATCGGGCTTGTTCGAATTGAGGCGAGTCCGGTGTCAGGCCTTCGCGGAACAGTGCATCTGCCAAAAAGTAGTACACCAGCACATCCTTGATTTGCCGCTGCAGCGCCTGTTGCAGGATGGCTACGGCGTCGGAATACTTATTCTCATCCTCGTAGCACATCCCCAGCGCCACATAAATGCTGCCCTGCTCCGGCGCCAGGGCCAACGCCTTCTCGTAGTCCGCGCGCGCCATGGCATACTGCCCCTTCAAATTGTGCACGAGGCCGCGGGTCAGGAGGAGCTTGTAGTCCTCCGGCAGCTTTTCGATCCCGATCGACGCAGACTGCATAGCAAGATCATAGTTCATGTGCACCGCTGCAAGAGTCGCGATATCCAAATAGCTTTCGTCGTCGGTAGGGAACAGTGCAATTGCCTGGCGAAAAGCGCTGTAGGCTTCTTCAGTGTGCCCGCTCTTCTCCTGCGCTACCCCCATCAGGCTGAGCACTGACGCGTTGGGAGTGCCCGAAATCGGCTTTAACGTCTCGATACACTTCGAATAATCACCCTCCTCAAAGTACGCCAGGGCGAGCCCGTAGCTCAGCTTGAGCCTGTCCGGGTAGTTCTTGGGCAGAGAATTGAAAACCTGAATGGCTTCCTTGTATTGCTTCGCTTGGCCGAGCAGCCAACCCAACTGGAACTGCGCATCGGGACTGAGATTACCGCTTAGTCCGGCCAATTGCTTCCTGGCTTCATCCAGCCGGCCCGTCTTCAGCAGCGCCTCGGCGGCCATGAGGCTCAGCTTGGCGTCACCAGCCACCTCCGCGGGAGCCGCGGCAAAGTAAACCACCGCCTGCGAGTAGTTCTTATGTTCGGATTCGTACTGCGCGAGAAGGGAATTGACCGCCTGATCGCTGGGAAACAGCTTTACGACGTCTCTAAGTTCTTTCGCTGCCTGGTCCTTCTGGCCAAGCTGCCATTCCACGATGCCCAGTTCGCGGCGGGCCATCCAGTCACTCGCATCGATCTGCAAAGCCTTGGTCAGCGCCTGGTTGGCCTCTCCCAGGCGCCCCAGAAGAGCCAAGGCAATTCCCTCGCCGGTGGCGCCCTGGGGAAGGTCCGGTGCATAGTGCTCCTCGAGACGAAACTCATCCAGAGCTTCGGAGTAGCGCTTGTCGTGAAGATAGCGCATACCTGCCTGGTAGGCTTCAGATGCTTTATCTCGTACTGAGTTGGGAACTTGCGCTTCCAAAGAGGTAATCACCGAGAGCGGCAGGCCGAGGAACCCGAAGATGAGGAAACAAGACTTCCGTCGAACGCACACAGGCGGACCAAACAGCATTGACGAGACCCCTCGCCTCCTTTGTATCAGAAAGCAAAGGGACGCGGAGGTTAGAAACCTCGCCAAAGGGCGGCGGAAAAGGCGTAATCTCGGTGAAACTGTTGGGAAGCGATTTGCGGCGGGGCTCAAGCCCCGCCCTTCCCGAGCGCGTCCTAACAGTTTTTCCGCTGCCTGTTAGGCTAAGCTAAAAGTAGACCTTCGCGGCAAACTGGATTTCTCTTGGTGATCCGGCTGCGAAAATTCCCATGTAATTGGGTGTTCCCTCGTAGACGGAAGCGGCACCTCCGAAGTTCACGAAACTGCCCTGCGCCCCTCCGCCGGGGGACGCAAAGTTCACCCGGTTGAAGAGATTGAAGGATTCAAACCGTAGCTCCAGCGACTTTGATTCGGTGAACTTAAAGGTCTTGGACAAGGAAAGGTCAAAGTCAACGCGTCCGGGCCCTCTGAGAATGTTCCTGCCCGCGTCACAGTAGGTGTAGGGAGCGCAGACCCCAAAGGAGTTAGGATCGTACCAGGCGGCCCGGCTCGGCGTGAATCCAGAAGGGCGGGGGGCAGAAATCTGCTCGGCAAATTGCCCGCCGATCCCGGTATTAGCATTGTCAACAGAAAGCAGAGCACTGAACGGCGCCCCGCTGTTGGCGGAGAGGATGCCGCCGGTCTGCCAATTTCCAAACACCGCATTAACGGGGCCGGACCAGCCGCCTCCGAACTGCCTTCCCCGGCCAAAGGGCAGGTTGTAAACGCTGCTGAACGTCAGAACGTTGGGGTAGTCCTCGTCACATCTTCCCCAAAGCGACCTGAGGTTATACGGATTGGGAAGAGGGTCTCCGTCGTAAAGCCCACTGCTGATGTCCATGCAATGTGACCAGGTATAGGAACCCAGGAATGTAAGGCCCTGCGAAAACCTTCGTTCCACCTTCACGTCGAGCCCATGGTAAGCGGAATATCCCACGTTCGTGTCGTAAGCGAAATCCGGTATGACATTCTTAAACGGCACGCGGGCGGCAATGGGTCCCGGCCCCAAGTCGTTTGGGGGAGGTGAATTGTCGTTATAATTCAAAACGATGTGGTTGTCGCGCGATCCAACGTAGTCTACCACCACGGTCGTACTAGGGCCGAGCTGTTCTTCCACGCCAAAATTCCATTGCAACGAGGTGGGGGTCTTGTTCTCGTTGTTGGCGCCACCGAATATGCTTAGGCCCGCGGCGTTGGTGGGAGAAGGGAAGAACGAGGAAGCGGGAGGCGGGGTACTATAGAAATCGGTAGGATATCCTCGATTGATATTGATATAGCCTCCAACCTCAACCCCCCAAGGCCAGGCGATGCGATCGTCCTGGGTTTCCTGAATGAGGTTGCCGCCATGGTCCGTGAATATGGCAAACCCTCCACGAACAACCGTCTTCGGCGTTATGGCGTAGGCAATCCCGAACCGAGGCTGGAACTCTTTCCATTGCGGGTCAAAGTATCGTTGCCGCACATTGGCGAACGGGAAAAGGGTTCCGTAGGGCTGGGTAATCAGGAAGCACGAGCAGTTGTCGCTCCAGCCCGAGTCCTGATTGTTCTTAAACCGCATGGGCGGAATGTAGTCCCAGCGTATGCCCGCAGTGACGGTCAGCTTTTTTGACACTTGCCATTTGTCTTGAACGTAAATTCCCTGCCACAGATCAGTAGTATCGGCGTAAGTCCTTCCCTCAAATCCGCCCAGTGACGAGGGCACGTTGAGCAGCAGGCTGGCTAAACCATCGCCGGTCTGGGAAGCGTTGGCGCCAGGCCCAATGATCGCACTGGTGGGGTACTGGTCGAAGTTCTGATTCTCTCCCCAGCCATCGTCGAAGCTGTGGAAATGGT
The DNA here is from genome assembly GCA_035946735.1 of Terriglobia bacterium. Classification (GTDB taxonomy): domain Bacteria; phylum Acidobacteriota; class Terriglobia; order UBA7540; family UBA7540; genus Gp13-AA77. Next base: position 13,856 of record DASYYZ010000196.1, read on the forward strand.
AAGCCAGATAACCGAGCCCGAGGGTATGCTTGCCGGCCACCTTCTGCAGGTCCGCATTGATGGCATGGGTGTGGAACGGACCCAGGGGCACGGCGAACTGGGTGGGCGAGCTGAATCGAGGGCTAAGAGACCCGTAGGGAACGTAGGGATAATTGTCTCTTACCGGTTCGAACTGAGCTGCGCCCAAAGCATTCAGTAGTCCCACGCCCGCGGGCGTCCCCTCCAGGAACGAGGAATCATCAAACATGTGCATGTAATGGAGGGTGAGGAGAAGGGTGGGGTTGAAGACGTGAGTGTAGTTGATGTTGACGATTCGTCCCTTGGCATTCAATATGTTACAGCTTCCTGGCATATTGCAGGGTGTATTCTCGAGCGCCTTGTTGTAGTAAAAGGCTCCGAAGAGGGTATCGTTGTTGCCGAAACTGTGATCGAGCCTCACGCCAAATTGGTTGCCGGTAACCGCATCGTTGCTGGTCCCGGAATAATTGGGGAAGTTGTTTCCGCCCGGGCCGTAGTTTGCCGCTGGGTACAAACTCTTGATGTAAAGCAGCGCCTGAGGATTGATCATGTTGGACGGGATAATGTTCCCCGGAAATGGGTCACGCACCGTTTGCGTCGCCGTCGTGCCCGGCGTGTATCCCTCACTGTAAGGGTTATAGATTTGTCCAACGTCGATGGGCCGCCCCAAGGCGTCGAACAAGGGCGTGCCGTTGGAAGTTGCCTGGGTGTTTGTTAGAAGATCCGAGAAGTTGCCTCCCAGCTCGGACGCATAAGGGACGTTGGCGAACTCGGTGAATCCTTGACTTGAACGGAACCCCTCGTAGTAGCCAAAAAAGTAGGTTCCCTTCTCTCGGCCGTTATAATTGGGCAGCATGACCGGACCGCCCACCGAACCGCCAAACTGGTTTTGACGGTACGCCGGCTTTCGGCTATTCGAGAAGTTGTCGAAGAAGTTGGCGGCGTCAAGAGCGTCGTTGCGCAGAAATTCCCATGCGTCGCCGTGCAAATGGTTGGTGCCCGTCTTGGTGGCGACGTTAACATTGGCGCCCGGAGCCATGCCGACGCTGGCGTCGACCGAGTGGCTCTGAACCTTGAACTCCTCGATCGCGTCCGGGGGCGGACTGATGGTCCAGGTCTGCTTAAAGACTTCGTTGTTGAGACCGCCATCGAGAGTATAGTTGTTAAACCTCGCTCCCTGGCCGTTGACGGCTGGGCTGATTCCCCCGCCCCCTTCAGACACTTGGAAGGCCGCCTGCTGCCCGCCTTCGTGGGGAGTTGCACCCGGCGACAATAGAATCAACTGGGTGAACTGCCGGCCATTCAAGGGTAAGTCGACAACCTGGGTGGAGCCCACTACGGTCCCCAGGGTGCTATTGGTCGTGTTCAGGGCGGCGGCCTGAGCCGTGACCTCGATTTGCTGGGTCACCTGACCCACTGGCATGCTGACATTGGCCTCGCGGTCTTCGGCGACCAGGAGTTCAACATCCTGAATGACCGTCCTGAAGCCTTCCTTGGAAACCGTGATGTTATAGCGCGCCGGGGGTATCTCGGTGACCGTATAGAAACCGGCAGCGTCAGAAGTAGTCTGACGAAGCGCTCCGGTCGCGGCATTTTTCACTACAACGGTCGCTCCGGGAATTGCCCCACCGGACGAGTCGGACACGTTCCCGTGAAACGACCCATTCACAGTCTGCGCGGCCGATGGGACTCGCGTTCCCCAAACGGCGGCGAGCACCAACAGGCATCGAACAAGTAGTCGGGTTGCCATCTTGCGGGACATCATAGTCGACCTCTCTTTGTCTTCTTCGGTCTTATCGAGCTCCGCCGGCGCGCTCGATGTCAGAAAACTGAATGCTCTGAGTTCACATCTTCGGACTAAGCAATTCCTCTCCCGTGACGCTTCTTTCGATCTGCCGCCGAAAGTCGTCAATTAATGCGCTCAAATAGCGGCGGCAAGCCGCCGGCTCCGCGGTTTTGAAGTTCTCCAGGATGTCACGGTGCTGCTCGGTGATCGCCTGGAGGTCAAGGTGCGTGTGGTGGAATGACCGTATAAGAACGTATGAGAACTGGGGAGTAGCCACGGCGCGCAGCGCCCTCTCGACATAGCGGTTCCCGGAGCTGCGCCAGATGACTTCGTGAAACTCGAAATCGCTCCTGGAAAACTTCCAGAAGTCACACTCGTCCGCGCCCTGCTGCATTCGGGCGATCGCCGCCTCCATCTGGCTGACGTCTTCCGCCGTGGGCTTTCCGCTCTCCTTCGCGAGTTGCGCGGCGAAACCCTCGAGTTCCATGCGGACCCGATAGATGTCATTGATATCGCTGAGCGAGAAGTCGGTTACAAACGCTCCCTTGTTGGCAACCCGTACCACAAACCCTTGAAATTCGAGTTCCTGGAGGGCCTCGCGGACAACGCTCTGGCCAACCTTCATCTGTTTAGCCAACCGGCTTTCAACAATTCGTTCGCCGGGTGAGAGCTTGCCATTTAGAATGGCTTCCCGGATAGCCCCGATCACCAGCTCCCGCAGGCTGATCGGTTCAATGGCGGAGAAGTGCGTGTCGAGTCCAATCGCTTCACTCAACTTTGCCCCGATTATCGATAATCCATAATCGATCCTCAGAAACCTATACTGGATAACCAAAATTCGGACGGCTGTCAAGATAAATTTTTTTTAATTTGCGTCCCGGGGGAGGGAAAATGGATGCGGATTACGGCGAATTTTCGTGGCCGGACCGCCGCCAATGAGTTTCGATAGCTTCCAAAGTCCTGCCCTTGGTTTCGGGCACGAATGCGAAGCAGAATCCGCACGCCAAGATGCAGATAAACGAGAAGATCCAGAACGTTCCAGCCGGTCCGGCAGCGCGAATCAAGGACAGGAACGTGCCCGCGACGACCCAGTTCGATCCCCACACGGAGAGCGTCGCGACCGACATCGCCTTACCCCGAATCTTCGTCGGATAAATCTCGGAGATCAACAGCCACACGACAGGACCGAGACCGATCCCGAAGAATAGGACATAGGCAATCATCTCGTAGGACACCACCACCCCGGCAGACTGGCGATGAAAGGCGGCGCCTATCAGCGCCAGAGCCACAGCCATGCCAGCTGTTCCCAGAAGAAGCAAGGGGCGCCGCCCGAGGCGGTCAACCAGAAAGATCGAGACGATGGTCACGAGCACGTTAGCCACGCCGATCACGGCTGCCGCCAGTATGGCCGCCTTTGCCGAGGGGTAGCCGGCAATGCGAAGGATCTCAGGCGAGTAGTAGACGATCGTGTTAATTCCGGTAATTTGCTGGAAGATTGCAAGCCCCACACCGATCAGTACGGCAACGCGAAATCCGGGTCTAAAGAGGCTTCTAAAACCTTCCTGCTCCTCTTGCAAGGCTTGTTCGAGCTCGCGCAGTTCGGCCTCGGCCTCCTCACCGCGGCCTAAGCGGTGAAAACCCTGCAAGGCGCGCTCGCGATGTCCCTTGCCCGCGAGCCATCTTGGACTTTCCGGCAGGAAGATCATACCCACGATCAGCGCCATGGCTGGAAAAACCGCCGTCATAAACATCCAGCGCCAGTCGCGGCCCGCCGCCAAGGCATAGTCGACAAAGTAGGCCACCACGATGCCAACCGTGATCGCAAGTTGATTGAGGGAAACCAAAGCGCCCCGAATTTTTGCCGGGGACATCTCGGCGAGATAGAGAGGTGTGACGAGTGAGGCGACCCCGATGCATGCTCCCACAAAGAAACGAGCTACCGAGAACATGACCAGGCCGGTTGCGAGGCCGCTCAGGACTGAAAAGAGGCCAAACCCGACGCCGGTGGCCAGCAAGACCACGCGCCGGCCCCATCGGTCGGTACTGTATCCGGCGAGCGCCGAGCCCACCAGCGCGCCGGCAAGTGCAATGCCGACGGCAAACTCGAGCTGGGCATTGGAAAGGCGAAAATCCGCGCGCAGGAACAGCATGGCGCCGGAAATTACACTGGTGTCGTAGCCGAAAAGAAGCCCGCCCAGAGCCGCCACACCAGCGGTAAGAAGCACCACCCATCGACCGGCAGCCTGCCCTGAGGCAGACGGATTCGTAATCAAGACTCTCCCTTCAATCCCGACGTCCTCCTGTACCCTTGAAGGCGCTGTGTAAGCGGCCTTGACAGTTGGCTGTCAAGCAGATTTTAGCAAACGCCATCGGCCTGCGGCGCGGAGCACGATCTTCTGCGCCGTGCTTCGTCCCGTACCCATTGACTCAGCGTCGCGCGTCGATCTTCGGTTACACTCAAAGGCTTCGCAGGTGTCCACGAAGCCTGGCGCGATCTGAAGTTATTGCCAAGTTATCGATATGGCATAAGATTAAAAGACTAGTCTGATAGGCTACATTAAATGATCCACAACATCATCATGCCGGACCTTGGTCAGACGGTGGCGGAAGGCAAGATTCTGCGGTGGCTCAAGAAACCCGGCGACCCGGTGACGAGGGGTGAAGCCCTTCTGGAAGTGGAAACCGACAAGGTCACGATGGAGGTGGAGTCGTACAGGTCGGGGTACTTGCGCGCCATACTTGTCGGCGAGGGCGAAATGGCAAGCGCGATGTCACCGGTCGCCGTGCTCACGGATCTGGCCGATGAAGTCTTCGGCAATGGCGGCATGGGGGACGCCGCGGCGGCAGGATCAGGGTGGCAGGGCCGGTCCGATCCGTCCGCACGCGGCCAGGTTCCAAGCGCGCCACTGGCAAGTCTCGAAGTAGCAGGTGAGAACCACCGTGTTGCTGCGACGCCGGCGGCCCGGCTGCGCGCTCGGGAAGCCGGTGTAGACCTCAGGACGCTGGTGGCTTCGAGAGCGGACGGGCTGATTACACGTCGCGACCTGGACCGGGCGCTCGCGCCGCGCGCAGGATTGAGACCTGCCCACCCGATGGCGGCGGTCACCACGAAGAGTGTTCAGGCTATCCCTCACTTCTACGTCATGGTCGACGCCGATGTCGCGGCCGCACTGGCTTGGCGCAAACAGTGGAATTCAGAATATCCGGATTCGCATCTGTCGCTGAACGACGTGTTCGTGCGGGCCGCCTCGCTGGCCCTGCGAGATCTGCCAGGGCTGAATGTCCGCTACTTGCACGGCATGGTCGAGCAGCGAACGTCTGCCGACGTTCTTCTGGTTGTGGCCACCAGCGGTGGGTTATCGTGGGTACCCGTTCCCGATCCTGCATCCGTCGGATGGCAAGGGCACGCGCACCACATGCGCCAGGCGCTGAAGACCGCCGATCAGGGCGTGCCGTTCACTCCACTTCCGGAGGGCGCGCCGGCGCTCGCAATCTCGAATCTGGGGATGTTCGGGGTGAGACAATTTACGGCGATCATCCCTCCGGATTCTGCGGCGATGCTGGCCGTGGGGGCGGTTCGGGAAGAGCCGGTCGTTCGCAACCGCCAAATTGAGATCGGCGACAGGTGCACTCTGACTCTGGCCGCTGACCATCGCGTGGTGGACGGGGTGACGGCCGCGAAATTTCTGGAGAGAATTCAAATTCATTTGAAATCGCTATGAGCGAGATAGAGGCGAAACACAAACTCGAGATGTACCGGCGCATGGTGATGTGCCGCAGATTCGAGGAGCGGGTGTACTACCTTTTCCTGGAAGGGCGCTTGCCGGGCACTATCCATCAGTCCCAAGGGCAGGAGGCTACGGCGGTGGGCGTGTGCGCGGCGCTTGAAGCGCGGGACATGATCACCAGCACGCATCGCCCGCACTCTCACGCGGTGGCGCGCGGAGTCTCCCTCAGCAGCCTCATGGCGGAATTGTTCGCCAAGACGTCCGGATGCTGCCACGGTAAGGGCGGCTCCATGCACGTGGGCGACCGGGACGCCGGAATGCTGCCCGCCATCGCGATCGTGGGCGGCGGGATCCCGCTCGCCGTAGGCTACGCCCTGGCGTTTCAATATCTCGAACAGCCGAACATTGTGGCTTGTTTCTTCGGCGAGGGCGCCACCAACATCGGAACTTTCCACGAAGCTGTCAACATGGGAGCGATCTGGAATTTGCCGGTCGTGTTCGTGTGCGAGAACAACAAGTACGCGGCCTCTACGGCGGTGGAAAAAGTGATGAAGGTTAAACACGTGAGCGAGCGAGCGGCCGCATATGGAATTCCAGGCGAGACCGTTGACGGCAACGACGTGGAGGAGGTCTACCGCCGTATGCTCAGAGCGCGCGAGCGCGCCCGGCAGGGATTAGGTCCCACTTTACTGGAACTGGAGACCTACCGGTTTGCCGGCCACTCGCGAAGCGACCCGGGGCACTACCGGACCGAGCAAGAGGTGGCCCTGTGGAAGGCGCGCGATCCGATTGCTCTCTACGAGGCGAAGCTCTCCGCGGAGGGCGTTCTTAACCCGTCGCTGGTGGATGCGGTGGCGGCGGAAACCGAGAGAGAGCTCGATCAGGCCGTCGAACTTGCGGAACGAGCCGAGAGTCCAAAGCCGGAGGATTGTCTTACCGATGTCTTCGCCAACTGAAGCAGTTTCGAATGCGCTGTCAGGCGCCCGTGAGTTGACGATGGTTGAGGCTCTGCGCGAGGCTTTGCGCGAGGAAATGCGGCGTGATAAGAGGGTGATTCTGCTGGGCGAAGATATCGGCATCGAGGGAGGATTCGGCGGCGCTTTTACCGTCACGCTGGGACTGTCAGAGGAGTTCGGTCACCAACGGATCCTCGATACTCCCATCTCCGAGGCCGCCATCGCGGGCCTCGCCACGGGCGCGGCTCTCGGCGGACTTCGTCCTGTCGCCGACGTGCAGTACGGCGACTTTCTGTTTCTGGCGATGGATCAGCTCGCGAACAACGCGGCCAAGCTGCGCTACATGTCAGGAGGAAAGGTATCGGTGCCCATGGTGTTCCGCGCTCCCGTCGGAGCCACCACGCGCGGCTCCCAGCACGGTCAATCTTTGGAAGCATTCTTCATGCATGTACCGGGACTGAAGGTGGTATGCCCCTCAAACCCCTATGACGGAAAGGGTCTCTTGAAAGCGGCGATTCGTGACGATAACCCTGTCATTTTCTTCGAGCACAAACTTCTATACGGCAGCAAAGGAGCCCGCAAGGAAAAGTCGGGTCTGCAGCTCACCGCCCTGATTCCCGAAGAGGAGTACCTGGTTCCATTTGGCCAGGCGAAGGTGCTGCGCTCAGGACAAGATGTGACCCTGGTGGCGAATCTCCTCATGGTGCACCGGGCGCTGCAGGCAGCAAAGGTTCTGGAGAGCGATCACATCGACGCTGAAGTTATCGATGTTCGGACGCTGGTTCCTTTTGACTGGGAGACCTTGTTCAGCTCCGTCCGCAAGACCGGAAGGCTGATCATCGTCGAGGAAGATAACCTCACCGGCGGTTGGGGCGCGGAAGTTGCGGCGCGTGTGGCTGAAAGCTGCATCGGGTACCTGGACGGCCCCATCCGCCGCATTGCGGCGCCCGATACGCCGGTCCCGTTTGCGCCCGTCATGGAGAATTTCTACATTCCCTCAGTAGAGCGAATCACCGGCGCGGCGCGGGAGCTGCTGGCTTGATGGTGGACGTGATCTCGGCCGGAATCCTCATCGCAGATACTTTCGCGAGCCCTATCGCGCGCCTTCCCGACGCGGGAGAACTTGCGCTCGTCGACAGTTACGTGATGGGCGCCGGCGGCTGTGCGGCCAATACCGCGGCCTGTCTCGCTCGCCTCGGGCGCAAGGTCGCCGTGATCGGCAAGACGGGGCAGGACCTTCCCGGCGACTTCGTCCTGAGCGATTTGACTCGACTCGGAATTGACGCTTCGGCCGTGCGCAGGAGCCCCACGCATCCCACCTCGACCACCTACATCGTGAACGTCGAGGGCCAGGACCGTCGCTACTTTCATTGTATCGGCGCCAATGCAGACTTCAGCCTGCGCGACATCGACATTTCCACGCTGAGCGCAGCGCGCGCGCTTTACGTTGGCGGCTATTTGGTCATGCCGGGCTGGCAGCCGAATGATCTCGCCACACTCTTCCGCGAGGCGAAACGGCGGGGGCTGATGACGGTGTTGGACGTTGTAATCGGCACTGGAACTCGTGTCTCCCTCGCGAGCGTCGAACCGGCGCTGCCCTATACCGATCTTTTTCTGCCCAACCACGACGAAGCGCGGTCGCTCACCGGGCGCGACGACCCGTCGTCGCAAGCCGAGATGCTTTCGCGCTTGAACCCTGATTGCACGATTGCCATCACGCTTGGCCGTCGCGGAGTTTTCGTTCGCTCGGGGCGCCGCACCTTCGGCGCCGGCGCCTACTCTGTCGAGGCGATCGATGAATCGGGTGCCGGAGATGCCTTCACGGCGGGATTCATTACGGGCATGCTGGAGCAATGGCCCCTAGAACAAACGATAGGGTTCGCCAGTGCGGCCGGTGCCTCTTGTACGCGCGCGCTCGGTTGCACGGCAGGTGTGTTTCGCTTTCAAGAGGCTCTGGAATTCACGGCGGCTAACAAACTCGAAATCTCGATCCAGAACACGCAGGCGTGAGAGTGGGGGGGCTCTTCTCCATCACTCTCAGGATGATTATTTGAGGCGGCGACGCGGCCCTCAAGTGATCTCGAATCCGCCGGCCCGCTCGAATGCGTAGGCCACTCGCAGCAACCGGGCTTCGTCGAAGTGCCGACCGAGGAGTTGCAATCCGACCGGCAGAGGCGGTTCGTTCTTGTGCTGGTCTCCTTTGGTGTTCCCGCAGGGCACGCTGATGCCGGGAATGCCGGTGAGATCGGCTGTCACGGTGTAGATGTCCGCCAGATACATCTGGAGCGGATCGTCGGTGCGGTCTCCGAGTTTAAAGGCGGGCACGGGCGACGTGGGAGTAACGATCACATCGACCTCTTTGAATGCTTCGGTGAAGTCCTGGGCGAGCAAGGTCCGAACCTTCTGCGCCTTCAGATAGTAGGCGTCGTAGTAGCCGGAACTGAGCGCGTACGTGCCAAGCATGATGCGCCGCTTCACCTCGGCTCCGAAGCCGGCGTCGCGGGTCTTCTCGTACATCTCGCGCAAGCCGCTGTATTCGGCCGCGCGCAGGCCGTAGCGGACGCCGTCGTAGCGGGCCAGATTGGAGCTGGCCTCCGCCGTGGCCACGATGTAGTAGCAGGCGATGGCGTAGTCCGTGTGCGGCAGGCTGACGGGAACCGTGCGGCAGCCAAGCGTCTCGAGCAGGCCGATCGCCTTTTCGATGTTCCCGCCGATTTCGGGCGACAGACCGTTGAAATACTCGCGCGGGACGCCCACCCGCAAGCCGGCGGCGCCTCCTTCGAGGCTGGATTCGTAGTCGGGCACCGGGACCTCGGCCGACGTGGAGTCATTCGGATCGCGTCCGGCAATGGCCTGCAGCACCGCCGCCACGTCGCGGACGGAGCGGCCGAAGGGGCCGACGTGGTCGAGAGAGCTGGCAAAGGCCACCAGACCAAAGCGCGACACGCGCCCGTAGGTGCCCATCATGCCAACCACGCCGCAAAGCGCCGCCGGCTGGCGAATAGAGCCGCCGGTGTCGGAGCCGAGCGCCACCGTAGCCAGACTGGCCGCTACCGCGGCCGCCGATCCACCGCTCGAGCCGCCCGGCACGCGGGTGAGGTCGTGCGGATTGCGCGTGGGAAGAAACCCCGAGTTTTCCGTGGAAGATCCCATGGCAAACTCGTCGCAATTGGTCTTGCCAAGCACGCACGCGCCTGCCGCTTCGAGGCGCGTCACGGCCGTAGCGTCATAGGGCGCGATGTAGTTGCCCAGGATCTTCGATCCGCAGGTTGTGCGGACGCCGCGGGTCAGAATAACGTCCTTCACGGCAGCCGGCAGTCCGGCCAGGGGTCCGAGAAGCTCACCCGCCGCAATTGCGCGATCGACGCGAGCGGCTTGCTCCAGCGCGCGCTCCGGCGACAATGTGAGATAAGCGCGCACGTCCGGATCGACACGATTGATTCGGACGAGATGCGCGCGCACCAACTCCGCAACCGATACCTCTTTGCGCCGGAGAACATCGCGAATCTGGCTGAGGCTCAGCGAAGTCAAGTCCATACAGATTAAGGGGTCCGGCCAGTCCTTGGGGCGAAAACGCTCAGTCGCTACTCGCGGCGAGGGCCCGGAGCCTGGTCGAAGGGTTCGATTACCTGTGGCACGGCGAAGAGGTTGTCGCGGCGCTCTGGAGCATTGCCCAGCGCTTCGTCCGGCGAGAAAGTCCTGTGTGAGGAGTCAGGCCGCAGCGCAAAATCGGGCGAGCCCGGCGCAAGCACCTGCGCCATGGGTTCGACGTTCTTGATGTCGAGTTCGTCCAGCTTGGCGACATAGTCCAGGATGGAATCGAGCTGGGGCAGGAAGCGCCGCACCTCATCGTCGGTGAGTTCAAGGTGCGCGAGCCGCGCCACGTAGCGGACTTCATCTTCACTGAGCGCCATCAGTGGATCCTTTGCTGTGCGCGGGCAAAATACTTGGCGAAAGAGTGTGCCAGAACCTTGCGGGTTTCCGGATCCAAAGCTGCGAGAGGGCTGCTGTCTGCATCGTTATGCGATTCGGCCCGGCCGTGGGCCGCAGCCGGGAGCTGGGGAGTCTTCGCCTTCGCCAAGGGCGTTATCATCTCCACACCCGGCCGCCGGGCAACCCTCACGCGCAGGTGCTTCACGAGCTGCTGTCCCAAAGCCTTGTTGACGGCAGCACAAACCTCGCCGCTCAATGCCTGAAGCTGAACCGCCCAAGCCTCACTGGAAGTGCTGAGGGTCAGGGCGCCGGCGGCAAAGGCCACCGGTCGCGCTTGCTCTGCAACAGCCCGGCCAGCCACTCGCGGCCACAGTCCCGTGACCACTGCCAGCAGCGGCGTCTTGTCTCTTTGAACGTGCGTTTTGAGGGCCCGCGGCACGATCCTTCCAACTTCTTCCATCATCGCCTCCGCTTTTGGACTTTTGGGAGGTTAGTGTAACACGCGGCGCGATTCGACGAAAGCTTATTCAGCCAATTACCGCACGTTATAATCGGGATTGTATGCAATTGATTCTTGCTTCGAGCTCCCCGAGACGTCAGGCTCTGCTCCGGAGCGCGGGTTTTGAATTTGAAGTGCGTCCGAGTTCTGTTGTGGAAGAGAGTCTCCCGGGCGAGGCTCCGGTGACTCTTGTGCGCCGCTTGGCCCACGAAAAAGCCCGCCAAGTGGCGGCCCAGTCGCACGCCGAAAGCCTTGTTCTGGGGGCGGACACGTCGGTGGTTGTCGACTGTGACGTCCTCGGCAAACCCGGAGACCGCGAGGACGCATCTCGTATGTTGCAGATGCTATCCGGTCGCAGCCATCAGGTGCTCACCGGAGTGTGCCTGGTGCGCGCGCCGGGCCAGATTGAGGCGCTGGAGCACTCGAGCACTGTGGTATGGTTCCGCGAACTCAGCGCGACCGAGATCCAAGATTACGTTTCGAGCGGGGAGCCAATGGACAAGGCGGGCGCCTACGCAATCCAGGGTCGCGCGTCGCGGTTCGTGACGCGCATCGAAGGATGCTACTCCAACGTGGTTGGTCTGCCGCTTTCTCTGGTGGATGAAATGCTCAGGCGCGTTGTGAACGCAAGTTGACCCGCCTCCGGGGCGCAAGGAAGATGCGCCATTTAAGAGTAGGAGTATTAAGGTCTATGATCGATCGTACGAAAGTTGCGGCTTTGACAGGAACCGTTGTGCTGCTGCTCGGCGCAGCGGCAATCTCCGCCCCCCAGGCGGCCCAGCGGGGCAATCCTCCGGCTGACGCCGATTCGAAAGAGTACCGGGGCTATCACCTGACCATGGAGAATGTGGGCAAGTTCGTGGCGGCGTCCAAAGCGCTCGTGAAGCTCTCCCATGACAACCCGGGTCTCGAAAAAGACATGGAGTCGCAGTCCGACGCGAGGACCATTGAGGATGCGGTGAGGACCACCGAGAAGTATCCAGCCGTGACGTCGGCGATCAAGAGCGCCGGCCTTACCACTCGGGACTTCGTCGTGATGACCGGCACGTTGATGGGCGCGGAAATGGCTGTGGGCATGAAGAAGCAAGGCCAGATCAAGCAGTACCCTCCATCCGTCTCGCCTGAGAATGCCGCGTTCGTGGAGCAGAATTGGGACAGGTTGAACGCGATGATGAAAGCGGTGGCCGATTCCTCCGGACAGCAACCGTAGCAGGCCGAGCCGGTTCAGCGCCCGAAACGCAGCACCACTCCGAAAGAGATACGCACGTCGTTCTGAGCGTCGTTCGAGAAATACTAGCGCAGGTAGTCCGCCTGGATAACGCGAATCCAGAGAAATCGGCCCAGTTTCACATCGACTCCGCCGCCCAGGCCTGCCGTGAAAGCCGTCTCCTGTAGCGGTCCAAGAGGGGGGCAGCCTGAAGTCGGGCAAGCGCCTGCCGCTGGAGCGTAGTTTAACGGTCCGTGGCTTCCTCGCGTTCCGCCGGCCAGGAAGTGGACGAAGGGATTCACCCTGGGAATGGCGCGATAGGCGAAGTGCGGTCCAAAAAGAAACGAGAAGCCGTTAGTGTAGGAAAAAGGACTCGCAGGGGTGTTATAGTGATCGCTGAGGTCGGCCTCGAGGCCGAAAACTCGATTGAAATTTCCCGTGAGAGACCCTTCCCAACCGCTGGTGTTGTATCCAGGGCCGGAATCGCTCCGCAGGTAGGAATAGCCGCCGAAGATCTCTCCGCCCTGAGCTGCGGCGTTACCGGCTGAGATTATCATCCAGCCAGTCAGAAGCACGATCCCTGAACAAGCTTTACGCACGGTTCCCTCCCTCAACAGAATCCCACTCTGGAAACACCTGCCGTGTCAAAAAGTCGCGCCTGGGTCGGCATCATCGGGCTTATTTTTCACGCTGCGCCGCGTGGCCTATACGCCGGGCTTGTGCTAACATTCCTAATTAGCCTCATACTTGAACGCCGCTTCGAGGCGGAGATTCGGCCATCGGGGCGAGCGTCCGCCGAAAAGGAACCGCCTATGTCAGGGCATTCAAAGTGGGCCACGATCAAGCACAAGAAAGGCGCGCTCGACGCCAAGCGCGGAAAGATCTTCACCAAGCTCATCCGCGAAATCACGATCGCGGCGCGCCATGGTGGTGATCCCGACTCAAACCCCAGGCTGCGCACCGCGGTGGCTGCCGCCAAGGCAGAGAACATGCCGGCGGACAACATCAAGCGGGCAGTTCAAAAGGGGACCGGCGAACTTCCCGGAGCGACTTACGAGGAATCCGTCTACGAGGGCTACGGGCCCGGCGGCGTGGCGCTCATCATCGAGATCACGACCGATAACAAGAACCGTACGCTTTCCGAGATTCGGCATATTCTCTCCAAGAGCGGGGGCAATCTCGGTGCGAATGGGTGCGTGGCCTGGATGTTCAACAAGAAGGGCTACGTCGTGGTGGAGAAAACCAAGGCGGACGAGGGTAAGCTGCTGGAGCTTGTCACTGAAGCCGGCGCCGAGGACATGACCGAAGACGGCAGTAACTGGGAGATTTTCAGCCCGCCGCAAGAATTCCAGCAAGTGGTCGACAAGCTGAAAACCGCCAACATCACTCCCGCGGCGGCGGAAGTCTCCATGATCCCGCAGACCTACGTGAAGCTCAGCGGGAAAGAAGCAGGTCAGATGATGCGCCTGATCGAAGAGCTCGAAGATCACGATGACGTGCAACACGTTCACGCCAACTTCGACATCGAAGAAGCCGAGCTCGGCGCCCTCGCCGAGGCGAGATGATGTTGAACTCTTCCGCGCCATTGCAGTGGTTTCCGGCCCGGTTGAGGCGCTTGCCCGTCTCAACATGAGATTCATTCCGCAACGGTGGCGTCTCCGTGCGACGTGCAACCACGCGGTCGGCTTGCTGGCGGCGGCATTCCTGCTGCCTTCCGTTTGGGCTTGCGCGGCCCAGGGTCAGGCTCCCAGCTCCACCGCTCCCCCCTCCTCAAACGCGCGCATCACCTATACCCGGACTCTCGCCGGCAGCGTCCCGGAATATCTCGCGCTAAGCGTGAATTCGGACGGCTCCGGCAGTTACGAAGGCCGCCCGCTCAGCGATCCTGCCCGGCCCCGCGCCCTGAAACTCTCGCTGGCGACTACGCAAAAAATGTTCGCCCTCGCCTCTCAGCTCAATAACTTTCGTGACGCGGATTTGAATAGCCGGAAAAAGGTGGCCAATCTCGGCCTGAAGACCTTCACTTACGAAAGCGGAGGCCAGAAAAACGAAGCTCGATTCAATTTCACCCAACAAAAGCAGGCCCGAGACTTGGTCGATATCTTCGAGAAAGTGGCCAGCGCGGAAGAAGCCGTCGATTCGCTCGAGTACGCCATCAAGTACGACCCGCTGAGCCTGCCCCAGGAGCTGTTGAGTATTCAGGTCGCGCTAAGGAATGACGACCTGGCCGAGCCTGAACTGATGATTCCCTCGCTCGAACAGATCTCGAGCAATCCTCGTTTCCTGCACGTCGCCCAGGCACGCGCCCAGGACATTCTGAAGTCTGTCGGTCGCGACAAATAGTTTAGACGCCGTCACGCGGCCGATTCCGCCGCACGTAGCCGCTATCAATCAGCGGCTCTGTATCGCACTTGGCCTCGATCACGGTGACGGGCTGGTCCGGCGCCCAGATCACCGTGCCGGGCGCCCACTATATCGAGAGCCTGCATCCAATTCAAGCGTGAGATAAAGAGGCCGCGCGCCGCACCGGGCGGAACACGGTATCAGCGAGTTATCCTTGAGTTGAATGCGAGCCAATTGCCCCAAGATCGTGACCCAAACGGCACTCGAGAGCCGCAGCTGGCGGGCACTGGAGATTCTCTCGGCCGCTCTTTTCGCGGGTGCGCTGGGTGGCTCGGTCGCGGGGCAGGATCGGATTGCCCGCCAGGCTCCGGCCTCCGCTTCGCCTGCATCGGCGCCGGCTGCTCGCGAGCAGACCGGCAATGAGACTCCGGCGCCCACGGCCGCCTCTCTCTCCAAAGAGGGTATCGCGCTCGCCCATGCCGGCCGACTGAACGAAGCCGTCGACATTTATCGCAAAGCGCTGGCCCTCCGGCCTCAAGACCCAAACCTTCACTTCGACCTGGCCACTACTTACGGCGCTCTCAATCAAATCGACGAGGCGGTTCGGGAATATCGCGAAGCGCTGCGACTTAAGCCCGATTTCCCCGGCATTCACATCAATCTTGGCGCGCTCTACGAATCGCAAGGCGAAGTGCCTGAGGCGATCGAGGAGTATCAGGAGGAGATCAAGCTGCGTCCCGGGAGTGCCGCGGCGCACGAGTCGTTGGCCGGCGCCTTGGCGTTGAATCGTCAACCGGCAGAGGCGGCGCAGGAATTTCAGCAGGCCATAAGGCTCGATCCCCGGGACGTGTCGATTCGCGCCGCCTTCGCTGGAGCGCTCGAGCAGGCCGGGGACATCGCCGGATCGATCGAGCGCTGGCATGAGGCGCTCGTGCTTGCTCCGCAGAGTGCCGAACTGCACGCCGGCTTGGCGCTCGCTCTCGCCGAGGCCGGAGACCGCGCTCCGCAGGCCCTCGCCGAGTACCGGACGGCGGTAAGACTGCGGCCTCAGGATCCTGAGCTTCACTTGAGCCTCGCCAACGCCCTTGTTGCCGCCGATGATCTCATCCATGCCATCGAGGAGTACCGGCGCGCCGTGGAGCTGCGTCCAAACCAGGTTGATTATCGGTTCGATCTGGCCCTGGCCTTGCGCAAGGCGGGTGATTACGGGGACGCTATTCAGGAATTTCGCCGCATCATTCGGGAGCGGCCGGGCGATGCCGGCGCCTACACAGAGCTCGCTGCCACTTATCTCGCCATGAGCAATGATTCCGCGGCCGCGAGCGAATATCGCGAAGCTCTGCGGTTGCGCCCGAATGATCCGGCGCTTCACGAAGCGCTAGGCCTCGTGCTCAGAAAGACGGGCGACCTGATGGCGGCGGTCCCCGAGCTGAAAAAGGCCACCGAGCTCGCGCCGGAGTCGCCGGACTACCACCGCAATCTGGGCGAAGCCCTGGGCGCCGCGGGCGATCTTGCCGGGTTCATTGCGGAGTACGAAGAAGACGTCAAGCTCAAGCCCCAGGACGCCGACTCGCATCTGAACCTGGCGAATGCCTACGCGTCTGCCGGACGGCTGGACCAGGCGATCGCGGAATATCAGGCAGCCTTGAAGTTGCGGCCGGGCAGTCCGGAGACCCACTACCGCCTGGGTGTGACACTCCGGGCCAGAGAGCGCAGTGAAGAGGCCGCCGCCGAGCTGGGCGAAGCCGTCGCCGAGCGGCCCGACATGCCGGACGCCCTGGCGGAGCTTGGGGATCTCGAGGCCGATCAAAAGCACTGGACTAACGCCGTCTCGAGCTATCGGGAGGTGCTGCGCCTTCGCCCGGACGATGCGGCGCTCCATGAGAAGCTGGCGGCAGCGCTCAAGCAGAGCGGCGACCTGGCGGGCGCCGAGGCCGAGCTGAAGGCGGCTACACAGCTGGCCTCGGCCGACCCTTCTTACCAGCTTCAGCTCGCCAGGACTCTGGCTGCGCGCGGCGACTACAAGGGCGCGGTGGACGCCTACCGCGCGAGTCTCACGTTGCGCCCCGGCAATCCTGAGGCCACCAGCGGGCTGGGCGAGGCGCTCCTCGAGCTGGGAGATGCGGCCGGCGGCGCAGCCTCTCTCCGGCAAGCGCTTAAGCTCGCGCCGCAGGCGCCGGAGACTCACGCCACCCTCGCGCTGGCTCTGCTCAAAGCGGGTCAATCGCGGGAAGGGATGACGGAGGCAGAAGCGGCGGTGAAACTCGCGCCTTACAACCCGCGTTGCAATTACGCCCTCGCCGCGGCGTTGCTTGGCGCCGGAAAACTGCCCGACGCCGTCTTCCATTTTGAAGAAGCCCTGCGCGGCGACTCAGGCCTCGCCGAAGCTCGACTCGGACTCGCCCAGGCCTTCGAGCAGGAGAGGAACTACCCCGGCGCCATCACCACTTATCGCGAGTACTTGCGGCTCCAGCCGGGAAACGCTAACGCTCACGTTGCACTCGCCAGCCTGCTGGCTCAGAATCACGATCCGGCGGGCGCGCTCGAAGAATGCGACCGCGCTCTGGCCTTGCAAACTCACGGAAGCGCGGACGAGGTGGCTTGCACTCAACTGCGCAGCGCCAACACGCAGCGCAAACACTGACTCGACCTTCAAGGCCGCGCCAGAATCAACTTGGCGATGGTCTGAAGCTGCATGAACGAAGTGCCCTCGTAGATCTTGCCGATCTTGGAATCGCGCAGATACTTCTCCACTGGGTAATCGCGCGTGTACCCATATCCGCCGTAGACCTCGACAGCTTCGCTCGCCACGCGCTCGGCCACTTGTGAACAGAAATACTTCGCCATGGCGGCCTCCTTCACGTAGGGGTATGCGGCGTCCTTCAGACGCGCGGCATTGTAAGTCATCAGACGGCCGGCCTCGACGTCGGTGGCGAGTCGCGCCAACTGAAACTGAATACCCTGAAAGTCCGCGATGGGCTTGCCGAACTGCTGGCGCTCTTTCGCGTAGCTCAAGGCGTGCTCCAGCGCTCCCCGGGCCACGCCCAGCATCTGCGCGGCGATTCCGATGCGGCCCTCGTTCAAGGTTTCTATCGCTACTTTGTAGCCCTTACCTACGTCGCCCAGCACATTCGCCTTGGGCACGCGGCAGTCTTCCAAGATCAGCTCGCAAGTCGACGAGGCGCGGATGCCGAGCTTGTCCTCCTTCTTGCCCACGCTGAACCCCGGCATATTCCGGTCCACCAGAAAAGCCGTAATCCCACGATGGCCGAGATCGCGGTTGATGGTGGCAAAGAGGATGAAAAGTCCCGCCTCCTTGGCGTTGGTGATCCACAGTTTGCGGCCGTTGATAACGTAGTGATCGCCATCGTCCCGCGCCTGGGTTTGCAGAGCAAAAGCATCGCTGCCCGAATTCGGCTCCGATAGCGCATAAGCGCCTACCGTATCGGTAGCGAGACGCGTCAGCCAGGTCCTTTTCTGCGCCTCGATTGCCCAACGCGCGATGGCGTTCGCCACCAATGTGTTCTGAACGTCCACCACCACCCCTGCCGAAGCGTCCACACGGGAGAATTCTTCGATGGCCAGCACCGCCATGAAGAACGATCCACCGCTGCCCCCGTAGGCCTCCGGGATGTGCATGCCCATGAAACCCTGGGTGAAGAATTTGTCGATCAGATCGCGCCGGAAGACGCCCTCGCGATCCATCTCCACGACGTGCGGCTTGATCTCGTTCTCGGCAAACTCACGCGCGGCCGCCTGAAACATCCGCTCTTCTTCGCTGAGCACAGTCAAGGGCGTGATTGCCGGTAAAAGAGCCGCCGCGGTTTCAGTCATAAGAACCTCTCTCAGTCCTCAGTTCCCGGCTAATCAGTATTCTCGGCCCGCTGCCTAGCACCTGGCGCTCCGGGTGTCGCCGGCCGACCATCCCGCGTCATGCTACATTGTACCTTCCACCATGAGAGCAGTGACGATCAGCACGGACGGCGCTTGCATCGGCAACCCAGGTCCCGGAGGTTGGGCGTGCATCCTTCGTTTTGACGATCTCAAGAGGGAAATTTTCGGGTCCCAAGCGCAAACCACCAACAACCGCATGGAGCTTACGGCGGTGATCGAGGCGCTGAAAGCTCTCAAACAGCCCTGCAAAGTGTCGCTTTACACGGACTCGCAGTATGTGAAGCGCGGCATCACCGAATGGATCGGCGGCTGGAAGGCCAGAGGCTGGATGCGGCGCGAGAAAGGCGGGCTCAAGGCCGTCCTCAATCGCGACCTCTGGACCGAGCTCGACCGCCTGGTTCAATCGCACCAGATTACCTGGGCCTGGGTGAAGGGTCACGCCACTGATCCTGACAACATCCGCTGCGATTTGCTCGCTCAGAAAGCGGCCCGGGAGCAGATCGCCTCCCACCGCTAGCCTAGGTGGCACTGATTTCCACCAAGGGCTCACCCTTCTCCAAGAGCTCGAAAGTTCTTCTTCCGGCGTCCGTCAGGCGGCGCTTGAGCTCAGCATTCGACGTGTTACCGCACGTCAACCAGACGATCGCTGGAGCCGCTCCCAACTCCTCAAGCAGAATCACAAAGGTCTTCATCCTTGGTCATCACTGCGGCGCCGACTTGCCGAGCGGCGAAAAAGACCTCGCGATCTGTTGATTCGCGAAGCCCAAGGTCTCGCAGAGCGATGGCGGAGACTCCGAACCGCGCTGTGATCCAAGTCGCGATAGCTGGCGAGATCTGAGCGTCCAGCCAGATGGTCATGCCACCAAGACGGGATGATCCAGACGTCGGGCAGCGTAAGCGAGCGCCGCTTTGACGTCATCCATTTCGAGATCAGGCAACTCTTCCAGCACCTGCTGCGCGCTGAGACCGGCGGCCAGCAGGTCCAGCACGTCGATGACTCGGATACGCATCCCTCGCATGCAGGGCCGTCCGCCGCACTGCTCGGGATTAATCGTGATTCTTCGCATCGGGTCAGACACGGGTCACCTCAAAGCGACTTGACCGGTCGCCGGATGATAACGCTGAGAAAGCAAGTACGAGATCATCGCTACATCACCACTCGCGTCCCGTCCGCCGCCTTATCAATCGGAGAATCGACGTAATGTAAAATCCGCCCGCAGTTCTCGCACACCATCAAGCTGTTCGAGCCGCGGACCTCGTTGTAGTACTGCGGACGGAGTTTCACGTGGCAGCCGCTGCAGGAGCCATCCACCACCTGGACCACCACCGTACCCCGACTCTTACGTGTTCTCTCGTAGACCCGCAGGGTGGTGTCGCTGAGTGAGGTTGCCAGAGCCCGGCGCCGCCCTTCAGCCTCGACGCGCTCGGAGAGGTCTCGGGCGCGCTCGCCCTCCAACTGCTTCTTCTCTTCGGCCACCCGGGAGCGTTCGCTGTCGAGGCGCGCCGAGGCGTCCTTAACGTACTGCTCCAACTGTTCGGACTCCACCATTTTTTCCAGAATACGGTCCTCGATGCTGCGAATCTTGGCTTCTTCGCCCCCGATCTCGTGCAGCATCGTCTTGTAGGCTTCGTTGCTCTTCATCTCGTAGAGCTGGTCGCGATGCTTCGAGATTTTGCCATTGATCGTCTGGATTTCGACTTCGAAATCGCGGCGCGCCTTTTGATTGGCCGCGAGCTGGCGCTTGTGCTCGTCGTAAGCGTGCAGAAATTCGTTCAGTTGGTCTTCGATTTTCTTAACTTGGGTGGGGATGAAATCAATCCGCGACGTTAGCTCGCCGATCCTGCGATCGACGTCCTGTAGATCTATCACCGTCTGTAGATCGGGATGCAATGTTTCTCCTGTCTTGTCGCTGGGCAACGATTTCGCTTTCCTGAGGTTTTCATGATGGCCTCCATTTTGTCATATCGTTCGAGCGTTTGCCACATCGGATCGTGAGCCCATCCGCAGTCCGCTGATCAGCCGTCTGCGGATGGCGGCTTACGGACAAATCGAGGAAGCGACGGCCCGGCCAGCTCGAATGGGAATCAGTCATTCCTGGGGAGCGGTTGTTGAATCAGCCGGGGCGGTCTGCTGCAGGTAGCGATAGACGAAAAACAGAAGAAGCACGCTAAAGACCGTCAGCACTGACAGGAATACCAGGTGAGTTCTGAGATAGCTCTCCGCTTCTTTGCCGTAGCGGATGCCGACCCAAGCCTCGATCAAAAAACGGAGTCCGCGGCCCACGATGAGGGCGGCTGCCAGCCGGGGCACCTTCATCCTGAGAGCGCCCGCCACCACCGGCACCACTTTGAAGGGCGTAGGCGGCGGCAGCACCGAGGCCACCAGCACGGTGATGAAATCATTCCGCCGAAGCCAGCGGCGCACCCGGCCTGCCTCCCGCATTTCGGGATTGCGCCTCAGCAGACGGCTTCCGCCCCGGCCCAGGCCGTAAATGGCGAATGAGCCGGTCATCGATCCCAGCGTGCAGTAGAGGGCATAAAGCAGGCCCATATTAGGATGGCGGCTCGCCATATGAATCAGCAAGATATCGTTGATGAGCGGAAACGCCAACACCGAAGAGTCGAGAACGTTGATGAGAAACAGTCCACCCCCGCCGTATCGGCCCAGAACATGACCGAGGTGAGCCGCATAAGCTTCCAACCAATGCACTATTGTCGTGCTCCGTAAACTGAGTGCGATTATTCTAAGCTGAATTTCGTGAGCGAAGCAATTAAGCGCGAAGCTGCCTGGTGGAGCACGCCGGAATGACACAGAACGCCCAGCAAGAGCTCCTCCCTGGAAGCGCTAAGAGGGTTGGACGCGGTTGGCGCTGGAGAGGTTTCGAACTGGAGCACGTGCAGGACCCGGCGGAGACCGTCACCAGCGGCAGTCCAACAACAACTGGCGCTGACCGGCGCAGGCGAGGCCGCCTGTTTGACGACTCGTTCGCTTCCTTATTTTCTGGTGCCCGGCCCCGGATTACTCGCTCGATACTCCTTCCACTGCGACGTTCGGAGATATTACCGCTGAATCCCCTTGCATAACGGTGTATACTTGCGGGCGCTTGATCGCACTTCTTAGTCCAGGGGGAAGAAGGCCATGCACGAACATAGCGATAAGAGGGTGCAGCAACGTTCACTCAGGACGTGGCGTGGCGTGGCCAGCTTGCTTTGCCGATTGCGGACCGAGCCGGTGCAAATGGCCGGTCGCGGTCGACCGGCCTGCTGGCGTATATGTTGGAAGATGGCGTGCGCGGTCTATGCGCTCTGCTTGGCGGCGATGACCGCTTCGGCGCAGACCTTCACAACGCTGGTGAATTTCGACGGCACCGACGGCGCTAACCCGTACGCAACTATGGCCCAAGGCACCGACGGGAACCTCTACGGAACGAGCAACGGCGGAGGAGCCAACGGCGCCGGCGAAGTGCTCGAGATCGGATCTACCGGCGTGCTGACCACGCTCTACAGCTTCTGCAGCCGGCAATCCTGTGACGATGGCGCTGCGCCGGCTGCCGGCCTGGTGCTGGGCACCGACGAGGATTTTTACGGCACCACCGCCGAGAGCGGGCCCTACCTTTCCGGCACCATCTTCAAGATCACGCCCGGCGGCCAGCTGACAAGCCTTCATGACTTCTGTTCGCCGCCGAATTGCACTGACGGCGCGAATTCTCGCGGCCCCCTAGTGCTAAGCGGAGACGGAAGCTTTTACGGAACCACCAGCGCCGGAGGGCTCTTCGCCGCGGGCACCGTTTTCTCGATCACGTCCGGCGGCGCCTTCAGCGTGCTTTACTCCTTTTGCTCTCGGACTGGATGCGCGGACGGAGAAGCTCCTCAGGCAGGACTTGCGCTCGGCACCGACGGCCTTTTTTACGGCACCACATACAACGGCGGGGCAAGCGGTTCCTGCCAAGGCGGCTGTGGCACAGTTTTCAAAGTTACGCCGCAAGGCGCCTTGACCACGCTCCACAGCTTCTGTGCTCAGGCGAAATGCGCAGATGGCTATGGCCCTTTATCCGCGCTGGTACAGGGCAGGGACGGGAACTTTTACGGAACCACGGCCCGCGGGGGCGCTCACAGCCAAGGTACCGCCTTCAAAATCAGCCCGAATGGCGCCCTGACCACGCTCTATGCCTTCTGCTCCCAAACCAATTGCGCGGACGGCAGCGACCCACGTGCCGGGCTTACCCTTGCCACGGACGGGGATTATTATGGAACTGCGTATTCCGGTGGCGCCTACTCCAACGGAGATGTGTTTAGAATCACGTCGGGCGGCAAGTTCACCGTCTTGCACAGCTTCGATGCCTTCGACGGACAAAATCCCGCCAGCGGCCTCTTCCAAGCCACCGATGGGACACTGTACGGGACCACGGTGTATGGCGGATCCAGCGGAGCGGGCACCGCGTTCAGTTTGGATATGGGCCTGGCTGCCTTC
The DNA here is from genome assembly GCA_035946735.1 of Terriglobia bacterium. Taxonomy (GTDB): domain Bacteria; phylum Acidobacteriota; class Terriglobia; order UBA7540; family UBA7540; genus Gp13-AA77. The sequence continues at coordinate 36,691 of DASYYZ010000196.1, forward strand.
GTGGAAACCGTGCCCGTTGGAGGCGAGGCGGGGCGGACGGTGATTATCCTGGGGACGGACTTGACGGGCGCCACCAGCGTCACTTTCAACGGCACTGCGGCGAGCTTCACGGTTGAGTCCAGCACTGCCATCAAGACGACGGTCCCGGCTGGCGCAAGCACAGGCGCCGTCCGGGTGGTGACGCCGGGCGGCACGCTGACCAGCAATGTAAGTTTTCGGGTGGAGCCGTAGAAGGCTACTTTGCTGGCTGCGAAGCAGGAAGAGTCGCAGGCAACGGAATGAGTTTGCCGTCCTTGCACCAGTAATTGACGTTCATGTCAGCCACAACAGGAACGTTATGCCCGTCTTTTCGTGTTGGTTGAAGGTGCCACTGCCGCACCGTCTGTAAAGTCTGTTCGTCGATTTCCTTGTCGATTCCGCGAAGCACTCGAGCGTCGCAAACATAACCCTTATCACTAATGACCAGCATCAGTGCCACCGCGCCCGCAAATTGCTCACCCGGCTCGGGGGCCGTCTGCGGCGGTGCGACGGCCGGTGCCTTGTGCTTTGCAGGAGTAGGTGGGCAAGACCCTTTGTTCTCGCGAGCCGTCAAAAGTCCCGCCCCAAAGGACAAGACCAAAACGACCAGTTTGGCGCCCACCATCCTCATCCTCATTCTCATTATCATCTCCTTCTCCTCCTCATCTACATCATCTCCTTCTCCTCCTCATCTACCGCCTTCCAGCATGGCTTCCCGCTTGGCGCGAAATTCGCTATCGGCGCTCCACTCCGGAAACTTATCGGCAGAGGCTACACGGTAGCCCACAGAGAAAAGCAGTTGCAGGTCCTGCACCGCGCCGGCGAAGTCCCAGTCCGGTTTGATCTTGTCCGAAGGCTTGTGATAGTCGTTGGCGGTGTATTCGTCGAGCATCTTCAGGCCCCAGCCTTCGGGCCGGCCGATGTAATCGATGCCAGAGTCGGGATCGAGCGCCGGCACGCCCTGCTTGGCAAAGTTGAAGTGGTCTGACCGGAAGTAGAACCCTTTTTCAGGCTCGGGATCGGGACGCAAGCTGCGGCCCTGCTCCGAGGCCGCCTGGCGCAGGTAGTCGTCGAGCTGGGAGTTGCCGAGCCCGATCACAGTGACGTCGCGCGTCAGCCCGTGCACGTTGATGCCGTCCATGTTGATCTCGGCCAGCGTGTCCTTGAGCGGGTAGAGAGGATGCTCGGCGTAATACTGCGAGCCCAGCAGGCCCTTCTCCTCGGCGGTGACGGAAAGAAACAGAATCGAGCGGCGCGGCTTGGGCTGCACCTCAGCAAAGGCCCTCGCGATCTCGAGCACCCCGGACACTCCCGAAGCGTTGTCCACGGCGCCGTGATAGATGTTGTCGCCGTTCACCTCCGGACCGATGCCGAGATGGTCCCAGTGCGCGGTGTAGATCACGTACTGGTTGCGCAATTTCGGATCGCTGCCTTCGAGCTTGCCGATCACGTTGTGCGATTCGATGTCGCGAATGGTGTTGGTGAGCTTGAGGGACGCTTCCATGCCGAGCGGCACCGGCGTGAAACTCCGGGTGAGGGCCGCCTTGTGCAAGGCGTCAAAGTCGAGCCCTGCACTCGCAAACAGCGCTTTCGCTTTTTCGGTTGTGATCCAGCCTTCGACGGCGCAGCGCGAATGGCCCTGGTCCGCCGAGAGCAGGCTGAACTGCTCGCCCGTGTTGCTGCCCTGAACCACCGCCCAGGGATAGCCGGCCGGACCCGTCTCATGAATGATCAGGGCTCCGGCTGCGCCCTTGGCGGCGGCGATTTCAAACTTGTAGGTCCAGCGGCCGTAGTAGGTCATGGCGCGGCCCTTGAACATGTTGGGATCGAGCTGGGAGGGGTCCTTCGGGTCCGGGATCTGCGGGTCGTTGATGAGCATCACCAGCACCTTGCCGCGCACATCCACCCCTTTATAGTCGTCCCAGTGATACTCGGGCGCCACCACGCCGTAGCCCACGAACACCAGCGGCGCGGCCAGCGACACCTCAGGCTCCACGCGCTTGGTCCAGGCCATGAAGTCGGGACCGTAACGGAGATGCATCACGCTCGATTTGCCCATGCCGGTGTCGGGCGCGGCGCCTTCCTTTGAAAGCACCAGTTCGGTGTCAGGATTGGCTTTGATTCCAACCAGCGGCACATTCTGCAGGTAGGTTCCGTCGGGATTGCCGGGCGCAAGACCGATTTGCTTGAAGCGCGACACCAGGTAGTCCACCGTCAACTGTTCGCCGCGCGAAGCCGGGGCGCGGCCTTCGAATTCGTCCGAGGAGAGAGTCTTGATGTCTTCAAGCAGGCCTGACGCGCTGATCGATTTCCAGGCAGACTGCTCGGCCGCCGGCGTCGAGCCCGGCGCCGCGCCGCTGGCGAAGACTGCCAACACTGCCGGCAGGATCGCCGCTGCCAGTAAGGCTGCGTGTTCAAAGAGGGGTTTGATCATGTTGGTGAACTCCAGCGGTCGACTTATTTCAAGCTAGCCAGCATATTATCAATGATCCGGCCCCATAAAGACACTGAGCGGCGTATTTTCCACCGTCTGACGGAATACCCAATTTGCTGAACTCTTGAAAAATGGGGAGCTCGGGTTCGAGCCTCCGGTCGGAGACAGAACCTTCGGAGCCGGAAGGTCACAAGACGGAAAGGATGTCCGTTTTCGCGAAGTCCTGTCCCTTAAATAGGAGAGGTTCACCCGTAATCTTGGAGAGGGCGTAAGCAAAGCAATCCCCGAAATTCAGCCCGGCGGAGTGCCGGCCCTTGCCGAAGTCGTGGAAGGCTTGGCGCGCGATATGCGCCTGCTCAACCGTGAAAGGCTCGATCACGATGCCGGCCCGCCGAAAAAACATGTCGCACTGGCGGACGGCCTCGGCGCCGATCTGAGTTTCGACAACAATGGCGAGCTCCAGAAAATTGGCGGCGCTGATCAGGCAGCGTTCCGCATCGTGAATGATCGCGGTGTACTGGGTGGCCTCGGGTTCGCCGAAGAAAATTGCGGCTAGCGCTGAGGTATCCAGGATCATTTGGGCAGGCCGTGTTCGTCGTAGAGGAATTCGGCGTGGTCCAGATAGGGCCTCTTTACGTGGGCCGACGCTCGCTGCGCGATTGCCAGAAGGTCCTTCGCAGAGGCTTTGCCCCGCCGGCTTTGCAGGCGTTCGAAGCGCTCGCGCAACGCTTCCGTGACCGCGCGGGTGATGGTTTCCCCGGTCTCCCTCGCGATCGCCTCGGCCAGACGATGGGCCTCGGGGTCTTTGACGTTAAGGCTTCGGGTGTTTGCAGCTTTCCGTAACATTGTCTTCCTTTCTTTATCCTAGCTCAATCTGCTCCTTCCCGCAACATCTGAATGGAGTGGAAGCGGCTGGCGGACGCTCCCGCCGGCTTCGGAGTTGACTCCCTCGCCATCCTTACCCAAGCTGAGCACCTCCAACCACGACACCGATAAAAGCTTGTCCCAGGGTGGGTAGTAGGGTCTTATGACGTATACTACGGCAACTGTCCACGCGGGTGGCCGCATTCAATGGAGGAGAAAGATGCGAAAGATGAGCGGGCGATTCAGCGCGGTGGCGGGGATGACGGCTTTGATGGGGCTGCTGCTGGTGGCGGCGAGCGTGCCGGCTCAAGCGCAAACCTACAGAGTGCTCCATAGCTTTACCGGGGGGACGGACGGATCAGGCCCCGTGGGCGACTTGATCCGGGACACTGCCGGCAACCTTTACGGCACCACAGAAAGCGGAGGCAACGCTAACTGCAGGTCTGGCTGCGGGACGATATTCAAATTGGATATCAGGGGGGAAAGCGTACTGTACAGTTTCACAGGGCCCTACACAGACGGGGAAGGGCCACAAGCCGGCCTTGTCCGAGATGCAGCGGGCAATCTTTACGGCACCACTGCGGCCGGTGGTAACTCCGGGCTGGGAACTGTGTTCAAGGTCGATGCGACAGGCAAGGAGACCGTTTTGTACAACTTTACCGGGACGCCGGACGGTTCAGACCCGGTAGACGGTTTGGTGCGGGACTCGGTGGGTAATCTCTACGGCACAACCTACGGTGGTGGCGACTACGTTTGCCAGTGTGGGACTGTGTTCAAAATTGATCCAACCGGCAAGGAGACCGTGCTCTACAGCTTCATCGGCGGCACGGACGGAGCAAATCCCGGAGCGGGTCTGGTCCATGATGCGAGCGGCAAAGAGACGGTGCTGTACCGCTTCAATGGAAGTGCCGATGGAGGAGGACCTCAAGCAAGTTTGATTGTAGACGCAGCCGGCGACCTTTACGGTACAGCGTCGTACGGCGGCAGCACTCCTTCCTGCGGCACAGTATTCAAAGTGGACGGTAGTGGTACGCAGACCGTGCTCTACAGCTTCACATGCGGGACCGATGGGGGCGCTCCATCGAACGGCTTGGTGATGGACCCAGCGGGTAACCTATACGGCACCGCGTCCTTGTATGGGGACCTCTCTTGTAGGCAATTGGGCTCTCTGTGCGGAACTGTTTTTGAGTTGAGCACTGCTGGCACGCTGAGCGTACTGCACATCTTCACCGGGGGCGCAGATGGCGGATGGCCCTTGGCAGGCTTGGTGAGGGACCCAGTCGGTAATCTTTACGGCACCACACTGCTTGGAGGAGCCCTCAACAACGGAGTGGTGTTTGGTATCAAACCTTGACGGCGCATTCGTCGACCATCGACGGGAGAGACCACCGAGCAGCACCGCGCCCCGAAACGGGCCCCGTCTAGGCCGTCACGCCGAGCGGCGCGCTGACCAGCAACGTGAATTTTCAGGTCGAACCATGAAGCTCACTACCAGGGCTGACGGTTCAGCTAACCCTTTATGCTGCTGACTCCCGGCCTCTGGCCGCTGACGGCTCCCTGCTCATACCCTGCCAGATCGTCGGCGAGCAGCGCTCGCAGAATCTCCGAAGCGCCCTGTCCGTCATCCCCCTGAGTAACGATATCCACCCGCTTCTTGACGCTATCGAGGGCGTTGGCGACGGCCACCGAGCACTCGCACAGGCGCAGGAAGTCATGATCGTTCTCGGCGTCGCCCAGCCCCACCAGGTTGTGAGTGGAGATACCTAATTCGCGCAGAGCAGCCTTGAGACCCGTCCCCTTGTTGATTCCGGCAGGTAGCACCATCACGGAGTCTTTATTTGGGATCACTTGCAGATCGAGGCCGAGATCCCTAATCGCGTCGAGCACGGTCCTTTCCTGAGATCTCCGCGTGGCCACAATGCCGCGTCCCAGGCTCAAGGGGGTAACTCCGCGATTCTGAAGCTCGCGGATGAATCCTGCCGGAATGGTCTCGGAAAGAAGCTCTTCCTGGCCGGTGGCGGGATCGTAGAGCAGCGCGCCATTCTCCGCCACCACAAGATCGAACACCCTCAGGCGCGGAAAGACGCTCCGCAGGTCGGGCAGATGCCGGCCTGTCACCAGGATCAGCTTGCGCCCGGACGCGCGCACCGCCTCGAGCAAGCGGACCACCGATGGTTCCACCCGGCCGTCATCGGCAATGGTGCCGTCATAGTCAGTGGCTACCGCGCGGAAGCGCATCAAGACTCCTCTCAGCCAGGCTGAATGCCAGCTTTTTGTTTGCCCCTGCTTTATAGATGATCCGAGTGTGGGGAAAGTCCACGCAGCAGGTTTAAGACCGAATCGTCGATTCCACTTGCTACGGCATAAACTTAGCTATTTCAAACAGATGCGTGATGCTTAGTTTGCGGGAAACGCAGATCGGCGCCAGACTTGCGAATCTCCTCAAGCGCCTGAGGCACAACGTTAACACGGAAAGCAGAAGCGCCAGTCCGGTTGCGAACAACGCCCCGGACGAAGGCTCCGGCGCGACGGCTGGCGGAGGTTTCGGATGCTGCTTGCAATCCTTGGAATTCTGATTTTTCTTGTCGCAATGCAAGAGGCCGCCGGGCGCAATCCAGAATCCGCCGATTACGTACGGCGGCGGCGCCTCAGGCCACGAGGGCGCCTCTGAGAGTGGCGGCAGCGGCCCGGGCGGAAAATCAAAGCGTTCCGGAGTCGGAAAGACAAGGTCCGGAGCCCGAGGAGGCAACAGGGGCAGCCTTTCCACAAATCGGATGGTCGGCGGCAAAATCCGGGCGCCCGGCGGCAGTTTCAGGGAAAATTTGTTCCCGCACTTCGCCCGTCGGCCGTCAAAGGTGAGGCCCTCGCCCTTTCTGATGAGGACGCGATGGCTCGTCCACCAGTCGGACTCCCCGGCGAACCGGAAGCTGACATACGCCTGCATGTCCCTCGCGGCATAGTAGTCGGGCTTGACGCCTCCCGGAACAATATCGAAGGGTGTTTGAGCCCACCCCGCGATGCTGACCAGGATCAGAAGGGGAACCCTGATTAAGGAACCGCCCATCATACCTGCCCGCACACTCAAACCCAGCTCCTCTCCCAGCGTCCGGCGTTTGTCCGCGCACTCGGCTGCTCTATCTGCCTAATGCTTCCGAGCGGCGCTTAAGCATCCGCACCGACGCATAAGCTGTTTCGGCAGGTTGCGAGTCGGACGTGAGGTCACCGGTTTCAGCAGCCGGCGGAAAGACGCGCACCGCCGGTCATCCTGAGCCAAGCGAAGAATTTGTTGCTTACTTTCAACGAGATACAGCAGATGCTTCGTTGCGCCTGGAGTGACAAACTCGTTTCTCCTTAACCTGCTCCAGGAGTGGCGAATCGACGATCGCCAGCTCGACTGACGATTGGCAAATTAAGGGCTGGGTTCGATCTCGCTATCCCTGGCGGCGACGCTCACCACTTCCGGTACACGTTTGCGGTCGAGTTCCTTCCGGCCCTTCGACGCCCGCTCACGGTCTCCGACGAGTGGGCCAATAGAGCGGTTTGAGTGCTGCCCGAGCATAGCAACATATTTTGTTACGCAGAAGTTATTATATAACAATAAAAAAGACTGAAGCAAGAAGAAGTTGCAGGCGGACGTTCGGCGTAGTCGGACACGCCGGAACACGTGCTGACGGGAAACGTAGACAAAGTAGTTGCAAAGGCGGTCAAGCTCGGGGCCGCGGCAAAGGGACCGGTGATGGGCACGTTTTGGGCGACCGCTCTGGCACGGTTGTCGATTCCCGAGGGCTACACTTAGATGGTTGCCACTCACATGGCAGAACCCACATCGCAGGAAATGAAAAAGAAGATGATGGAGCAAATGTCCACCCAACCGTCGGACACTTGAGAGTGGTTGCTGAAATGGGCGCCCTTTAAGATCCGCGTCCACTTGCTTGGGGTAGCGTATCCATTATTTTTTGATGTATGCGAGTCAGATAGTGAGAGTGTTTCTGGTTGAGCCAGCGTAGGGCAGACACAATGGTTCCTGAAATCGAGGCGCGTGGTATAACATGAGGCGTGCATCTTCCAGTGAACCCGCCCATCTTGCCGATGCTCGCCAAACGAGTTGCCGAAATGCCGACGGGCGAAAGCTGGCTCTTCGAGCCGAAGTGGGATGGGTTTCGCGCGTTGGTGTTCCGCGACGGGGACGAGATCCTGATTCAGAGTCGCGATGAGAAGCCGCTGAATCGCTATTTCCCCGAGTTGGTCGAGCCGTTACTGTTGCAGTTGCCTGCCCGCTGCGTGCTCGATGGCGAAATCGTGATCGTGAAGAATGCCGGGCTGGATTTCGATGCGTTACAGCTCCGCCTACATCCAGCCGCATCGCGGGTGAAGCTTCTGTCGCATGAAACTCCGGCGTCCATGGTGTTCTTCGATGTGCTCAGCGAAGGGAATCGGGACCTGCGGAGCGAACCGTTCCAGAGGCGGCGGGCTGACCTGGAATCGGTGCTTTCATCTGCTGCTCCGCCCCTACATTTGACGCCAGCAACTTCCGATTCGAGTGTCGCCTCCGATTGGTTTCGTCGCTTCGAGGGGGCGGGTCTCGATGGGGTAATGGCCAAGCTCGTTTCAGGTACGTACGAGCCGAACAAACGCGCGATGCTCAAGGTCAAACACGAGCGCGATTGTGACTGTGTCGTGGCCGGTTTTCGATGGTACAAGAAAGGCGAACGCACCGAGATCGGCTCCCTGCTGCTAGGTCTTTTCGATGATTCTGCTACGCTTCAGCACGTCGGTGTCTGCGCGAGCTTTACGGAAGAAAAGCGCCACGAGCTCTTAGAACAACTCATGCCTTATCGAAAGGACGCATTCGCCTCCCACCCGTGGAGGCGCTGGGCCGAGGGAGAACTGGCCGTCGGTGAAGCCGCGCATCGTATGCCGGGCGGCCAGAGCCGCTGGAGTCAGGGCAAGAACCTCTCGTGGGAGCCGTTGCGACCCGAACTCGTGGTCGAAGTCGCCTACGAGCACATGCAGGGCGCCCGCTTCCGTCACATGGCGCATTTTCGAAGGTGGCGCACAGACAAGAAGCCGAGCGACTGCACCTATGCGCAACTCGAAGTCGTTCCCCCGCAAGAGTTGTCGGCGATTTTCGCCACCGGCCGCTGACCCTCGCAAGAATCCTCAACCGTCTTCCTTCGAGCCGCGCTTTCTACGCCATTCCCGCGTCGGATCCTCATCCGGGTCAGGAGTTTCTTGCGGCGGCCGTAGTGCTTCGGGCACATGCCGCAGGTTCACTCGAATCCGGGTCCAAGTAGAAAACCTGCCTCGCATGGCATCGGTGAGTACGTCATCTACCGTAAGAAATTCGGCGGCCTGGGGATATTTACTTTTCCACTTCTCCAGACCCGCAAGCGCGGCGTCTTTGTCTGGCGACTTCGCAACAACCACGAGTGGCATCCTCCTCCGAGGCTTCTCTGCAGTGGACTTGGCGCGCGAAGGGGACACGCGCAGGGCTTCGCCTTTCATCTTGCGAAAGTGCGGGGGCCAGGGCGCGTCCCCGAGGCCGGCGGCCTCGTCTTTTGCCGCGAGCTCGAGCAATTTTTCGAGCGAACCGGCCGAGGCGTCCATCCCCGCGTGCGGATCGCCGATTTCCGCGAAGCGTTTCGGAATTGTAAGGACCGTGAAGTCGACCGGCTCGCAGTCGGGCACTTCGTGCCAGTGAAGCGGTGCGGACACACGGGCATCGGGGAGCGGGCGTACGGAATAGGCCGAGCAAGTCGTGCGGTCTTTCGCGTTCTGGTTGTAGTCGAGGAACACGCCATGACGCTCCTCTTTCCACCAATTCGAGCTCGCTATGGCAGGTGCACGCCGCTCGACCGCGCGTGACAGCGCGAGTGCCGCGCGACGCACATCGCTGAACGTCCAGCGCGGCTCGATCCGCACATTCACATGCATCCCACGTGAACCGCTGGTTTTGGGCCAACCGCGAAGACCCACCTCGCTTAGGAGTGACTGAACCTCCAGCGCGACAATGCGGACGTCCACCCAACTCACACCAGGGCCTGGATCGAGATCGATCCGCAACTCGTCCGGGTGCTCCAGATCGCCGGAGCGCGTAGGGTGCGGATGTAGCTCGATGCAGCCCAGGTTAACAATCCAGGCGAGTCCGGCCGCATCATCGACGACAACCTCTTCTGCCGTGCGGCCTGAAGGGAATGACAGGGTGACCGTTTGTAGCCAGGGAGGCCGCTCGGCGGGCGCGCGCTTCTGATAAAACGCGTCACCGTCGGCGCCATTAACGTAGCGCTTGAGAACGAGCGGGCGATCTTGAATTCCGGCGAGAGCGCCCGGCGCCACCGACAGGTAGTAGCGAACGAGGTCGAGTTTCGAGAGCTTCGTCTGCCTCGAAAAGTATGGCTTGTCGGGGTGCGTTACCCGAACCTCGCGTCCCCCGATGGAGAGCACTTCGGCGCCGTGTTCGCTCACGAGAACAGGTTACACCGGTTTCGCGATCCTGCGCCGTGGGGCGTCGGATTCTCCGGTTGGCTCTAGGTCGGGTAGCCCGAGTCATTCTCTGGCCGAAGGACCGGGGCCGATTCGCTGAGGGGGCGCCCGACCTCCCGACGCAACGGAGTTGGGAGTTCGCAGACACCATCATGGTCGCGATCTCGTGATCGAATAGATGGTGGGTAGAGCTAACACCCTGGGATTGGAA
>DASYYZ010000197.1:0-2105 GCA_035946735.1 Terriglobia bacterium
ACCTCGCATGTCAAGGCCACTGTGCGGTGGATTCCTCTGTGGCAGGTTCCTCGTGCGGTAGTTCCCTCTTGTCGGGTCAGGCCAGCGGTGCTATAGTTCGCTGGGGAGCCTCCTCGCCGAGTCTTGGCGACGCGGACTCCGCCAGAGCAGGCTTTGCCCTGCAAGCTACCGCCCCCCCGATCGAAGTAGTGGGCGGGAGACCCAACCGCTTGCTGATGCCCCGAGCGTGCTCGGTGCGAATATCTTTCATCCGAATAAGCGAGCAATAGGAGTGTACCGGCTCGTTGAGGCCTTCGCTGAAGGACTTGAGAAATTAAGGAGCACTTCAGGAGCCTGTCGGGGATAGAATCATCACAAAGTACTTTACAACAGAAATAATCAGCTGCATCCTGGTAATGTGAACAAGCGATTTAGGGTTTGCAGCCTCGATCAGCCGTTCCTGCTCCCGCCTTCCCTCCAAGATTGGTTGCCGGAAGAGCATCTGGCGCGCTTCATCGCCGACGTTGCCAACGAGTTGGATCTCGCGGCCATTTACTCACAATATGAGCGCCACGACGGCCGAGGCCTCTCGGCTTACCATCCGTTGCTGCTGACGCGCTTGTTGCTCTACGGCTATTGTGTCGGGGTCACGAGCTCCCGCCGCATCGAGCGCGCCACGCACGACGACGTGGCGTTCCGCTATCTGGCCGCCGACCAGCATCCCGATCACGACACGATTGCCGATTTCCGCCGTGAACATCTGGAGGTGCTCGCCGGCTTGTTTGTGCAAGCGCTGCGGCTGTGTCAAAGGGCGGGATTGGTGAAACTCGGCAATGTAGCCATCGACGGCACCAAGATCATGGCTAACGCCAGCACCCGGCGCTCGGTACCCTACGAGAAATTGACGGAACGGGAGCAGTATTGGAAAGAAACTGTGGAACGGTTGCTGGTCGAAGCACAGCGCACCGATGAGCAAGAGGACCAGCGTTGGGGTAAGGGCCAGCCTGCCGATCCGTTGCCGACTGAATTGGCCCGCGCGCAGAGCCGACTGGAACGCCTCCGGGAAGCCAAGGCCGAGTTGCAGCGGGAAGCGCAGCAGCAGTTAGAGGCCGCCGCGCAGAATCATCAACCCCGCAAGCGGGGCCGCCCGACTAAAGAGGCAGCCGCCAGCCAGCCGCCGGAAGATCCGCAGCAGCGGATGAAAGCCAGAAACCGCCTGCGGCGGGCACAGAGTAATGCCGCCGAACCCAGCCGGCAGTACAATTTTGTGGACCCGGATTCGCGCGTCATGAAGGACAACGCCAGGAAGTACTTTGTCCAAGCGTACAATGCGCAGATCGCGACTGACTCGCACGCGCAGGTGATCGTGGCGGCCGAATTAACGCAACAAACCACTGATCGGCAGCAACTGCTTCCCATGGTGAAGGCCGTCTGCGAAACCGCCGGCCACCCGCAGACGGTCACTGCGGACGCAGGCTACTGGGACACCACCAGTTTGCGCGATCCGTTCCTGGAAGGCATAGAAATGCTGGTTTCTCCGGACTCTCTGCCGCAATCGCCCGGTGCGCCTCTGCCTCCCCACGCACCGAACAACGCCGACGCACTGCGTATGCGAGAGCGACTAACAAGCGAAACGGGCAAGGCCCTATACGCGAAGCGAAAAGCCACCGTCGAACCGGTCTTCGGGCAGATCAAGGAAATTCGGAACATCCGCCGATTCCGGCTGAGAAGTTTGAAGAAGGCGGCCGGTGAGTGGAAATTCATCTGCGCCACGCACAACCTTCTGAAACTCTTCCGCTGCCGAATCGCACCGACTCCCAGTTGGAACCCCGCCCCGTCCGCCTAAACCTGGACGGGCAATCGGCCGCCGAAGGGGCCCATTTCGCCCCAAGAGGCTCTTCCCCCGCTGTCTTATCGGCGTTCATGCCTTCAAACGAAGTACGGTGTCACCTGCAAGGAATCCCCGCTCTCGATCAACATTTCGGCGCGACATTTCTCTCCGACAGGCTCCTGAACCGTCCCCCTACTAACGTACTAACGTATACAACTGCGAAAGCCGTTACTCTTCAGGAGTGGCGATCAAAGTCCGGTAATTGATCAAGACGTTGGAGCGGGCCGGCTGGCGG
>DASYYZ010000198.1:0-7508 GCA_035946735.1 Terriglobia bacterium
CTTCCGCCCGCGTCGCGAGCGTCATCCCCAGCATCATGCCGGTGAGGTCCACGTCAACCAGCACCGAACGATTGCCGTTCCACCAATCGAGCGCGAGCAGGCCCGACGCGCCCGGCTTCAGGAGGGCCGCGCGCTTCTCCAGAACTTCCGGGGCTTGCAGCTTGAGCTGGCGCGCCTCGCGCTGGATGTAGTCCGGCACGCCGTGCTCGAAGAACCATCCAAAGATGTCTCCCACCGCAGACTGGCCCGCCTCGTAGCCCCACAGTCCCGGTACCACGCCGTCTTCCACGACGCCGCACATGCCCTCCACCATCTGCCGCTCGGTTCCAAGCAGCAGGTGGCAGATCGATGTGCCCATGATCATCACGAGCGCCCCGGGCTCGGTGACCGTGCAGGCCGGGACCGCCACGTGCGCGTCCACGTTGCCGATCGCAACCAGCGTGCCCGCCTCAAGTCCGGTCTTGCGCGCCCACTCTGGAGTCAATCCTCCTGCGCTCGCTCCCAGCGGGTAGTAATCCTGCGACAGCTTGTCCAGAGCCGTTTCAAACCCCGGCTTCACGGCGCGGAAGAACTCCGGCGACGGGAATCCGCAGCCTTTCACCCACATGGCCTTGTACCCTGCCGTGCAGGTGTTGCGCTTTTCCTCGCCGGTGAGTTGCCACACGATCCAGTCGGCGGCTTCGATGAAGCGCTCGCAAGCCTGATAGATGGCGGGCGCTTCATTCAGGATCTGCAGGAGCTTGGAGAAAAACCATTCCGAAGAGTATCTGCCGCCGTAGATGCGGATGAAATCTTCGTCGCGCTCGCGGCCCACCTCATTGATGCGGTTCGCTTCGGGCTGGGCGGCATGATGCTTCCAGAGCTTCACCCAGGCGTGCGGATGCTTGCGATACTTGGGCACGAAGCAGAGCGGAGTGCCATCACTGAGCGCCGGCAAGGGTGATGAGGCGGTGAAGTCCGTGCCGATTCCGATCACCTGCGCCCCGCGAACGCCGGCCTCCTTCAACGCTCGCGGCACGCCCTTTTCAAACACCAGCAGATAGTCGCGCGGATTCTGCAGCGCCCAATCCTGCTCCAGCTTCGCGCCGCCGCCGGGCAGCCTTTCATCGATAACTCCGTCGGGGTAAGCCACAACCGACTGGCCGGCCATTTCGCCGTTTCGTACGCGCGTCACCACGACGCGTCCGGATTCCGTGCCATAGTCGATCCCGATCACGAACTTTTCGGTGGGCATAGGTTTTGCCGGTCGTTTGATCCGTCAACGAACGGTTCAAGAGGGGTGATTATGACACACTGCGGCGGCCGGGCGGATACCTCAAATTAGCGTGAGGGTGCGCTCTCCGACTTCAAAAAATCGCGGATCTTTTCGAAATCCTCACGCAGAATCTTCTCTTCGCGGGGATTGCGGAGCACGTAAGCCGGGTGGACCGTGGCCAGGGCCTTGGCGTCGCCGAAGTCATAGAAGCGGCCGCGCAATTTCAAAATGCCGTCTTTAAGCCCGAGCACGGTCTTGACGGCGGGCGCGCCCAGGCAGCAAACCAGTCGAGGGCGGATAGCCTCAATTTGCCGGTAGAGAAAAGGCGAGCAGGCCTCGACCTCGTCGCGCTCCGGAGTGCGGTTACCGGGCGGACGGCATTTCACGACGTTGCAGATATAAACTTCCTCGCGCCGGATGCCGACCATCTGCAGCATGCGATTCAGCAACCGGCCGGCGCGTCCCACGAAGGGCAGGCCCTGTTCATCTTCGTCGGCTCCCGGTCCTTCACCAATGAACACGACCTCTGCATGCGGGTTTCCCTGTCCGAAAACGATGGTCTTCCGGCCACCCGCCAACTTGCATCGCTGGCAATCGCCGAGGTCGGCGCGGATTTCGTCGAGCGTTTCAGGCTCGGGCCGTCGAGGGGCTTCCGCTTCGAAAAGATTGAGCGAGCGTGCGGATGCGGGGGTCAGGGTCCTGGGGCCGGGGTCCGGAGTAGAGGCAGCGTCCGCTTGGATCGAACGCGCCGCAGCGGCTGCGACTCCGTCCGAATCGCCAAGCTCGTCCTTTACGCGGTCACGCTGAACAATCGGAAGCGAGGCCTCACGCGGTTCAAGCAGGAACTCATCGATCCCAAGTTCCTGATAGAACTCGAGCCAAGCGGCGATCTCATCCTGCAGGCGATTGGGAATCATTCGGAGCCGGCGGATAGCGATTAGTTGGCTGGGATTTGCGCTGTTTTTTTCAAAACGGCTATTTGATCCAGAATTCGACCGGCCACTTCCAGCTTGCTCATCCGCTGGAGCGGTAGAGTGCGGCCGTCCGGGAACACCAGTGTGACGATATTGGTTTCCACATCGAAGCCTGCGCCCTCTTCGGTGACGTTGTTAGCCACCACGAGATCCAGCTTTTTCCTTTGCAGCTTGGTGAGCGCATTTTCGATCAGGTTTTCGGTCTCGGCAGCGAAACCAATCACAAGCTGGCCGGGGCGACGCCGGGCGCTGACTCCGGCGAGGATATCTTGAGTCGGTTCGAGTTCGAGGGTACGGGAGCCGCCGTTTCGCTTGATTTTGGCAGGGGCTAATTGAGAAGGACGATAATCAGCAACCGCCGCCGTCATCACAACGATCGACGCGGCTTCAAGGTTCTCGAAGACGGCGCGAGCCATCTCGTCTGCGGTGCGGACGCGGTGCAGAGTCACGCCGGAGGCCGCCTCGATGTGGGTAGGTCCGCTCACCAGGATCACATCCGCGCCGCGTCGCCGGGCAGCCTCGGCTACCGCATATCCCATCTTGCCCGAGGACCGATTGCTGATATAACGCACCGGATCGATCGCTTCTTCGGTCGGACCGGCCGTCACCAGCACCGTCTGGCCCCTTAGATCGTCGGCCAGACCCAGCGCGGCGCAAACGACCGCCATAATCGATTCGAGTGCAGCCAGGCGTCCTGCGCCCACCATCCCGCAGGCGAGATAACCTTCATCCGGCTCGACGATTCTGACGCCGCGTGCGCGCAGCACGTTCAGATTCGCTTGAGTCGCTGGATTTTCCCACATGTTGACGTTCATGGCGGGCGCCACGATCACGGGCGCGCGGATGGCCAGGATCAAAGTGGTTAGAAAATCATCAGCCAGGCCGTGGGCGATCTTGGCAAGAATATCAGCCGTGGCCGGAGCGATCAGAAGGGCGTCAACTGATTGCGCGACGGCGATGTGCTCGATGGCGCTTTCGAGGTTGGCATCGCCGGCGTTCCCGGCGAAGACGTCGGTGATAACCTTGTGTCCGGACAGAGCGGCAAAAGTGAGCGGCGAGACAAATTCGCGCGCCGCGGCGGTCATCACCACCTGAACGTCGAGACCTCTTTCCTGCAGTAGGCGGACGATTTCTGCCGCTTTGTAGGCCGCAATGCCACCCGAGACTCCGAGCGCTATTCTCATTTCGAAAGCTCCCGCCAACCACACAGTCCTGATTCGGTTGGAACTTCGGGGTCAAGTCCTACTTCGACGGCTCCGGTTCGGGGGTTGCAGCTTCCAACTGCATATTCTCGAAAGGCACCAGGTTCGATGCCACCTCCAGTTGCGCCACCTTCGTGGGCCGCTTATTCGTGGTCTGAATCAATGGCCGGGCTCCGGCTTGAAGCTGCCGCGCGCGTTTGGCCGCGAGCAGAATAAAGCGGTACTTGCTGTCAACAGTCTGTGGTACATCCATCCAGATTTACCCTCCAAAAGTCTTGGCAATCGCGCGCGCCCGATCCTGTTGCATTCCGCGGCGAAAACGTGAGGCCGTTACCACAGCCTTCAGCGCCCTTTCAGCGGAAGAAATTTTGTCATTCACGATGAGAAAATCGTATTCTTTCCATCGCCGGACCTCGCCCCGAGCCTCGGCCAGGCGGCGCGTAATCACTTCTTCAGTGTCCTGATGCCGCCGGCGCAAACGCCGCTCGAGTTCGTCGGCTGAAGGCGGTAGGAGGAAGATGCCCACCGCCTCGGGCAGGCGGCGCCGCACCTGGCGTTGCCCCTGCACGTCGATGTCGAGCAGCACATCGTGGCCCGCTGCTTGCGCCTGCTGTAATGCCTTCCACGAAGTTCCGTACAGGTTGCCGTAGACTTCGGCCCACTCCAGGAACTCGCCTCGCGCGATCATGCCCTTAAATACGCGGCGCGAAACGAAGAAGTACTCGTGGCCGTCCTGCTCGCCCGCACGCGCCGGACGTGTAGTGTGGGAAACCGAGAACCGCAGGCCCGGAACAGCGCGGAGCAGGCGCTTAGCAAACGTGGTCTTGCCCGCCCCGGAAGGGGCAGAGAGTACAATCACGCCACCCCGCTGCGAACCTGCGAGCGCCTGAGACAATTGCCTGATCGAGTCCCTATTCGATATTCTGCGCTTGTTCGCGGAGTTTTTCAATCTCAGTCTTCATTT
The DNA here is from genome assembly GCA_035946735.1 of Terriglobia bacterium. Lineage (GTDB taxonomy): Bacteria > Acidobacteriota > Terriglobia > UBA7540 > UBA7540 > Gp13-AA77. The sequence continues at coordinate 4,396 of DASYYZ010000198.1, forward strand.
CGATGGCCTGCCGGCTGATTTCGGGACCGGCTTCGGGCACGTCGGTGGTCTTGGAGAGAATGGTATTCGACTCTCGATTCATTTCCTGAAGCAGGAAATCCAGCTTTTTACCCACTTCCGGGCCTTCGTCTAGCAACACCAGCGCCTGCGTCAGATGGCTTTCCAGGCGTGTCAGCTCCTCGGCGATGTCGGAACGGGCCGCCAGGTAGACGACCTCTTGCGCCAGGCGCGCCGGATCGAGCACCGGCGCGGACGGATCGTTGCCAGCCAGTTCGCGCAGCCGATGCTCCAGCCGGCGGCGATAAAGTTCGGGCACTCTTCCGGCCAGGTCTGCCACATTTCTTGCCAACGCTCTCAGCCGCTCGAGACGAGAGCGCAGGTCACGCTCCAACGCCTCGCCTTCTGCAGCCCGCATGCTGGTCAGTTCTTTGAGGGTTTCGCTGAGCAGTCTCTCCAGCGCCACTCCGACGTGTTCCGCCAACTCCGGCGACATCTCGCTCTCGGCGCCCGCGACCATGCCGGGAACCCTCAGCAGCGCTACCGGATCGGGCGGCGCCAAGGCCCCGAAATGCTCGCGCAAGGCGTCGCAAGCCACTACGTAGCTTTCCAGCAGACGCGAGTTCATCCGCAGGGCCTGGCCGTCCGCGCGGTCAAAGCTGATGCTCACTTCGACGTGGCCGCGCGCGATTCGCTCCTTCACCAGCCGCCGCATCACGGGCTCGAACGGCTCGAGCGCCGCGGGCAGGCGAACCTGAAGGTCGAGAAACCGGTGGTTAATGCTGCGCACGCTCACGGAGAGCGAGAACTGCGCTTCCTCGGCGCGGCGACTGCTGTAGGCTGTCATGCTTTGAATCATAAGATCGGGGGCAGGCGACGAGCCGTTTGGACAGGCGCCCGAGCGTTTCCCCTGCCCCTATCCCAGTCGCCTATCGGCATTCCCTGCTCCTGGCTTCACTACTGAACGTCCACAAATTGTAGTTCGTGCAAACGCTGATAGATACCACCCTGAGCGATCAAGTCTTCGTGTGTTCCTTCCTCAGAGATCCGGCCCCCATCAATCACCAGGATACGGTCGGCGCGGCGGACAGTGGAAAGCCGATGCGCGATCACCAGCACCGTGCGGCCTTCCATCAGGTTTTGCAAGGCGCGCTGCACCATCAACTCGGACTCACTGTCGAGCTCGGACGTGGCTTCGTCCAGGATCAAAATCGGCGGATTCTTAAGGATCGCGCGCGCGATGGCGATGCGTTGCCGCTGGCCGCCGGAGAGACGCTGGCCGCGTTCGCCGATCAGCGTGCCGTAGCCTTCCGGCATCTGCATGATAAAGTCATGTGCAAGCGCGGCCCGGGCCGCGTCTTCCACCGCCCTATGCGACTCCGACACTTGCCCGTAAGCGATGTTGTTAAAAACCGTGTCATTGAAGAGGATGGTCTCCTGCGTCACGATGCCGATCTGAGCGCGGACCGAGTTCAAAGTGCACTCGCGCAGATCATGGCTATCCATGACGACGTGACCGGCCGTCGGATCGAAGAAGCGCGGAATCAGATTGGCGAGCGTGGTCTTGCCCGCTCCGCTCGGGCCAACCACAGCCACCACTTCGCCCTTTCGGATCCTCAGGTTGATCCGGTGCAGCACCTGTTGGCCGGGTTCGTACGAGAATTCAACATTGTCGAAGTGCAACTCGTTCTCGAAGCGAGGAAGAACGACGGCTCCCGGCTTGTCCGCGATCTCCGAGTTGATGTCCAGGTAAGCAAAGACCTTTTCCGAGGCGCCAATCGCCTGCTGAAAGGCGTTGTTCACTCCGGTCAGTCTCTTGATGGGCTCGTACATCTTGATGAGGGTGTAGAGGAATCCGAGGAAACCTCCAGCCGTCTGCGCGTTATGCAGGATCTCGTTGCGGGCGTACAGGAGCAAACCTGCAATAGTGATCGCGCCCAACACCTCCATGAGCGGTGAACTCAGCGCGTTGGCACGCACCCATCGAAGATTCACCTTCAGCAAGCGCCGGGTGGCTGCCCGGAACTTGGTGACCTCGAACAGCTCCATGCCAAAGGCTTTTACAATGCGGATGCCGCTGAAGGTTTCCTGCAGGATGTTGTTGATGTCCGCCATCTTATCCTGGCTGAAGCGGCTCGACCTGCGAATATAACGGCCGATGGTGGAAGACGGAAAAACCACCAGGGGCACCAGCAACATGGATCCGAGCGCCAGCCGCCAGTCATAGTAGAAGAGCACCGCCAGCAAACCCATCAGCGTGAAAGACTCGCGCAACGAATCGGCAGCCACTTGCGAGACGGCGTTCTGGACCTTATCAATGTCGTTCGTCACGCTGGACATGAGCTGGCCAGTGGAACTCCGGGCAAAGAACGCCATTGACTGCTCGATAATCTTGGAGTAGAGACGATTGCGCAGATCCTTCACCACCGAGTGCCCGACGAAGTTAATGAAATAGGTGGCGAGGAATTCCGCGATCCCCTTGATCAGGGTGACGCCCACGATCGCCATGGCCACCATGGCCCAGATGTTGTGGATCCGGCTCGGCAGTAGGGTTTCGAGATAGAGCGGCCGACCCGAAAATGGCCAGACGAACAGAGTAATGTGGGACGGGGTTTGCCGGTTCGGCGCCAGCACCCCGTCAAAGACAGGCTTGATCAGAAGGGCTGCCAGCGCCTCGCACGCTCCAACCACCACCATCAGCAGGATGGCCGCGAAGAAGCGCGTGCTGTAGGGGCGCATGAAGCTCAGAAGACGGCGGACTTGGCTCATGCGGATTCCAGAAGTAAGCTGCGCACCCGGCGTGCAATGGAGCGCAAGCGAATCGCCTTGCCACACGGCTGCCCTGGCAGGCTGCAACGCGATTGTCGAGCCCGGAATGGCCCAATCCATCCTAGTGCCGGGCGCACAGAGCGTCAAGCGTCGCGCAGGGGAGGGCCGGGTCTTTGGTCATATTGTCGGCCGTTTTCAGGTTAGGAGCCCTTACGGGTCTCACGCCGAGGGCAAGCACCGCGCCTGAAAGCGGAAGGCGCGGCCGTTGGTCTCCACAACGACATCCTCGAAACCCGCCGCTTCGAGGCGATCGCGCAGTGTCGTCGGATCGATCGGGACCAGAGTGT
>DASYYZ010000199.1:0-32555 GCA_035946735.1 Terriglobia bacterium
CACAGCCGCTCCATCCTTCACCTGCAGGCTGTCGCCGCTGAAGATCACCGTGCTCGGTACCAGCGCCTGACCCCCAACCGTAGCATTCAGGCTGCCTGCCACCGACCCCACTACCGCTGAACCAGCATACAACGGAGCCGCTGCCAGTGCTGATAACAACCCAAACCTGAGCAAAGTTCGTAACGCGATTCCCATAGTCGACATCTCGATTCTCCTTTTTGAACGTCGGGCGAACCGCCCATCACCCGACGTGAATACCCCCTTGCTCCAGGAAACCCCCACAGTTTATGTAGTGCCGTCAAGGTTGTCAAGTACCGTTTTTGCAAAAAATTTCGTTTTTCCCCAGAAGCGTTTTTTTCCATCAAGAGGCCCTGTCTCCGCCTGGCAACCCTGAATACCTCTCGATGCACGCCAGCTTGTGCGGGGTGCAACGAATACCTTCATTCCGGTCAAGCCTTTTTCGGAGCCTTATAGTGGACGTGTAGCGATCAGTCCGGAGCGTGCAATACGATGCACTTCAGATAGTGGGTTTCGGGCATGCTCAGCAGAATCGGGTGGTCGCGCGATTGGGTTCGCCGTTCGACCACCTGGACGGAGCGGTGCGCGTCCGATGCAGCCTCAGCCAGGACTTCCAGAAAATCCGCTTCGCTCACGTGGAACGAGCAGGAGCAGGTGATGAGATAACCGCCCTTGTTGAGTATCTTGAGCGCGCGCAGATTGATCTCCTTGTAGCCTCGCAGCGCGCCTTCGAGATTGGACTTTTGCCGTGCGAACGCCGGGGGATCAAGCACGATCGTATCAAAGCGCTCGCCGGTCTGGTCGGCGGCTTTGAGATAGTCGAAGCAGTTGGCTGCGCGCCATTCGACGTTGGCAATCCCGTTCAATTCCTGATTTCGCCTCGCAGCCGCCAACGCTTCAGCAGAGCCGTCCAGCGCCAGCACGCTTACGCACGCGCCGGCGAGCGTTAGGGCAAAACCACCGGCGTAGGTGAAACAGTCGAGCAGGCGGCCTCGGGCGTAGCAGCGTGCGGCTGCCCGGTTCTCGCGCTGGTCCAGGTATCCGCCCGTCTTCTGGCCGTTCAGAAGATCGTAGGCAAACCGGATCCCGTTGTCCTCCGCAATCACTTCGCTAACGGCGTCGCCCGAGAGCACACCTTTGGATTCAGGCAAGTCCTCAAGCGCACGGAAAGGCGAGTCGTTGCGCTCGATAATGGAGCGTGGCGCGAACAGCTCTTGTAGAATCTCGACGATCACTGGTTTCAGCCGCTCCATGCCTTGACTTAGCGTCTGCAGCACCAAGCAGTCGCCATAACGATCGATCGTGAGCGAGGGCAGCAGGTCGCCCTCACTTGCCACCAGGCGCAACGCTCCGGCGCCCACCCCTACGATTTCGCGATATCGCCCGGCGGCGCTGATGCGTTCGGCGAGAAAAGTGCGGTCGAACGGCCGCCGCTCGCGTGCCAGCAGGCGCAGCGCGATTTGAGATTTACCGCTATAGAGCGCCTGGCCGAGGTAGCGCCGCCGCCGGTCCTGTACGCGCACGATGCTTCCTGGCTCGGCGCTGGCAGACTCCAGAACGTCGGTGCGGTAGACCCAGAGGTGCCCGCCCAGAATGCGCCCGGCGCCGCGATCCGAGATGGTGACCATTGCATTGCTCATAGCCAGAGTGTCTAGAACTTCAGTCTGTCCGTGTTTCAGTATGTCAGTATTTCAGTGCATGGAGGATCACTAGCGCGTTTCTGCCCGGCATTTACTGGCGAAGGGACTTGCTGACAGACTGAACTACTCGTATGCAGCTTCACGATTTCGACTACGAATTGCCGCCGGAACTGATCGCGCAGGAGCCCCTGGCGGACCGTGCCGCCTCGCGCATGATGCTCCTGAATCGAGCTACGAAGGCGTTTGAGAACCGTCGGTTTGCCGAACTGCCGGCCGTGCTGCGGCCCGGCGACCTCTTGGTTTTCAATAACACCCGCGTCTTTCCAGCGCGTTTGCTGGGTCACAGACGCGGAGCGGGCTCGCAGCCCATCGGCAAGAACAATCCGAGGTTGCGTGAGTACCTGACCGCCGAGGTCGAGCTGCTACTGACTCGACGGGAAAGCGGCAACGTCTGGCAAGGTCTCGTTCACCCCGGGCGCAAGATTCGAGTCGGTGAGGTGCTGGTGTTCGGCGACGGCGCGCTCGAAGCTGAGGTGCTCGGTCGAGGTGACTACGGCCTGCGACGAGTACGGCTGCGGCTTGGTACCTCACGGCACGATTCCAAGAGCGACGTGGCAGATGAGTCTGCCGTCGACGCGCTGATCGACCGCGTCGGCCACATCCCGTTACCGCCCTACGTCCATCGGGCCGACGAGCCCCTTGATCGCGAAGCCTACCAGACGGTCTATGCTCGCGTCCGAGGCGCGGTGGCGGCGCCCACCGCTGGCCTCCATTTCACCCCGCAGATTCTCGCCGAGCTCGCCGGACGCGGAGTCGAGACGGCGGAGATCACACTGCATGTGGGTCCGGGCACGTTCCGGCCCGTTCATACCGTGCACGTGGAGGAGCATCGCATGGACCCGGAAGTATTCGAGATCAGCGAAGAGGCGGCGGTGCGCGTGAATCGAGCCTTAATTGAAGGCCGACGCGTGGTGGCTGTAGGTACCACTTGCGTCCGCACCCTCGAGCACGCTGCGCGCACCCACGTTGGAAGGATCGAACCGGGCCGCGGCGAAACCAATCTCTTCATCTACCCGGGCTTCGACTTTCGCGTGGTGGGCGCACTGCTGACCAACTTTCATTTGCCGCGTTCGACCTTGCTGATGCTGGTCTCGGCTTTCGCCGGCCGTGAGCTTACGCTGGGTGCCTACGGGCACGCCGTTGAAGAGCGATATCGTTTCTACAGTTACGGAGATTGCATGTTGATTGTTTGAAGGGCAGGAATCAGAAGTCAGGAACCAGAAGCCCGCGCACAGGCGGGATGACGATTATTAGCGCCATATTCGAGATCGTCGCTCGATGTTGTCGAGGCCGCGTCTCTTGACCGAAGTTCGCCTTGTCCCTTCTGGCTCCTGTCCTTCACCACCGCACCCGCACCCGATACGTCAGCACCGCCCGGCCAGTCGCAGGCACTGGCACGATGAAGCGCGCCGAGGTGGCTGACGTCTTCTCGTACTTGAAGCTCGATTCCTCGATGCTCCAGTCGCCGCCGAAAGGCTCGTCTACCTCTATGGTCACTGGTTCGGACTTGTGGTTCCGCAGCGTGATTTCGAATGCCGCCTCCGTGGTGTGACGGTCGACTTTCTGATAGTCGGTCTGCTTGCGCTCTTCAACGATATCGAAAGCGTCGCCGATGTGAAGATCGAGCCTCTCGTCTTTGGGTGTATGGTTGATGTGATCTTCACCCACAAATTGGAGCCGGCCCTTGGAATCGGCCTCATAAACTCGCATGGTTCCGGCCGGAAGCGGAACGCCCAGCGAGTTCCCTTGAGAGTTCTTGAACTTCAGGTGCACCTCGACAGGATCCTTGGCCGGCTCGCCGGGCGCGACCGCGTTCTGGTAGTAGTAGCTTTGCCCGTTCACCTCATAGAGTTTTTCGACGGGGAAGTTGGCCGCTTCCAGCAGGCTGATCTGCTTGCTCTCCTTGTCCAGCAGCGTTGTGCGGCGCTCCAGAGAGTAGAGGTGAAACTCGGAGATGTTCTCCTGGGCGAACTGCGGCGCGGGTACCGTCTCTGCGCGAGCCACGCCTCCGATTACCCCTCTGAAGGCACGTGGCGGCTGCACGACATTGACAGCGCCTGCTACCAGTTGAAGCTGGGCATTGCGGAACTCGGCTCCGGAGTTATTGGTGACCGTGACCCAGCCGTTGAGATCGGCTGTCTTTTCGTTTGCGGCAAGCGTCAGCACGTAATCCGCATTCCAGCTCATATCGTCGGTCAGATACGAGGCTTCCACGGTTTGCGCACCCGCTTGGCGATTGGTCAGCAGCCAGATCAGGGTCGGCTTGCTGTAGAGATTCGGCGGCAGGTCGGGGAAGATGATACGGTCGCGGCCGATGCCCGTCACAATCTGGTCGCCTGCTTTCCAGACGGGTTTATTGTCGTTGTCCGCGAGCAGCGTGGCCTTAACGTCAACTTCACGGGTGGAGTTGTTGTCCATGTGAAACTGAACCAGCGTAACCTCGCGGCCCACGTACTTGTCGAGAAGCTTATCGGGACTGAGCAGGTCGTACTCGTAGTTTTGCTCGAGCACAGCAAGGTCATGGGGCGCGGTTATGGAGACGATGTGAACCGTTGCCGGATTCACCTTGGCGGCGATGTCCATGAAGCGCAGATCGAGCTCGCCGGCTGGAAGATCAAGCCTGCGCACATCGCGCACTAGTCCACGATTCTGGTTGTAGACGGTAACGGCCAAGTCGCGCTGATCTGTCAGAGTTGATGTCACGGTCGCTCGGTCAGGCGCAGGCCCTGTATTTTGGGACTGGGCGGCAGCTGCTTCCGCCGCCAAACCTGTCAGTAAGATCAGCGTGCGGGTGAGCGAGAGGAGAACATTCCTTTTTGTGTTTAGCATAGCGATTCCCCAGCCAAGCCTCATGATTTTTGCCTACATTCAGTAGACACCGCCTGGCGGCCGGTTTGCAGGGAAAAATGGTTGCACCTAATGAAGATTGCAAAATGCACTGACGTCATTCTCTGTAGCGCCGCTCGGAGCCTGCCCTGTAAGGGAGCGGCGAAAGACGCCGGTCGCACACCGGCGCTACAGCAGCGGTCGTCACTGTATTTTGCAATGCTCAATAGATCCAGGCTAGGGAAATGGCGCTATGGTTTGGCGGCCGTGAAATCGGCGATTCCGACGCGCACAATGGTTCCGCGGGCTTTGCCTTCCGGCTTCTCGGTCCAGACGCCGTACACGCGATCTCCGAGCGCTGCGATTCCCGTGTAGTCGCCGAGAAAGACGCCCCGCGGGTCGAAAGGCGTGTCGGTCCACGCGTAGTTAACAAACGACTGGCCGCCGTCCGTGGATCGAGCCAGCACCACGACAGCCGTGCGGTCACGCGGATCGTTGCGGCGATCGTAGAAGATCACGTTGGCCACCCCGGTTGCGCGATCCACCGCGAGCCACTGGAAGAAATGATCGGCGCCATTGTGTATGGGGTCGGAATTCACACGTGCGGCTGGCGTCCAGGTCTTGCCGCTATCGCTTGAGGCAGAGCAAAAGACGTCCACGCCCCCGTTGCGGTAGTCGCTCCAGGCCACGTAAAGCCGGCCGGACTTGGGATCCATGTCGAGGACCGGAAACCCGTTGGAACGTTCGGTGCCGGAAACGTCAAACATGATCGGTGCCGTGTCGATCACGTTTTGGGCAGGTTTGAAGGTGCGTCCGCCATCCTGCGACGACGTAAAGACGACATGTTGACCGTCGCTCCACACCGCATAGAGCGTACCGTCAGGTCCGACCACCCCGGAAAAGCCTTCGTTGGCGCCATTGTCGTCTCGCGGCAGGCCGCGGTGGGAGTCGATTTCTATAGGCGCGGACCAGGTTTTTCCGTCGTCGGTCGAGCGCGACAGGAGTATCTGGGAGTCGGCCAGCGTCCAGCGCGTCCAACCGACGTAAAGTGTGCCGGAGTCAGGTCCATTGCTGGTATCGGCGACGATGACAGGCTTGTCCTCAAACGGGATACCGGCTTGTGTCGGTTGTTCGGCGACGGCAGAGTCCTGCTTCTCCCACGTCGCGCCGCCATCGAGCGAACGGCGTACGAAGATCCCGTTGCGGGTGGCGCCGTGAGCCCAATAGTTCATGGTGCCCAGTTTGTCAAAGGCGATGTAGCAGACGAAAGCGTGGCCCTGCTTATCGTAGGCCACCGAGACATCGCCGGACACCCTGTAATTGGGAGGCGCGGTGTCAGGTGGTGTAGACCAGCTCTTACCGGCATCGGCTGAGTACCCGATGGAGACGTTGTCCTGATAGGCTGCCACCACCTGCAGCGGGTTTGCGGGATTGATGGCAACGGCAGGCTCCGTAAAGAGACCGGGTTTGGGAGTGAGATCGTGGATCTCGGCGCCCGGAGCTTTTGGCATGTCCTGAGCTCCGGCCATGACCGTGCTCAGGGTTAGCGTGGCGAGGGTCGCAAGCAGGATTACGCCTTCAGGCCACGCCGCGCGCCTGATCCGAGAGTCAAACCGCATGTCCCCTCCTGACGACGCTCTTTCCGGCACCGTTCGCCTACTGGCTGGCGGCGCTCCATTCGGAAGCTACCGACTCCACCGTTCGTCGCGGTTTCAGGCCAGTCTTCTGTTGAATGACCTTCGTGAGCTGCTCGGCCGCTTTGACCTGGCCCTTCGCATTCGGATGCACTTTGTCGGTGTAGTCGCTTTGGTCGAGCCATCCGGAAGTATCGACGTACACGATGTTGGGCTCTCCGAGCTCTTTTACGGCCTGCTGAATGTCGTCGGCGTGATAGCCACCAAAGGGACGCAAGCAAAAGATGGTGGCCTTCTGATTGCGACGATGAAGCTGCGCGATGTAGGCGCGATAGCCAGGCTCGAATTGGGCTGGAGGGTATGGTGTGTCATTCGACCCTTGATTCACCACCATGATTCGCGGCACAAAAGCGGGGTCGGCGGGTGAGCCCTCGAAATTCAAACCGAAGGACTGCGAAGCAGTCGGGACGTTTCCGTTGCCGGTGCGAATGATGCCCTGGCGTCCGAACCCGATCTGGTTGTGAAGCGCGCCAAAAGCCAGCGCCGTCAGGAAGGCATAGTCCTTGGTGCCGTCCGAGCCGTCCGGCCCGATGGCCATACTATCGATGCGGACTCCCTGGGTGATGGAATCGCCGTAGAACTCCATGCGCACTTTGCCCGGCAGCCGCGACTTCAAGAGCTTGCCGCCTGGACTGATCGCGAGTCCCTTGAAGATGAGCGCGGCTTCGAACGGCGGGATCCAACGGTTCACGCGTTCATCGACATCCTTGACGGCGAGCTCGAAGGTGTGCCGGCCGACCGAGAGGCCCGGCGGTGAGAAGCCGATCGAAGCTGTGTCGACGCTGTAGCGCACCGGCTTTTGCCCGTCAATGCGGACCCAGATTTGGGCCGGCGACTTGATTCCTTCGGTGCCGAACTGGCCGCTGACTGAACTGCCGCTGAAAGTGCACAGAATCCGCGAACCGGAATTGACGGTGACCGCCTGCTGATCAGCGCGCGAGAGATCCCAGTGGCCGATGAAGTGGAAGTTGGGGTCATTCGGTCTAATCGTGCTCGATTCGTCCGCCGCCGCTAATTGCAATCTTGCCGCGCCCAAGCCCACCCCGATCGTGAGGATTACGAGCAAGGCGTAACGGGTCCTAAGGGCGTGACCTGAAGCGGAAGCCATAGGCGCTCCTTGTGCTGGTGGTCCTCTGTTTGATGCGCGATCCTGAAAGCCACGATTATAGCTTGCGCAGCACTTTCGCGGGAGTTTCACGGCTGAGGCGGACGGCATCCTGATAAGATCGATGCTTCGCTGCCATTACCAAGGGAGGAAGCCCAATGCGATTCCAGAGACCCTTGCTGTTCGCCGCCTTCATGCTTGGTACGACCCTTCGGGGCCAGCAACCGAACATGATGCCGCTGCCGGCGGAAATCAAGCCTTCCGAGGGCCGGCTTGTCATCGACGGCTCCTTTCACGTCGGCTTGACCGGATACCAGGAAGCGCGGCTGCAGCGCGCCGCCGACCGTTTTCTGGTTCACCTGGGCGCCGAAACCGGAATTCCGCTGGCAGACCATCTGGAAGGCGATGCACTTGAAAGCGACGCGACCAAGGCGACGCTCGTCGTTGACTGCGATCACGCGGGCGAGACTGTCCAGTCAGTGAAGGAGGATGAGTCTTACGCGCTCGAAGTCGGCCCGAAACAGGCGCGCCTGACGGCCCCCGATCCGGTTGGCGTGATGCGCGGCTTGGCTACGTTCCTGCAACTTGTCGATCTGGACTCTAAAGGCTTCGGAGTGCCGGCGGTAGCCATCCATGACCGGCCGCGGTTCCAGTGGCGCGGCCTCATGATCGACGTAGGCCGGCACTGGATGCCGGTGGACGCCATTGAACGAAACCTCGACGCCATGGAGCTTTTGAAGCTGAATGTCTTTCACTGGCATCTTTCCGACGATCAGGGTTTTCGCGTGGAAAGCAAAGTGTTCCCAAAACTCCAGGAGATGGGCTCGGACGGCCACTACTACAGCCAGCAACAGGTTAAGGACGTGATTGCCTACGCGCGCGACCGCGGCATTCGGGTGATCCCGGAGTTTGACATGCCGGGCCATTCCACGGCGTGGTTCGTGGGTTACCCCGAGCTTGCGAGCGCCCCGGGTCCTTACAGTATCGAGCGCAAATGGGGGATCCTGGACGCATGCATGAACCCAGCCAACGAGAAGGTCTACGAATTTCTCGACGCCTTCATCGGTGAAATGGCCGCTCTTTTCCCCGACGAAGATTTTCACGTCGGCGGCGACGAGGTGAACGGCGTCCAGTGGAAGGCCAGTCCCGAGATCCAGGCGTTCATGCAGCAGCATGGAATAAAGAGTTCAGCGGCATTGCAGGCGTACTTCAGCGCACGTGTGGTGGGGTTGGTGGAGAAGCACGGGAAGCGAACGGTGGGATGGGATGAGGTACTGCAGCCCGGTGTGCCCACGAGCGTCGTGGTGCAGTCCTGGCGGGGGCAGAAGTCGCTGGCGGAGGCGGCGCGCCAGGGGTACGCGGGAATCCTGTCGGCGGGCTACTATTTGGACCTGATGCAGCCCGCGTCGCGGCATTATGGCGTGGACCCCATGGAGGGCGCGACTGCCGGTCTAACCCCGGAGGAGCAGTCGCGAATCCTGGGCGGTGAGGCCTGCCTGTGGTCTGAATACGTCACGCCGCAGATTATCGACGCCAAGATCTGGCCACGCATGGCGGCCATCGCGGAGAGATTATGGTCTCCCCAGCAGACGAAAGAAGTGGATTCGATGTATGCCCGTCTCGCACGGGTGAGTCGCCTGCTCGATTTTGTCGGTCTCGAGCACCGCTCCAGCTATCCGTTGATGCTGGAGCGCCTCACCGATTTCAAGCCGATCGATAACCTGCGGACCTTTGACGAGATCCTCGAACCCGTCAAGGGGTATAGTCGGGAGGAGATGCGAAGTTACAATAGTTCTTCGCCCCTCAACCGTCTGGTGGACGCGACTCCGGCGGAGAGCGACAGGGCTCGCGAGTTCGCCAAGCTGGTGGCCGATTGGAGCGCCCACAAGGACGAGATCAAAAGCGAACTGACAATGTGGCGGAATGACGGCGACGATGTGCTGCCAGTCCTGCAAGGGTCGGCGTTGCTCGAAGAAGATATTCCGCTGGCGCAGGATCTCGCGGCGCTGGCCGCAGCCGGGCTCGAAGCCCTCGAATACCTGGAATCGGGCAAGCCGGCCCCGCAGCCGTGGGTAACTGCTCAACTGGCGCTGGTGGATCGAACCTCGAAGCCGCGGGCCGAGCTCCTGATCATGATCGCGAAACCCATTGGCAACCTGATCCAAGCCGCAAAACAATAGAAATCTGGGAGCAGAACGTCGAGATTAGAGACTGGAGATGCATTCGGCCCATGAAGCTTGCCCGGTCCAGCGGAGTCCTGCTGCATCCTACTTCACTGCCGGGAAAGTTCGGCGCCGGGGACCTCGGCCCTGAGGCGTACCGTTTCGCTGATTTTCTGGCGGCAGCCGGACAGCGAGTCTGGCAGGTGCTTCCGCTCGGGCCCACCGGTTACGGAGACTCGCCCTATCAGTCCTTCTCCACTTTCGCCGGAAATCCTTTGCTGGTGAGTCTTGAGAAGCTGATGGAAGATGGGGACCTTTCGGCGCAGGATTTGGCGGATCGCCCGGAGTTTCCCGATTATTTGCTGGACTACGGCCGGGCGAAACAGTATCGGCGTCCGCTTCTGAAGCTGGCGGCGGAGAACTTCCAAACGACGGCCACTCCGGCGCGGCGCGAGCGGTACGAAGCGTTTTGTCACGAAAATGCGGCGTGGCTCGATAATTATGCCCTCTTCATGGCCTTGAAGGAGGCGCACGGCGGCGAGAAGGTGTGGAACCGGTGGGAACCGGACATTGCAGCGCGCCAGCCTGAAGCTGTCAGGCGCTGGACGGAACGCCTGACGCCCCAGATCAAAGTCCAGCAGTACGGGCAGTATCAGTTCTTCAAACAGTGGTCGGAGCTGAAGTCCTATTGCCGCGAACGCGGAATCCAGACGATGGGCGATATTCCGATCTTTGTGGCGCACGACAGTGCGGATGTATGGTCCCGTCCTGACTTGTTTCACCTCGATGCAGACGGCAATCCATCGGTGCAGGCCGGCGTGCCGCCCGATTACTTCAGTGCGACCGGACAGCTCTGGGGAAATCCGCTCTATCGATGGGACGCCATGGCGGCGGATGGATACGAGTGGTGGATCGAGCGGCTTCGTTCGACGTTGCGGCTGGTGGACCTGCTCCGTCTCGATCACTTCCGCGGCTTCGAGGCCTTCTGGGAGGTTCCGGGGAAGGAGACCACCGCCATCGGCGGCCGCTGGGTGAAGGCACCCGGCGTGCCACTGTTCGAAGCCGTTCGGACGGCGCTCGGCGATCCGCCGATTGTTGCCGAGACTCTGGGCGTGATCACGCCCGAGGTGGAGTCACTTCGCGAGCGGTTCGGTTTCCCGGGCATGGGCGTCCTGCAATTTGCTTTCGGGGTGGACCCTCAAGCGCCCGAATTCATGCCTCACAACTTTCTGCGCCACTTCGTGGTCTACACGGGAACGCATGACAACGATACGACGCTCGGCTGGTGGACCAACTCGGACCCGCGCAGCAGTACGCGCAGCGCGGAGAACATCCGGCGGGAAAGAGAGTTCGCGCTCAAGTACCTGGGGACGGACGGGCGCGAGATGAACTGGGTGTTTATCCGAACGATCCTGGCGTCGGTCGCGAGCCTCGCCATCACCCCGGTCCAAGACATTCTGGGGCTGGGCACGGAAGCGCGCATGAATCTGCCGGGCACGCGTAGCGGTAACTGGCGCTGGCGATTCACCCGCGAGCAATTGACGCCCGCAATCGCAGAGCGCTTGCGAGAGCTTACGGAGATCTATCAGCGCACATGAAGGCTGGTTCCCGGGCGCAGCGCGAGCGCCCGCGTCCAGCCGTGTTAGGATCGTTGTAGGACACGAAGATGCCAGCCAAGACCGAAGCTACTATCGAAGATCTCTATCGCGTGCCTGAAAACGGCAAAGCCGAACTTGTCGACGGGGAGATCCGACTCATGTCGCCAACTGGAGATTTGCCTGGCAGCGCGGCCGGAGAGATTCATGTGTCGTTACATGCTTACGCGCGCCGGACCGGAGTGGGACGGGCTTACGCTGACAACGTCGGGTTTATCGTGGACCTTGCCCACCGGCGCTCTTTCAGCCCCGATGCCGCCTACTACATTGGTCCACGCACGCGTGGCAAGTTTCTGGAGGGCGCCCCAGTCTTCGCAGTCGAGGTCCGCAGCGAAGGCGACTATGGCCGGGCGGCCGAGCAGGAGATGGCGGCAAAACGCCGCGACTACTTTGCTGCAGGCACGCTCGTGGTGTGGGATGTCGACGTGCTCCGGTCTGAGGTGGTGAGCGTGTACCGCGCCAGCGATCCGGATCATCCGAGTCTTTACCGGCGCGGAGATATCGCCGACGCCGAGCCGGCGGTGCCGGGCTGGACGATGCCAGTCGACGATCTGTTCCTGTAAAGAGCGGCTGCGCCGAAACCCCTGCACGATCCACACATCCTGACCGATCCCTACTGTTTCACCTCCAGATGGTCCCGCCGGTTCTGCTTGTAGCACTCCTCAGTGTTGTCGGAGCAGACGAGGCGGTCTCGGCCGAATGAGACCGCGGTCATGCTGCTCTCAGGCACGCCCAGGTTGGCGAGGAAGTCGCGCGCCGCCTTCGCCCGGCGCTGGCCGAGGCCGAGGTTGTACTCCTCGCTGCCGCGCTGATCGCAGTTGCCTTGAATTGCGATCGGAACGCCGGAGTGCACCTTCAGCAGAGCGGCGTCCTTGGTGAGCGTCTGCTGCGCATCGGGCCGGAGGTCGGCGGAATCATAGTCGAAGAAAATATCCTGGATCTGGCCGGCCAGCGCGCCGCTCCCGCCGGCAATGTTCTCCTCGGAAACCGAGGGTGCGGGCGGTGCGACCGCCGCGCTCACCGTAACACGCGCCGTGCAGGTAGCCGAACCGCTCGGTCCGGTGGCCGTTAGAACGAAGGTGGTTGAATTCTCGGGCGACGCGGTCACCGATCCTTCGGTGAGCTGCTTGCCAAGGCTCGGGTCGATGCTCACGTCAGTCGCGTTCTCGGAACTCCAGCTCAGCGTGACGGACTTGCCTTGATCGATCGCGGCCGGCTCGGCCGTCAGTTTGCAGACGGGCGGGGCCGGCGGCGCGGGCGCAGCGGCAGATGGGGCCTCCGGGATCGAGGCCAGAGGCTGCCGATGGCTTTTACATCCCACAAGAGCAAGCCCCACGATCAACACGGCCAAAGTAGCAGCAAGGTTCGCGAGTTTTAGCATCTCAGCTCCAGTCATTGGATTTGGTTCTTCCGCGGTCCCCGCGAAGCGATAATTCTTAACGATGTAGGCGGCGTCTGAGCGCGCCACTCTTTTATGGATGCCAGAGCGGCCGCCTCGTGTCCTCACTTCGCATCGCGCCAGTTCTTTCCCGTACCGAGGCCGACGCGCAGCGGGACCCTCATGCAACAAACGCCTTCCATCTCCTGCCGCACCGCGGCGGAGGCGGCATCCAGCTCATCTTCAGGCGTTTCGAACACAAGCTCGTCATGCACGGTGAGGATCATGCGGGCGCCCAGACCCTCGCGCCCGAGCCTGCCATGGACCTTCACCATCGCCAGCTTCAGCAGGTCCGCAGCCGTGCCCTGCAGCGGCGTATTCATGGCCTCGCGCTCGGCACGGTTCCGCGAAGGAACGTCACGGCTGAGGATATCGGGAATCGGGCGTAGGCGGTTGAACAGCGTGCGCACCCGCCCCGTCTTGCGCGCTTCCGCCACCGAGCCCTCGATGTAATCGCGCACTTTGGCGTGGCGGGTGAAATAGGCGTCGATGTACTGCTGCGCCTCGGTGCGGCTGGACCCTGTACGCTCCGCCAGGCCGAACGCGCTGAGCCCGTAGATTACGCCGTAGTTGATGGCCTTGGCCATGCGCCGGTGCTCGTGATTCTGCAAGGCGGGCGGCACGCCGAAGATCTCCGCGGCCGTGCGCGCATGGATATCTTCATCTCGGGAAAAGGCTTCGATCAGGACGGGATCGCCGGACAAGTGCGCGAGCACGCGCAACTCGATTTGCGAATAATCGGCCGCGATCAGCACCGAGCCCGGAGCGGCCACGAAAGCAGAGCGAATCAGGAGCGCGAACTCGTCGCCTACCGGAATGTTCTGCAGATTGGGATTCGAGGAGGAGAGGCGTCCGGTCCGCGAGCCCGCCTGGTTGAAGCTGGAATGCAAACGTCCGGTGGTGGCATCGACATAGCGCGGCAAAGGATCGATGTACGTGGACTTCAGTTTCGTATGGGTGCGGTATTCCAGAATCTTGCGCGGCAGCTCATGTCGTTCTGCCAACAGCTCCAGAACGGCGGCGTCGGTGGAGTATTGGCCGCTTTTCCTGAGCTTCTTCCCGGCGGGCAATCGCAGCTTCGCAAAGAGCACGTCGCCCAGTTGCTTAGGAGAGTCGATGTCAAAGGCTCCGCCAGCCAGATTGTGGATCTCGATCGTGAGGTCCGTCAGATTGCGCTCAAACCGTCGCGACATCTCGCCCAGGATCTCGGCATCGATCCGCACGCCGGCGGTCTCCACGTCCACCAGCACGTTCGAGAGCGGCAGTTCGATATCGTCGTAAAGCGGCCTCAGTCCCTCTTTTGCCACTTCAGGAAGCAGCAGATCGGCAAGTTCACGCGTGGCCTGGGCGTGCGCGGCCAGCGTCGGAGGCAGCTTGCGTCCAAAGCGCCGCAGCACGACCTCGCCCAGTCCGTGACTCGAGGCCAGCGGCTCGAGCAGATACGAGTAGAGCAGGGTGTCGTGGACGTCGCCCCCCCACTTGAGATTGGCCTTGCCAAGCTGGAGTTGGATGCTCTTCCAATTGTGAACGCACAGGGTACGTCCCGGAGCCGCGCCGCTCCCGTCCCCTCCGCCTCCCACCAAGGGCTTCATCGCCACGAGCAGCCCTGGCACCGACTCCAGGGGAATCAAACCATATCGTGTGCCATCGGTTACGGCAAGCGATGCGAGCTTGCCTGAGTAACCCTCGCTGCCTTCAACACTGAACGCGATCGCGAGGCGGGCGTCGGCCCGAAGCTCCCCCGTCCATCTGGAGATGGCCTCTGGAGTGCGAAGCTCCTCGAATTCCGGGCCCGCGGTGGCGGCAGCCGGTGGCGCTTCCTCGAGGAACTCGCGCAGCATGCTCGTGAAGCCGAGCTCCCGGCACAGATTCACCAGCTCCGGCACGTCCAACGGCCGGGCGCGCAGATCACCGGCGCGCGTATCCAGTGGAACGTCCGTGCAGATCGTCGCCAATTCCCGGCTTAGCAGCGCCTCCTGGCGAAAGTCGCGCAGCGCATCGCGATAACTCTGCCGCAGCGGCGGCTGAGCCTTGTCGTAGCTCGCAAGAACGTTTTCCAGGGTCTGGAAGCGCTGGATGAGTTCGGTGGCGCCCTTGGGCCCGATGTAGCTGCGCTTCTTCGCGCCCGGAGCCGGCGCCGGTTCTTTTCCGGGTAAAGGGCGCGCGCCCGGGATGCTGTCGCTCGGGTCGCCGGTGAGCGCCAGCCAGTCCACCACCTGCTCCGGTTTGACGCCCAGAATCTCCCTTACTTTGGTGGCGTCGCAGAGCACCTCGGGCTGGTCGGCGCCACGCGAGGGTTTTAACGCCTTCACCCGGTCTCCGACGAGCTGGAAGAGGTCTTCGTCGCCGGAAACCAGGTAGACCTCAAAACCCAGCCCTGCGCCTTCCTTCGCCAGAGTTCCCATCACGTCGTCAGCTTCAAAACCCTCGCGCTCCGCAATGGGCAGGCCGAGAGCCGTGCAGAACCGGCGCACGTAGGGCAACTGCAAGTTCAAATCCTCCGGGAACTGGGGCCGGTCAGCCTTGTAGGATTCGAAAAGCTTGTCGCGGAAGGTAGGCGTGGAGAGGTCGAACGCCACGGCAACGTGCTCGGGCCGGTAGTCCTTCAACAGCTTGCGCAAGGTGCGCACGAAGATGTAGATGGCCTTGGTCGGCAAGCCTTGCGGCGACACCAGCGCCATCTGCATGGGCGCAAAAAAAGCCCGAAACACCAGCGACATGGCGTCGACCAGAAGCAGCTTTTCCGGCTCAGCGGCAGCCAAATTCATCCTCCTATCCGAGTGGACCCCAAATTATTCTAGCAGCCCGCCGCATATCGGGAGATCAGCAAGGTAATGGAGGCGCACGGGCCATGCGTGGAGTGGGCTTGCAGAGGCTATTGTGGCCGCCGATCAGCAGACCACTAAATCGAGGTTGTTCAACGATGCTGTGAGCTGAAAAGAGACCCGGTTCACATCCGGCGCCTAGAACGACTGCCCCAGCGTGATGAACAGTTGGGTGGACTTCAGGCCCGGAACCGGATTCAGGTTCCGGCCGAGATCCACTCGAATCGGCCCAACCGGAGTCTGATAGCGCAGGCCGATGCCGACCGTGTTGCTGTAGTCCGTGAAGAAATGGCTGACGTTGATGGCCCGATACACGTTCCCGCCGTCATAGAACAGCGTGCCTCCAAGGCCGTCCTTGAGCGGTATGGGAAAGCGCCCCTCGGTATTGAAAATGAAGAGCTGGCGGCCGCCCTCCGGCACCGTGATGCTGGCCGTGCAGGAAGACGGCACATTCAACTCGGTGCAAAGTGTGGCATCACCCTGGGGCCCGGCCCCGTTCAGCGGAAAGCCTCGCAGGCTATCGGCGCCGCCGGAGAAGAATTGCTCGCTGAAGGGCACGTGGCTGCCGCCAAACGACGAGACCAATCCCAGACGCACATTGTTGGCCCAGACCATCCACGGCTTGAGTTGCCAGTAGTAGGATGTCTGGCCGAAGAACCGCATAACGTTGTCGGTGGATCCGAACGCTTTTGGGCTAACCCCGAAGTTCACGGTTTGAAACACGCCTTTGTGAGCGTCCAGCGGCTTGTCTCGAGTGTCGCGGATGACAGCGGCAGACACTCCTGAAAGCTGGACGTTGGTGTCCTGCGGAGGAATAAAGCCCAGGATGAGGAGGTCCGTCAGCGACGTGCGGTGGTAGTTGTAACGAAGCTGCAAGCGCTTGGTCTTGCCGCTATCCAAAACCTTCTCGAGCTGGAATGATGCCTGGCCCACGCGCGCCGTGAAAAGCGGGTTCTGAGTGGTACGCTCCGCAGAGACGCTCGTAAGCGCGCTCCAGTTTAGACCGAAGAAGTGCGGCTCCGTGTAGGAGAGGGTGGCCTTCTGGTCGAGGGAGGAAGCCAGCAACGATACGGAGGCGGTTTCAGCCCGTCCGCGCATGTTCAGCCGCGAATACTCAATCGAACCTTGTGGGCTGAGGATCGTCTTTTCAATTACCGTAAACTTGGGCGGAAGTCCCACCGTGGGAAGGCCGGGCAGAATCAGGACTCCGGTGGACAGGCTCCCGCTGCGCGGCGTGGATTCAAATCCGACGCCATAAGTCAACGAATTGCGCTTGGCCTCATGGACCCTCACCAGAACTTCCTCGGATTTCTGGTCTGTGATCTGACGGCGCGGCGAGACGTCCGTCCAGTCAAAGATGCCCAGGTTATAGAGGCCGCTCTCGCCTGCCAGCAGGTCGCCCTCGCTCATTCCTTGCCCGGCGCGAATATTCGCCGTGCGCTCGATGAGCTGCCGCGCGGTGCGCTGTTGTCCCACGTAGGTAACCTGCGAGATGCTGACCCTGGGGCCTTCCTGAATGCTATACAAAACCGTGACGCGATGAGAATCGCCGGGCAACCGGTTCACGGTGGCGCGGAAGGTGGCGTTGGGGTAGCCTTCATTCAGATAGACCGACACAATCTGATTGCGGTCCTGATCAAGCCGGTATGCCGAGTAAGGCTGTCCTCGTTTGATCTTGAGCCCGTACGGGGCCAGCGCGGAGAGGGCCTCCCTGGCATTGCCCTCGATCTTGAACGCGTCCACGACGGTCTGCGGTCCCTCGGTAATGTCAAAAGTGACGTCGACTTTGGGCTCGTGATCTACCACTCTTGGAACCACTCTGACGTCCGCGAAGCCCGCATTCCCATAGAAGGCTTGCAGGTTCGTGACGCTGGTATTGAGCAGGTCCTGGCTGAACTTCCCGCGCGAGAAGAATCGGGCTTTTTTTACGAGAATCTGGCCCTCCAGATCGCTCTGGTCAAAGTGGCGATTTCCCGTAATCGCAACGGTCTCGACGCGGTGCTTATTTTCGCGCACGATCGTGTAGCCCAGCGTAGTTCGGGCATCGTCTCGCTTGAAGTCGGGCGTCACTGTCGCGTCAAAATACCCCTTGGCTTGGAAGTACGACACCAGGTTACGACGGCCCTCCGTCACCAGATCCAGATCCACGGCGTTCTCCTGATAAATCGGAAGCAGATTCTTCAGAGTGCGCTTGGAAACGCGAGCGCCGGTGACGCTTACGACCACCGTGGGCCCGATCGTAACCTGAAAAAGTACGCTGGCCCGATTGCTCTCCGGGTCATACTGCGGCGGCGCCAATCGCACCTGACTGGCCAAATAATTCTGATTGCCCAGGTCGCGCTGGAGGAACGCAACAGCAGCGTGCAGGCGTTGCGGATCGTAGCGAAGCCCGGGCTTCATGTTCGCGCCGTGGAGCCGTGCCCGAACCGAGCGCAGCGCCCGCATAAGATGATCGATCTCAGTGGCAGGCGGACCCGCGATCTGGATTTGCCCGAATCGCGCGCGGCGGCCAAGCGCCACGTGATAGGTCACGGTAGCCAGTTGGTGCTCGTGGTCAAGCGCAGTATCAGGCTGCACCTCTGCCGTAAAGTAGCCGCCGCGGGCGAAAAACCGCTTGAGGGCGCTTGCGCCCTCGTCCACCCGGCTCTTCTCGTATGGCTCCTGATTCGGGTAGTTAACTACCTGCAGCAGTTGGCTATAAGCGAACACCTGAGTCGCTCCGGGGAAGTTGAGCACCGCCAAGTAGTAAGCCGGTTGCAAGATGAATTCCAGGCGCAGTCCGCCCGGGTCCGGCGTCACATCGAGATCGACCTTGCTGAACTGGCCGGTCGCCTGCAGGGCGGCAATACTCTTCTGAACCTGCTCATTGGAGTACGGCTTGCCGGTTTGCTGGAGTAGCAGCGGGCGGTAGGTGTCCACATTCATGGTGGGCCGAGCCACCAGATCCACAGCCCCAACGGGTTGCCCCTCGTAGGAAACGCCGGGTGGCGTCTGCTGCGCCCGCAAAAGGCTCGTCGCCATCGCCATGATGGGCAGTGTCGCGAGTTGCAGATACCAGGGGAAGGAACGCCGGAAGCGCTTGCACATTAACCCCGATCGAGTGTGCATCAGCTCGGCAACCCTCTCAGTCTCTGCGAACGCCCTTACACCAAGGGCGCGCGCTTGACTCCGCCCGGAACCTCAGACGAAGGGATCTGCGGAACGGGCGTTTCCCGCAGTTCCTTCAGTTCAGCGTCGATCGCGGCACCGCTCAAGGCGATCACGGTGGCGATGTAAATCCAGACCATCAGAACCACGAAGGCCCCGAGCACTCCATATGTTTTGTTATAAGAAGCGACATGCCGGACGTACCAGTTGAAGCCCAGGCTGGCCAGCAGCCACCCTCCCGCCATTACGCTCATTCCGGGTCTGACCCAGTGCCAGGGCCGTTTGAAATTCGGCAGCATATAGTCCATCAGGCTGATACTCAACACCACGAGCAGAACCGAAGCTACCCGGCGCGCCACCGGAAACAACAATAGCAGCGGAGTGCCCGTCGCCCCGTAGGCGACCAGCCAGCCGTCAACCTTATCGCCCGCGCTAAGCAATCCGAAGCTCATCAACAAAAGGACGGCCAGGACGAAGAGCATCAACACGCACACCATCAGCCTGTGCCCGTAGCTGCGACTTTCCGGCACGTGGTAAACCGCATTCAAGGCCGAGGTCAGGCTCATCAGCCCCCCGGAAGCCGCCCAGATGGTCCCTAATAGACCGAAGGAAAAAAAGCCCTTGCGCCCCTGCGTCAAGTTGGCGACCGCCTGAAATACGGCGTCGCGGGTGTCGGCAGGCAGAGACCGGATGATCCACGTCAGGATGCCCTGCCACGCATGGGTGAACGGCAGAGTGCCAACGATCGCCCCTAATAAAATGAGGAAGGGAAACAAGGCCAGGGCAAAGTAGTAGGAGACTTGGGCGGCGAGCCCGGTCACGTTGTCTGTGTTTATGCGCTGACAGACGCGTCCGAAGAACTTGGAGATGCTGAAGGGAACGCGCTCACCGGCAGCGTTCGATAGCCACATAGCCCCTGCGCGCTCGCTCCCTCGACGCCTCAACGGGCTCGCTCGTCGGCTCCGTCACATGCTCGCACACCTTATGGATGCGCCGCCAAGCGTGAACGGCCGCACAGGGCAATGAAAGGGACCGCTGGTCGCAGGGAGGGGTCCCTGATGCTGCGCACTAAAGCACCCAGGGGATGACACAGAGCTTAGGCCCATACCCGAGCCTACAGCACCGGAGCGGCCGGCTGGCGCTGGGGTTGGCGGCGCGAGCCGCTTATCGAGTGGGACTCGCTGCAAGTTGGGCCATTCGGGCCAGATGAGGCCGCCTGCCTGGGAACCGGCGTACCTGAGGCTGTCCAACCCTTGCTTAGCCGCTTGCGCAGCCGGGTCCGGGCCCTCAACAGCCTTGACTTGACGGCCGGCGCCGAGAGGCCAAGCATTCGCGTCAGTTCCATGGCGGAAAAGCCGTACACATTCCGCAGGATAAACACACTGCTGAGCCGGGGGCCCAGGCGGTGCAGGGCGCGGCTGAGCACCTGCTGCAATTCGCCGTTGGCGAAGAGATCCTCGGGGCTGAGCCCGCCGTCTTCAATGTCCAGCTTGGCCGTGGTACCTTCAGGCTGAGTCGACTCCAAGCTGGAGAAGGTCACCTGCCGCGTCCGTCGTCTTCGGCGCAGGCTCATCAAAGCCTGGTTCAGCGTGATTCTTGACATCCAGGTGTAAAAGCGCGAGTTGCCGCGAAACCTCTGCAGGTTGCAATAAGCGTTCATCAGGGCATCCTGCAAGGCGTCTTCGGCGTCTTCCGGGTTGCCGGTGATTCTTAAGGTAAGCCGGTAAAGATTCTGGCGGTAGTGGTCCACAAGCAGGCCGAAAGCATCCGGGTTACCATTCCGGGCCTCGTTAAGCAGCGTACTTTCCGTCGCAAGATGAGTTGGCATTTTCTCCGCCTCGCTTCTTTAGGGTAACTACTCCTCCTCTGACACCGGATCAGTGTAGAGCCCGGAGCTCCGGCCCGAGAATCAGGCAGAGTCCTTAGCGCAAGGGGAGAATCTCTCTATAGGGAAGTAGCTGTGTTGGCAGGGGAAAATCGCCTCCGGGACCTTGGGCGTCGGTCTATTCGGTCGGTTTTGCGGTCACCGCCTGTCCGGACGCCGGCCCGGGTCAGGCGGCGCTGCCTTCAGGTTTCGGTTACTGTACGTTCGCCTTCGCAGTCGATACCGTATCCGTAGGCGTTCGTGCTTCCGCTCAGGCGGGGTGAGTTGGCTTTGCTATTCCTCGATGATGCCTTCGCGCACCGCATAGCGGACGAGTTCGCTGAAGGCTTTGAGCTTCAGCCGGCTCATTATATTCTTGCGATGAGCCTCTGCCGTCTTTACGCTGATGCCGAGCGCCGACGCCACTTCTTTGTTGGTCTTGCCCAAAGCGAGCAGCCTGATCACTTCATGCTGGCGCGCCGTCAGGCTTTCTCCGGCGCCCACGGCCGGCGGAGATTTTACGTAGTCCTGATACATCATCTCGGCGACCTTGGACGTAAAGAAATGTCGATGCCTGCCCAAGGCCTCCACCGCTTGCAACAAGTCCCCGCCAACGTCCGATTTGAACACGTAGCCCCGCACGCCCGCGCGCAACAGGTCCCGCATCATCTGCGGCGACTCATCCATGGTGAGGATCAGAACCTCGGTTTGCGGCAGGCTCCGGACCACCTCGCGCGCCACGTCCAAACCGCTTAGTTCGGGAAGGTTGACGTCCAGGACCACGACATCGGGCTTCAATCGCCGCACCAGATCCAATGCCTCTCGCCCTGTGCTAGCTTCTCCGCACACCTCCCAGCCTGGCTGCCCTTCCAGAAGCACACGGAGCCCGCGGCGCACCACGTCGTGGTCATCTGCGACCAGAATTCGCAATTTGTCCCCCCGGTTATCGCCGCCTTGCAGCGTGGCCTCCGATCGGGCCCTGGCTTCACTGGTGACGGGATTCAACCCCCTAGTGCGGGGCCGTGCCTCGAGTCTCATGTACCTAGCTGGCCCACTTTCATTGACAGATTGCGGATATGCAACCTGATCTTAAAAAATTCAAAAAACTGCTTTAAGATGAGGGTATTATACGGCAACCGCTCTGGCGTTGTGCAAGGAATAGAAACCCACGGTTCAAAATTCCGACCAAACGCCCCAAAGTAGAGGTGTCAAGCGCGATAAGATCGCTATGGGAGCGCGGGAGACTCAGCGCCCCAGCGTGCTCGTTCGGGAACGGCTTGCGCTCATCGGCTTTCAAGGCACACTCCAACCAGAACTGCTTGTTTGGATGCCGGGACGAGCTCTAAAAAGTACAGTTTTTCTCATAAGTGCCTCCGCCCAGCCAGTGCCGCCTGGAGCTTGGGAATCTTTCAACTTTACGCGCGGCGCCTGCAAAAGCCGAGCCCGGGCCGGCCAAGGCCCCAGGGTATCGACCGGCGTGTGCAGGGTACACTGGAGTCTGGCGGAACGAAGCTGCGCGCCGTCTCAACATCAGCAACACAGATTGGTGGCAGCATGATGACGCGTTAGATCAGGCCGATGACTGCCTCGGACCATTTCTCGCTCGCTACGCTGGAATTTGACGGCGTCCTCTCGATCGTTGCGGAATTCCTCTCAGGGGCTATCAGCCGGGCTCGCCTTGCCGATATTGCGCCCTCAACAGACGTCGAGCACATCCGGGAAGACTTGCTCCGCGTGGGCGAAGCGCGGCGATATGCCAGCGAGAACGAGCGCCCAACCTTTGCTGAACTGGGAGATCCGCGGCCGCTGCTCGACAAGCTTGCGATCGAAGGCCTAAGCTGCGAGAGCCTCGAGATCCTTGCGCTGACCCAATTAGCACGCGCCGCCCAGAACCTGCGCCGGGTGTTCGAATCGTATCCGCTGCTCGATCGTCTCGCTTCAGTTCTGCCCGAATTCAAAGACTTGCTTCGTGAACTTGAGGGCAAGATCGCTCCTGACGGCTCCGTTGACTCCTCCGCCAGTCCCGAGCTCGCGCGCGTCCGCCGCGCGATCGACCGCCTGCGCCGCGAGATTCAAGTCACCATCGAGCGGCTGCTCAGCCGTCTGAGCCGCGCCGGAGTAGTGCAGGACGCGCTCATCACCATCCGCAATGAGCGCTTCGTGCTGCCCATTCGCGCCGAAGAGAAGCGCCGCGTGGACGGAGTGGTGCACGGCGCCAGCGCGTCCGGGGCCACGCTTTACGTCGAGCCGCTCGAAACCGTACCGCTGAACAACGAGCTTGTGGAGATGGAAGACCGCGAGCTGGCGGAAGTGCGGCGCATCCTCGGTGAACTCACGGAACGTCTGCGCGAACGCCGCAGCGACCTCAACCGTGCGGCCGAAATTCTGGCCGAGATCGACCTGGTGTTTGCCAAAGCCGTTTTCGCGCGTGAGTACGATTGCTGCCTGCCGGAGCTCAATGCCGGCGGTGAGATCGATCTTGAAGAGGCGCGCCACCCTCTGCTCGAAAGAGCGCTCCGTGGCCAGGGGCGGCGGCCGGTACCGCTGACTCTGCGGCTAGACCCTTCGCAGAAGACGCTGGTGATCAGCGGACCCAATACCGGCGGCAAGACCGTGGTGTTGAAGACCATCGCGGTAGCGGCGCTGATGGCGCAGTCCGGCCTGCCGGTGCCGGCGGTTTTGGCGCGGCTGCCCGTGTTCGGCCGCGTGCTGGCCGACATCGGTGATCTGCAATCCATCGAGGCCAGCCTGAGCACCTTCTCGGCGCACATCGGTAATCTCAAGCGCATGGCTGAAGCTGCCGGACCCGGTGACCTGGTCCTGGCCGACGAGCTTGGCGGCAGCACCGATCCCGAGGAAGGCGCGGCCCTGGCGGTGGCAGTCCTTGAGCACTTCCGCTCCCGAGGCGCGCTCGCCGTGATCACTACGCATCAATCGCGCCTGAAGGCTTATGCCGCCGAAACGCCGGGCGCCGTCAACGCCGCCATGGAATTTGACGACCGCACTCTGGAATCCACCTACCGGCTTCTGGTTGGCCTGCCGGGAAAATCGAGCGGCCTTTCGGTGGCTGAGCGCCTGGGACTGCCAGCCTCGATCATCGCGCGCGCCAAAGATCTCGTGGCTCCGGAAGAGCGGGAGATGTCGGCGCTCGTCGAGACGCTGCACCGCGAGCGCGGAGAGGTGGAGCAGAAGCGGCAGGAGTCGGAGCGTGCGCGGCAGGAGCTTGAAACCCGCCGGGTTGAGCTCGAGCGGCAGTACCAGGCCGAGCGGCGCTCGCGCCTTCAGGAACTCGGGCGGAGGCTCGAAGAGAATCTCAAGCGGGAAGGGAATCGCTGGGAATCCGCTCTGGAAGAGATTCGCGCCGAAGTGAAAACGCAGGCCGCCCGGAGCTTGACCGGGAACCAGACGCGCAGCCAGTTACGCAAGATCGAGCAGAAGCTGGAGCGGCTTCCGCAGGCCTTGGCTCGCGAGGCGCGCGCCGACTGGAGGAGCGAGGTTGAGCAGCTGGTGGGGCCATCCGAGGAATCCATCGAAATGCAAAGCATCGTCGATGGTGAACCGGGCCTCGGAGATACGGTCCAGGTTCAGGGAATGCCGGCGCCGGGCACCGTCGTGAGTCTCTCCGCAGGCGAGGTTGAAGTTGAAGTCGGCCGCATGCGGATGCGAGTTGAGCTTGGCCGTGTCCGTTTGCTGGGACGCAAGCAGCGAACGCCGGGCGGCGCAGTGCCGCAGCCGCCGGGAGGTGGCGCATCGGAGGCGGTGTCGGTACTGGAAGTCGCGCCTGAGATCAACGTGATCGGCCAAACCGCCGAGGAGGCCCGCGAGCACGTTGATGAGTATCTGGACCAGGCCTTCGTCAGTCGCAGATTTCGTCTGCGCATCATCCACGGACACGGCAAAGGAATCCTGCGGCGCACGCTGCACGAGATGTTCGCCTCCCACCCTCATGTGGAACGCTTTTACACCGCCGAACCGAGCGAGGGTGGCACGGGTGCGACCATTGTGGAGTTGAAGGTGTAATGAAGATTGCAAACACAGTGACGTCATTCTCTGTAGCGCCGCTCATAGCCCGGCGCTACAGCGGCGGTCGTTAATGTATTTTGCGAAGGGCCGGGCAAAAAATTCTTACCGTTCAAACAAAAGAGCGCACGCCTGCTCGCGCTCAGCATCATCAGGAGTGCGAGGCGGGAATCGGGAGGAGGTGCTGCGCTGTGACGCAGGAACGTATTTCGAAATGTGTGCCTTGTCTGCTCGCGGTTTTGTTGGGCGCGCAAAGTTGTTTTGCCACCACCGGAGTTGTGCTTTACGAGAAGGACTTCGCCGTAGTTGCCGCGGACGGCCGCGTGAATCAAGTTGGCGGCATCATCTCCGGGCACACCACCGAGTGCAAACTGGACGTAGCGAACAGCAAGGTGGCAATCGTCGCGGGCCTGGCCAAGGAAGAGGATGCCGGATTCGACGCCCGTAAGATCCTCCGCGATGCCATGCAGCAAGAGAATTCCGTGGAGGAGGCAGCCGACAACGCTCAGAAGCAGATCCAGCTCAAGCTTCCGGCAGCACTTCAGGAATTCAGGAACCACAACCCCGATCGACTTCAAGAGTCTTCGAACATCGGAGTGCAGTTTGTGGTTGTCGGGGTGGACAACCTGGGACAGGTCAGGGTGGCGCGGCGTTTCATAAGCGCTGATGCGTCCAAACCGGCGCAAGTCGACAACTCCGCCGGGAACGACGACCACGTTGGAGTCGCAATCATCGGAGAGTCGAATGCCATTGACCGTGATCTCGACAGGCTTCATGACACCAATGGCTGGGAAGGCGAAGGCAATCCAACCGATCTCGAGAAGATGGCCCGAAGGTTCATCGCGCTCGAAGTTCTCGAACAGCCCCGTCGAGTCGGGCCTCCCCTTTCAGTGGTATTGGTAGACGGAAAGGGTGTCCATGGGGTTGAGGATGGCTCCTGCCAAGCGGTTCCATGAAGGCCATGGTTCGCGCCTCTGGCGGCTTCGTCCGCAGCCCGAAGAAGCATAGGGTCCAATCCAATCGATCTGAATCGTCCTCGCGGTTGTTGTTAGCGGTGGACCAGCCGGTTGTCGATGGAGAGCAACCAGGTTGCCGGAACCGCGTGCCTCCATCGACAATCGACGAGCAGCCTACCGTGCTTCGTTACCGCCAGTACTTGTCCCGATAGCGCCAGTCATCGCGATCACGGCGGCACCTGCGGCGGTCGTCCCGATCGCGACGCCGCCAGTAGCGCCGATCGTCGCGGTCGCGGCGTCCCCAATCGTCGCGATCCGGCGCCGCCCAGGCAACAGCCGTGGCCGGATACCGTGGTTTCGCGGAGAGCAGAGCGGGAAGAAATGAAACCAGCATCAAAGCAAGTCCGAGAATTTTCAGGTAACGCATGTTCGTCACCTCCTGACGTATCCAAGGCAACTGGCCTGCCAGTTGGGACGTGCGGAAAAGGCTTTGATTCAGAGTGATCCGCGGATGCTTCGAGAGCGGAGTACCGAGGCCCAAGGTGGACCGCTATACGATTTCGGTCATCCACTGCGACTCAGGGTCAGACGATCCACCCATTTGGTGTAGGCGCCCGAGCCCTAGCCTGGGTTATTCACGAATGTGCCATATGAACGGGCGGAAGAACGATGGGTAACCCTCAAAAGCGAAGCTTCAGTGCAAACTGGATCAAGCGCGGATTATTCACGGTCTGAGTGATCACACCCAGGTTGCCGGCGGGCGGCGGACCGGCAGCGAGGTCCTGTCCCGGCGTGGAGAACTGGGGATGATTCCAAATATTAAAGACCTCCGCCCGGAACTGCAGCGCCATATTCTCGCGCATCGGAAGGGACACGTCCTTGACGGCCGAGAAATCCGTATTCACGAAGGGCGGACCCGAGAGCGGAGTCCGGTCGGAATTTCCCAGTTCGCCCGGGGCCGCGACGGCGAAGCAGCTGGTGTCGAAAAACTCATTCACCGTCCAGTTGCTGAGCTTCCCGTTGCAGACCCGGTCGGGCCGGTTCAGAGCTAACCCATTCCACTGAAAATTCACTCCCGACGTGTTGTTGCTGTCCACCAGGAAAAGGGGAAAGCCTGAGGTTGCGTGCTCGATCACGTCCACCTGCCAGCCGCCGAGAGCGGCGTTTGCGGCTCCGCTCCAGGAGTTTCCCCAGCGCTTTCCCTTGCCGAAAGGCAGGTCGTAAACCACGCTGGCCGTGAAGTTATGGGCGAGATCGATCTGCGAGAGCCCCTTGTCCGCTTGATTTGCGCCGGGCAGGGGATAGTACAAAGCGCCGATCGTGCTGCCGAGGCCGTCCGAAAGGCCATTGTCGAAGTTCTTGGAATAAGTGTAGCCCGCAAGAGCGTAGAGGCCGTGACTGCTCTTGGTCTCGGCTTTCACTTGCAGCGAATCGTATCGAGAGTTGCCTCTGTCAAACACGTCGTATACAAAGCCGATGGGGGACGGGAAAACGTACGGTTGAGTCAGCCCGCAGCCGAAGGTGTAGCCGGGCACGGTGCCGCAAGCTGTCGGCGAACCGAGGTTGACATTGGCGTCGTCGGCCAGAAGGTGGGTGCTGCGAGCGCCGGCGTAGCCCACCGTCACGAGCACGTTCCCGGGAATCTGGCGCTCAACATCGAAGTTGAACTGCTGGATCCGCCCTTGCTTGAAGTTGAGATTCTGCGCGTTGACGTTGCCTCCGAATTGCGATGGGCTCGTGGGTTCAGTGAGGAGCGGAAAGCCTTGCGAAATGCTATAGCCCGACGCCCCGTAGTAGGGTTGTCCGGTGGCGGGGTTTGCCGTGGTACAAGCAGGATTGTTCGTCACACATACGTCCGGAAAGAAGAAGCTGCCCACCGACGACTCTTCCCAGTACGGCTGATTTTGCCACAATCCCTGCGCGCCCTGGTTCCAGGAGGAATCGTGATAGATGGAGTACCCGGCGCGAACTGAGGTCTTTCGATCTCCTCCCGGGCTCCATGCAATTCCGATGCGCGGCTCAAACGCTGTCAAGTCCGTCTGAATGCCCACATTTGCGCCCGATCCCTGCCCGGCGACCAGAAACTGCCCGGTTTGGGCGTTGAAGTTTGACTGGCGGTTGAAGGCTTCGGTGATCGGCGTGACCATCGCCCAGGCCAATCCGAGGTTCACGGTCAGATTGGGCGTGACGCGCCAGTTGTCCTCGAAATACGGCCGGAAAAGCTTCCAGCGACGGCCGGTGATCGCGCCTTGAAAATTCTGGTCGTGAAGGCCGAGGTCGGCGAGCCCGAGCATAAAATCAGCCATATTATTGCCGCCGCCGGCCAGCGCGCCCTGAGGTGCTGTCCAGGAACTGGTCAGAACCCAGAAGCCATCCTGAAAACCCTCCGCCAGGACGTTCATCTCATTGGCGCGCAGCTCACCGCCCAGGGTCATCTCGTGACTACCTCGGACCATGTCGAACGAGTCGGAGACGGAGAAGACGTTAGTGCCGCCCTGAAAAGGCGCGTATCCACGGTCGCCGACTCCCCAGAAGCCGCCTCCGATCAAGGCATCGGTCAACCCGCAACTCACGCCGCCCAGATTAGCGCCGGGAATCCCAAGGCTTTGGGAAATACAGGACCCGTCTGCGTACGAAAAGATGTGGTTAAAGATGCGATTGTAGCCGCCGGTCAATTTGTTTAGGGTCGTGGGCGAAAAAACGTGGGTTTCCGAAATCGCGGCGTTACGCCCATGGTCAGCGAGGCTCTGCGTGGACGTGAACCCGTCCACATCCATGTAACCGGCGGTACCCACCGGCAGAAACTCGGTGGCTTGGTCGTAGCTAAACCTGGCAAATATAGAGTCCTGGTTTGATAAGGTGTGATCCAGCCGGACATCGAACTCTCCGTCTTTGAACTGCTTCGTCGGCGTGTTGACGAAGTCTCCCACCAGGGTATTCGGCACATTGGGGGCGGCGTAGAGGTTCACCATCTTTTGCGCGATCGGATTGATCAGGCTTTGCGGGATCATATTGCATGGAGTGCCCGAGCTCTGCACGCCGTTGGCGTTGGCGGGTGACGCCGCGCCTCCGGTACAAAGGAAGGGTGAGCGAGTAACATTGCCCGAGGAATCTACGGTCGTGCTGTACGGGTTATATAACTGCGGTATGCCTGCAAAGGCCTCGCTGAAGTCGCCGTTGCGCATGGCCAGGGTGGGCACGGTCGCAGTGTAAGTGAGGCCGCCGCCGGCGGTTCTCTTTCCTTGATAGTCCGCAAAAAAGAAGGTTTTATCCTTCTTTATCGGTCCGCCGATCGATCCACCGAACTGATTCTGGATGAATTTGCCGCGAACCGGCGCAAAGAAGTCGCGAGCGTCCAGATCCGTGTTTCTGAGGAACTCAAACACCGAACCATGGAAATTATTGGTGCCGGACTTGGTAGTCAGCAGGACCGTGGGACCGCCGCGCGTGCCGTACTCGGCTGAGTACGTGTAAGTGAGAACCTTGAACTCTTGGAGCGCGTCGATGTCGGGCAGAATTGCAATTCCTCCTGCCGTAAGCTCATTATTATCCACGCCATCCAGCAACCAGTCGGTGCTGTTTGCCCTCGATCCCCCAACCGACAATGAGAAGGACCCCCGGATGCCAACCTCGCTTGATCCGCCGCCGTTAAAGAAGCTGTTAGGATTAGTCTCTTTGCTAGTGCCAGGCGTGAGCGTAGCCAACTGGACGAAGTCGCGACCGTTAAGAGGAAGTTCTGCAACCTGCTGAGCTGTAATAACTTGTCCCAGAGAAGCGTTCGAAGTCTCCACCGCGACCGGCGTCGCCGACACTTCGATCGTCTGCTGGACGGCCTGCGTGGTGAGTGAAAAGTCAACCTCCCGGCTTTCGTCGACTTGCAGCACGAGGTCCTTCTGTTCCACGGACTGAAATCCGGAGGCTTTCACCTTGAGGGTAAAGGTTCCGATGGGGAGGAGCGGCAGCAGATAGTGGCCGTCGCTGTCCGTTTTGACGTCGCGGGAGATGCCTGTGCCCTGCGAGGTGGCTGTGACGGTTGCCGCAGGCACGACCGCGCCCGACGGATCGGTGACCGTCCCGGACAGGCTCCCCGTCGCTTGCCCAAAAAGCGGCGCACTCAGCAGAAGGCAGGCAAACCAGCACAGACCGGCCAGAACAGCTTTCCTGTAAGCCATCATCAACCCCCATGCCCGGGTCGGGCCCAGCGCAGCTGATTACGAAGGCGTTTCGGGTCCTTCTCTTTACGCCCTCGTAAGCTGGTATCAGCGTTCAGTCTCGTAGGAAAGTATAGCCTAAAATGTCAAGGCCATCCCCCAGGTGGTAGTGGGCCAAAAGTGTGTTGCTGGATTCTAAGAACGAAGGCAGCAGACCCAACCTAGAATGATCGCCGAAATATCACCGGATGTTCCGATCATGTCTAATTCCGGCGACGAGGGCGCCATCCCTTGACGGGCTGCGTAGACTTGGAGCGAACGCATCCGTTCAGGGCCGAGCAGACCGATTCGCTCAGCGCACATCAGCACAGACTTAACCACCAGCCCGACCAACAGCAGCCAGTGGGGCTTGATGGACAGCCAGCGGAAGCACAAGTGAGTCATCTGCATCGCCGTAAAATATCCGATGAAACCAGTCAGGAACGTGAGAACACGCCCTGAGAGTGGCTTTCCGATGAGGTTCGCAAGGAAAAAACCAGCTACCACGAATACCTGTTTTACGGCCATACCGAGGAACGCACCGATCCAGGGTATAGCAAAAAACGCGATTACCTGAGCGAAGAGCGACACTAAAGTACGCGACACCTTCAGGGTTTCCCTTTTATTAGTCGAAAACATGGAGAGCCTGTGGCTTGAGCTGGTGCCTCTTGACTAGGCTCTCAAATATCGGGCGCATCCTCACGAGATCCCAAGGTTGGACGCTGCTTGGCTTGCAATTTTCTGACAGGAGGAAGATAAGGCCACCTAGGAGGTTCTTGTAGTTGCCGGCGCCAGCTTTTCGGGCGGCCGGTGCCCCTCTGACATGCCCTGCTGTGCGCCTTTCTGTCTCACGACTTTCTTCTTGAGCTTTAGCCAAGATTTCGTGATAGTCCAAATCTTTGACTCTGCCGACAAATTCATCGAAATCATATGTTGGGGAAATCATTGACCGGGCAGCTTATTTTTTCGGGGGCCTGCCCCCCTTGCGGTTTACTCGTTTGGCCTGAAGCTGGCGGAAGTATTCCGGTCCACGCTGAGCGATGGCTTTTCCGCCTTTGTGACCCAATTCAGCCCCAGGTCGCTTTCTCTCAACCAACTCCTGGATGGTTACGTTCCCGGCTGCCAGCTCGATCACTTCGGAATAAAACAAGGCAATTCCGCCCTCGGGATTAAGAACCTCCGGCATCGTTCTCAATTCCGCTTCAGCCTTGACGACAATCATCATGTTTCCGGTCCTTGCATCAAGGTAACTTGTGAGCAACTCATATCGCTGCTTTACGATTTTCAACGCTTTTTCGATTGTCACACTGCGAAACTACAACGTCCGCCCGCTGTTTGTCAAGAGCCAGCAACACACTTTTGATCCACTACCCCCCAGGTCACGGATTCAATTTTGGGTCAGCGTGACGCCTTGTCGACAGGACCTCGAACTGCCGTTGCTCGCCGACTGCCTCCGCGTCGCGCCCGGTTGCCCGATAAACTTCTGCGAGCAGCCGATGCGGCTCAGGATCCACGGGATCGAGCTTCACCGCCTCGCTCAAGTACCCCGCCGAGGCCTGATACTCGCCGCTCACCAGGGCCTTTTCCGCCAGCGCCATAGCGGATTCGAACAACATATTCGCGGTGGCCGGGTCCTGCGGATTCAGTTCGTGCGCGCGGCTCAGTACCTGGTACGCCTGCGGTTGATCGCCCAGCTTGAATAGACATGCGCCCAGCAGAGAGCTGATCTGTACCAGATCGGGCCAAAGTTTCGCCACCTGTTCCAAGGCAGCACCCGCCTCCGCAAAACGGCCCAATCGAAAATAAGCAAGCGCAACGTTGTACTGCATTTGTGGAGATTTCGGGTCGAGTTCGGCCGCGCGACGAAAGGGTCTCACAGCATCCTCGTAATCCCCGCGTGCTCCGTAGAGGGTGCCGAGCATCGTCAGCTTCAGGGCGTCGTTCGGATCGAAGAGTTGCTCGCACACGAGTCGAGCTTCTTCCGCGGGCGCGGCCTCTAGCTTTTGCGCGCAGTCGATCCGCAGCCTGTCCGTGGAAGCGTCTTTCTGCCGCAGCTCGGCAGCTTTGGCGAATGCCTTTTCCGACTCAGGCTTGCGGCCCAACTGTTGATACAGCAGCGCGAGGCGATCCTGAACGTGAGCGTCATCCGGCGTGATCTGGGCTGCGGTTTGCAGCCACTTCTCGGCGGGCGCCAGTTGTCCAGCCTTAAGATGGGCCGAGCCCAGGTAATAGGCCGTGTCCGGAAAAGGCGGGCTCACGGCGGCCCGCGTCAACTCTTGGATCGCCCCTGCGGCGTCGCCTTCCATGAGATCGAGCCGTCCGAGGTAATAGGCCAGGTCCGGACGGTCGCCGGCCGAGGCTCGAACCGCCACAAACTCCTGACGCGCGTCGCTGGTTTTTTGCAGCTCGAATAGCGCGACGGCTAGCGGGAATCGAGCCCGCAACGCCAGCTTGGGATCGATCGCCAAGGCGGCCCGGAACTCAGCCACAGCTTCGTCATAGCGATCGTTCTTAAGGGCGGCGTAGCCCCGGCCGAGGTGAGGTTCCGCTCCTGCGGGCGCCCCGGCCACGCCCGCTTGGCTCTCAGTCGACGGTCTCAGGGGCGGCTGATCTTGGGGCTGCGAACGTGCGGCACCATCAAGACCCGGCAGGCCGGATGAGAGAACGATGCCGGGCAGGCAGCAGATGAGGGTAAAGGGTCCTTTTCGCCAGCTCAATTCAGGCTCGTGCTCCTCGCCGCCATTCAATGTGACTGGGCGGCTTGCCAAAATTAACATCACGACTCGACAGCGTGTCAAGGCAATTAGAAGCCATCAACGCTCAGCGCTCTACCAATCGGCCCTCGGCTATCGGTAAATCAGGTGGCGGTAGTGGTTCAGTTTGGCGACTGTAGCGCGGGTGTCCCCACCCGCGCCGTCCGAGATCGAGCCAAGGGGCGGAGACGAACCGCGGGTG
>DASYYZ010000200.1:0-40780 GCA_035946735.1 Terriglobia bacterium
ACGCACTGCAACAGCAAGCGGTGACACTACTATGATGCTTAGCTGATGTCAAGTGGTGCCCCGCACCCAGTTCTGATGTTATCATGTTAGTTACACTTCAAGTAGTATATTTTACTTTTCTGTGTGAAAGGCACATTCACGCTTCTTTGCAGCAGATTGTCACCCAGCAGGCGGTGGTTGATCTTCCCCTGAACGGGCGCAACCCCGCCAGCCTCGTGTTGCTCTCCCCTGGGATGATTGACGTCCTGTCTACCGGAGCGGGCGTGAACCAGGGCAACGTTGCGAATCCTAACGATACCGGCGCCTCGGCGTCGGGTGGCCGGCAGGGAAGCACCTATTACATGCTGGATGGCTCCAATTCCATGGACGGTGAAAACCTGCTGGCCGCTCCTTTCCCCAACCCGGATGCCACCCAGGAATTCCAGGTCCTTCAGAATAACTTCCAGGCGCAGTATGGATTCGCCCCGGGCGCGGTCGTGAGCATCGTTACCAAGTCCGGGACCAACCAGTGGCACGGAGACGCATTCGAGTTCCTGCGTAACACTGCCCTGGATGCTACGAATTTCTTTAGTCACGCACCGGACGGCCTCCGGCGGAATCAGTTCGGGGGTTCGCTCGGTGGGCCCCTGAAGAAGGACAAGCTGTTCATCTTCGGGAACTATCAGCGAACGCAGGAGCACGTCTCCACGACAGGCGGTTCCGAGACCTATCCGAACAACGATGAATTGGCGGGAGACTTTAGTGGCCTGTTTACAGGAAAAACCGTGAACTTATGCGGCGCAGGAGGGCCTGCCAATTTGAATTTCGATACGGGCCAGCTTTTCCAGCCGACGGGTCCATTGGGTCATGGCACACCCACCGTTTGCTCATCCGGGACCAACGCGGGGAAAACGGTCTTGGTGAAAACTCCCTATGCGGGCAACATCATTAACCCTGCTACCTTTAATCCGCTTTCAATGAAAATCGAAGCCATGCTGCCGAAGACCGCTGCCACAAATGGTCTGGTCTATCTGCCCCCTGTACCGTACATCGACATTACCCAGGAATTTACTACCCGGACCGACTGGAACCTGAACGACAAGCAGAAAATCTACGGACGCTTCTATTACAACGACTATACCCACCCATCGAACAGCGGCGGCGGCGATCCTACGGCGGCCAGCAGCTCGTGGGATGTCCAATACTTGAATATCTCGGGCGGGTATGACTGGACGATAGCGCCCACTCTGGTCAATAGCGCGACCGTCTCCGTCAACCGTACTCTCTCTGAGAGCTACGCGGGCTTACGGACATCGAACGGACAGCCCTTTTCGTTGCAAACGCTGGGCGCCGACATCAATTATCCGCCGGGTTACCCTCCGGATGTTGACCAATTTTCAACCAATGGCTTTTGGATTGGCGAAAACACAAATGCTCCGATGAAACGCCGGAACATCGAAATTGCGGATTCCATGACGTGGACAAAGGACAGGCACATGTTCGTTTTTGGCGCGGACATCCTGCGCATGAACTATCAGGATTCGACGAACTGGCAGTCGTCTCCTCGAATGTCCTTCGATGGAGAAGTGACCGGCGAAAGTGATCAAGGATTTCCTGCCATCACCGGCAGTGACCGTGCGGACTATCTTTTGGGATACGCCAACTGGTATGAGCAGGGAGGCGGAGAATTCACCCAAAATTACATTACCAACTGGCAGACATTCGCGCAGGATACAATTCGCTTAAAGCCCAACTTCACGTTGAACCTCGGAGTTCGATGGGAACCTTACTTCCCTGCAACTCCGTACTACGGGAGAATGGCAGCCTGGGTACCAGGACAGCAAAGCTCCCTATATCCCAATTCTCCGCCGGGATTGGTGTTCCCGGGAGACGCGGGAATTCCCGCCTCCACGATTCACCCCACCCTTAGCAACGTTGACCCACGCGTAGGAATCGCCTGGCAGCCGAGTTGGCTGAGGAACACCTCCATCCGCGCGGCGGGCGGCATCTTTGCCGAACCCATCTCGAATATGAGTTACCATCACATTGGTGACGTGGCTCCCTTCTCCTCGGTTCTCGACATCTATTACTCTCAGATCGGCGTAATCCCTGCCAATGCCCCGTGGACCAACGACACATCGGCTGGTGTGAATGGCGCGAGCCCGTTTCCGAACGTCCTGGGTTTTGCCAATCTGGCCGGAAGACCTCCGGGAAACGCTCTGTTTGTGCTTCCGACCACTGTCTCGGCGGTGTTTCCCAGGGACTTTACCAACCCTAAAGTTTTTTCCTGGAATTTCTCCATTCAGCACCAGTTCTCAAACAATGCCGTGCTGACGGTCGCGTACGTGGGGAGCGAAGGCGAGCACATGTTCAACCCGATCGACTTTAACGCCGGAATAAACAATGTGCGCCCCGATGCCAATTTCGGCCAAGTCATCTCCACCCAGTCGCTGTCGACCGCGTCTTACAACTCATTGCAAGTGAGCTTCAACAAACGCATGTCGCACGGCTTGCAGTTCACCTCGAATTTCACCTACTCAAAATGCCTCGACAACGGCTCGTTGGGTGATACCGCGTTTACGGGGAGTCTGGGTGACCCCTACAGCGTGTCCTGGAACCGGGGAAACTGCGACACTGACGTCCCATTGGTTTTGGTTAGCAATTGGATCTGGCAAGAACCTACCCTCAGTAACCTGGGAACGGTTCCCAGCAAGATCCTCGGAAGTTGGGAGTTCACCGGAATCTGGACCGCGGAATCGGGGACGCCTTTCGGTATCGGGGGCGGGTGCGCCGGAAGTAACGAGTCTGGCACCCTGATTGGCGCCGACCGGGCTGACCTGACCGGCCAACCTCTGAATGTCGATAAGGGGTCAAAGAATCAATGGCTGACATCCTACTTCAACCCGGCAGCCTTCCAATGCAACGCCCCGGGAACGTTCGGCAGCTCCGGCAGGAATATCATGTTCAGCCCTGGGCAAAACAACTTCGATCTCGGCGTTTTCAAGAACTTGCCCTTTAAGGAGCGTTTCCGCGCGCAGTTCCGTTGGGAAATGTTCAATGGGTTCAATCGGGTGTGGTTCAATGGTCCCAACACGGGTATTACGTCTGGCGCGCCCCCCTTGGGCAATTTTGGGGAAATCACCGGCCAACGCAACTCGCCTCGGATCATGCAGGCGGCTCTGAAGTTTTATTGGTAGGCTACAGATTCTGAACGTGAATGGTGGGGCGAGAACCGAATAATAAGAACTTGAGGCGAGTCAGCGTTCAGCACGACCTCGTGCAATGGGTGAGTTTGCAGGTAAGGTGATCGCGGTGACCGGCGGCGGTTCCGGCATCGGTCACGCCACCGCACTGTTGTTCGGGCGCGAAGGCGCGAGAGTGGTCGTGGTTGACTGGAACGGTCCCGCCGCCCGGGAAACTGCCTCTGCGGTCGAGCAGGTGGGTGGCGAGGCTCTGCCGGTCATCGCCGACGTCAGCAAGAGTGACGACGTCCAGAAGGCGGTGGACGCCATCATCAGCCGGTACGGCAGAATCGACGTCCTGTTTGCCTGCGCCGCCATTCAGATCACCAAGCCGGCGGCCGAGACCGACGAAGACGAGTGGGACCGGCTTTATGCGGTCAACCTCAAAGGGACATTCCTCTGCTGTAAGTATGTGATTCCACATTTGCAACGGCAAAAGAGCGGCAGCATTGTGATCGCCTCTTCGGGCCATGCCTTCATGACTTATCCGGCGAGCTCGGCCTACGCCGGGACGAAAGGCGGTCTTCTGGCATTCATGCGTGGAGTGGCCCTCGATTACGCTTCCGACGGCATCCGAGTAAACTGCGTGATTCCGGGGGCAACCGACACGTCGCTGCTAAGGAACTACCTCAACTCCTGTGCGGATCCTCAAGCGGAAGAACGGCGAATCGTGAGCGGCATACCTCTGCAAAGACTGGCGCAGCCTGAAGACATCGCCAAGGCGGTAAGGTTTCTGGCCTCCAGCGACGCGCGATATATAACGGGCACGTGGCTTGCGGTAGATGGGGGCCTGCTGGCGCACGGCTGACAGCAGGTTGTCGAGTGGTGCGCCGCGAGGCACGTGGTAGAAAGCCGCCCAGGGTTTCCCGCCCGCTTGACGGTCAGTGGCCGAAAACTGAGTCAAACAACTGTTTGAAGTGCGATCAAAAAGACTAGGAATTCATTCGCTACCGTTTTCACCATCCTCAAGCCTCTTCAGACCTCACAGGCGTGCAATAGCGGATGCATTTCGCGTCGGTTCTTCTTGACTCACAGTCGGAATTTAGCTTATACGGTTCGGTGCCGGACGCTTTCGGCGCGATGGAGGAAGACCCGGTGAAGATCACTGGCATTACGACCTACCTTGTGGGCAATCCGTGGAAGAACTGGCTTTTTGTGCGAGTCGATACCGATGATGGGTTCCACGGGATCGGTGAAGGCACGCTGGGACACCTTTCGCGGACCGTAGAGGCAGCCGTCCACGAAATGAAGCCTCTGGTTTTGGGTCTGGACGCCTTCCAAATTGAGATGCTCGTGTTGCGCCTTTCCAGAAACGTCTTTGCTGACGGCGGGCAGATCAAAATGTGCGCCATCTCGGCCCTCGAGATTGCCTGCTGGGACATCATCGGGAAGGCGCTGGGGCAGCCGATTTACAATCTGCTGGGCGGACTCTGCCGGGACCGCATACGGGCCTACGCCAACGGATGGTATCGTTGCCCGCGCACTCCCGAGGACTTCGCGCGCAAGGCCAAGGAAGTGGTCCAGCTTGGCTACACGGCCATGAAGTTTGATCCCTTCGGTGTGGCCTGGAGAAAAATGGACCGGGCCGACGAGGACCTTTCGATTGACATCGTCACTGCGGTCCGCGAGGCAGTTGGCCGCAGGGTGGACCTGGCCATAGAAGCGCACGCCCGGTTCAGCGTCGCGACGGCCATTCACATCGGCAACCGCCTGGAGCCGATGTACCCCGCCTGGTACGAGGACCCAGTGCCCCATCACGATACCGCAGCCACCACCGAGGTGGCGCGCCAGGTCAACGTGCCGGTGGGCACCGGGGAGAGCTTCAGTGCCAAGCAGCAGTTCGCGGAACTGCTGCGCGACAACGCCGTCGATGTCATCACGCTGGAGCCGCTCAACGTGGGGGGCATCCTGGCCTGCCGCAAATTGGCTGATATGGTGGACGCCCACTACGGCGTCATCGTGCCGCACAGCGCGCAAGGCCCCATCTGCACGCTCGCCTGCCTTCAAGTTGCCGCCTGCACACCGAACTTTTACATGCAGGAATACTTCGACGAGTTTAACGTGGGCTGGGAGAAAAACCTGCTGACCTGGAATCCGAAGTTGACCAACGGCTATCTTGAAATCCCCAGGGCGCCGGGCCTCGGATCAGACCTGAACCTCGACGTCATTGCGCAGCATCCGTACCGCGGAGAAGAACCTGACATGAACCTCTGGCAGGAGGATTGGCATTTCCGGCGTTCAGAGGCATCCGAGGGATGACGACGACCGCGGGCGCGAGCCTTCGCTCCCGGGCGGCGGAATGACGTTTTGAGCCGCCTGTCTGAACGACTGGGTCAAGTGCGCCCTCTATTGCCTGTGCTGTCTTGAGGGAGAGTTCCCGCATGTTGATGAAACTCGGCCCGCTCGACGCGGTAATCATCTGCAGCTATTTTGTTCTGGTTCTTGGGGTCGGGTATTTTCTTAAGAGGGGCATCCACACCTCATCTGATTTTCTCCTCACCCATCGCTCGTTCTCACACTGGATTACCGGCATCGCCTTCATGTCGGCGAACCTCGGATCACTCGAGATCATGGGGCACATCGCCAACGGAGCGAAATATGGAATGAGGACCAACCACTGGTATTGGACCGGCGCGATCCCGGCGATGGTGTTCCTGGGGCTGTTCATGGTGCGCTACTACTATGCGAACGGCGTACGCAGCGTGCCCGAGTATCTGCGCCTGCGCTTTGACCATCGCGCCCACCTGCTCAACTCGCTCAGCTTCGCGTTGGTCACCGTCCTGATGTCGGGCATCAACATGTTCGCTTTCGCGGTGGTCTTCAACAGCATGCTGGGCTGGCGATTCACGCCGAGTGTGCTTCTCTCGGCCGGAGTGGTGCTGATCTACACGTTTTGGGGAGGCCTCGCCTCGTCGATTTACAACGAGGTGTTGCAATTTTTTCTGATTGTCGCGGGCTTTCTTCCGCTTTCCTTCATCGGGCTGCACGAGGTGGGAGGCTGGAAGGGGCTAACGGCGCATTTACCTGAGCAATATCTCCATACCTGGAGGGGAATGGGCGGGCCGGGCGATCCGTTGGGCGTCAGTTGGTGGGTGGTGGTGATCGGTCTCGGCCTGACAGCGGCGCCGTCTTACTGGTGCACGGATTTTCTGTTGGTGCAACGGGCTCTGGCCGCCCGCAGTCTGGACTCGGCCCAAAAGACGCCGCTGGTGGCAGCCATTCCCAAAATGCTCTTCCCAGCCATCGTCACCCTGCTGGGTATGGTTGCGCTAGTGGTGGGTCCGCAAATCGTTACCGGCAATTACAACCTCGCGCTGCCCATGCTGATGGGGCGCTATTACCGCAGCGGCATGCTGGGCTTGGGCCTTACTGCCCTGCTGGCCAGCTTCATGTCGGGCATGGCGGGGAACATCACGGCGTTCAATACAGTTTTCACCTACGATCTCTATCAGACCTATCTCGTCAAAGGCCGGACGGACGATCACTACCTGCGCGTGGCCAGGTGGGCCACGATTTGGGGAACCGTCCTAAGCTGCGCCTCAGCGTATATCGTGCTCAACTTTGACAACCTGATGGACTACATGCAATTGATCGGCATTCTATTCATTTCACCCTTCTTCATCGTCTTTTTTCTAGGCATGTTTTGGAAGCGCGCCTCGGCCACCGCAGGCTTCTACGGTATGGTGGCTGGCGTGTCCGGCTGCTTTCTGGAATACCTTCTGTACCGGCTGCATGTGCTGCACTTTTCCACGCCTATGGCCTCAAACGTCTGGACGGCCGTTTGGGGGCTAGTCGGCGGGCTGGTCGTTATGGTCACCTTGTCGTTCACCACTGCGCCTCCGGATGAACAGCGGCTGCGCGGTTTGGTCTATGCATACAGGGTTCGCGAAACGACGGCGTCAAGGGCTCGGTATAGCACGCCTGTGTTTTATGCCGTGATTGTTCTGACCCTGTTTGCGTATCTCAATTTCAAGTTCTTCTGAGGCCATGAGCCATGATGAATCGTCGCAAATTCGTGTCGGCGCTGGGAGCGTCAACCTTTCTGCCCGCGACGCAAGCATTGACCCTCGCAACTTCGCCTAAGGCGCCTGCCACAGGGCGCGCTCGAGTCAGCCTTGGTGGTGAGTGGCAACGATATATCGGCAGCGAGCTCTACGACACGGTGCCGGTGCCATCGTCGCAGCATCCTTTGGGCCTTTACCACCTGAAGCGCGGCTTTTTACTGCCTCGCCTTTCTCCGAGTGAACGAGCTGTGCTGCATTTCGACGGCATCACCTATTTCGGGCGCCCTTCGGTGAACGGAGCTGAACTCGGGTCCATGAGCCTCTACGTGCCGTACGAGTTTGATTTCACTTTGCACGCCCGGGAGGGAGCCAACGAAGTAGATGTGGCGATGGCGGACTTGGTGGCTGAGGCCGACGGAAGCGGAAAGCACGAGATCGCGCTTGGCGTAAATCCCGGATGGGAAGCTTACGGAGGCATCATCCGCGACGCCTGGGTGGAAATACGTCCAGCGGCCTTCATCGACAACGTCCGTTTCGGTTACACCCTTAGTGATGATTACAACCGGGCGTTGTGCCGCGCGCAGGTATACGTGGATGCCGCCGGTGCGGTTCCGGCCGAAGTGGTACTAACCGTGTCCCACGGCAAGTCGGAAGTGGCACGGACCAGAAAGCAGATTGATCTCCGGGGTGGCGCCAACGAGGCGGAACTTTCATGTGAGGTGGGCGATCCCGCGCTCTGGTCTCCCGATACGCCGAACCTCTACACACTCAGTGTCGCCCTTCGGACCCGCCAGGGCGAGGATCAGTGGTCCTGCCGAACCGGTTTTCGCGAGATCAGGACGCGCGGCTCCGAATTCCTGCTCAACCGCGAGCCGCTCGTGCTCAAGGGAGTCTGCCGCCACGACATGTGGAAGGAGCAGGGATTTACTCTGACCGCTACCCAAATGATGGAAGACATGCGCATGATCAAGGA
Source organism: Terriglobia bacterium (assembly GCA_035946735.1). GTDB lineage: Bacteria > Acidobacteriota > Terriglobia > UBA7540 > UBA7540 > Gp13-AA77. Next base: position 8,199 of record DASYYZ010000200.1, read on the forward strand.
GCTTGGGTGTAATTTCGTGCGCCTCGTTCACTATCCCCACCATCGGCACATCGTCGAGCTCGCTGATGAACTGGGCTTGCTGGTAAGTGAAGAGCCCGGCTACTGGAACATGGACTTCACTACCATGCCGCGCGGCATGATCGAGCTGGGCTACACAGTGATGGAACGTACGATCCGGCGTGACTGGAACTCACCCTCGGTGTTCGCCTGGCTTCTTGCCAACGAGTGCACGCTGACGGTCGATTATCTCCGCGACGGCAAGGCGATGTGCCGGAAACTCGACCCGATCGGGCGCCTGGTGTCGGCCGCCAACAGCATGCCCAAGGAGAAAGCCAAACTCATTTTCGAGCGGGCGGGCATGGACTTTTTCGATCAGCACCCCTACACCTTCCGCCTGGACGATTTCAAAGAGGAAGCCGAATACGACGGCGGGACTAAGCCCCTGACTTTCACCGAGTGGGGGGGAAAGGCCATCGGACAATCGCAGGTGATCATGCAGAACACGATCGACCGTATGCTCGACCTTATCGAAACCAATCAGTTGGCCGGCCACGTCTTCTGGAGTTGGCAGGATATGCGGCAATACAGCCGAATCGATGAGGAGATGCGCGATGGGGTGCTCGAATCAGGCGTCGTGACTGAAGGCCGTGAGCCGCGAGAGGTGGTCTACTTTGAACTTGCCCGCCTCTATGAGGGCCGCCAGCAAGCGTCGTCGTCGGATACCCGCCCTCGGGTGCTACCGCTGCGGTGGCAGCCGGCGTCGACGGGGGCCGAGTTCGCGCCGCTGGACCTTCAGAGTCTTGCAGATTCGGAAAGCGGGAAGAAGTCCTGGGCTGCTTTGGAAAGTTCAATGGCCCAATATTGGCCGAAAACCGACATGGCGCGTCAGCAATGGCAGCGGACCGGCAGCATCCTCCGGCTATGGCAAGGCCCGGAGGTGGAAATCAACGGTATACCTTTTCGAAGCCCAATCGTGGATGGCTACGTTCGCCCAGTCGTCCTGTCGCAAAAGGTTCCGGAGTTTTCGGTTTCGGTGGCGAGGAGTTGCGCACGGCTGCACATCCTCGGTCAGGTTACGCTGCCGGTGGGCTACCCCGTATCAGGCCACAGAGGAGAAGTCGTGGCTAACTACGAGTTGGCATACGGCAACGGAACGCAGAGGACATTGCCCGTGAGAAACGGAATTGAAGTCGCGCAAGCAAACCTGATTGACAACGCTACGCGGATCAATCCGGTGGCCACACAGGCGCAACCGGCGCTGAAGTTTGTCAAAGACATTGTTCGGGAGCAATATCAGGTGTTGCTGTGGTCGATCGCGGTGGAAAGCCACAACATGGCGAGCCTCGTCTGCCGATTGAATAGCGGTCAGCCGGCCTTGGCAATTTTCGGCGTAACGGCAGAGATAGCGGAGTAGGAATCAGTGGTTTTCGGTTCTGCGGCACGTTTGCGCAATGCGGTCCGGGAACGCCAACAGGATCGCTTCTTGGTGTTATGATGATCGCGAAGTTTCCCGACCAGCTTGAGCCCGTCGAGCACTTCGCGCCGGAGCGCACGGGAGGAGACCTATGATTTCCTGGTTGCGAGGAGTAATTCCCGCCGTCATCACCCCTTTCGACGAGGCGGGGCGAATCGACGAGACAAAGCTGCGCGCGGAAATTGAGTTTCACATCCGTGCGGGGGTAAGTGCCCTTTGCGCCGGCGGCAGTACGGGTGAAGGCGCGGGGATGAGCCCGGCGGAAGTCAAGCAGCTCAACCACGCCTTTGTGGGCCAAGCCGCCGAACGAGTTCCAGTGATCGCCGGAATCATCCCGGACACCACGGACGAAGCCGTTATGCTGGGCAGTCTGGCTAAGGAGGCCGGTGTCGCGGCGTTGCAAGTAACGCCGCCTCACTATCTGTTCCAGCCGGGTATCGAGGAGATCGTGTCTTACTATGACGAGATCCACCGCCGGACTGGGCTTCCCGTGATTCTTTACAACGTGCTTCCGTGGGGCCAGGTAACGCCCGAGGGTGTCGAAAGGCTTCTGGCAGCCGACGCAATTTGCGCGGTGAAACAGAGTGGTTCGAACATGCACCAGGTGGCGGATATGGTCTACCGCTTCGGGAAGCGCATTGCCGTTCTCAGCGCGGTGGATGATTTGCTGTACCCGTCCTTTGTGCTTGGCGCTCACGGGACTCTTTCTGCAATCGCCAGCGTTTTACCGAGACAGTGCCGCGAGCTTTACGAGGCCGTGCAAGAGGGACGTCACGGCCTAGCCCTCGAGATTCACAATAAGCTCCTGGTGGTGTGGCGCGCCTTGGAAGACATGACGGGGTTTCCAGGGCGTGTGAAGTGCGCGATTGAGCTGCAGGGCCGGGCGGCGGGACTTACGCGGCGACCGTTACGCAATGCGCGGCCGGAGGAGAAGGCGATCCTCCAACGCGCATTTGAGGAAGCCGGCATTCCTTTGGCCGTCGGGCACCATGCATGACTCATGTGTCGCCCGGCGCCGGAATTGGGCTTCGTCCTGGCGGCGAACGGTAGCCTTAGGAGAAGATGCTGAAAAGTGGGAGCACCTGATGAGCATGACCCTGCGTGGCGTCGTACCAGTTATGATGCTGCCCGTGAACGAGGATGAGAGCATCGATGAAGTTACCTTTCGCAGGCAGGTCGATTTTGCGATTGAAGCGGGCGCCTCCGCGGTGTGTGCCCCAGGATTCGCGACCGAGTTCTATAAGCAGACGGATGCCGAGCGCTATCGCGTCGCCAGGCTATTGGTGGAACAGACTGCCGGCCGGGTGCCTGCCTTCGTGAGCACGGGCTGCGGGTCCGTCTACGCCACCGTCGAGTTTTCGCGCTATGCCGAATCTGTCGGGGCGGGCGGACTAATGGTGGTGGCGCCGAAATGGTGTGCACTTGGCGTGAGGGAGCAGACCGTGTTCTACGAAGCGGTCTGCCGCAGCGTGAGGATCCCCGTCATGTTACAGGACGCGGACTTCATGGGGGGCGGGCTGCCGCCGAAGCTCTTTGTCGACCTGGCTGAGCGCTGCGAAAATTTCCTTTTCGCGAAACTGGAGATCACTCTGCCTGGTTCCAAGTGCGCAGAGATCATCCGGCTGTCGGGCGGCAAGCTTCAAGTGCTGTATGGGCTCGGCGGAATCGCCATGATTGATGGCCTCGAGCACGGTGCCTGCGGCATCATGCCAGGCCCCGCGCTCGTCGAAGTGTACGCCCGAATCTTTCAGCTTTGGGATAGCGGCGAATTCGAACAGGCCAAGGCGCTCTTTTATCAGCTCCAGCCGTATCTCACCTTTGCGCTGCAACACCTTGAGCTTGCCGTGCAGATCGAAAAGCGCGTGATGATGAGACGCGGCATATTTCCGTCGGACCGCGCCCGCGAGCCGACTTTACTGCTCGATGAGGCCTATCAAAAACAAATGAACGAACTCGTGGAAATGGTCGTGGCACTAGCGGAAGAGGCCAAGGCCGTAAAGAGCGTTCCCGCAACGACTCCTGATCGGGCCAATAAGGCTGATGCATGACGGCGCTCGCTCTTCATTGACGGCGACGGAGCACCGTCGTTTTCCCGTCTGAAAGCCTGCCTTGGCGCCAGTTTGTTGTCCACAGACGTGGGAACGCTCACTACTGTGGTTCACCACGCACGCTTGTCTGGCGATTTGCTGCTTCTAGGACGCGCGCCTTACCGACCTTCGAGTAAATGTCACGAACAGTTCGCCGAGGTTTTTGATAAAGTCACGTGATGCGAGCGGGATGGTGGATGGCCGCGCTCTTTTTAATGCAAGCGCCGGCGCTCACCGCGTCCGGTGGTCGCCGCGATACCGCGTCCGTTGCCTACCGGAATACAGCGCCCGGCGTAAAGTACGTGGGCTCTCAGGTCTGCGGTGGATGCCACGCCTCAATTTACCAAACCTACCTCAAGACAGACATGGGCCGCTCGATGTCCCTCCCGGCGGACCCCGATGAGCTCGCACGAATTCCCTCGCGGGTCACCATTCACGATGCGAAGCTCAATCGCTACTTCGAGACCTTTCGTCAGGATTCGGACATCATCCAGAGCGAGCGCGAACTGGCCCCGAACGGAACCGAGGTATTCCGCAACACGCAGAAGATCGCGTACGTGATCGGCTCCGGCGCAAACGGCGTGGGCTACATCGTTCAGCAGGGCAGTTACCTGCTGGAAGCGCCGCTCTCCTACTACACAAGGTCGAAGTCCTGGGCCTTGTCTCCAGGCTACGAGCTCGGCGATTATGGCTTCAGCCGTACTGTTACGGCCGAGTGTATCGTGTGCCACAGCGGCCTGCCCCGGCCCGCGCCGGGCCTGTACGGGCGCTATAATGATCCACCATTCCGCGAGCTGGCGATCGGTTGCGAAAGCTGCCACGGGCCGGGCGAACTGCACGTGCAGGAACGCACCCGAGGCTCAGCGGTGGCGGGCTCAATCGATACAGCCATTGTGAATCCGGCCAAGCTCTCCGGCTGGCTGGCGGACAATATCTGCATGAATTGCCACCAGGCGGGAGACACGCGAGTGCTCCAACCCGGCAAGACCTATTCAGACTTCCGGCCCGGCACACCGCTTGACGACACCGTCGCCATTTTCGCCCTTCCCCTCACACCTAGGTCGCCACCCACTTCGCCGCTGCTGGAACACTTCTCGCTAATGAATCTCAGCCGCTGTTTCACCGCAAGCGGCGGGCGCATGAGCTGCCTCACCTGCCATGACCCTCACGTTCAACCGCGAGCCAATGCTGCCGCCTACTATCGACAGCGCTGTTTGACGTGCCATTCCGCGAAGAGCTGCACGCTGCCGTCGCGCGTTCGAAGCCGCAACACCCCGCCCGACGATTGTGCCGGTTGCCACATGCCGCGAAGGAGCCTGAATTTGATCTCGCACGCGGCGCTGACGGACCATCGCATCGTTCGAGAGAGAGATGAGCCCTATCCGCAGGCTGCATTTCATCAGACCACTCCCGGCCTGCCCGGCCTTGTGCACGTCAACGCGGTACCTGATTCGAAGGAGCCGGTACAGCCACTTACGGTCTTCGTGGCTTACGGCAAACTGCTGCGGGCGCATCCAGAGTTTCTCGAAGCTTACAATCACTTGCTTGATCAGCTAGCGCGGACCGAACCCGACAATCTCACGGTGCTCGCGGCGCTCGGATCAAGGAGCATGAGCGAGGGCACACCCGAAGGAAAAGATGCTGCCATACGGTACTTCTCACAAGCCGTACAGCTGGGATCCAATTCGGCGTCAGATTACCGAAATCTCGGGAGTCTTCTGGCCCAGGCCGGGAGGACTACGGAAGCGGTCACGTTGATGGAGTTGGGAGTCAAGCTAAACCCGCATGATGAGCGGCTTTACAGGGCGCTGGCGGTTCTCGACATCTCGGCGCATCGCTATCCGCAGGCTCTCGCGGTGATGAAGAAGGACCTTGAGCTATTTCCCGAGGACGATTTCATGCGATCGCTCATTCAAAGGGTCCAGGAGAAGGTGGCGCCCTCTGTCGGCCACAGTTTGAACAGGTAACGGCTCGTGTGACGAGCGGTTTGAGCGCTGAGACTGGAAGCGCGGTCGGGTGGCGATTTCCACCGTTGCTTCCTTCACCGCGCCGGCATGAAGGGCTTCGAGGTTGCGAGTTGTAATCACAGTGACGACTCAGGCGAAAATCGAAACGATTACCGGAGGACTCGAATGACATCGGTTTGTCACGCTTCCAAGTACGGGTTATTTGAATTGATTTTGGTTGTGGCGGCCACGGCGCCTGCCTTTGCCGACGGGCCTTATCGCGTAACCTTGCAGCGCGATGTCGAGGCGAAGATGCGCGACGGCAGCGTGTTGCGCGCCGACATCTACCATCCCGACGCGCCCGGGCAGTTTCCCGTGCTGCTCGAACGCACGCCCTATGACAAGCGCGGCTCCGTTGACTTCGGACTCAAAGCGGCGGCCCGCGGCTACGTGGTGATCGTGCAGGACGTGCGCGGCCGTTACAACTCCGAGGGCGAGTGGTACCCCTTCAAACACGAGTCCGAAGACGGCCACGACACCGTGGAGTGGGCGGCGCAGCTGCCCTATTCAAACGGCAAGGTGGGTATGTTCGGCGGGTCGTACGTGGGAGCAACGCAGATGCTGACCGCCATCGCGCATCCGCCGCATCTCGCCGGAATCTTTCCCGTGGTCACGGCCTCGAACTATCACGATGGCTGGACGTATCAGGGCGGCGCTTTCGAGCAATGGTTCAACGAGTCCTGGACCTCGGGACTCGCCCTTGACACCTACCGCCGCCAGATGGATGCGTCGGTGAACGCGCGCCAGTACGACAACGTGCTGCCGCTCAACGCCTATCCTTTATTTGACTCTTCGTTGCTGAGCCCGCTGTTTAAGCTCAATCGCCTGGCGCCCTACTTCGTCGATTGGCTCAGCCATCCGGACTACGACAGCTACTGGAAGGGCTGGTCCATCGAAGAACACTATCAGGACATTCAGGTGCCGGCGTACGTGGTGGCGGCCTGGTACGACATTTTCCAGGGTGGATCACTGCGCAACTACCTCGGCATTACCGGGCACGGCGGCAGCGACGAAGCGCGGCGCAAAACGCGGCTGCTGGTGGAGATCGGGGGACACGCCGGCCAAGGGCCCAAGATCGGAACGGTGGACTTCGGCAAGGAATCGGTCACTGACGAAGACAGCCTGATTCTGCGCTGGTATGACTGGCTGTTCAAAGGAGAGGAGAACGGTCTCGGCCAGGAGAAGCCGGTGAAATACTTTGTGATGGGCCGGAATGCCTGGCACGACGAGTCAAAGTGGCCCCCGGCAGAGGCTAGACAGATCGCCTATTATTTGCACTCCGGCGGAAGCGCGAATTCGGCGAGCGGCAATGGAGCACTCAGCACTGCGCCTCCCGCCTCGGAGCCGGCGGACCGCTTCGCTTATGATCCGGCGAGTCCGGTGCCCACCACCGGCGGTCCGCTGTGCTGCGATGGCCAGCATCTGGCACCCGGCGCCGCCGATCAGCGCGAGGTGGAATCGCGCGCCGATGTGCTGGTCTACACGACCGCCGCCTTTGACCGAGATTATGAAGTAACCGGCCCCGTGAGTCTTGATTTCTACGCGAGTTCGGACGCCGTGGATACCGATTTCACGGCCAAACTGGTGGACATGGGGCCGGACGGCTTTGCCCGCAATCTCACCGAAGGCATCATTCGCGCCCGTGATCGAGAGTCGCAGGAGCATCCACAGCTCATGGTGCCCGGAACGGTATATCGCTTTCGGATCGATCTGTGGTCGACCAGTAATGTGTTTTTAACCGGGCATAGGCTGCGGCTCGAGATCTCAAGCAGCAATTTTCCGCGCTTTGACCGTAATTTGAACAATGGCCAGGAGGCGGGGAGCAGCAGCGCTTTCGTCCAAGCGGCTAACACGGTCCTCCATGACCGCCAGCACCCGTCGGCGTTGATGGTCAGTGTCATGCCGCAGTGAAGTTGTCGGCCGTCCGTTGTCGGTTACGGACTACCGACCGCGGACGAAAAGAAAGTGCACCCCGCTCGGCAACTCCATCCGTACCTGTAAATGAAAAGAGCGAGAGGCAAGGTTTGGGGCCGGGGCGTGAGCGATGGATCGCGAGAGGGCGAGGTTCTGGAGCGTGCCGCAGCCGGTGACAGCTCTGCCTTTGAGGAAATCGTCAGAGAGCATCAGTCCATGGTCTTCAGCCTGGCCTGCTACTTCCTGCACGATGCCGCGCGAGCCGAAGAGATCGCGCAGGAGGCGTTCCTGCGGCTTTTCCAGAATCTGGACCGCATCGAGTCGCCGGCGCATCTGGTGCAATGGCTCCGCAAGGTGACCTGGCGCTGCGCCATTGACGAGAGCCGGAAGAACTCGCATCAGCCTTCCGTGAGTCTCGAAGACGCGCCGGAGCCGGCCGTGGAGCAGAAGGGCGGAGACCTGCTTGCGGATCGCAGCGTTCGCGCCATGGTCGCGTCCCTGCCGCCGCGTCCGCGCATGATGGTGATCCTGCGCTACCAGGAGGAACTGGAGTTGGCGGAGATCGCCAAAGTGATGGGCATTCCGGTGAACACGGTGAAGAGCAGCCTCAACCGGGCGCTCGGGGTGCTGCGAAACAAGCTGACACGCGTACTGGGAGACGTAATGGCATGAAACCCTTTGAAGACGAACTACACCGCGCGTTGCGGCGGCGCGATCCGCCGCCGGGATTCGCGAGCCGGGTGATGGCCCGGGTGGAGCAACAAGCCGCGGCGAAGGCCCGATTCGCATGGCTCTGGCGGCTGCGAACGCGATTGTGGTCATGGGGCGGGGAAGGGTCCTGGAAGAGATCCGCCGCGTTGGCAACCGCGGCTGCGATGCTGGTGCTGGCGGTTTCCGTGGTGGCCTGGCGCCAGCACCGCCTTCGCGAAGAGCAGCGTCAAGGCGAATTGGCCCGAGCCCAAGTGATGGAAGCGTTGCATGTCACCAGCATCAAGCTGCACCGCGTACGCACGAGAGTCCGCAACGCCACCAAAGACGGGGGTCAGGGCTCGAGTGAGGGCAGAAGCAGCAGGGCTAAACCTGAGGCCGCATTGGATCTTGCATCGCCGATTCTGGATTGAGGTCGCTCTCGGCAGCGTGCGACACGCACGCCGATGGCATACCCAGGCTGAAGGATTCAGGAGTTGACTATGAAACCGCGTTTCGAAAACATCGCCAGATCATTCGGCGTTCCCGCGCTCATGGCCCTTGGTCTTGCGCTGCCGGCCTGGGCGCAAAATCCGAAACTCGACCTCAACCAGTTGGAGAAGCTGGCCAGCAAGGCGGATGAGGTCGTGGACGTGACCCTGGACGGGGCCACGCTGAAGTTTGCCGAGAGATTCATGGAAAGCGACAAGGACGAGGACGACGCCGAGGCGCTCAACATCATCAGAAAGCTCACCGGCATTTACGTCAAGAGTTTCGAGTTCGACAAGCAGGACCAGTATTCCGACGCCGATGTGGAGGCGATTCGGGCGCAGCTGAAGAGTTCATCCTGGACTCGCATGGTGAATGTGACCAGCCGCCGCGAGCACGATAAGGAGTTGGATGAGGTATACGTGATGGCTGGTCCTAATGGTAAATCCAATCTGGGCCTGGCCGTTCTTGTCGCCGAGCCCAAGGAATTGACGGTGGTAAATATCGTGGGACCCATTGACGCCGACCACCTGGCCGCACTGTCAGGGGAGATGGGCGTGCCGGACTTCGAACACCGGCACGAGAGGCGCGGAGGTAAACATGACTAAGTCCACCTTCCTGATGCTAGGCCTCGGGACCTTATTGGCTGCGACGCCCACCTTTGCCGGGGATCGTGAGTTCCACGAGATCGTTGACCGCGTGGCCGGCGCTTACCACAAAAGGCCGATGCGGATGATGGGTCTTGTCTCGTTCGTGGCGCGGCCCTTCATGCCCCCGGGGGTCAGCGGTCTAAATCTCGCCGTCTTTGCCGGAGTCAATCCCGCGCTACCGGCGGGCAGCCGCGATTTCGCCAGCTTCATGCAAGACGTCGCGGGCCCCGGCTATCATCCCTTCGTGCGAGTACGGTCGGGACGCGAGCCCGAACAGACCTACATCTACCTGCACGATGCGAAGGACGCATCCGACCTGCTGATCGTTACGATGGACGCCAGCGATACCGTGGTGGTCAAGGTGCGGCTGAAACCTGAGGCCATGAGGGACTGGATGGATGATCCGATCGGACAGGGCCGATCCCACCGTAACGGCGGCTGGCTTTCGGACCGGAATTAGCGCAGGCTGGATTACGTGCACCGATGGCAAAGGCTGGCATCGAGCCTTCAGGCCAGGCGGCCCGGAAGGTACATGCTGAGGAAGCGGTGGGCGAGAATAAAACCGTCCTTACGCTCCGGGGGAAAATCAGCTTCGTGTTCGGTGTGCGCCTTGTCCCAAAAGTCGTCTTCGTGCTCCACCGCGATCCCCCCGGCAAATCCTGCCTGCAGCAGCACCGTAATGAATGCCGGCCAATTGATCAACCCCTGCCCGGGAATGCGATAGCGCCACCAACCCTGGCCATGAATGCCGACCTTCTGCAGCACCGCCTGAGTGATCTCGGTGTCCTTGGCGTGCACGGCGTGAATGCGAGGTTGTACCTCCCAGGCAGCGGGAATCGGATCGATATACTGACGTACAAGGTGGGAGGGGTCGAACTCAAGTCCCAGGCGGGTATTCGGAACCAGGTCGAACACTCGATTCCAGATTCCCGGCACAACGGCGAAGTTCTGGTCGCAGGGATAATTCTCCCAACCCATCGTGAGGTCAAGCTTGTCGCACACCGGCATGTACTTTTCATTGACGACATCGGCCAGCGCTTTCACCTGGTCCTCGACCTTTGCGCCGGCCGTAGTGCCGCTGAAAGTTCCCACGAACTTACACCCAAGGCGGTGGCCAAATTCGAGGCAGCGGACAAATCCGGTCTGGGCCTTTTCGCGCTCGGCGCTGTTCTTGGCGATGTGGTTGTAGCCCCACATGCACTCGATGCTCATGATGCGGACGCCCGCGTCGCGTGCCGTGGCGAGAATCTGATCGATCTGGCTGTCGGTGAGGTCGGGATTGAAAGACTTACCGAGAGAAATCACCACGCCTTCAAAGCCGGTGGCGCCAGCGAAACGCAGCTTTTCGGGGGAATAAGGCGTAAGAATGGAGAGCTTTGGATACCTGGTCGCGGCCGGCGCTGCTGCTGCCGCCGCCTGGCCGGATGGGTCGGGCGGCGCGCCGCCGAGTGCGGATCGAGCATTAAGCACCGCCGCTGAAGCACCTGCAGCCATTAAGAAACCCCGCCGCTCGAGTTTAGACACGCCCTGATTACCTCCCTTGTCCGCCTCTATGTTCTCGGGTTCCCGCCCGGTGCCCGCGACGTACTCTCCGGTTACGAGTTGGCGCTCGAATACGACGCCAGCAGTTGCTTCATTGCTTCCTGGTTGATCTTCAGCTTGCCCTGGCGAATCAGGTCCTGCTTTAGATTCTTGCGGTAGATCTCCCATGCGAACGCCTTCTTCTGATCCAGAAGTTGCTGCCGGATTTCGTTTTGTTGAGCCGCGAAAGCCGACTCGTCGGCCGGAGTGTGGGAGACTACTTGAAACACCACTTTGTTAGAGTTCACCGTCAGCACACCGCTGGCCTGCCCGGGAGCGAGAGTGAAAGCATCGTCCAACTGGCTGGCCTGGATTACATTGTCCACGCTGCCCTGCCGGGTAAAATCCGCGCTCTCTTTGGGTGTCAGCCCGAGCGACTGCGCCGCTTTCTTAAAATCTCCCGTTTTGGCCTTGGCAGCCAGTTCCTTCGCCTTGCTTTCGGAGATCACACGCGACTGGTCGTTGCGATAGTCCTGCTCCACTTGGGCCCGAACCTCGTCGAAGGCCGCTGGATGCGCCGGAACCACTTGAGCGAGCTGCGCGATCACAACCCCTTTGGGCAGAGTTACAGGTTGACCAACCTCATTCGCGGTGAGCTGAAAAACCAGGTTCTGAAGCCCTTCGCTCACGCCAAGGTCCGGAATAGGCTGCTTGAACTTAAAGAGCCCGGTCTGGCTGGTCTGGAGCTTAAACTTCGCGGTCACCGCGTCAAAATGCTGCGGATCGGCCTTCAAGGCCTGCTCCAACTGATCGGCAAGGGACGCCTGCGCCCGATCCAGCTTTTGCTTTTCAAGGGTGGCGCGGATGCTGTCCTTCTCTTCGTCGAAGCTCTGCAGATGCGCGTTCTGCTTCTCGAAAACCTTGATGATGTGGATGCCGTAGGGAACAGTAACAAGGCCGCTCACCTGGCCCGGCTGCAGTGAAAACGCCGTATCTTCAAACTCCTTCACGGTCTGGCCGCGCTGGATCCATCCCAGGTCTCCGCCTTTCGAAGCGGTGGTATCCTGCGAGTATTTCTTGGCCATTTCCGCGAAGTCCGCGCCCTTCTGGATCTGATTGAGAACATCCTGCGCCGTCTCCTTGTCTTTGGCAATGTCGGCTGCACTCTTGCCCTCGGTCTTGAAAAGGATGTGCGACGCCTTCACGCGCTCCGGCACGCGGTATTCATCGATATGGCTCGAATAGTAGCTGCGCAGCTCGTCGTCGGAGACATTCACCAGCGGCCGGACGTGGTCGATGTCAATCAGGACGTACCGGATGGAACGCTGTTCAGGCTGCTTATAGCGATCGCGATTAGCGGCAAAGTACGCCTGGAGATTTTCGGGCGTCACTTTGACGTCCTTGGTGAAGTCCGTCGATTTGAAAAGGACGTATTCGATCTTGGCCTTCTCATTGCGCTGCACGAATTCCCGGTGGACGTCGTCCGGCGACACCTGAACGGCGTCAGTAACCACGTCCTTCAGCTTGTCGGTGAGCAGGCTCTGGCGCATCTGCGATTCGTACTGCGCCACGGTCATGCCAGTCTGCGACTCAACAAATCTCTGGTACTGGTCGGCCCCGATGAAACTGCCGTTGTTGCTGAACTGGGTCCGGATGGCATCTCCAAGCTCCTGATCGGTGACCTGAAGCCCCAGTCGCTGAGCCTCCACCACGACGGCATCCTCGAGCACGATCTCATCAAGAATGTTAGGCGCGAACTGGGCCAGCAGTTGCGGATTATTGGCTAGCGGCGATCCGCGAAACTGCTGGTCGAGGTGGCGTCGCAGGTCCTGGGTTGTAACGTCCACACCGCCAAGGCTGGCCAGAACGTTCGATTGCGCAGTGCTGGTGTCGCCCTGCGGCAGCGGGGCCAGAGTGATCACCATACCGAGCGAAACGATGCCGAGAAAAAAGATCAGCAGATATTTCAGCACCTTCTCCCGGTTTCTACGGAAAAACCTGTACATGGAGGCTCCTGACCCATAGGCGTGTTGCGTATCGATTATAGGGGCACTGGCCGTACTCCCGCAAGGAGATATAGGCTAAGCCGGTCCACCGGAGGATGAGCCAGCAGCGGGCGGCTTGGACCGTGGAGCAGGTGGCAGCGAAAGCACATGGGTTCTTACGCTTTGGAAATCGGGACTGGCGGCAGACCAGGCCTTGGCGGGGCCAAGTTCGGCGACCTCTTCCTCCACCGCCTTGATGCGATTGCCCGGATCGGGATGGTCCGAAAGAAACTGGAGAGTTTGCTGCGGGAACTTTTGTTCGATGGCTTCGAAAAACCGCGCCAGGCCGCGAGGATCATAGCCGGCCTGATACAAAATGTAGACGCCTTCGGTATCCGCCTGCGCTTCCATGGCGCGCGAATTGCGAAGCAGGATTGACTGCGCGCCGATCCCGATTCCGAACTGCAGGAGCCGGCTCATGAAGCCGTCATCTGGGCCCACGAGGATGCCTAGCATCTCCAGGGGTTTTTCTGCCAGCACGCTTTCACTGAGCTGATGCGTGCCGTGGCGCAGCACCACGTGGCCTTCTTCGTGCGCGAGCACGCCGGCCAGTTGCGCCTCGTCCTGCGCCGATTCGAGAGTGGCGCGACTCACATAGATGTATCCACCGGGCAGGGCAAAAGCATTGATGTCACCGCTGTTCAACATCTTGAATTGCCAGACGTATTCCGCCTGGTTGTTCGGTGCGTAACCCGAAAGACGCCGGCCCAGCCGATTCAGATAACGGGTGGCAACCTCGTCGCTCAGAACCGGGATCTGCCTTTCCACCAGGGCAGCATTTTCTTTACCCAGCTGGAGGTCTTGCGCTACGGAAAACAGGTTGAATCCCGGCCTCAGACTTAGTTGCAGGGCGAAAGCGGCGCCGCCGAAAGCAATCATAGAGAAGAGAACGGTACCGGGAATGGCCCCTTGTATGCGTCGATTCAATTTGCGGTTGGGCATGGCCGGAAGCTAGGCTGCTGATTGCATTTTTACATTCATTCAATGGTCTCACGTCTCTAGTCATTGTCGCAACCGAGGACAGAGCTTCTTCGCTCAGAGGCCAGGAATAATCGCGGGAGTCGCCGGCATTTCTTAGGGTAAGGTGTGCCCGTGTTTGCGCTCGGCCTGATCTTCGCATACCGTCAGAACGAGTATGGCCGGTGCGCGTCAGCCTAAGGTGTTAGCTATGGAACGGCGCGTCTTTATTATCGGAGCGATAGCGGGCGGCGTCGGGCTCGCAGAGTATGGTTATATCAGCCGCTGGATGGACAGTCTCCACCACTCCAATGCGCCTGCCGTCAAGGATTACGAACAGTACGGGGAGCGCGGGGCCCTGCTCGCGATCACGCCGAATCCGGAGTTTTATGTCACATCCAAGGGGACCACGCCCCGGATTGACGCTGCGAGCTGGCAGCTCAAGTTTGACGGCCTGGTCGAACACCCCTTCGCCCTTCGGTACGCGGAGCTTCTTTCGCTGCCGGCGATCGAGCAGGAACTGACGCTGGAGTGCATCGACAACGGCATCGGAGGCAACACCCTGGGCAACGCCCGCTGGACGGGCACTGCCCTGAAGCCGCTGATCGAGCGCGCCCGGCCGAAGCCCGAGGCTACTCACGTAGCCATCTCGGCGGCTGACGGCCTTTCCTCGGGCCATCCGCTGGACCGTCTCTGGCGCGAGGAAAACTTCCTGGCGTATCGCATGAACGGTGAAGACCTGCCGCCGAATCACGGTTATCCGGCGCGCATCTTCATCCCCGGTAAGTGGGGCATGAAGCAGCCCAAATGGGTTACCCGCATCGAGTTTCTCAACCGGCCGTACACGGGGTATTGGGAACGCGCAGGCTGGTCGGATTCCGGCGAGCGCTGGGCCCATGCCCGCTTCAGCGGCCTCAAGGACGGTGCCACTCTCTCGTCGCGTGGACAGCCGATCGAGTTAACCGGTTATGCCATCGGGAATCTGGATGGTATCCGCGCCATCGAGGTCAGCCTGGACGACGGCGCCACGTGGCAGCGCGCCGACATCTTCAGCAACCCCTCACCCCTGGTCTGGACCTTTTGGAAGTACCACTGGGCGCGCCCCAGGCCCGGAACCTACCACATTCGGGCGCGAGCCATCGACGGGCAAGGTGGCGTGGAGGGTTACGGGCCGCGCGGCAGCTATCCCGAGGGCGCCACGGGCCAGCAGGTGGTGAAGCTCCATATTGTGTGATCAGCGCAAACGGAGCAGGAGTGACGACGCGTCGATGCACGACGGTGATGGGGCCAGGCCCAACCCCGCTTGTTAAGGCTTAAACACCGAAAACTGAAGAGCGGAAATTGAGGACCCTGGCTTCCTAGTGTTGCGTTACTCAAATCCGTTTACTTAATCCCTGAGCAGCGCGTGCTGATAAGAAATGCGTTAGTTCTTCCTCCCTCACCCAAAGGGCGCTATCGAAGGTAAACGTAATCGGATAACGCAACACTAGTGATACCGGCCGGCAGGCTTCAAGAGCCGTCGAAACTCGTCGCAGATATGCGCCCTGTCGCTTTCGGTAAGTGCCGAGATGGCTTCGAAGGGTGTGGTGTAGGCAAATCCTGCCTGGGGCCACTGATCGGAGGACGTCGAGATCGACAAGAGCTGTAGGAGTTCGTCGTCGCTGGGTTCCCGCTGGGCCAAGCCAGCCCACCGTTCATCCATCCCTCGCGGATGCTGGCCGAGCAGAGCACGCATCTGTCGCTCGAAGTATTGCATCAACCCTTCATTGGATTTCATACCGATCCTCAACAACAACCGATAAGGAGCGCCCGGCCAGCGTGCGCCAGATCCTGCCAGCCTACCCTAACATCTGGCCGCCCTTACTGGCGATATACGCATCAAGTGGTCGTTTCGGTTTCCACCTTTCGTCAGCCCGCTCTTGTTGCTCCTCGTCTGCTCTTAGACGCCGCTAAGCGCGTTTTGGTTCGAAGGCCAGCGCAGAACGGCCAGTGGCGCCATGGTGGTGCACCCCGGACCGCGCCCGGACGGCCTTGGAATTACGTTGCAGGCATTCGGGGCAGACCACGATGATGCTGGCCACCGGCTCCTCGACAATTCGCTGCACATCCCAGCCTTCCGAAACGGCGCGCTCGGCCAGCGGAAGCCGCGCATCGCAATACCAGCAGCGGCCCTTGCCGGTGGTGGCAATGGCTTCGATCGCTTCCTGGACGTTGACGGGCAGCGGACCCGGCTTTTTACTGTGTTTCACTTTCGCCTCCTGCCCCCTTGATAAAAGATTCTGCCATCGACACAAATTCACTGGCCTTGGAGAGAACTTCCGCTGCCACTGCGGGTGAGATGCGATCTTCTTCGCGAAAGCCGTAAACGGCTATCTTCCGCAGCCGGTATGCCTCGCGGAGGTGTGTGAAAAAGCCGGGCTCAATCCGGCCGGTGTGCGCGAAAATCTCTCCAAACGTGTCGAGCCACTTCGAACACGGCGGATACTGTTTCCCTTCGGCTAGGCCCATCGCCTTGGCGGCATCGAACATCGCGAAATAGGCGCGATCAACAGTGCCAGAGGGAGAGCCGAACTCGCGCAGCACGCGTGCCGCTTCCAAACTGCGTCGGCATTTTCGCATCCATGCTTCGGCTTCGGCGTTCATAAGTTCGCGAATTCAAAATCAAATTCGTCATTCTGCCAAGCGACGCTCGGTTCAAACTGCCGCAGGACGTACCGAGTGGCCGACAGCAGTTCATCGCGAACGCCAGAGGCGTCGCTCAAGAAGCCTTCACTGTATTCGACCGGATCGTGGGCAGCCGGCGCAAACTCGGGCTGGGGACCCTGGAGCGCCCTACGCCCGGAGAGGGATTGGGGATTGAAGTTGATCAGCTTCTTTTCCCTCAAATTGCTGACTCTGATTCTGAGATGGCACTCAGAAGCCTCCGGAGGTGCGTTCGCCACGTGGCGGACTAACCCTATCAGAGATTTGGAAAAATCGTCAAAGCTGAACGCACCGGCCGACTGAGGGTCAGTCACGGGAAGTGCGACTCGGTGAAGACGCACGGTTCGCCCATCCGCACTTATCGTGAGTGTCTGCCTTTGAACGCGTCCTCCAACATTTCCTTGATCGTAGCTCCAGTTTCCGGCGCCGTCCTCCCGGCGGTTCGACGCGGAAACCCAACCAAAGGCCTTACCGAGGGACTCTTGTAGGTCTTGTTGCTGGCTTGGCGCCACGGGTACGCCTGAACTGATCGTGACTTCGATCTCTTGGTTGTCCGGCTTCGGGCTATTCATCTTTAAGACTGTCTCGCTATGACCACCCACCCCTGCTCTCGCTTTTGTGCAATTGGGGAGTGGCTCGTAAGACCAGTGGCATGGCTCGACGCGTCGTACGTTCCGCGGCCTCAATCTCTCGACTTTTCGAGGAGAGCCGCCGCTAAACCTCCGCGCCCCACCGTTCAGACCCAGACCCCGCCAACCGCTCCGTTATAGGTTTGACCACGGGGTCATGAGCTGGGGTAGGTTTACTCGCCTCCTGGAGAAGCTTAGTCAGTTGCAGCACTAGGAAAAAGACGGCCACGACAAAGTGGTCCTTGGCAGTTTTCAGTTCACGCTGAGGCTCAAACTTGAGCACTTGCAAGTTCTTGCACCTATCACGCGCACTTGGGTCCTCAAGGGTGAGCGGAAGCGCACTGTGCGCGAAGTCATTCCTGATCTTTCGAATTGCTGAAAGATCCGCGTGCATTTGCGATCCAATCCAGCCTAATGCATACACCAAACCGGTGCAGGAAGCGAAAGTCGACAAGGCGCTGTGAGGCTCAAAGAGCCCGTCCACAACTTTGCTATTCCCAATCATCTTGGCCCTCAACAGGCGTTCGACCATTTGCTCCAGGTACGCGGAGCCAATCAAAACCGCGCCGCGGTCACTCTCGTTGAACAACTCCTTCGCCCAAGCGTTGGCTTCGGCCAGATCAAACCGTGTTGGGAGGTCTTTTGTGCTTGACATTTCCGCTCCTCACGCGACCATCCGGGCAGCGCTACGAACACCCGCTCGTACTCCCGCAATTCATGCACCGGAAACACGCTCCGTTGCGGACCATGATGGCGCCGCAATCCGGGCAGCTCGGAGCGTCGTCCTCATGGACCACGCCCGCGAGTTGAGGTTGCAGGGCGTGCAATGCGGCGCCAGGCGCCGATCCTGCCGGAGTCGTGCCGGCCGCACCGGCTGTCGCTCCGCCTTCCCCCGCTGCCTGGCTGAATTTTGAGGCCAGTTGGGCGGCGTTTGCAACCTCAGTCCCGTTCGGAGTCACGAGGCTTGCGTTTTCCTGGGGCTGGGCGTCTTGCGGCAGGAACTTCAGCGCCAGCCAGCGGAAAATGTAATCCATCAGCGACTTGGCGTAGCCGATGCCGGGATTGGTTGACCAGCCGCTGGGCTCGAAGCGCGTGTGGCTGAATTTGTCGCAGAGCACCTTGAGCGGCACGCCGTACTGGAGCGCAAGTGAGATGGCGGTGGCGAAGGAGTCCATCAGGCCCGAAACGGTGGAGCCTTCTTTGGCCATAGTGATGAAGATCTCGCCGGGCTGCCCGTCATCGTAGAGGCCCACGGTAAGATAGCCTTCGTGCCCGCCCACGGAGAATTTATGAGTGTAGGCGTGGCGCTCGTCGGAGAGCTTGCGACGGAACGGCCTGCGGGCGGAGCTGCTCCGTTCGAAGTTCGAAGTTCGGATCTCAGTAGCGTCGGGGCTCCTTTCGACTGCGCTCAAGGCAGGCGGGATTCGGGACTCGGGACTCGGAATTGTCGATTGTCGATTGTCGATTGCCGATTGCGAGGGCGCCGCACTTTCAGACTCCGCCGACTGCCGACTGCCGACCGCGGACTGCGGACTGGCTGGGGCTCGGGGCTCCAGACTCGGGCCATCCGTCCCCTGCTTTTCCCCTGACCCCGGCCCCCCGGCCCCCGATCCCTGCTTCTTCGTATTCAGCGGCTGGCTTTTCTTCGACCCGTCGCGATAAACGGCGATGGCCTTCAGGCCGAGCCTCCAGGATTCGATATAGGCCTTCTTCACGTCTTCGGCCGTCGCTTCCTCGGGAAGATTCACGGTTTTCGAGATGGCGCCTGAGATAAACGGCTGCACGGCGGCCATCATGCGAATGTGACCCATGTAGGAAATGGAGCGCTTGCCATTTGCGGGTTTCAAAGAGCAGTCAAACACGGGCAGGTGCTCGGATTTCAGGTGGGGCGCGCCCTCGATGGTCCCGTGAGCGTCGATGTAATTCACGATCTCGGCCGCTTCCTGGCCCGAATAGCCGAGGCGAAGCAGCGCGGACGGCACCACCTGATTGACAATCTTGATCAGCCCGCCGCCCACCAGTTTCTTGTATTTCACCAGCGCCAGGTCCGGCTCGATGCCCGTGGTGTCGCAGTCCATCATGAACCCGATGGTGCCCGTGGGCGCGAGTACGGTCACCTGGGCGTTGCGAAAACCGTGCTTCATCCCACTCGACAGCGTCTCGTCCCACACCTTCTTCGCAGCCTCCCAAAGATTCTCCGGCACCTGCCGCGGATTGATTCCGGTGACGGCCTGGCGGTGCATCGCGATCACGCCCATGAAGGGATCGCGGTTCGCGGCAAAACCCACGCACGGACCAAGCTCAGCCGCGACGCGTGAAGACGTGAGATACGCCTGACCATGCATCACGGCCGTCACCGCGGCGGCGTAATCGCGCCCGCCGTCGGAGTCGTAGGGGAGGCCGTTCGCCATCAGCAGAGCGCCCAGGTTCGCATAGCCCAGACCCAGCGGCCGGAAATCGTGCGAATTTTGCGTGATGCGCTCGGTGGGGTAGCTGGCGTTATCGACGATGATCTCCTGCGCCAGAATCATAATCTCCACGCCCTGGCGGAAGGCAGCCACGTCGAACTTGCCGTCTGGAGTGTAAAACTTCAGCAGATTGAGCGACGACAGGTTGCAGGCCGAATCGTCCAGAAACATGTACTCGCTGCACGGATTCGAAGCATTGATGCGCGAGGTGTTCTTGGAGGTGTGCCACTTATTGACGGTGCTGTCAAACTGCATTCCCGGATCACCGCACTGCCAGGCCGCTTCGGCGATCTTCGTCATCAGGTCGCGCGCGCGATAGGTGTTCACGGGCTGCCCGTTGGTGATGCGCCGGGTTGACCAGTCCTTGTCTTCCGCCACTGCCTGCATAAAGTCGTCAGTCACCCGCACGCTGTTGTTGGCATTCTGGAAGAAGATCGAGCTGTAAGCCTCGCCGTCAAGCGACGAATCATAGCCGGCGTCCACCAGCGTCCAGGCCTTGCGTTCCTCCTTGGCCTTGCACTCGATGAACTCCACGATGTCCGGGTGGTCCACATTGAGGATCACCATTTTGGCGGCGCGGCGCGTCTTGCCGCCGGACTTGATGACGCCCGCAAAGGCGTCAAAGCCCTTCATAAACGATAGGGGACCGGAGGCCACGCCGCCACCCGACAGTGGTTCCAACGAGGATCGAAGCGGTGAGAGGTTCGTCCCAGTACCCGAACCCCATTTGAAGAGCATCCCTTCGGTTTTGGCGAGGCTGAGGATGCTGTCGAGGTTATCCTGAATGGAGTTGATAAAACAGGCGGAACACTGCGGATGACGGTAGGCCTCCGTCTCCTTCTTGATCCCGCCGGTCGCCGGGTCCCAAAACCAGCCACTGGCGGGGGAGCTTCGATGATACTTGTGCCACAAACCGCAATTGAACCAAACGGGCGAATTGAAAGCGGCCTTCTGGTGTACCAGCAGATGGACGAGTTCGTCGTGGAAGGCGGCGGTGTCTTCGGCGCTGCGAAAGTACCCGCCCTCGGCGCCCCAGTCGGCGATGGTGTCGGCCACGCGGCTCACGAGATGGCGTACGCTTGATTCACGATCGGCGGTATTGAGCTTGCCGTGAAAATACTTCGACGCCACGATGTTGGTGGCCGTCATCGACCAATCCTTCGGCACTTCTACGCCGGCCTGTTCGAAGATGGTCTGGCCCTTTTCGTTCTGGATGGAGGCCGTTCTCAGGTCCCACTCCACCTCGTCGAAGGGATTCATGCCCGGCCGGGTGAAAATCCGCTTCACTGCCAGGCCGGACTTCCTCTCCTTGGCCTCCGATGGATGATCGATCTCTGACGCGGGCGCAAGCCGTACCTCGAGCATAATTTTCTCCTCAATCTCTTTGTCGCGAGATGATGGTTTCCTTCCTATTGGATGCGCCGTGATCACCGGTTGCGGCATCGAGCGGCCCCCCGGGGCTTTCATTCGGCAAGCCAGCATTCGGGCGCGGAACCCAGGCGCACTTGCTAGTGATAGTCCTCTCGGAGCTTTATGTCAAGCGAAAAGTACACTATATTTGGTAGAATCTTAACATGGGACCCACTAGATATTGTGGATAGGTTAAAGTTGCGTTAAGTCAGACATTTAGCGGTTTATTAAAAATGATTTAAGAAGTAGTGAAGACCTTGGGCAGTTCGTGGGCGGTACGGCTCAAGCCGTCAGTTGTCGGGTTTGGGACTGGTGAGGTCCACCCGCGCCCCCGCCATAAGCAGCGGTCGGCCATTCCCCGTTGAGGCGGTCAGGCCCTCCGCCTCGAAGCAACGGACGGAAGTCGCGCCCTCTTCTGGGTGACAATTGGGCATCGTTTCTGAGAAGCTTGAGTCTTGGAGAGGTATCTCCCATGTCTTTCTCGTTCTGGATTATTTTGCTGGGCGCGGTTGTGGTTCTGGGCGCCATTGCGCTCGGCACGTACCTTTTTGCGGCTCGCAAGCTGTATTCAAGGGATAAGCAAGTTGTTTCGTCACCTGGTGGCGAATTACTTTCTCCTCCGCCGCCGAAGGATGAATCGGAGCGCGGTGTCCCTTAACGGTATTCAGTTTTCGGTCTTCAGCTCTCGGCTAGGCTGTTCTTGGGGCCTCGGAATGGCGTGGCCTTTTCCAGCTCTCCGCAACTCCTCGGCTGACGATCGCTGACCACGGCTGGCTGCTGACGGCCCTTGCAATGCTGATCACTTGTTTTCAAAGGAGGGGTATGACCAAGCGTCGATTTTCATTGATCTCCGTTCCGGTCTTCACGGCGTGCATGTGGATGGCTTGCGGCATCGGCGTCAACCATGTGGAGACCGGCGAGTTGAAGACCGAATCGAAAACGGTTGCGTTGGGCGCAGCCAAGGCTGTGGATGTTGAGCTCAAGATGGGCGCCGGCGAGCTGAAGGTTCAAGGCGGCGCCACCGGTCTGCTAAACGCGGATTTCACCCACAACGTTCCGCGCTGGAAACCTGAAGTAACCTACGACGTAAGCGGTGACAGCGGCCGGCTCACCGTGGAGCAGCCTTCGGGAGGCGGAGATGGCGGTCATACCCGTTACGAGTGGGATCTGCGACTGAGCAACAGAGTCCCGATGCAGATGACCGTGAATGAAGGCGCCGGCCAGGCCAATCTGAATCTGGTGGGACTGCAACTCTCCAGGCTGGAGATGAATCTCGGCGCCGGCGAGAGCACCGTCAACTTCGACGGTCCCTGGAAGAAAGATCTCAGCGCTTCGATTCACGGCGGCGTGGGCAAAGCGACTCTACAACTGCCTCGCGACGTGGGTGTGCGTGTGGTGGCCCACGGCGGGCTCGGAGCCATCAATGCTTCCGGATTCTCCAAGGACGGCGATGCCTACGTGAACGATGCCTATGGGAAGTCAACTGTGACCCTTCGCATTGAGGTTGCGGGCGGCGTTGGCGAGATCGATCTCGAACTGGGTAGTTCGTCGGGGGCGGTGTGATTCACATTCAACCCTCGACGCCCGGCAATCAGCTTTGCAGTCGTCTTCCTTCCCGGAGGGCGGGATCGCACTCAGGGTCCTGGGGCGTGAAGCCGTGAGGAAGTTTGGCGGAGACACCCACGTCTTGATCGATGATCGATCTAGTGCGGTCCCAGAGAGGACTGCGGGTCTGACAGCGCCCCGGTCAAGCTGGTGTAGATACGAGGCGCGGACGGTAGCTCACCAGCCTGGTATAAAGGGCGTTGGCAAGCTGCCGGTCTGAGACCCGGTATCGCCCGCTTTGAATCGCATCCCTTAGAGCCTCAACGCGTTGTCGCCGGACATCGGGCATTTGCTTCAACTGAGAAAGCAGCCCACCGGCGTCGCGGAGGCGCGAAAACTCCGTTACGTCAGATTCTGCCGCCGATTGGATCGCTTGAAAGTCGGGCTTTGTGGAGGACCGGGCGCTGGTTACAGCCGGGGCGAAGGAACACGAAAACGAGTTGGGGCCATCAATCTTCATGCCTGCCTCCTTACTTGCTAGGATCGGCAAGGCCTTTGAAAGCTTTAATCTTACTATCCCCCTGTCCCTCAATAGCTTGGCTCAAAGTCGAGGTAATTCCGGCACCGGTTTCCTTGCTGCAGCTCGGGCCGCAGCGCCGCCGGCTCGAGATTGTGGAAGATCACCCACGCATTTCCCAGGCCGGCTCCCTTAACCACGCCTTCGGCTACAGTGAGGCTAACGGACCGTCGGCCACCGGCTGACTAGCATCGGCGGGGCTTGCCTGGTTCAGCTACGCCTTAGAGCCGCATTCTTGGGCAGCCACCTTGGCGGTGCCAATCTGTCGGCAAGTGCCAGACCGTTAGCATCAACGCTCCGGCACTAACATCCGAGGCGATCCGCGAGTTGCTGGGCTCGATCGTTCAAGTCAGGCTCGTCCTGCCGTTGCTAACCCTCGTGAAATCTACGCCACGGCGGCCAAAATCGGCGCGTCTCGTTTCACTCCACGTCATCCCTGTCGAACGCCGTTCGGGATGGAATTGTAGTTGCGTCTCCTCTGCCGAACGCCGCATCTCTAAAGGCGGGAAGGACACCATCAATACACGATGACGAGCAAGAGAACTGTACCACCTGTCGCCGATTGGCCATCGAAACCTGCGGTTGCGGAGAGCCACTTTGGCCCGCGACGGATCCGGCCAAGGTCGCAGGAATTTTGAACGAAAGGCTCAAGAAGGCGAAAGCGAAATGGAACATTGATCCTGACAACTCGAAAGGAGAACCCAGATGAGCACAGAGCTTCAGAGGCCGCGGGAAACTGACACAGCGCTCCGGCCTTTTCGACTGGACGTGCCGCTTCACGATCTACTCCAGAAACCGGAGGCCAGGCGGCCACTCATGCCTCCACCGCCCTCCGCGCAGCCTCAAAGGCTTCCCGCTCCCGTCTTCCCGCAGCACCCTGAGCTGCTCACAGACGCGGAGCTGCCTGCCGACACGCACGGTTCTCCCACCGAACCCTACAAGCGTCACTGGACGGCCCCGCAAGTCTATGGATACATGAGAGGATGGATGTTTCCCTACTTTAAGTCGCGCCTGCTGCCCGGCGACTTTCATCCCATCATCGCTTACCTGTTTACGGAGTGGAAATGCAACCTCGATTGTCACTATTGCTGGGCCTTCGATAATCGCGTCAAGGGCATGAGCGAGGATACGGCCCGCCGATCCATCGATTGGCTACATTCCACCACTTGCCGGGTGCTGGCCCTGATGGGCGGTGAGCCTCTGCTGCGGCCGGACTTCGCCCACAAGGTCGTGTATTACGCCGCCAAGAAGGGTTTCTGGGTATATGTGCCCACCAACGCGCGCCTGCTGCGGCCGGAGGTGATCGACCGGTTGGCGGATGCGGGCGTGGCCACTGTCAACTTCGCCGTGGATGTGGTGGATGAGAAGCCCGGCCTGCCCAAGGCTCTCAAGCCGGTGCGCAAATACTTCGACTACCTGATCAAGAAGCAGTACCGCTACGGCTACACCGTCTTCTTCAATATGAACATCTGCCGCACCAACTTGGACGACATCAAGCAGCTCACGGAAATCGCCCACGACAATGGCATCGCCACCGACTACCACATCAACGAATCGCCCATGCTTGATCAGCCCCAATTCAAGCACCTGGACGAGAACAGCACCTACATCACGAAGGAAGCCTGGCCAAAGGTCGACGCGTTAGTCGACTGGATCATTGAGAAGAATCGGGCGGGCTACAAGATGGTGAATTCGGTAAAGCGCCTGCAGGACATGAAGGCCTTCATGCGCGGCCAAGTAGAGCCCTGGAACTGCCGGGCGGGCCAGAACAATGTCATCATCCGCGTAGACGGGACGCTGGCGCCGTGCTTCCCGATGTATTCGGCCACCTACGACTGGGGCGCCATCGGCAACCACAAATTCGAGGTGAAGCAGCTCGACGAAATGAAGAAGGAGTGCCAGACGCACTGCTTCTCAACTTTGAACCACAACCTCGCCTACTGCTACGACTCGGCGCGGGCGATCAAGTGGGTTCTGAAGCAGGCGGGCCGGGCCTTTCAGGGTGTCAGCGGCAGTTTCGAGGATTGAGGTTGACACCCGGCAACGGTCACAACGGCCACCGTGGTCTGAATCTGCTTGAGAGAGCCGGCGGATGGCTGCAAGACGAGGATCACGATAATGTACGTCTTTTTCGAGGATGTGGCTGTGGTAGCGCTGACAGCGCTGATGGCTACGCTGGTCTTTGTGGCCAGCGTAGTGGTGGTAACGGTCGGAAGAGGGATTGGCGCGGTCCTGCGGATCTCACGCAAGACCGCGAGCGCCGGGACGCCTGAAGAGTTGCTATCTTCCTAGGGCTGTGACTGGATGTCCCAGGGTTGGCAAACGGTCTGGCGGAGCACTAAATCTGTGTCCCTGGATTCTTCACGTGCCGCGGCGCTGATCCCGGCGATGCTTTCGACCGGTGCTCCTCGAAACGGCCTCTGAGGCGACTCCGGGAGGCCTCCCCGGTCTCTTTTCCACTGGCGCCTTCGAGAACTGCATCGTCGGATGAAGCCGGTCTTGCTCCCCTTTCAATGCATTGAGAACAGGATCCAGATCCAATTGTTTCCCTCCTGATCGAGAGTGATTGCTTCACCGGGAGCCAAGCCGATGAGGCTATCCGCTATAGTGTCTGCCTTTCAACCGTCGTTTGGGATGACGCGAGCCCAGGCAAAGCGGCTACTCCTGTACGTAACTCGTTCTCTGGTGTGGTCGCTCGACGGAATCAGAGCCGCGCAGGTGTCGATGACGCTTTGAACAGCGGTCGTCTAAGTGTAGGATGCTGGCCTTAGTGGGGTGGAAATGCAGGTTCATGGAACTGCCCGCTGGGCTGCCGCACCCAAACCCGACCGGCCATTGCATCCGCGGTAAGTCAGTTGTATGCTCACGGTCGGCCGGGAATCGAAAAAGAACTCCGGAACTGCTGTGGCCGAACCAACCAAGCCGGTGATTCTGGGTAAAACGGAAATCGAGGGGAAGGAGGGAGCAGTCGGTGCGTCTCAAGACCCGACTCTGTCGAAGGCCGAGCCAGATCGTCTCGGCTTCCATCTCAAGGAATACGATTTCCTACAAAAGGAGCACCTGGCGCTGGTTGAGCACACTCACAAGCTCGAAGTATATGCCGTGGGCGGTCTAGCCGCCTTTTATGCATGGTTCATCGAGCACAGCCCTCCAAGATCTGCTCTTTGGATTCCGATCTTGTTGTCCTCCTTGGGCGCCTTTCGGTCGTGGGCTGTATTGGTTCGCCTCCACCAGATAAAGGCCTATTTGCGGGAGATCGAGAGCCTCTTTGCGCCAGGAGACCACGAGCCCACTGGGTGGGAAAGGCATCGGAAAAACACCCGGTTGAGCCCATTTGTTTGGACTTCGATAGTTTTCTGGGGTGTCCTTGTAATCGTTTCAGTGGCGTCTGCGCTTCTGCCGCTTCGATGAAGCGCTAGGCGCAGAAAGCCAGGTAGCGCGGCCCCGGCCTTCGGGTCCGCGGCTCTTGTGGGTAAGAAAAACCGCAGATCGGGGATCGCGGTCTGATGCTACCCGGGGGCTTCTCCGCTTGAAGCATACACCCACGGGTGGCGCATACATCGATTTTCATGTGTGCGTCCTTCCGCTCTGAACCCAAGGCGATGCAAGGAGCGACGACACGCAAGACAATGTCGTCGTCACCCCGATGTGGCCAAAGTTGAGCTTGCTACCGTTCGCGTCCTGTGAGCAGTCTCCGCGATTCCCAAAAACTCCGCCGCGGTGTAGACTTGGACTTCAACTGCTCCAAGCGAGACCAACGGATCGGCGCCGCAAGTACGGAGGAGATTTGCGAGCCGACCAACAGGGAGGACAACTATGCGCAGGCTGAAAAAACGCTCAATCGTGGCCGGCTCGTTTCTATTTACTCTTGCTGCTCTCGGTCTGAGTTTCAAGGTCCTGAGCGCCGACGAAGGAATGTGGACCTTTGACAACCCTCCAACCAAATTGCTCCAGGAAAGATACGGCTTCACGCCTTCACCGCAGTGGCTTGACGAGGTGCGGCTGGCGAGCGTTCGATTCAATGACGGCGGCTCCGGGTCATTTGTCAGCGCGCACGGCCTGGCGTTGACAAATCATCACGTGGCGCTTGGACAGCTTCAGAAAGTCTCCACGCCGCAGAAAGATTATGTCAACGACGGCTTCTTCGCGCGCAGCCAAGCTGAAGAGATGAAGTGTCCGGACCTCGAACTGAACGTCCTCCAGTCCATGGAAAACGTAACGGCGCGGGTGACCGGGGCGGTGAAACCCGGCATGAGCGACAAGGACGCATTTGACGCCCGCAAGGCCGAGACGGCCAAGATCGAAAAGGAGAGTCTGGATGCCACGGGCTTCCGGTCCGATGTTATTCCGCTCTACCAGGGTGGCGAATATTGGCTCTATCGCTACAAGAAATATACGGACGTGCGGCTGGTGTTTGCTCCCGAGCAGCAAACCGCCTTCTTCGGCGGCGATCCCGACAACTTCACCTATCCTCGTTACGACATCGATATGGCCCTGTTCCGGGCGTACGAAAACGGCACGCCCGCAGAGACTCCGCATTATCTGAAGTGGAATGCGAAAGGCCCCTCCGATGGCGAGCTGGTATTCGTTTCGGGAAATCCGGGCAGCACCTCCCGGCTCGATACCATGGCCCAGATCGACATTACGCGCGATTGCCTATTGCCCATCAGCTTGCAGGTTCTGAACGAACGTCTGGCGATCTTGCAGAAGTACTCCGCGCAAGGATCCGAGCAGGCGCGGCAGGCGCTGGGCATGATCTTCGGAATTCAGAACAGCATCAAGGCGCTGAGCGGCCGCTACACGGGCTTGCAGGATAAAGCCTTGATCGCCAAGAAGCAGAAGGAAGAAGCGGACTTTCGTGCCAAGGTGGACGCCAACCCGCAATGGCACGAAGCCTATGGATCTGCCTGGGACGAGATCGCCAAGGCCCAGGAGTTTTTCATGGAGCGGCACAAGCAGATCATGTTTCGCGGCGTTAACAGCTCGCGTCAGGCTGCTCTGGCTTTAGCGATCGTTCAGTATGTTGCCGAAATTCAGAAGCCGGACGGCAAGCGCCTGGAAGGCTATCACGATTCCGAGCTGGACTCGCTTAAGTTCAGGCTGTTCTCGCCGGCGCCCGTCTACCCGAAGATGGAGGAGTTGCTCCTGGCCGACAGCATGGCCCGCTCGTTGCGGGAGCTCGGCCCGGACGATGCCTTCGTCAAAGCGGAACTTGGCGGCAAGGACCCGCAGGAGGCTGCGCACGACCTTCTCTCCGGCACCAAGATGGGCGATCCTGCTCTCCGCAAGTCGCTCGTGGAGGGGGGCCAGGCCGCCGTGAACGCGTCCACGGATCCCATGATCGTCATGGCGCGCAACATCGATCCCTCGGTGCGCGAGATCCGCAAGTGGGACGAAGACAACATCCAGAGCGTCGAAACCAAGGCTGGCGAAAAGATCGGTATGGCCAGGTTCGCGGTCTATGGCAAGTCCACTTATCCCGACGCCACTTTCACCCTGCGGCTTTCCTATGGGACCGTGAAGGGTTATCCGATGAACGGCACCGAGGCGCCGCCCAAGACGACTCTCTACGGACTGTACGATCGCTCTCTGAGCTTCGATAAAAAGGCTCCTTTTGATTTGCCGGCGGCGTATTGGCAGCGCAAGGACCAGCTCGATCTCGCCACCCCGGTCAACTTCGTGAGTGACTGCGACATTATTGGGGGCAATTCCGGATCGCCCGTCATCAATCGTAACGGGGAACTGGTGGGCCTCATTTTTGACGGCAACATCGAGGGTCTGGTGGGTGATTACGTTTTCAACGATGCCAACAATCGCGCTGTGGCGGTGGACACGGCCGTGATGAGCGAGGTCATGCGGAAGTTATACGATGCCGGCTCGCTGGCAGATGAACTCGAAGGCAAGATGTAGCGCTTGCCGGCAGGGTGATCCTCTCACCAGACATCCTAGGACTGGACAACCTCCCTAAAGTGCAAAAGGGGCTCGCCAAGGGCGAACCCCTTTTTGCTTATTTATCCCGGCCACGACCTACTCTCCCACGCAATACCATCGGCCCTGGAGGGCTTGATTTCTGTGTTCGGGATGGAACAGGCGTGGGTCGTAGCGTCTCCATCTGCGGGCGATCTTAAGCAGGCTCCGGGGGCTTGGGTCCTAGAGGGTACCAGGCGCCCGAACGCCGCCGCGCATCGAAGCGCGCATCCGACGAGCCGCCCCGCTGGGAAATCCCGACCATCGACCGGCGCCCCCAGCCGTGACGCGTGAGCATCCGGTGGACCGTGGAAAGCGCAACCGGTCGGCCGGCGGCTCGCTCCACGGCCTGGTGAATGTCGCGAAATTCCAGAACGGCGTTCGGCCAGGCTTCAGCGCGCAGCCGGTTCAGCAGGTCAGTTTCGGCGTCCCGGGTGAGCACTTCGTAGCGCCGGCCGCCCCGGCCCGGTCCTTCCAATGCCTTTGCGCCCTTCCGCCGGTACTGCGACTGCACGCCGCGAACCGACCAAACCGACCAGCCCAAGGCCTTGGCGATTTGGAGGGCATTCATTCCCAAGCTCAGCCGCATCCAGACGCATTGAGCGCGCCGCAACTGGTCCGCCGTACGCGCTTGGCGGAGCGCCGCCTGGACTTCCTCCAGGCCTCCTTCCGGATAGGGCCTTGCCATAGTTCCTCTCAAGGATCACTTCGCTGGTTACAACGCATTGAATGATTCGAAAAACTCGTTTATGTCGCCTGCGTCAAGGCTGCTCCTTGGGACCGAGGTACGACGAGAGTTGAAGCACGCGCAGGCCTGGAATCGACGGCAATTGACGGTGGTTCGTTAGGAAGGTCTTGCACCCTGTCCCAATCGCGCAGACCAGTTGCAGCGCATCAGGCGTTTCAACACCTGTGAGTGCGCCCAGTTGCGCCGCCGCTCTGAGCTGCTCGCGCGTGATGTCGACCATCCGAACTCCCCGGCTCCTTGTCAGCAGGAGTTCGTAACGTTCCGCTAGCTGAACGTCACCAGCCCGATACGGCACCACCAGGACCTCCAGGAGCGTGAGCGCCGAAGCGACGAGTTCCCGTTTTCCCCGGTCCGCTTCCTCGAACAGGGGCATCAGAACGGGAAGAAACTGGGGGTGCTCTTCAATGAAATAGATGAAGTCGCGGTGTCGATCCCGACCGTGCCTTGACCGAGATCAGCGATCAATCCCACTCGGAACGCTCACGGTCCACATGATTCAAGGCATCGACAGTCTGCCAGTGTTGCTTCCCCAAACCTCGAAGTTCAAGAATCGACAGTGCCCTCGGCATTTCCAAGGCATCACTTGTGGAGGAACTCGCATTGTGAGTCAAGCTGTTGGAAAGGCTAAGGGCAGGGTCCGTCGCTACCCCCTCTCTTCCCCCGGTGAAACGGAACCTCCGAGCGTATTATTTGTTGGGGAAAAGTTTCTCGATTGTCTTCATTGGCAGATACAGCCGCTTCCGTTCATCAGGGAAGGATAGAAATTCATACTTAGCGTAAAACCGCCGTGCCTCTTCGTCCTTGGCGTCAACTACGACGGCCAGCGAGGCGACCTTCGCACTCGCCCCGAGCGCCCGCTTCAAGGCATCCATGAGCAGCAACTCTCCGATGCCTCGGCCGCGAAACGCACGATCGCGCGCGAGACGCCCGATGAGTGTTGCCGGCAATTCAGGGTAGCGCGGCCACTTCAATTTCTTGACCGTTTCCGCAGGCAAATCCTCCACCAGGATAATGTTCGCCGACAGCGTGTAATAACCGGCGATGCGGTTTTCACCCGTTATCAACACGAACGGCGCCGCCGCATTTCTGCGTGCATCCTGGCTTGCCTGCTCCCGTAGATAGCGGTCGAGCGCTTCCACGCCACACGAAAAAGCCGCGCGGTCGTGGCCGCCGAGCGGCTCAAAACGAAATCGAGAATCGCTCACCGTTTTCCCAGCACCCGCTCATACCGCCGCGCGGCCTGTCGCAGGCGTTTGCCAGGCAGAGGAGGATTCAAGAGGGACTCGACGAACGCATTCCGGTCTCGCTCGCTCAGTTCTATCAATGCCCTTTCCCGGAGAATTCGCCTTGCAGATTCCACTGCGCTACTGACGATGAAATCCGTCAGGCTCCTTCCCTCGAGGCTTGCCGCTTCCTGACACAAAGCTTTCGCTTCGGCGCTAACGCGCGCTTCCAACCGCTCATCCTTCCGCGTTGCGCTTGCTGTAGTCGTTGCCATATTCTTGGCCTCCACTCAACTCCACTCTCATGGTACGGCAATCAGCCGTACATTACAAGAGAAGATCTTACAGCCCGAGCGCGACCGGCGAACCTGTTAGATTTCATCGGCTCCGGCACCCTCGCTTGCCGGCTTCCGATCGGGCTCCTGACCTGTCTCCTGACCGGGCACATTGTGCCATTTGCCCTCCACCAGCACGAACCTGTTTTTGTCGTTGAGGACATACGCAATGCTGCCCGGAGGGATGGCGAGGCCGTGCAGGATCTCGGCACGTGCGGACGGTCCGTGCTCTCGCAGGAATTCGGCGAGCGCGTCCTTCCTCGTTATTCTTCGACCGAGATTCTGGTAATCGAGCTCGACACCCTGAGCGCCGCCCTGATTGGCGCCTTGACTGGCGACGGTCGCGCCCCTGACCGACCCGGACACCGCCGAGTCCGCCGTGATCCCTGAACCGGCCGTGGCCGCGGACGGAGGCTGTCCATGTTTTCGCACTCCAGCCGCGGAGGAAGCACGGCGTGCCAGGACCAATC
Source organism: Terriglobia bacterium (assembly GCA_035946735.1). Taxonomy (GTDB): domain Bacteria; phylum Acidobacteriota; class Terriglobia; order UBA7540; family UBA7540; genus Gp13-AA77. Next base: position 40,104 of record DASYYZ010000200.1, read on the forward strand.
GGCGGCGCGGCGAGTCCGGGGGATCGAAGGTCTCAATCAGGGTGTCGCGGGCGCTGATCAACTCGGCGATCTTGGCCTCAAGCTGCTCGATAGCTCGCTCAATGTCGGGACTCATCCGATTGTCCAAGTCCAACTCAAGTTGAGATGGAACGCTGCATCTGAGTATATCCGAGAATGGATTGATGTCAATAAGCTCACGAAGTTGACGAAGCTGTCGTCTGGAAGGGGCGGAGTTTCAAGGTCGCCGGAGGGCTCGTCTATCGTTTGCTGGGATACCTGGGAAACTCAGCGATCCCGGTTACGGAAGTTTAGTTGTTTGAAATCACGTTAAACGCGTCTGGGGCGAGTTTAAGCCCGAACTGTGCAGTTTCTTTACACTTTGGGTCGGCGTTTTGGAGAGATTGTTGGGGCAGGAACTCACGCATCGCAGGGCCGCCCTCGGTTCGGGGTGGGCAAGCCCAGGGCAAGCCCCGTCCCTACCAAGCGTCGGATTCCGGAGGAAAGCCGGCCAGCGAAGCCAGCATCGCAGGCAAGGGACGCAGTTGCCTTTTGAACGGGTCCAGAATCAAGCCCAGAGCTTCGAGAGAGACGCTGCCCAGCAGTACGCTGTCGTCCTCTTCGCCGAAGATGACTGGGGAAGCGCCTTCGTCACCATTGAGGCGAAACAGAGCCTGACC
>DASYYZ010000201.1:0-2602 GCA_035946735.1 Terriglobia bacterium
CGCGAGGATCATCTTTCATATCGGCAGATGGTCCACCGCACAAGGCCAATTGTACTTCTGGATGGTGGGGACCGTATGGTTACCAAGGGTTACCAGAAGGGAGTGTACCGAAGAGTTACGAAGGGAATCTCCCCCAATTCCTGCGGTCCAACCTGCCTCACCGCATCAGCCGCTGGAGTGCGGACCGCGCGTCGCTCACCTGGACGAGACCGCTCCGAGAACCGGAGAAGTGAGAGAGGAATTCCTGGTATTCGTTGATGGCCTGATCACGCTTCGAGGTACGTTCGTAAAGCTGGCCTAAGTAGTAGTGGGAGAGAATTCCGAGACAGGGGAAACGATCGGCCATGGCCTGGCCATTCTCCAGGTTCCGCTCGACGCGCTGGACGGCACGAAATCGAGTTTCCGCGGAGGAATAGTCGTTGGTCAAGAGAGCCGCACGGCCACGGAAAAAAAGCACATAGGAGTCTTGAAAATCGGGAACTCCGGTTAACCGGTCCAAGGCCGTTTGTCCGTCGCCTTTCTGGACCGCGGTCACGACATCAGCATAAATCTGTCGAAGTTCAATCGTGCGCGCTGCGATCCAGGGATGGCTGGAGGCGTAGCGCTGCAACGTTCGCTGGGAGGCCTCGCCGTTTCCCGCCATGGTTTGAAGAAAGGCCAGCGCAGTCAGTTCCTCGCCATCGAGCTTTTGTTGCTGGACAAAGGACAGGGCAGAGGAATGCTGCCCCAACAAAACGGCCAGCACCGCGAACTGGAGCAGGTAATCTCCGGCAGCCGCGGTCTGTTTGGCATGTGCCATTTGCGACACGGCCTCCCGATAACTGGCGAGTGCACCTTCGAAGTCGCCTCCCGTCTGCTTGAACTGTGCCCGGAAGCCCGGAACGTAGAGGCGACCCAGCGCAGACGTCCGCTGCACATACTGCTGGAACGCGGCATTGGCCATATCGGTTTTTTTCTGATCGGTGTAGACAATCGCCAGCTTGAGGTACTCGCCGTATTCACTGAAATCCGGCTTCAGTTCGAGCACTTTGCGGTAAGCGGCGACGGCCTCATCATCGTGACCTGCCATGAAGAGGATGTCCCCACGGCTATCGAACGGGTTGGGATCCCCGGGGCGAACTGCGATATAGGCATCGTCGGCCGCCAGCCCCCCCGCGAGATCCCCCGCACGGGTGAGTCCGTAGGCCTGGAAGTTGAGCAGGTCTTCGCTCTTGGGATCCAAAGTGAGCCCCTGTTTTAAGACTTCGAGAGCTTCTTGCCCCTTTCCGAGACGAAAAAGAATGCCGGAGAGTATGCCTCGGTCCATCGTGGAATGGGGAAATTCCGCTATCACAGCTTGGCGGGCGGCCGCTTCGGCCTCCATATCCTGTGACCAACTGGCCTTGACTGCCTGCAATGACAGTTGCTCATAGCGGGGCAGATGCGATTGCAATTGCTCGACTTTTGCTGCAACCTCTCGCCCGCGCCGCAAGTCACCCCCGAGGAAGTACTGATCGGACAGACGCAGATATGCCAGGGCGAACTGCGGGTCAAGATGGACCGCCTCCTCCAATTCGCGGATAGCATCGGAGGTTAGAAACCGCCGTCCATAATCGAGGCCCAGTTGGTAGTGGCGATACGCCTCGACATTGGATGTTGAAGCCTGCTCGATCTCCGGCGTTTTTTGCGGCAGGTCGGAGGCGGGCAGGAAGCTACCGGCGAGACTCTCGGTCAGCCGGTCCACCATGCCGAAGATGCTCTGGATGTCCTGCCCCTCGAGCTTTTGGGAAAACAGGATTTGCCCGGTACTGGTGTCTTGCGCCCGCACGTCGAGCCGGAGCTGGGTGGGGCCGATCTTCAACAACGCGCCAGTAATGTAGGCGTCGGCGCCGGCGTCGCGGGCGACACTTTGCGCCCGCGCGGGATCGAGAGACTTGCCATCCTTGGTGGCCCGCTGCACCGCGCTCAGCACGCGCTCGGTGGACAGCACGTCCAGTCCCTTCACCTGGGCGAGATTCGTCGTGAGCATGTCGGTCAGGCCGTTGTCGAGCCAGTTGAGCGATTGATCCTGCGACAGATTGCTGAAGTAGAGCACGGCCACCGATTTGTGCTGGTGGCCGTTCGACGAACCTGCACCTCGATTGTGGAAGAAGAAGAATCCTGTCACCCCGGCGATCACCACCGCCGCGGCAACAAGCGCGAGCCAAGGTTGCTTTCTCGCAACCTGGATCGCCGCGGAGGATGAAACCTGCGCTGGAACCGGCGTCGGCGTCGCCGCAGCGGAAGAACCGCTGGGCGCAGATGGCGCCGGGGCAGATACAACCGGGGCTGATCCTATTGACGGGACCTCCGGGAGTTGCATGCTCGCGACAGCTGATTTCCGTCCGGATTCCGTATCGCGTTTCAGGCGTTGCAGATCCGCCCGCATGTCGGCGGCGTGCTGGTAGCGCAGGTTGCGATCCTTCTCCAACGCCTTATTGATGACGTCTTCCTGCTTGGGCGGAATATCAGGATTGAGGCGGACGGGAGTGATCGGAGGCCGCTCCAGAATGGCGTTGAAGATGGCGGCCGAGGTGTCCCCGCGAAACGGCATGGTACCGGTGGCCATCTCGTAGAGCACGGC
>DASYYZ010000202.1:0-40843 GCA_035946735.1 Terriglobia bacterium
GGACTTCCACCCGACCGGCGCTTAGTGGATGGCTTACCAGCTTAAGGCTTCAGGCTGGCAGTCCTCCACCTATCTTTCAGTCAGCACGTCGTATCTTTCGGATACGGCCTCGGTCGGCTATTGAGATTTAAGGACTTAGCCTGGCGGTCCGCTCAAAAAGCGGCCGCCAAACTAAAATACCAGTGTATTGAAAAAAAGCGAGCGGTGACGCGAATTTCGGCGGGATGCGGCCCGGACAAGAGCTCTTCGCGCCTTGCCGAGCCCCCAAATCCAGCCGCCATAAAAGTGTGCAACAATTGCACACTTGGGCTTGATTTGCATTCATAGAGATACATGTCGCATATTTTGGCCTGCTTCGGATGACCCTTTTCCAGGCACTGATTTCCCTTTGAATGCAAAAAAGCAGTGGGTGGGATTTGGGGGGTCCGGGCTCAGGCCTCAGGCGCTAGGTTCCGAGCATAGGCGTGATCACTCAGCGTCCAGCCCGGCTGGTAGAGGTACTTCTGGAACCCGGAGAAGACATGTCCGATCTCTTCCGGTCTGCCCAAGTCGGCCACGGCGTCGGCGATGGCGTTGTTGTATTTCAGCCTCAGCAGCGGAGCTAGTTTCTCCTGGTCGAGTTCCTGTACGCCAACCTTGACATATTGGGAGAGCACAAAATCGAGGAACACCTGTTGCTTGGTGTTGAAATGGGTGCTGATCTCCACTTTCGCCCTTTTGGCCCGTTCCTCCCGTGTAAGCGGTGCCCGGGCGTAGGCGATGTGAGCCAGCACGTCAAAAAGATCGCTCTTCTCGGCGTCAATGACCCTCTGCATCTCCGCCATCTGCTGCCTGCCGAACCCTGCCTCCGCCAGACCCTGCAGAAGCTTCGAGCGGGTATCGGGAGCGCTCCATAGGGCGCGCAATTCTTCTTCATCTTTGAAGAATTCCGGCAGCTTGCCGAACAACATTTCCATGAACTGCTGTGCGGACATCGGTGTGCCGTCCGGGTGCCAGAAGCTCGTCACCATCATGTGTTGAATGGTGCGAGCCTTGCCGTCGGCCAACTTCACTTTGATTCTTTGCGGCCGCGGCTCAGAATTGGATGGGGCCGGTTCCAGTGGCGGCGGTTCCGGTGGAGGCCCCGTTTTCGGCTTGGGCTTCGGCTCCGGTTCCATGGGCTCGCCATCCCACTCCGGATCGCTAAAGTGGTGGTGAGCCATCACGAAATCGTAGAGGGTGAAGTAATCCTTGCCGTCATAGAGTCGTGTGCCCCGACCAATGATTTGCTTGAATTCGATCACTCGATTGACAGGGCGCATCAGCACGATGTTGCGGATATTGCGGGCATCCACGCCGGTGGAAAGTTTTTGGGATGTGGTCAGGATAGTGGGAATGGTCTTCTCGTTGTCCTGAAAGTCCCGCAGGTGCTGCTCGCCCAGGTCTCCGTCGTTGGCCGTGACGCGCTGGCAGTAGTTCGGGTCCTTGCTGGTCTTCATCTGGTTGATCAGGTCGCGCACTGCCAGCGCGTGGTCCTGGGTGGCGCAGAAGACCAGTGTCTTCTCATTCTGGTTGATCTGCGCCATGAACAGCTTGACCCGATGCGCTTCGCGTTCCTTGATTTCGATGATCCTGTTGAAATCGGTCTCGGTGTAACGCTTCCCGGTTTCAATCTCGCCCTCGATCAACTGGTCGTCGGGTGTATAAACGTACTCATCGAGCGTTGTGGATATCTGTTTAACCTTGAAGGGCGTCAGAAAGCCGTCGTTGATGCCCTCCTTGAGCGAGTAAGTGTAGACCGGGTCGCCGAAATATTTGTAGGTGTCAACGTTTTCGTCGCGCTTGGGCGTGGCGGTGAGGCCGAGTTGCACGGCGGGTGCGAAGTAATCCATGATGCCGCGCCAGTTGCTCTCATCGTTAGCGCCGCCTCGATGGCACTCATCGATGACGATAAAATCGAAGAAGTCCGGCGGATAATCGCCGAAGTAGGGTGAGGGCTTGCCGTCCTTGGGCGGGCCGCTCATAAAAGTCTGGAAGATGGTGAAGAACAGGCTGCCGTTCTTTGGCACCTTGCCTTTCTTGCGGATGTCCTCCGGGGCGATCCGTACCATCGCGTCCTCGGGAAAGGCGGAGAAGGCGTTGTAAGCCTGATCCGCCAGGATGTTGCGGTCCGCGAGGAACATAATGCGCGGGCGCCGCGAAGGCTGACGGCCCGCCTTCCAGTCCGTAAGATTCCAACGGCTGTGGAAGAGCTTCCATGCAATTTGAAAAGCGATAAAGGTCTTGCCCGTCGCGAGCGTGAGTAGGATGCGATCTTTCCCATGAGCGATGGCTTCCAGCGCCCGTTCAATGGCGATGTCCTGGTAATAGCGACCCTGGAAGTATCCGCCCTTGTCCTCGAAAGGAACAGCGGCAAAACGGTCGCGCCAGGCATTGGCCTCGGCGAAGGTCAGGTTCCAAAGTTCGTGCGGGGCGGGATATTGCGACAGTTCGCCTTCCGAGCCCGTGACCATGTCGATGCCATACACGCCCTGTCCGTTGGTGGAATAGGCGTAGCGGACAGCCAGCTTTCCAGCGTAACTTTTTGCCTGACCCACCCCTTCGGTGAGAAGTTTATCCCACGCCTTGGCCTCCACCACGCCCAGCTTGTGGTTGCGATAGACCAGGACGTAGTCGGCAATGTCCGGCTTGGCGCGCCTGCCGTGGCCTTCAATGCGGCCAAGCGTGATGGGATACTCGCGCAGGATGCGGCTGCCCTCCACCACGCCCCAGCCCGCGGCCTTGAGGGCGGGGTCAACATGCTCGGCCCTGGTTTCAGCTTCGTTCATGGCTGCCTTGTAGCGCGGGTGTCCTCACCCGCGCAGATCTCCCACCCGCGCCGTGAAATCGGGTTCTCACCCGCGTCGAATGCTGGGTGAGGACACCCGTACCCGTTTTAAAACGCGGGTGAGGACACCCGCGCTACAGCGTTAGCGGATTGATTTCGCCCTGATAGGGCCAATCCGACCAATTGGCGACGAGCCCGGCGCGCACGGGATTGTCTCGCACATAGAGCCATTTCTGCTCATAGCTCTCTGCGGACCGCATGACATGATCAAAGAACCTCTCCTGCCAGAAGGGCGCGTTTACCTGGCAGCTTTTCAGATGACGTGCCACCACCGCCTTGAGTCCCTTCATCCACTCGGCGAGGCTGGGTGACGCAGAACCGAACGCCGCGAACAGGTGCACGTGGTCAGGCATTAGCACGTATCGACCTGCCAGAACGCTGTGGTTGCGAGCCTCTTGAGTGTATCGAATCAAAGCGTCGTGGACGCCAACATTCGCCAACAACGCCCGACGGCCATCCGTGCAGGCCGTAAGAAAATAAACCGGCGCACCGGTGAATAGCGTGTCTAGCCGCTTAAGCCGTGGCTTGAACATGTAATCCTGTAGCGCGGGTGTCCGCACCCGCGTCGCCCCCGCCGAACCTATATTCCCCTGGCGCGGGTGAGGACACCCGCGCTACAGGGCTCCGCTAAACGCTTGGTGCAACAGCGATTTTTTCAATTCCTCCAGCGCGGCCAGCTTTTGCTGGTAGATGGATTCCAGGCGCTGGGTTTCTGCCGAGAGCGCTGCAAGCTTCGCAACGATGTTGAGTTGGTCCTTCGCCGATTTCGGAAACGGAATCACGAGTTCTCCGAGCTTAGTCGCATTGAATCCACCCTGCGCACTCCCAGAGACGCCGGAACGGATAGTGTCCCAATACGCGCGGGTCTGAAAAAAAAGGTTCACGAACTCGGGCAGCAGATTCCTGGCGCTCAAATGCAAACGGATCAGATACGACGCGAAAACCGCTTCCGGTGGATCGGTCACCAAGTAACTTTTTCCTGTGGTCGCGCCTGTGCGGGCAAATACGATGTCACCACTGGCAAGTTTATATTTCGGGTAATCTGTCGCCACAATCGAACAGTAAGGCACAGTCTCCCAATCAACATGGTTGTTTTGAATATCGGTGATACGGAGAAACCTGGGCCCAATTTCTTCGGCAGACGCGGATTCAGTATAGCCATAGGTAATCTTTGACAATTCGCGCAGTCGAATTTGCTCCCACCCTGGACCGCGCTGGGTGAAGACGGAATTGAGATGGCTTTCAAACAGGGCGCGGGCATTTTGGAGGTTCTTTTCGGCGTTGGCTTTGGCGGTGGCGATGCCGTCAAACGCTTCGTCCAGGATGCCGACGATCCGCTGCTGTTCGGCGCGTGGGGGAATCGGGATGGTAAGACTGCCAAGCTTGGTAGCGTTGAAGCCGCCCTGTGCGCTGCCCGTTGAACCATCTTTGATCGACTTCCAATAGCGATCGGTTTGGAAGAAGAGCCAGACGAACTTGTGCAAAAGCTTCTTGTCGAGCAACCGGAGCCGAATCAAATAAGAAGCGAATACGGCATCTGGGGTGTCATTCACCAGAAAGCTCTTGCCCGTGGTCGCGCCGGTTCGCGCAAAAACGATGTCTCCACTCGCCAACCGGTATTTGGGAATGTCCGCCGATTCAATCTTGCAATACGGGACGCTTTCCCAGTCGACGTGGTCGTTTTGAATGTCGGTGATGCGGAGAAATCGAGGTCCGACCCGCTCGTTGGAAGCGCTTTGCGTATAGCCATAGTTAATGTCCGACACCGCTGTGAGGTCTTTGAATTCCCATGCATTCTTCATAGCAGTGCCTTGATGTTCGCCAGTACTTTCGCGCTCTCCGCGTCCAGTGCGGCGATTTCGTCCATGATCTTCTGCGGGCTCCGGTGAGTAACCTCCTGGCCGCCGTTGGGATTCTTCACCGAGAGGTCGAAAGCTGCCGGGTCGATGCTTTTGGCGTCTACGCTCCAACTCTTGGGCGAGTCGGCAAAAGTCCTTTGCAGCTTCACGAACTCGGCCAGATCGTCGTCATTGAGCGGATTCGTTTTGCCCAGGTTGCGGCCGGGGTCGAGCTGGTAGAACCAGATTTTGCGGGTCTTCGTTCCTTTTTCAAAGAACAGTACCACCGTCTTCACGCCCGCGCCCTGGAACGTGCCGCCGGGGCAATCGAGCACGGTGTGCAGATTGCAGCTTTCGAGCAACAGTTTGCGGAGACTCACCGAGGCGTTGTCGGTGTTGGAAAGAAACGTGTTCTTGATCACCACGCCGCCGCGTCCGCCGGCTTTCATAATCTTGATGAAGTGCTGAAGGAAAAGAAACGCCGTCTCGCCGGTGCGGATCGGGAAGTTCTGCTGCACCTCTTTCCGTTCCTGGCCGCCGAAAGGCGGATTGGCCAGCACCACTTCGTAGCGGTCCTTCTCCTGAATGTCGGCAAGGTTCTCCGTCAGCGTGTTGGTGTGGATGACGCTCGGTGCTTCGATGCCGTGCAGGATCATGTTCATGATCGCGATGACATAGGCGAGCGACTTCTTCTCCTTGCCGTAGAACGTGCGCTCCTGCAAGGTGCGCAGGTTGCCGGTGGTCAGCTTGTTGTGCGCCTGGAGGTAGACGAACGACTCGCACAGAAAGCCCGCCGAGCCGCAGGCGCCGTCGTAAATTCGCTCGCCAAGCTGCGGCTTCACCGCTTGCACGATGGCGCGAATCAGCGGCCGCGGGGTGTAATACTCGCCGCCGTTGCGCCCGGCGTTGCCCATGTTCCTGATCTTGGCTTCGTAAAGGTGGCTCAGCTCATGCTTTTCGGTCTGCGAGCGGAAGCGCAAATCGTCAATGTGGTCGATAATCTCGCGCAGGTTGTAGCCGCTGTGGATCTTGTTCTTGATCTCGCCAAAAATCTCACCGATTTTGTATTCCACGGTGTTCGGCCCGCTGGCTTTCTGCTTGAAGCTGTGCAGATAGGGAAAGAGCTTGCCGCTGACGAAATCGCGCAGGTCGTCGCCCACTTTGGCTCTGTGGTGGTCGATCTGGCCGTCCTTGCCTTTGGGCGCGGCCCACTCCTCCCAGCGGTAAGGCTTGTCGAGGATGAAGGTGTACTTCTTCCCTTCGAGCGCGGCGATGTCGGCTCTGTCCTGCTCGAGGGCGTCCAAATATCTCAGGAAGAGGAGCCACGAGGTCTGTTCAATGTAATCCAGCTCGCTGGCGCAGCCCGCCTCTTTCCGCAAAACGTCGTCGATGTTTTTGAAGGCTTGTTCAAACACGCAGGTCCGATAAAATTGCACTCAATTCTGTAGCGGCGCTGTCCTCAGCGCCGAATCGCCGGTGGGGACACCGCCGCTACAGCCATATTTCGCAATCCGCAATAATCTGTCAGAGTTTACCATCGTCTGGGCTTAAGTGGTCCGGGATGGCGCATAGCAGCGATGCGATTATAGTCTGTGCGCTTGCGCGGCGACATCTCAATCGCAGACGGATCCTCCCGTGAATCCCGCCGAAGCGCGGCGGCATCACAGGGTATCGCCGGGAGTTGTTTCCCCGGTGGCCCGGGACCGTGCGATAATCGCTGGTCTTTGAGCGCCGGTGCCGCAAGGCCGTACGTCAAAGGGAGCGCTCGGAAGACCCGATTCATTTCACAGCTTCTCACGCTTGGAGCCCGCGCTTGCTGACGATTCCGGAGTTTACTGCGCTCGTGTGGCTGGGAGCTGGCCTGGCGGGCTTTCTGGGCGCGCTCACCGGACTCGGCGGCGGAGTGGTGATTGTGCCGCTCCTGACGCTCGTCTTTGGCGCCGACCTTCACTACGCGATGGGGGCGTCGTTGGTCTCGGTGATCGCTACCTCATCGGGCGCGGCTGCGGCCTACGTGAAGGAGGGATACTCCAACATTCGGGTGGGAATGTTCCTGGAAATCGCCACCACCGCCGGAGCGTTGTTCGGAGCTTTCCTTGTCGCCCGTGTTTCCACGAGGGCTATTGGCGTGGTATTTGGCGTGGTGCTGCTGCTCTCCGCTTACCTGGCGAGCCGGCCGCGCAAGCCGGCCGCAGCGCCGGTGAGCGCCCCCGGACCCGCGAAGTCCAGATTGAGGCTGCATTCGAGTTTTCCGACACCCCAAGGTCAACGCGCCTACGACGTGCGCAGAGTGCCGCTTGGATTCAGCTTGATGTTTGTGGCCGGAACCTTGTCGGGCCTGCTCGGAATCGGGTCCGGAGCTTTCAAAGTGCTGGCTATGGACCGGGCGATGCGCATCCCTTTCAAGGTGTCGACTACCACCAGCAACTTCATGATTGGCGTCACCGCCGCTGCCAGCGCCGGTGTGTATCTCAGCAGGGGCTATATTGATCCGGGACTGGCGATGCCCGTCATGCTGGGCGTGCTTCCGGGCTCATTGCTCGGAACTCGCGTTCTGGTGAAGACGCACCCCGACCGCCTGCGCGTGGTATTTGGCCTGGTGGTAGCGGCTCTGGCTGTGGAGATGATCTTCAATGCTCTTACCGGCAAACTCTGAAATACCTTCCGGGATTCCGACCGATCCGCAGTTCGACAGTGATCAGCAGTTCGAGCGGGTTCTCGGCAATCTTTTGATCACGGGCGTTGCGGTGGCAGCGCTCGTGGTCCTGGCAGGCGCGATCACTTATCTCATCCGCCATGGCGCCGGGCGGCCGGACTACAAGGTTTTTCGGGGAGAGCCGGCCAGCTTCCGCACGGTGAACGGCATCCTCAGGAGTGCAACCGAATGGAGCGGGAGAGGCCTGATTCAGCTTGGACTCCTGCTGCTGATCGCGACACCCGTGGCCCGCGTGGCCTTGTCATTTCTCGTCTTTGTCCGGCAGCGCGACCGTTTGTATTGCGCCTGTACTCTCACCGTTTTGGCTGTGCTTCTCTTCAGCTTGATCGGACACCACTTCTGAGAGAATGGCTCGCCTGGTCCCGCTCATCCGCCTCACGACCTGTGCGTGCCGCGTCAAGGCGAGTCGATACGAGACCGGGCAGGACTGAGGCGCAGTTTCTAGCTTTTCTGTTCCGCCGCAGCTTTGGCCCGAACCTTCGCCCAGCGCGCCTCGACGGCTTTGCGGCCTCGCTCGCGGCGCTCCTCGGGAGTCAGTCTCCGCCGTTGCTTTGGTTTATTTGGGTCGATCGGCTTCTTTGCCATATCTAGATAATAGGTCCGCGAGGGGGAAAGTCAAGAAGCAAAAACCGGTCAAATCGGCTCCCGGCTTGTGAGGAGATGCGCTTAGGAACATAATCGAGATAGTGGAAGTTGCCACGATTCCAAACCGATCCAGTTCAGCACCCGGGGAGAGCGTCTCCTCGGGGCAGACCGCCCCTGCTTTGAAGCGCGGCAACCTAGCGCGTTATTTTAAAGTCTCCCTCTTGTGTACGCTGGCGACGGCGTTCTTTGTTCTGGCTTCTACGGGAAGGCTCGACAAGCCTGCGGTAATCCTTTTTTCAGCAGCGCTTCTGGCGCGCCTCCTGATGCTGGCGTGGCGGACGGAAGGGTGCTTGAGCGCTAAGGTGGTCACGGGCCTTTCCGTTGCGTATTTGGCTTTCTACCCCCTGGATCTCGCCTACCTGGCAGCCGGTTCGACTCTGCCAGACCGGATGCTGATGGCCACGGTGCACCTGGCGCTTTTTGCCAGTGCCATCAAGGTGCTCTCCGCCTCCAGAAATCGCGATCATTTTTATCTCGGGCTTCTCTCCTTCGTCATGATGCTGGCAGCCGCAATCTTGACGGTGGATGCCGCCTATATTGCCGGCTTCTGCTTGTACGCGCTGTTCGCCATCTCGACGCTCCTTAGCTATGAAGTTCTGCGGCCGAGTGTCCCTGGCGATTCTCCTTACGGTGCCGGTGGTGCGGCTGTGCCCGACTCTCACCACGCGCGATCCGTTGAGCTGGCCCTGGGAAAAGCGGCGCTCGGCCTGGCACTGGCGTTGGTGCCGTTGTCCGCCGTCCTGTTCTTCGTCATTCCGCGCTATCGCAGCGGCTATTGGTGGCGCACAGGCCTTGAGCCTCAACTGATCTCCGGTTTTGCCGAAAACGTCTATCTCGGTGAAATCGGCAGAATCCAGCGCTCCGAGCAAGTTGTGATGCGGGTGACGCCGGAGGGCGAGGCCAGCGCCCTCGAGGGCGAGAAGCTCCGCGGGGTGGCGCTGTCGAGTTTCGATGGCCGGCGCTGGTCGAACGCCGACCGCTTCGAGCGCGTGCTGATGCCGGCAGGCCCCGGTACTTTCCGGCTTCCGGACCTTAGCGGTCTCGCGACGCGTGCGGACACCACCTTGCACTACAAGGTTCTGCTGGAGCCCCTTTCCACCAGCGTACTATTCGTGGCGGGGCGGGCAAGACAGATCAACGCACACCTGGGTTTTGTGCTAGCCGACCATGCTGGCTCGCTGCTCGATCCGACCCACACCCCGGGGCCCTTCGCGTATGAGGTGGAGGCCGAATCCGGGTTGCCCGCAGCGCCGGAACTGCGGTTGGCATCCTCTGACGTGCCCGAGGACATCGGCCATGTCTACCTCGGCTTGCCACGTCTCGACCCGCGCGTGGCGCAACTGGCGCGCCAGGTGACCGCCGGCAAGAGCAACAATTACGACCGCGCCATCGTGTTGCAGAATTACCTGCAAAGCCACTTCGCCTACAGCCTTGATCTTGCTTCGTCCTCGCCCGCGGATCCCGTGGCCAACTTTCTTTTTGAGACCAAGCGCGGTAACTGCGAGTTTTTTGCAGCCGCCATGGCCGTGATGTTGCGCTCGATCGGGGTCGCGACGCGCCTGGTGAACGGGTTCCAAATCGGTTCTTACAATCCGGTGGGCAAGGACTTCGTGGTGCGCGGCTACAACGCCCATAGCTGGGTGGAGGTTTACCTTCCCAAGGTGGGCTGGGTACCGTTTGATCCTACTCCACCCGGATCGGAAACCGCCGATTTGGGTTTGATTCGAGCATACCTTGACGCTGCGCAATTCTTCTGGAGCGAGTGGGTGGTGAACTACGATGCCGGACACCAGGTGCATCTGGCGGCAGCCGTGGAGTCCACCTCGCGGGGCTTCGATCGCCGGTTCCGCGAATTTCGCTGGGACATCGGGCATTTGACGAGCGGGCGTTTCTCCGATGCACGCGAATGGCTCAGCCTTCATCGGATCAATGCACTGGCGCTGGTTATCATCCTCCTGGCCCTTGCCACCCTGGCTGTGCGCCATCCGGCTTGGATCGAGGAATTGCGAGCGGTCCTCAGCTGGAGGCTGGCGTCGAGGCCAGGCGCGAATTCTGCTCACGCCGCCACCGTGGCTTACAAGCGCTTCCTGGTGGCATTAGCCCGGCGGGGAATCGAAAGAGCTCCCGCCGAGACATCTTTGGAATTTGCGCGCAAGCTGGGTGATCCTGATTTGCTGCGCCCTGCCGTCAGTTTCATTCTCATGTACCAAGCAGCCCGCTTCGGCAATCGGGCGTTCGCCGCATCGGATCTTGACGCCGCGCTCGACGCTGCACTGAAAGCCGTGAATACCCGGCCCATCCGCTAGAATCCCCGGAGCTACTGCCCGAACACCAATAGCGTAAACGACCCCGGAATCATTGGAGGACGGCGGCGTTCGCCTGGTTTGGTTTCGGCCGGCATGGGACCGAATTCCGCCGTCACCAGAAAAACATTGTGCGTCTTCGGATCCACTTCCATCGTGCGCGCGCCGCGCTCGGTCTGAACATTGTCAACCACGGTGTACTTGTCCGGAGAATCCTCGTGTACCACCGTTAGCGTGCCGTCGCCGTTGGAGCTGAAGGCGAGCTGGGTGCCCGAATCGAAGCGATTGGCGTCCACTCCCTGGCCGATCGGCACGGTCGCCACCACTTTGCCGCTGTCGGCGTCCAGGATGGCCATCATCTTGTTGTGGCAGCCGACGAAGAGCCGCCGGTGCTCCCTATCCATCGCCAGGCCGGACGGGCTCTCGCAGGGCGCGAGCGGCCATCGGTTCAGCACCTTGAGGTTCTTGGAGTCGATCTGAAGTTCAACACTCTTGTCCTCGAGATTGTTGTAGACATGGCCCTGGCCGTCCGCAGCTGCAAACTCCGGACCGCCCCCTAGATCGATCGTGCCGGCCACGTTCCCCGTGTCGGCGTCAACGGCCGTGGAGCTGTTGCCTTCACCGTTGAACGTGAAGGCGCGTTTGGACGCCGGATCGTAGATGATGGCGTCCGGTCCCTCGCCGGTCTTGGCGGTTCCCGTTTCCTTAAACGTCTTCAAATCGAAGATCGTGACTTGATTGGCACGGCCGTCGCTGATGAAGCCGCGGCCGGATTCGGGGGCGATGGCGATGCCGTGTACGCCGGGCGTGTTGGGAATGTCGGCTACCACTTCATAGCTGTCCGCGTCCAGCACCATCACGTGCGTTCCGCGAGAGATGTAGAGCCGGCGCGCCGCGCTGTCGATGGATAGATAGTCCCAACCGCCTTCGCCTCCGAGTTTGACTTTCTTGATCAAATGATAGCCTGGCGACGCCGCCGCAGCGTCGCCGCCGTCAGCGCAAAACAGCGCCAATGCCGCTAGGCTGATTGACAGTAGGATGAGCCCACTACGTCCTGATCTCATGAGGTTCCTCCGTGAGCTAGATTAGAGTGCACGGTGCGAAGTCCGCACGTTCCCGCCATTTGGCGGTCGCGGTGTCGTCTGTGCCATGAGGCCTGAAATTCCTCGCGGCCCGAGATGCGCGCGGCGCTCCATCGGCTATATGACATTCATTGGTGGCGAAAATCAAGAACCAGGGGGTAAAAAGCGAGTGAACTTGTCAAGTTCAGGATCCGCCCTGCGGGGCCGCGCCGATGACGATCTCGGGGACCTGCGGGCTTTGGTACATCATCGGCGTTTGATCGCCGCGGCCGTCTTTACGGGCCTGTTGCGCCACTTGCTCTTTCATCGCGGGCAACCGCAATTCGCAGGCTGTTGCCGACGGTTTTTACAAGGGGCTTGAATCGGATACTGACCTGGGCAGGGAAAAACTGAAAGTGGCGCCGGCGCCCCCGACGCTCTCCGCCCACACGCGTCCGCCATGGCGCTCGATAATGCGTCGCACGTTGGCGAGCCCCACGCCGGTGCCTTCAAAGTTATCCCCGGAGTGCAGGCGCTGGAAGACTTTGAAAAGCTTGCTATAATACTGCGCGTCGAAGCCTACGCCGTTGTCCTTCACGAAGATAATGTCCTCGCCTTTTTCACCCTGGCTGCAGCCGATCTCGATTCGAGCCTCGGCGCGCGTCCGCGTGAACTTCAGTGCGTTGGAGATCAGATTCATCATCACCAGATGCAGCATAGAAGGGTCGGCCATCACTTCCGGCAGGCGGCCGATCTCCCAAGCGATCTTCCGGCCTGCGTTCTCGCCCTCGAACTCCAGGCGCACCTCCTGAACCAGTCCTTCCAATCTGACCGCGGTCTTGCCCATTTCCGTTCTTCCTAATCGCGAAAACCGAAGCAGGTCGTCGATCAGAAGCCCCATATTACGCGAGGCGGCCGTCACTCGATCCAGGTAGCGGCGGGCGGTATCATCCAACTGTCCGCTGCTGTGCTTGACCAGCAGCGCTAGAAACCCGCCCATGTGGCGAAGGGGGGCGCGCAAGTCGTGCGCCACTGAATACGCAAACGCCTCCAATTCCTTGAGGAGCATTTCCTTCTCTTGCAGAGAGGCCCGAATCTGCTCCTCCTGTCGTTTGCGGCCGGTAATGAACTCACAGAAGATGACAATCCCTGCGATCTTGCCTTCTGTTCCGCGCCATGGCCGGACTTCCCAGTGAAGCCACTCGGTTGTTCCGTCGGCGCGCCTGAATGGGTCTTCCTCGCATCTCTCGACCGCACCGCCCAGGCAACGGCGATGCGCCTCCTTCCACCGCTCCGGCATCCCGGGGAATAAGTCGTAGTGACTGAAACCCACCAGGCCGTCGTCAGAAAGCCGAAAATCAGCCCTCCAGCGCCGGCTCGCAGCCAGATATCGCATATCTCGATCGAGCATAGCGATGGCCGCGGGCGCGTGCTCAACGAAGAGCCGTAGTTTCTCTTCGCTCTCCTGCAACAACTCGTTCGCTTGAGTCAAGGCCGCCGTACGCTGCGAGACCCTGCTTTCCAACTCTTGATTGCTTTCCCTCAGTAACTCCTCCGCCCGCAGGCGCTCGGCGAGGATAGCTTGTTGCTGCCTCCACTTTTCCTTCATTTCGCGGGCCGCGGCATTTCGCTCGTAGCCCACAATTGAGGAAAGATAGACGATAAGCACTGCGATCGCGGTTATCGTCTCGAGGAGCGCAGTGCTGCGAAAGCTCCTGAGAGCCTCGTGCCGGTCGATCTTGGATGCAACCACGCCTCTTAAGGACGGAATCTTCTGGATTGCCGCCAGCACGGGAGCTCCCCGGTAGTCGATATAGGTTCCAAACGCGGGCTTAGTATCGACCGCCGAACGAGCCGCTTCCCGCAGCGTGTCGTACGAAGGTCGATTTTCCGCGAATGCGGATGAGGGCTGCCGGAGAGAGGACGCATATGAGGCCTTGCCGTCCTGCAGGCTCAACAACAGCGTTTCACCCGTCTGTGTGGCGGGGCCCTCGGCTGTGAGCAGCGGAAGAAACTCCCGGGCCAAAGGGTCGAAAATGGCTACGACTCCAACAAGCGGTTCGCCTGGCGAAGCGTAGTCCAGGACTGGCATCGTGACCGCGAGGACGCGCTCCGCCTGTGAAGTAAGCAGGTCGGCTCTCACGCGCCGGTTGAGCGCGACGTCTAGGATGATTTCCTTTTCTTGTGGGCTCTGGACGAGCGACTTCAGCGCCGCGGAATCGGTAACCCGAACCACGACCTGTCCTTGTGGATCGAATAGGCAGACGCCATCATATTCGTAAACACTTCGGTAGTCGTCGAGCAGGCGTAAGACTGCAGTGAAATCGGCGTCGCGTTGCAAGAGCTGATCACCGCTCTTCTCCTTAAGAAGAAGGGTGGTAGGAGTAAAGTTTGCCAGGACCTGGGCATCGTCCTGGGTCTCTTGCAGCGAATTTCCCAGCATCCAGGCACGACGAGCGGCCGTGTCGGTCAACTGAATTTTCCAGGTGTACGATGCTTGGGTATAGTCGCGGTGGATAACGAAGGCGGTGGCGGTCGCTATAAAGGCAAAGCCCAGAACAAATTTTGCCTTCAACCAAGCCGGCCGGTTTGACAGAGGCGAAGGGAGAACGCTGCTCTCAGTCGACCTTAGCCCGTCGATTCCCATAAGAGTTCCTACATAGCTACTTTCACATTAAAGAATTCTCCAGTCAAAGTTAAGAAAAAATACGGTTTCCTCAGACGAGGCTCCGTCCGCCAGTCTGCCGGACAACCGCCGGGACAGCCAATCGCTCTCGTCGATCCAGGCTCACTGCCGTCGACTTCTGTGTGTATGTCGCTGAATTGTCGGGGCTACTACGGCAGGCTCCTGCCTTCTCCGTAACCAAGACTCAGGGTTTCCCCCTACGTAAGCCAGTCTAGGGTGTTTCCCGCGGCTGCGGGCTGGGTAACCCTTCAGTAAAATTTGGTATCGTGCGTGCCACTAGATTTCCGTAGGGCAAGGGGCGGATCTGAGCAACACCAAACAGCAAGCGATGACGTAAGAGACACGAGCACCGTGCTCGATCTCACTTCGAGTGCTATGCGCCAACCGCGTCGAAAGAGACGCGACGCACGAATAGCGCGGGTGAAGTGTCACTCAACTGACCCTTTTGGATTACACAGGGGGGACACAAGGCAATGAAGAGAACATTTCACGCAGGTCTTATAGCTCTAATTTGTGTAGCGGCTCTCACGCCAGCTTCTGCGAGATTATTTGCCCAGGTTGACGTGGCCGGGGCGCGAAGCGTCACGGCGTTGATGGGAGGGCAGGACCCCGGCAGACCGATTAAGAAGCCGCCTCCGCCGCCCCCGCTTCCGCTCAAAAGTGCGGATGGGCTGTCGCTGCTCAGTACGAACGGGCGGTAGCAAACAGCCGTGTTCAAACCAAGCCAGGCCGCTGTCGGACGCACTCGGCGGCACTGCTGACATCCTCTAATCGAAAAATCTAACAGTTTGTGGAAAAACGCTCGGGCAGTTTGCTGACAGCACGGCTAAAGTGAGCGGTGCCATCCGCTGCTGCCCCAATGTTTTCAAGTGGTTCGAATCGTTTTCACAAACTGCGGAGCGGGGAGAGCGACTTGTTGGAGGGAAGGCAAGATGGCAACCATCCTGATTGCTGACGACCGGCGCTCTCTATCTCCACTATCACGTATCTGCCGATTATCTCGACCAGAACAACTGCGGCTTCACTTTGAACTTGACGCAAAGCTGTCCGAAACATAATGGGGCAATCGCTGGCGATTGCCCCATTCAACTCTCTGGCGTGTAAGTCCCGAATCAAGACGGGTTGGCGCTACTGTTCACCTTTCGTCAGTATGGTGTTGCCCCAAACCGATTGATTTCCCCACACCGACTGATTTCCCCACACCGACTGGTTTCCCCACACGGATTGGTTGCCCCACACTGATTGGTTGCCCCAGATGCATTGATTTCCCCACACGGACTGGTTGCCCCAAACTGACTGCGAGGCCGCAATGGGCACACCCCAAGGCGCGGTCTCGCCGCCCCAAAGAGCGTTCGTGCCGTTGAGAAGAACCGAATTCCCCCAAACAGATTGCAAGGAATAGCCCGGGGTCGAGTTCCACACGGCCGAGGGGTCAGGGGTAAGGTAAGCGTTTCCTGAAACGGGATCCCAAGTAGCTATGGGAGACAGGGCGGGACCGGCGGCAACACTGGTGTCGATCAGGGCCGCTTGCACGTCAAGATAGCCGGCGCCAACGGTGAAAGCGTCGTACTGGTCGACGTAAGTGATCCCGGTGGTCGGGTCGACATACGTACTGGTCGTGGGAAAGGCCTTATAGGCGGTCTTCATCAGGCGAGCCTTCACCTGATCTGGTGTGAGCGCAGGCTCCGCCTCTAGCAGGTCGGCTACCGCTCCGCTCACCATCGGCGTTGCCATGCTGGTCCCGCTCAGGCTCATATAGGACGGAGAGGCGGACGTGTTCTGCGTCTGTAGGTAGTAGGACATGGGAACCAGGTCCGAGGGATAGCCGGTGGGCAACGTGGTTCCCTGCGCGAGCAGCGACACCACGGTGTTACCCGGCGCAACGATGTCGGGCTTTACGACCTGATCGACCGACGTTGGTCCTTTTGAGCTGTAGGTTGCGATCACGTCGTCGGACCGGTCGGGCGTACCCTCGGTTTTCATGGCGCCCACAGTGATCACGTAGGGGTCGTTACCGGGAGATCCGATGGTTCCGTAGCCATTGCTGTTAAATGCGTTGTCGCGGCCATCGTTACCGGCTGCCACCACCACGACGATACCGGCCTTCCACGCAGCCTCCACAGCCTGACACAAGGGATCTTGGGTGTAACTTTCAAATATCGGCCGTCCGAGCGAGAGGTTAATCACGCGAATGTTGTATTGGCTCTGCAGCTGAATTGCCCTGTCGATGGCTTGAATTACGGTGCTGTCACTGCTCTGGCCATTCTGGTCGAGGACGCGCAGGTCGAGCAGGTTTGCGTTAGGCGCGATTCCCTTGAAGGTTCGGGTACAAGAGGGACAAGTTGATTGGCTCCCGTTGCCCGCCAGGATGCCGGCCACGTGCGTTCCGTGTCCGTATTGATCGCGAGCGTCTGTTCCGGTGAAGTCTTGAGCGAACACGATCCTGGAATTTCCGCTGGGGTCCTGCAGGTCACGCAGTTGAAGCATGCCACTATCGATCACGGCCACGCCAACTCCGGAGCCGTCCCAACCGGCGTTCCAGGCGGCTTTGGCGTTGATGGCAGCGGCGCTCAGATCCATTGTGCTTGCGACGGGACGATCCGCCGAAACGTAGGCGATACCCGGGTCGGCCGCGATCTTAGTCAGTATTGACGCCGGCACGCTAAACCCTCCCGCTTTCACCAGACCGAGTGCCATCCGTAGCCTGACGAGCGGGTGCAAGCTGAGGATCCGCTGATAGTCGGCCGCGGACGGAGCGTTCTTGAACCGCACAATCACATTCAGCTGTGAACTTTGGCTGGCTCCCGTTAGATCGGGGGAGAGAGTGGCCGTCTGGGCGCACCCCAGAGCGGCTGCAACCATCAAAACCGCCATTAATTGCAACACTCGAAACATTTTCTTATTCATGACTAGGCTCGCTTTCTTCAGGGCTGGTTTCTCACTACTGACGTTCTTCCTGCGCCCACTTACTCCTTCGGCAGCATGGCCAGTACTCTTGAGGGCTAGGGTCTGGTACTTCGGTACTATCTGGGAGAACATTGTGGTCGAGCGGCGTCAGGCTGTTTCCCCCGCTCGGACGCCGCCCGGCGCGGCTCCATTAGAGAGGCGCCCTTCACGCTTACAGTGCGTCATCTCAACCTAAAGAGACTTTCCCGAGCGGCCGATAATCATTTCGGGAGACTTCCCGGACACGCGAACCCAGCGGAAGCTACAGGAGAGCGATGTGGACAAACTGTATCAGTTTCGAGTGACCGCACTGGCCGTCGCCCTCCTCTGCTCAGTTCCCGTGCGGGCCGGCCTTGCTCCTGATAAGGTCATCACGCAGTACGTGCATGACGTCTGGGAGGCCAACGCCGGTCTTCCTCAGGATTCGGCGCTTGCCATCGCTCAAACCCCTGATGGTTATCTCTGGCTCGGCACCGAGGAGGGTCTGGTCCGCTTCGACGGAGTACGGTTCACCGTCTTCGACAAGAACAATACCCCGGAGCTTCGCAGCAACGTTGTTCTGGCGCTGAGCGCCGATCGCGAAGGGAATCTCTGGATCGGCACGAACGGCGGCGGCTTGATCCATTATCGGCAGGGCCACTTCTTGTCCTACACCACTTCTCAAGGTCTCTCCAACAACTCTGTGTTGTCGCTCTATGAGGATCCGGGCGGGAGTCTGTGGATCGGCACCGACGGCGGTGGTTTGGACCGTCTGAAAGACGGCCGTTTCGAGTCCTACGGTACCAGGGATGGACTGCTGAGCGACGCTGTGTTTGCGCTTGCAGGAGACGGCCCTTGCGGCTTGTGGATCGGGACCCACAACGGCCTGAACCGTATGAAGGATGGCAGGATTACGGCGCTCACCAATCTGGATGAGCTTCCCAGCAAGTATATTCGGAGCCTCCTTGTGGACCGCGCAAATGAACTCTGGATTGGCACGAATGGAGGCGGCGTAGGCTTGTTGCACGACGGTCGCTTAAGCGTCTACACCACCCGTGATGGCTTATCGAGCAACGCTATCTGGTCGATCTACCAGGATTCGGAGCGGAGCATCTGGATCGGGACAGGGGGAGGCGGTATCGATCGCTTTCGCGATGGAAGGTTTGCCGCCTACACCTCGAAATCAGGCCTCTCGAGCGACAATGTCTGGGCGATCTACGAGGATCAGGAAGGGAGTCTGTGGATCGGGACCGCCGGCGGAGGACTCAACCGTTTCCGCGACGGTCCCGTGACTGCCTACACGACGGCGGAGGGCCTCTCCAACAATGTTGTGTTGCCGGTCTTCGAAGATCACGAGGGAGCTTTGTGGTTTGGCACGACGGGCGGTCTCAATCGTTTTAAGGATGGGCGATTCACCGCCTACACCACCAAGGACGGCCTTTCTGACAACCTGGTGTTCTCGATTTCGGAAGCAGGCGATGGCAGCCTCTGGATTGGCACGCGGAAGGGGCTGAATCGGTTCTATCAGGGCCGATTCACCGTCTACACCGCAAAGGACGGGCTGCCCAACGACGTGGTGATGTCCACCTACCAGGATCTGGCGGGTCGTCTCTGGATCGGCACCCGGGGCGGTCTCACCCAGTTCAGCAACGGCCAGTTCACGACCTACTCGACTAAAGACGGCCTCTCGAATGACAACGTCGTGTCGATCTCTGAGGACTCGCAGGGTGCGCTCTGGATCGGAACCAGCGGCGGAGGGCTTGACCGTTTTCAAGGCGGCCGGTTTTCGGTCTACAGCACCAGGAATGGCCTCTCGAGCGACGTCGTGTGGTGTGCCTATCCGGACCTGGAAGGCACCCTTTGGATCGGAACCAACGGCGGAGGTCTGCAAAGGCTGCATGAGGGGCGATTCTTCACGTACTCCCCACAAAACGGATTGTTCGACGACACCGTGTTTAAGGTCCTTCCCGACGGGCTCGGCAACCTGTGGATGAGCTCCAATAAGGGCATCTTCCGTGTGCGGAAGCAGGAGTTGAACGCCGTGGCCCGCGGTGAGGCGTCTTCCGTCACGTCCGTACCCTATGGCGTGGCCGAGGGTATGAAGAGCAGGGAGTGCAACGGGGGCTTTCAACCCTCGGGCGCGCGAACGCGCGACGGCAAACTCTGGTTCCCGACGACGAAGGGCATTGTCAGTATCGATCCGGGGGCACTGAAGATCAACCCGGTGCGGCCCGGTGCCATCATTGAGCAGGTCGTGATTGACGCAAAGACCCTTGACGGGGCCGCGGGCGTTCGGGCGGCGCCAGGGAAGGGTGAGATCGAGCTTCATTACACAGCGCCCAGCTTCGTGGCGGCGGATCGGGTTCGTTTTCGCTACCGGCTGGAGGGCTTCGACAAAGAGTGGGTTGAGGCAGGGCCGCGCCGCGTGGCCTATTACACCAACATCCCGCCGGGCAGCTACTCCTTCCGCGTAATTGCCTCCAATAGCGACGGCCTCTGGAGTGAACAGGGGGCATCGCTCCAGATCACCCTCGAGCCGCATTTCTATCAGACCCTTTGGTTCTACCTGTTCTGCGCACTTGTGCTGGGTCTGAGCGGTCTTGCACTTTACCGCCTTCGCATTCGTCATCTCGAAAGGCGCCAGCAGGAGCTGGTCCTTTTGGTTGAAGAGCGCACACGGGAGCTCCGCGAGGAGTTCGCGCAGCGTGAGCGCGCCGAGACTGCGCTGCGCCGAAGTGAGGAGCAATTTCGACAGCTCGCCGAGAATATCAACCAGGTCTTCTGGATCGTCGAGGGCGAGGACAACCACCTGCTCTACGTGAGCCCGGCTTTCGATGACATTTGGGGAAGGCCGCGGCAGGAGATTCTTCACGATTCGGCCATCTGGCTCTTGGGCATTCATCCGGATGATCGCGAGCTTGTCCAGCGGCGGCTGTACCCTCCCTTGCAGCATGAGATCGAGTACCGGATCGTGCGCCCGGACGGTTCCGTTCGCTGGATCTGGGATCGCGCTTTCCCGATTCTTGATTCGAGCGGCAGGGCTATCCGCATCGTGGGCCTCGCCGAGGACATTACCGAGCGTAAGCAAGCCGAGGAGGTTATTCGCCGCTCGCGCGACGAGCTGGAAATGCGCGTCGAAGAGCGTACGGTCGAGCTCACCGCAGTGAACCGGGCGCTGCGGGCCGAGAATGCGGAACGGAAGCGCGCGGAGGAGCAATTGAAGCGGGCACGGGATGCTGCCGAAACCGCCAACCGGGCCAAGAGCGAGTTTCTCGCCAACATGAGCCACGAGATCCGCACCCCGATGAACGGCATCATGGGAATGATCGATCTCGCCCTCCTCACTGAAATCGGGGGCGAACAGCGCGAATACCTGGACCTGGCCAAGCAATCCGCTGAGTCGTTGCTGCAGATCCTCAACGACATTTTGGATTGTTCCAAGATGGACGCTCAGAAACTCCGTCTCGAGCCGGTGGAGTTCGATTTCCGCAACAGCTTGAGACAAATTCTGCGGCCCTTGCAATTCCGGGCCGAGCGAGGCAACCTTCAGCTGTGCTCACAAGTTGCGCCGGAGGTGCCGGGCTTGGTGGTCGGCGATCCGGGTCGCTTGGGTCAAATCATCACGAATCTGGTCGGCAACGCCATCAAGTTCACCGAGCGCGGGACGATCACTGTAACTGCAGATGCCGCCGCTCTAAGCCCAGACAAAATGAGCTTGCACGTAGCCGTTCAGGATACCGGTATCGGCATTGCCGCCGAGAAGCAGGCACTCATCTTTGAGGCCTTTCAGCAGGCTGACGGTTCCACAACGCGTAAGTACGGCGGCACTGGTCTTGGGCTGACGATTTCATCGCGACTGGTGGAAATGATGGGAGGGCGCGTCTGGCTTGAGAGCCGTCAGGGCCACGGGAGCACTTTTCACTTCACGGTTTGCTTTGGGCTGGTCCGAAGCCCGGAAGACGCCTCCGCCGAGTATGCCGCGGTTGTGACGGCGTCTGAATTCTAGTGCCTTAATCGTAATTTCCAATTCGGGTCGCGACCGCGCGGCGGGTGTTTTTTCTGGCGGCAACGCAGCGCGGAAGATCGGTCGCCCATAGCAGGAACAGCAAACAATCCCGAACCTATACGCGCTCGCTAGCCTGCCGGGGAACAGCTTGCAATGAATCTGGAAGGTCCGCCGCCGGCGATCATTGCCGGCACCCGCCGGATGGGATGCCCCTCTTCAGCCTGTTCGACGGCCCAGCTTGCCAGCAACCACACCTTGCCACTCACTGGGGAAACATGGATGAAGAAGACGCGCTCGCTGTCGCCCACGTCGTAGAAGCCCTTGCGGCGAGGATCCGGTCGTGCCGCGGCGCCATCCCGCAGGAGGGCGCGTAACCGCGCGACGAGGTGTTCGGGATAATTGCGTAGATTGTCGATGATAGGCGTCTGACTGAACTGAAGTAGCACTTTGAGTCTCCCTTCATCCTTCACCTACTAATACGAGGCTGACCCCCTGGAAGTTTCCTGAAGTTTTCCGTCTCACCCCCGGCTCGAACACGATTCAGTTTGAAAAAGGTTAGACGTCACTCGATGGTGATTCGTTCGATGAAAAATCTAAATGGGAGCTAACCTCAAGAAAACGCGGTAGAAGAATTAGCACGCCTTGGATCGTCGGTCGTCATAACGGTCGAGGTCATCCGAGAGCGATGTGGGTCTCGGTTCGATCGACGCCCTCGATCTTCTGGATCTGATCGATCACGAGGCTATTGAAGGCCTTCTCGTCAGTGGCCTCGACATATGCAAAGACGTCGGGAAGACCCCAGCAGGCGTCCGCGTGACGAACTCCCTCGAGGCGGCCCACCGCCTCCACCACATCCCGCACTTTGCCTGGCCTCACGTTGATCAAAATATAGCCGCGCATCGTAGTCGTCTCCCTTACCAAGGGTCTCGGCAAGCCCATAATGATGATCGGCTCATCGAGTCGTTTGCCCTGCCGTTTCATCGATTTCGGTCTCCTGGAAATGATAACGCAGAAGCGCCGGGAAAGATGAAACCGGGTTTAATGCCCGCTCTCATTCGACCCAAAATTTTTCTGTTGACAACAAGGTACCTTGCATTAAGATGTACGTGGCTTCATCGATAAGAGATTAACCGGTATTATTGATACCGGTGGCTTGTAGCCCATTATCTGGGGAATGGGAGCGACGTAGCATTCCGGAAGGGGAAGGCCGCATCAATGAGCGGTGTCGTCCTTGATCTAGCTTTCCGAGGAGATGCCCGCGTTGCACCACGCAAGCTTGACACAAACAGACATCTGGTCCATCAACGCTCGTCCCTGCTCAGCGCGAGCCGGGGCGCTCCCGTGGTCCCCGGGCGGGCTCCGTCCGTTCGCTCGGCACAAAACGCTCGTTTGCTCAGCATCGCCAAGCGCGCACAAGAAACCTTGCGGCAGTGCGAGCTGCGATGGCGCGGCGTCTTTAACTCCGGCGTCGGGATTGCCACCATTGACATGAAAGGCCGGTTCCTGAGAGCAAACCGCGCTTTTCAGCGGATGAGCGGTTACAGTGAGCGCGAACTGACCACTCGGTCAGTGCAGGATTTGACTGACGAACAAGATCGGGAAACAAGCCGGAAACAAGTCACCCGTCTTCTAAAGAGAAGGTCCGGGCGAGTTGAAGTCGAGGAACGTTATCGCCGCAAGGATGGCACCGTCGTCCGGGTACACGCGGACTTATCTCTGGTGAGGCGCACTGACGGCCGCCCCCACTACATGATGGAAGTGATCGCGGATATTAACGGGCGCAAGGAGGCGGACCGGGAACTAGAGCAGCCGCCGAATCAGTTGCGCGCGCTAGCGGGGCGTCTGCAGAGAGTGAGAGAAGAGGAAAGGAAAAGGGTAGCGCGGCAGATTCATGACGAGCTGGGGCAGGCGCTCACATCGATCAAGCTGGATCTAAGCTCCCTCTTGCGCGGCACCGTCGCCGGAGGGGACGAGCAGATGACGAAAGCTGAATCTCTTCTGAGGCGCTTGGACGACACGGTCGGCGCCGTGCACAGAATCGCCACCGAGCTCAGGCCCGGAGCGCTCGATGACCTGGGTTTGGCCGCCGCCATCGAGTGGGCGGCACAGGAATTTCAGAACCACTCAGGGATCCAGTGTTCCCTAAACCTGCCGCGCACCGAGCTTGGGGCACATCCGGAGCGGGATATCGCCGTCTTTCGTATCTTGCAAGAAACCCTAACCAATATTGCGCGGCACGCTCAGGCGACCCTGATGAGGGTACGCTTGACCGAAAAGAAGGGCACTCTAACCCTGGAGGTGCGCGATAACGGGCGCGGGATTAGCCCCGCTCAGATCTCGGACGTCCGTTCACTGGGCATCCTGGGTATGCGCGAGCGGGCCGCCTTGCTTGGGGGGGAGCTTGCCATCCAAGGGGTCCCGCGGAAAGGAACCACCGTCACCGTCCGCATTCCGCAGGCTCAGCCGGGACACCGCGAGAGACTGTGACTCGAATTCTAATTGCCGATGATCATCCGATCGTGCGCCGCGGCCTCAAGGACACCCTGCGGCAAGAACTCAAAGATGCGATCTTCGAGGAGGCGGAGAATGCTCAGCAGGTTCTTACCCACATCCGGAGACAAGCCTGGGACCTCGTGATTCTGGACGTCAGCATGCCGGGACGCAGCGGTATCGATCTTCTCAACGAGATCACGACAGCGCAGCCTAAGGCTCCCGTGCTTGTGTTGAGCGTGCATCCAGAACAGCAGTACGGGAAGCGGGTCCTTCAGGCGGGGGCGTCCGGCTACGCGAACAAGGCGAGCGCGACCGAGGAATTGGTGAGGGCTGTCAACCGGATTCTGGCGGGAGGAAGGTACGTGAGCCCTGCTCTGGCCGAGTGGCTGGCGCTTGATCTGAGGGCGAAACAAAAGCGACCTCTTCACGAGGGCCTGTCCGACCGTGAACTCGAAGTCCTGCGAATGATCGGATCGGGGAGGACGGTCTCGCAGATCGCCGGGGATCTGCATCTGAGCGTGACCACCGTCAGCACCTATCGCGCGCGAATCCTGGAGAAGATGGGCATGACGAACACCGCTGAGTTAATGCATTACGCGCTAATTAACGATCTTTCGGATTAGTGGAGCTGCGTTCTTGTACCCTTCAGAACACTATCATGTAGTATAAATCGCGACAATTCAGAGTGAGTTTCTACACTAAAAACCTATGTTGTCTGATTGTATATTGACACCTATTGAGAATAGGCTAGGATTTGAGGTTCACCAATCCTGAAACATGGGCTCAGAGGACCTCCTGGGATTCAAGTCGCGCAAAGGTAGCTAACAATCAATGGACGCCCGCCGAAAGCGTGGCAAAGGGGAGCGGGGCGTGCGGCGTAATTCTGAAGAAAATTTCAAGCCTGTACTGGCCATTTCGAAGGCTGATGCGGACGTGGATCTCCTGGTGGAGTTAGTGGGCATTACGCAGGCGGCCTACCCGGTGCTTCTGCGGAATCTGCGGGCTGCGGTGACGAAAGGAGATCTTTCCGCAGTCGTGAAGGGAGCGCACCTGATAAGAGCGGCGGCAAAGAGCATCTTCGCGGAGAGAACCTATGACGCCGCCAATCAGCTCGAAATGACAGCGCGTCAAGGGCTGCCGGAAAACATCCAGGAAGTTTTCCTGGACCTGCAACTGGAACTCGAGCGGCTGGGGCCGGCGCTGGCAGCGTTCGCGCTCAGCTTGCAGTCTTCGCAACGGTCGTTGTCCAGGTAGAAAGGCTGCATGGCTGTCCGTTGCGGGTGCTTTTGATCTTTTAGCGTTCTCTCGCCAGGAGGTCGTCCTTCCCCGCGGCCATCTAGCGAGTCATAGGGGCGTCGATCCCCCAAGTCGACGCCCCTCCCCCCCGGAGGACGGGTCGAACCAGCGTTTCGCCTCCAGCCGCCAGGATCACTTGGCTGATGAGGATTCTTGAGGCTCTTGGAGTGGGAAAGCATGAAGGTCTCTGCGGAGGAGACTCTGGGAATTTTGGATATCGATCGGGCGCTCTCGCGGGTTGGGGGTGACCTGGATTTCCTCCGGGAATTGGTGGGCATCTTTCAGGCGGCGTGTCCGGCTCTGCTGGACAACACTCGCGAGGCGGTGGCTTGCGGTGATGTGCATGCTGTGGAGAGGACCGCACACCTTTTTAAAGCGGCTGCCGACAGTGTCTCTGCGACAAAAATCTACGATGCGGCGCTTCAACTCGAGCGGATGGCACAAGTCGGAAGATTGCAGAGGGCCCCGGAAGCTTGCCAAAGCCTGGAGCGAGAACTGGCTCTGCTCTCGCCAAGGCTTGCGGCCTTCGAGAATGCTTTGTGGTCCGCGTAGTTCTGAATAGTGGTGCGGCTCTGACTCGTCTCGTTTTTCGTCTCCTTTTACACCAGATAGTCCCTGATTGTTTTACACGACCAGATTCGTCTGAAGAGGAGGCTCTACGTGCATGATACTCAGGTAGCTAACAGCGTCATCGGAAAAAGACATCATCACCTCGTTCCGCACTTTCCACCACGTCTTATCCTCCTTGCCGGCGCCCTGCTGGTGGGGAGCCTCCTGGCCATTTTCGGCTCGCTGCTGCTGCAGGTTCTGCGCACCGCAGGCGGATAAGAGAACCCGCCTTCCAGGTTTCCTCGCAGGCGTGCTCTTCAACGCGCAACCCCCGTACCCTGCAACAATCAAGCTCAATTTAAAGTGACACTTCTCTTTCGTCCCGAATAATGATAAATAGACCTGTCCTTCAGCCGCGCGATAAGGTCGCGCAAAGGCCAGAACGTGCTGGCGTGCTCAAGGGGATCGGAAGCCTTCCCCAGGAATGTGATCGGATCTAGCGATGCTACAACGCCCCAAGCGTTGCCTTTCCGCGCTCACTGAACGCCGCTACGGTGGAACCGGCGCTTTTTGGAGACAGGAGGCAGGTCCCATGCAAAACCGAGGGTCACTCTTGAGTGTGCTCTTTACTTTAGCCCTTCTGATCTGGACTGGGTCCACCACCCGCTTTCGGGCGCAAGAACCCTCCACCACAGCGGAGGCGGCGTCTGAACCGGCCAACCAGGACATCTTCAAGAACCTGAGCTTCCGCAATCTCGGACCCGCAGCAGCCGGAGGCAGAGTAACGGCCGTGGCTGGCGTACCGGACAATCCCGCGCTCTACTACGCGGGCGCCGCTGCCGGCGGAGTGTTCAAGACCATCGACGGCGGGCTGAGTTGGAAGGCCGTCTTCGAGCACGAGAAAACCGCTTCGATCGGGGACATCGCGCTCGCGCCTTCAAACCCGAACCTCATTTGGGTGGGCACGGGCGAAGGCAATATCCGGAATGACGTGATTGATGGCGCAGGCGTCTACCTTTCGGCCGACGCCGGTCAATCCTGGAAATTTATGGGTTTGGGAAACGTGGGACAGATTTCGCGCGTGATCGTTGACCCATCGGATTCAAACGTGGTCTTCGTGGGCGCTCTCGGCCACGCCTGGGATCCAAACGCCGACCGCGGCGTCTACCGGACCGCCGATGGCGGCAAGACCTGGAAGAAGGTCCTCTACGTTGATGACTCCACAGGCGTGTCCGATCTCATTATGGAGCCTGGCAACCCCAAGGTGCTTTATGCTGGCATGTGGCACTTCCGGCGTTATCCCTGGACCTTGGTGGATGGCGGCGATTCGAGCGGACTTTACCGATCGACCGACGGCGGCGAGACCTGGAAGAAGCTCAACGAAGGCCTGCGGCCGGGGCCTTGGGGCCGCATCGCGGTGGCGGCAGCGCCCTCCGATCCAAGCCACATCTACGCCCTGATCGCGGCCAAGCGCGGCATGCTCTGGCAATCGATGGATCGCGGCGATCACTGGACCCAGGTGAGCGACAATCGCGCGCTCGATATCCGGCCGTTCTATTTTTCGCGTGTCATGGTCTCGCCGGAGGACGAAAATAAGCTCTACTTCCTCTCCTTCGACATTCTGGAGTCCGTGGACGGCGGCAAGACTGCGCACAATACAGGCCGTGGGGTGCACTCCGATCACCACGCCCTTTGGATCGACCCTAAGAACCCAAGCCGGATGCTGGAAGGTGGCGACGGCGGCGTTTATCTCTCGATGGACGGCGCCAAGAGCTGGCAGTTTCTCGATGCTCTTCCCATCGAGCAGTTCTACATGGTGGCGGCGGATTCCGCCACGCCTTACAACCTGTGCGGTGGCCTGCAGGACAACAACGCCTGGTGCGGTCCTTCCAGCAATTTGGGCCGCCGGGCCGGCGTCTCCAACGCGGACTGGTACGTGGTGGCGGGCGGTGACGGTGAATACGCCGTGCCCGCGCCGAGCGATCCCAACGTCATCTATGCGGACTCGCAGAACGGGTCCGTGCGGCGCCTCGACAGACGCACTCACATCTCGCATTTCATTCGGCCTTACCTCGAGGGCGTCGAAGAGATGAAGCCATCCGATCTGAAATACCGCTTCAATTGGACAAGTCCCCTCGCGGTCTCGCAGACGAATCCCAACGAGGTCTACCTTGGGGGCAACGTCCTCTTCAAATCAACCGACGGCGGGCGCAATTGGACTGCGATCAGCGGCGATCTGACGCGCAACGATCGCAGCAAGCAGGACGTTGCGGGGGGGCCGGTCCAGCACGACATCAGCGGCGCCGAAACCTACGGAACCATCATCTGCTTCACGCTGGCTCCAACGGACCCGAATGTGATCTGGGTGGGTACGGACGATGGTCTGGTCCAGGTGACGCGCGACGGAGGCAAGAACTGGACCAACTCCACGCCCCGCATCTCCGGCGCTCCGGAGTGGGCTCGCGTCTATCAGGTGGGCGTCTCACCTTTCGACGCCGGCTCCGCTTACGTGGCTTTCGACGGGCACGAACTCGGTGACCGGCACCCTTACGTGTATAAGACCATGAACTACGGCGAATCCTGGCAGAAGATCTCCGCAGGCCTTCCGGATGCGCCGGTGGAAGTGGTGCGCGAGGATCCAAACCAGCGCGGAATGTTGCTGCTCGGCAACGACACCGGCCTTTTCTACTCCGCTGATGCCGGCGAACACTGGAAGCCGCTTAAGTCCAACCTCCCTACGGTGCCGGTGTGGGACATCAAGTTTGTCAAGGACGGCCATGACCTGGTGCTGGCCACGCACGGGCGCGGAATCTTCGTGCTCGACGATGTCCGGCCGCTGGAAGAGCTGACGCCCGGCGTCGAGGCGAGCGATTTCCACCTTTTCACGCCGGCGCCGGGAACGCTGTTTCACCATTGGCAGAGCGGTTCGTCAGGTGGCTACACGGCTCCCAACGCGCCCGATGGCGTGACGATTGATTACCTCCTAAAGTCGAAGATCGAGGTCACGCCGGAACAGAAGCGAGCGCACGAAACGCCGGTAAAAATTGTGATAACCGACGATCGCGGCCAAATAGTCAACACGGTCTACGGCCCATCGCTGGCCGGCGTGAATCGCTTCGTCTGGAATATGCATTACGAAGCTGCGCGGCGCATCCAGGCGGACGTCCCGCAGGACGAGGCGCAGGCCGGCGCCGAAGAACCACCGGGCGGTGGGTTCGGCAGAGGGCAAGGTCCCTGGGTCCTGGCCGGCAACTACCACGTGGCGGTCACCGTAAAGGCGCAGACTGAGAAGGCCGACATTAGCGTGCGCCCCGATCCCAATGTGCAGATCGATCCGGCGGACTTCCGCGCCCAGGCGGAAGCTGCGCTTCAGATGCGGAGCCAGCTGGATGCCCTCAATGAAATGATCAACCGCATCGATGGCATGGAGCACGAGATCACCGCTTTTCAGAACACGGTTCGTGCCGATAAGGACCTCGAACCCAAGTATCATTCCTTGATCGGCCAGGCTCATGGGCTCGATGACAAGCTCAAGGCTTTGAAAGCCAAGTTCTATAGTCCAACGCTGCAGCGCACCGCGGGAGAAGATGACGTCCATGAACTGGCGGATTTCCACGCGCAGTTGTCGAACCTGGCAGGAGGCCTCGGTTTCGGCTACGCAGAACCACCCACCGCCCTGGAGAAGGCGCGCATGAGCGAGCTCTCAAAGCTGCTCGACGGGTACGTTGCTGAGTTCAACAATCTGCTCCGGAGTGACGTGGCCACTTACAACAAGGCTGCGCTCTCCGCGTCCGCGCCCACGCTCTTTGCGGGCGATCCGCTGGCCATCAAACCTCCTCCGGCATTGTAGGGAAGGCCCAGGATTAGCCGGCACCGGACGAGTGACAAATCAATATCCGTGATTGGTAAATGCTGAGTGGGCACCGCAGCTTGCTCCCTCGCCGAACGAAACCAAGCTTCGGTCAGTTAATCGCCATCGCAAGCCGCCAATTTCTAGCTACTTGTCACTCGCCACCGGTCATGGTCTTTTTGACTTTTCAACGTCTGCGCCCCAGAATGAATGTTAGCTTTCACGGGACTTACCACTGATGAACAAGAGATTGCATCCGCCTGACGTGATGAAGGCTTTGTCGGCCGTGAAGGACGCGGCCAGCGGCCGCGATATCGTGTCGCTCGGCTGCGTTAAAGGCGTCGAAATCGGTGACGGCAGGGTTTCGATAGCGCTCCAGCTGCCGGGGTCCATGAAACCGTCGAGCGCCGGGGCGGAGCAGTTGCTGCGCGGCGTCCATAGGGCCGTGGAAGCCCTAGACGGCGGGGAAGTGGAGATACACGTTGCCCAACCGGCTTCGGCTGGCCCGGGCGGCGCTGCCGCCAGCCCTGGCTCCGGCACGGGTCACACGCATGGCGCCGGTCACGCCGCTGGACACGCAACCGCAGGCACGGGTGCAGCAACGGCACCCGCTCAACCGAGGCTCGCTCCAGGCGTGAAATCGACCATCGCCGTGGCCAGCGGTAAGGGGGGAGTCGGCAAGTCCACCGTGGCGGCGAATCTTGCCGTGGCTTTGGCCTGTTCGGGTCATCGCGTGGGCTTGATGGACGCCGACGTCTACGGCCCGAGCGTTCCCACCCTGGTTGGCGCTGATCGGGAACCGATCGTCGTAGAAGGCAAGATTGAGCCGCCCGTCGAGCATGGATTGAAGATCATC
This sequence comes from Terriglobia bacterium, assembly GCA_035946735.1. Classification (GTDB taxonomy): domain Bacteria; phylum Acidobacteriota; class Terriglobia; order UBA7540; family UBA7540; genus Gp13-AA77. Next base: position 30,091 of record DASYYZ010000202.1, read on the forward strand.
TCCATGGGCTATTTTCTGCCCAAGGACGACGCCGTGATCTGGCGTGGTCCGATGCTGCATAAGACGGTGCAGCAATTCCTGGGTGACGTACGCTGGGGTGATCTGGACTACCTCGTGATCGACCTGCCGCCCGGCACCGGCGACATCCAATTGAGCCTCTGCCAGACGGCGGCGCTCACCGGCGCGGTGATCGTCTCTACCCCGCAGGACCTCGCCCTGACCGTAGCTTCCAAGGCCATCGCCATGTTCCGGAAGCTCAATGTGCCTATTTTGGGCATTGTCGAGAACATGAGCTATTACGTCTGCCACGAGTGCGGCCACCGCGAGCACATCTTCGGACACGGCGGAGCGAGGGAGGCGGCGGAGCGGCTGGGCTACGCATTCCTGGGCGAGATACCGCTCGACACGCGCATCCGGTCCGAGAGCGACAACGGTCAACCGGTGGCGCTTGACGGCACGACACCGCAGGGCCAGGCGTTCCGCGAAGTGTCGGCGGCGCTCGAAGCGCAATTGGCCCTGGCGACGGCGGCGGAAGAAATTGTCCTTGAATAGGTTCCAGGTGTCAGGTGTTAGGTTCCAGGGGCTAGCGCGGTGGCCGGACTGACGAAGAGCCTCCGGCTCCGGGCAACTGGCACCTAACACCTGGCGCCTCCGACTCATGCAACCAGTCATCCCCAGGAAGATCAAACTCGCTGCCGAAAACAACTCCGTGGCCGTCGAATGGTCGGACGGCCACCGCAGTCTTTATCCTTACAAGTTCCTGCGCGAGAAGTGTCCTTGCGCCACCTGTACGGATGCGCATGGCACGGGCGCGCCTCGAACCAACAAAGTGGATGAGAGTCCGCTACCGATGTTTCAAAAAGCGCTCAAGCCCGAGAAGGCCGAACTCATGGGCCGCTATGCCGTGAACATATCCTGGAGCGACGGCCACTCCACCGGAATTTACAGCTTCGACTATCTTCGAGAGTTGTGCCCGTGCAGCGAGTGTAAGGAAGAAGGTCAGGAGTATGGAGCCGGGTTTCCGGAATAGATTGCAGGTGGCGGCAGGTTCCCCGTTTCCAGCGCAGGATCGCTTAATCCTATACCCTGTTCCCTGTAACCTATCTCCCGCGTCACCGTGAAGGCCGCCTGGACCATCTTCGTTAAGGACCTGCGCGTGGAGTGGCGCAGCCGCGAGGCGGCGCTCTCCATGTGCGTCTTCGGCATACTGGTTGTCTTCCTTTTCAATTTTTCCTTTACCGGCGGACGCGAGGAAACCCTCCGCATGCTGCCGGGGCTGCTGTGGATCGCGTTTGCTTTCGCGGGTATTCTGGGCTTCAACCGATCGTTCGCCGCCGAGCGCGAGAATAGCTGCCTGGAAGCGCTGACCCTCGCGCCCATCGATCCGAGCGCCATCTTTGTTGGAAAACTGCTGGCGAATCTTGTATTTCTCGGGGTCGCCGAAGGGGTGATGGTCTTTGTGGCCGCCCTCTGGTATAACTTCTCTTTCGTTCCGTCTCTGGGGTCGTTTGCGACGATTGTATTTTTCGGGACGCTCGGTTACGCAGCGCTGGGCACAATTTTTGGAGCGGTGGCCGCCAACACCCGGATGCGGGAGGTTATGCTGCCAGTGCTGCAATTTCCGGTCGCATTTTGGATTCTCGTGCTGGCGAGCGACGCAAGTTCCGACGCTCTGCGCGGTGCCGAGTGGACGGTGGTGCGCGGCGGCATTGAGCGCGTGGCCGCCGTCAGTTTGGTGTTCACCGTAGCAGCGTTTTTGCTATTCGAATACGTGTTGGAGGAATAGTCCGTTGTCGCCGGCCGGTTCGCGTGGTCAGTTGTCGGTTGTCCGTGGGCGGCGCAACGAAGTCCCGGAATGATAGGCACTCAATGAAAAGCAAATTCCCAATGCACATTCACCTCGCCATCACGCTGGTCTGGATGGTGATCGCCCTCTACATGATCTTCCTCTATGCGCCCGAGGAACTTACTATGGGCGAAGTGCAGCGGATCTTTTACGTCCATTTTTCGCTGGCGATGACGGCGCTGTTCGCCTACGCCTTCGTGTTTATCGGCAGTATCGGGTATCTCTGGAAGCGCTCTCGCGCAGCGGACGACTTCGCTTATGCCTGCGCTGAGGTCGGATTCATTTTCTGCACCGGCGTGCTCATCACCGGTCCGCTTTGGGCAAAGCCGGCATGGGGTATCTGGTGGACCTGGGACGCGCGGCTGACCTCTACTTTCATCCTTTGGCTGCTCTACATCTCTTATCTCATGCTACGCGCCTACGTAGCGAGCCCCGGCCGCACCGAGTCTCTGGCCGCCGTTGTGGGAGCGCTCGGTTTCGTCACGTCGATTGTGGATTACATGGCGATCCGCTGGTGGCGAACGCAGCATCCGCAGCCGGTGATCGGGGGAGGGCCGGGGTCGGGTCTCGAGCCCAGTATGTGGGCGACCGTGTTCGTCACGTGGGGCGCCTTTCTATGTCTGTTTTTCTACCTGGTCAGAATGCGGCGCGGGATTGCGCGTGTGCGGCGCGAAGTGGTTAGGATGCGGCAGGAATTGGCTTCGCCATGACGCCATGACTGAACTGTGCGCTTCATAGGAGCACTGTGGTCAATAAATTTCTTTTTCTCGCTTATGCGTTCGTCTGGATTCTTTTCATGCTCTACGCCTGGAGCCTGTCGCGACGCCAGAACCGATTGTCGAAGGAAGTGGAGGCTCTGAAGGCGCGAACCCGATTGAGCCAACGTAACGACCATTGACAGGTGAGGAGTGAGGGGCAAGAACCATTCGTGATTCCGATCGATGCTCGCCACTTGTCATTGTTCCAGAGCCTGCCACCGAGTCAGAATCCATTGCATCTATTGGGAGGAGGAAACCAATGCAGCTTGGAATGATCGGGCTTGGCCGCATGGGCGCCAACATGGTCAGGAGGCTGATCGACCGCGGACACCAGTGTGTGGTTTACGATCATCAACCGGCGGCGATCGGGCAGCTCGTCAGCGCGGGCGCCAGCGGTGCGAACTCGCTGGACGAATTTGTGGCCAAGCTGCAGAAGCCGCGTGTGGCCTGGCTGATGGTGCCGGCCGCCGTCGTCGATGCCACGTTGGACGATCTCGCGGGCAAACTCGAAGCCGGTGACATCGTCGTGGACGGAGGTAATTCGTATTATCGCGACGACATCGACCGGGCCGAGCGCCTGCGATCCCGCGGCCTGCATTACGTTGACGCCGGCACCAGCGGCGGAGTCTGGGGCCGCGAGCGTGGTTACTGCCTGATGATCGGAGGCGAGAAGGATGTGGTCAAACACCTTGACCCCATATTCTCAGATCTCGCCCCCGGACACGACTCGGCGCCGCCCACGCCCGGACGAAGTCCCGGCCAGGGCACCGCCGATCAGGGTTATCTGCACTGTGGGCCGAACGGCGCCGGGCACTTTGTCAAGATGGTCCACAACGGCATCGAGTACGGCCTGATGGCGGCTTATGCCGAAGGCCTGAACATCTTGCGTCACGCCGATGCCGGCAAGCATACCCAGGAAGTCGACGCCGAAACCACGCCGCTTCGGGACCCCAAGTGCTATCAGTTTGAATTAAACCTGGCGGAAGTCGCGGAAGTGTGGCGGCGCGGAAGTGTGATCAGCTCCTGGTTGCTGGACCTGACCGCGGCCGCCCTCTACAAGAGCCCTGGCCTCGAGGAATACGCCGGTCGCGTGTCGGATTCGGGTGAGGGCCGCTGGACATCGCTGGCCGCCATCGACGAAGGCGTTCCCGCGCCGGTTTTGACGTCATCACTTTACAGCCGCTTCAGCTCCCGCGGCCAGGACGAGTTCGCCAACAAGCTGCTGGCCGCGATGCGATTTGGCTTCGGCGGACATCTCGAGAAGAAATAGGAGCCTCCAATGCCCGATGTCTCGGACGCCCTGGTGCTTTTCGGCGCCAGCGGCGATCTGGCTCACAAGAAGCTTTTCCCTGCGCTTTACAAGATGGTGTGGCGCGGCAAACTGGACGTGCCTGTCGTCGGCGTCGCGCTTTCGGGCTGGAATCTTGACAGGCTGATCCAGCACGCGCGCGATGGGATCGAGAAGTTCGGATCAGGGATCGACGAGGACGTGTTCAAGCGGCTTGCGAGCCTCCTGCGTTACGTGGATGGCGATTACCGCGACCCACAGACGTACAAGGCCCTTCGCGAGGCGCTCGGTGGGGCTGGTTGCCCCCTCTATTATCTGGCCATACCGCCGAGCCTGTTCGACACCGTGACCCAGAATCTGCGGGATTCGGGCTGCTCCGAGTGCGCGCGCGTGGTGGTGGAGAAGCCTTTCGGCCGCGACCTCGCGTCCGCGCAGAGACTGAACTCCGACTTGGGCAAGGCCTTTCCGGAATCGAACATTTTTCGCATCGACCACTATCTCGGCAAAGAGACCACCCTGAACTTCCTTTTCTTCCGCTTCGCCAACGCTTTCCTCGAGCCCATCTGGAGCCGCAACTACGTGTCCAGCGTCCAGATCACGATGGCGGAGAACTTCGGCGTGCAAGGCCGCGGAAAGTTCTACGAGGAGTCCGGCTGCATTCGCGATGTGATCCAGAATCACTTGATGCAGGTCGTGGCCTATCTTGCCGAAGAACCTCCGAGCGCGGGTCAACTTGATGCTTTCCGGCAGGCGCGCAGCCAGGTGCTGGCGGCCATCAGGCCTCTCAGTCCCGATGACCTGGTGCGCGGGCAGTTCAAGGGCTATCGCAAGGAGCCCGGCGTGGCCCACGATTCGCGAGTGGAGACGTTCGCGGCGGTTCGCTTGTTCATCGATTCCTGGCGCTGGGGTGGAGTGCCGTTCTACATCCGCTCGGGAAAATGCCTGCCTGTGACCGCGACGGAGGTGATGGTGACGCTGAAGCGGCCACCCCAGTCCGTCTTCGGAGATTTGCATATGCCGCAAGGCGACAACTATGTCCGCTTCCGCCTTGGCCCTGATATAGCCACAGCCATCGGAGCGCTGGCCAAGAGGCCGGGCAGCGCGGACACGGATCAGGTGGAGTTGCTGGTGGCTCGCAATCCTGATCCCGAGGAGATGGAGGCTTATGAACGCCTGCTGTGGATGGCGATGCACGGCGAATCCACCCTGTTTGCGCGCGAAGATGCGGTGGAGGCGGCGTGGCGAATTGTCGATCCCATTCTCAACACCAGCACGCCTCTATACGAATACGAGCAGGGAACGTGGGGCCCGCGCGAGGCCGATCACATCGTTCAGAACGGCGGCGGCTGGCACAATCCGGTGGCATCCGGTAATGGGGCCGTGCCAGGCACGCGCACTGCCGAGCAAGTTAGCGCATAGTCTGAGCGTTTTCCCGACAGACTCTAATTGAGATTGCGGCGACGCGGCGAAATCGGGCTGGGCTCCTCAGGCGGAGGCTCTGGCGGACGGCGCTCCGCGTAGTAACCCAGCTCTTCGCTCCGGCTGATCTTCTTCAGCGCATAAAGCCCTTCCAGGATGAACTCCGCGCCCGCTACGCGCAGGCCTGCGGCATCGCCGCGCTTCAACCCCAGAATTTCAGTCTTCTCCAGTAGTCCCTGGATGCTCTTGAGGTGGCGCTGCACTTCCTCGACCGGCGCGTCGGCAGCATACTTCAGGGCGCCGCCTAGTTCAAACCACTGCACCACGCCTTGCATCGGAACGCCGTCAAAGTATTTCTTGAACACCCTTGCGACCGCCTGCCGGATGATGTCACGCGCCACCGTATCCGCGCCCTTCAGTTCGCCTTCGTATTCCAGCTCAAACTTGCCGGTAATCGAGGGTAGCGCGGCATAGACATCCACGATACGCGACACAACAGACGATTCGTGATTGCGAAGCGCGCGCTGTTCGGCGTTGGAAACCACGTTTTCCAGGCATGAGATGGGCAGCCGTTGACTCACGCCGCTGCGCCTGTCGATCTTCTTCTCCTGCCGCGCCTCGAACGCGATGCTCTCGATCACCTCGCGCACGAATCGCGGCACGTCGGGAGTCCGGGCCTCTGCCCGATCGATCCACGCCTCCTGGGCCGTGATGGCCATGGCGTGCTCCAGCGTCGCCGGATAGTGCGTGCGAATTTCAGAGCCGATGCGATCCTTGAGCGGGGTGATAATTTTACCGCGCGCCGTGTAGTCTTCGGGATTGGCAGTGAACACCAGAAGGACATCGAGCGCCAGACGCACGGGATAGCCCTTAATCTGAACGTCGCCCTCCTGCATGATGTTGAACAATCCCACCTGAATTTTTCCCGCCAGGTCCGGCAGCTCATTGAGGGCGAAGATCCCTCTGTTGGAGCGCGGGAGCAGTCCATAGTGGATGGTGAACTCGCTGGAAAGTGCGTGCGCGCCCCGCGCCGCCTTGATGGGATCTAGGTCGCCAATGATGTCCGAGATGGTCACGTCCGGGGTTGCCAGCTTCTCAACGAACCGGCGGTCGCGATCCAGGTAGGCGATGGGCGTATTGTCGCCCTGCTCCTGCAGCCGATCCAGGCAAGGCCGGCAAAGCGGCTTCAAAGGATCATCGTGAATTTCGCAGCCTTCAAGGTAGGGAATCTCCTCATCCAGCAGCGTTGCCAGAGACCTCAGGATCCGGCTCTTGGCCTGCCCGCGCAGCCCCAACAGAATAAAATTGTGGCGTGAAAGCACGGCATTCACGATTTGAGGGATCACCGTGTCGTCGAAGCCTACGATGCCGGGAAAAATCGTCTCGCCGGCTTCCATCTTGCGAATAAGATTCAATCGCATTTCGTCCTTGACGGCGCGGCTGCGGTAACCAGAGCGCTTGAGTTCGCGGAGTATCAGAGGTCTTTCCATACCTCGATTATACATGAGGCCACCCCACACCCTCCGAAGGCCCAGAGCGCGGCCCCGGTTGAGAACAGAAAAGAAGGAAAGGGACAAAAAAAATCGGGCCGCGAGAGCGGCCCGATTCGGAGGTTTCAATCAAGTTCGGCGTGGCTTAGCTGCAGCTCGGGAACTTGAAGGAGTTGATGCGAGTGTTCCAATTGAAGCTGCCCGTCGTCTTGATGTACATCTGCGTGTACCAGAAGGTGCAGTCGTCGGTGGGATCGACGCTCATGAGGGAGTAATCGCCCCAGCGATTGGAGGTGCTCTCCTGGACGCCGGTGCCCTTCACGACGAGTTTTGGCGATTCCATCGTGTTGAGCGGATCAGTCGAGAGCCGGCCCGTGTAAAACACACTGGGGTCGAGACTGGTGTCTGTGCCGCTGTAGCCGAGAGCCATGTTGCCATCCTGGTCCTGGGCGATGCTGCCCATCCAGTAGCTGATTTTGTTGTTCTGGAAGGTGCCCTGCTGGAAAACGGTTGGGCTTGAGCCGGGGCTGCGAACCTCATACCAACGTGCGGCCGAAAGGGCGGTAACGCCGCTGCCGGTAGGCACGACGGAATGCGTTACGAGCAAAGATTCGTAGGTCCCGAAGTTGCGATAGTTGAGACGATACATCAGGCGATCGCTCAGCCCTTCGAGCAGCTCGCCGGGTGAGGGCTGCTTGATGCAGGCGTTCCGCAGCGTGCTGGGGCAAACCTCATTGAACGCCGCCGTCGTAATCAGCGTGGGCCCGGTAAAGGTCGAGCTCGATGGGGTCGTAAAGTTCGGCTTAAACTGCCAGATGTTTAGATTGCCCGTTGCGCTGGCGAGCTCGAGGTAGTAGCCGGGCGAACCTGAGGGCGGTAGCGTGGTGCCATCGAGATCCGCGGGCAGAATGTTGAAGCGATTGCTCAGCGGGGTCACGAAGCAGACGAAGTTGGGAGCAGCGCTGCCGGCCAGCATGGCGGCGCGATCGGCGGCGCAGGCCTCAGAGCCGGTCTCGGTGAAGCCGCCGGCGAAGATGTTGAACGACTGGAAGTAGGCGTTGTTGGTGGGATCAGGCCACACGCCCCACTTCGGGTAGTCAGGGAAACTGCTGTTTCCTAGGCTATAGGAATATCGGTTGTAGCTTCCGGTGGCGTCACTGGTGGTGGAAACCGCGATGCAGACCGTGTAAGGCGTAACGAAAACATTCTGGCCAAAGAACCAGCGCTGCGCGACCTTGTCGTAGGCCACGATGGGGTCGCCATCATCGTTGTTTTGGCACTGGCCGCCGAACCCGCTCCAGAAAGAGTTACCGGCCAAGGGTCCGAGAACTGAGGCGCCGGTCGTCTTGTTGTAGACCTCGTAAGCGGTGTTTACATACTGCACGTACTGCGTCGCACCCACCACACCCTCGGTGTCGGGAGGAGCGCAGCCGCAGAACGAATTCGTATGGGAGATTCCGTCAAAGTTGAGCAAAGAAGTGGTCCCAACCTCGGGACGGCCCGCCGCTTCAGCATCGTCGCCGACGGGATCCTTGACGTTCGTTTCAATCCCACGCGGCCCTGTGTTCTCCGGAATAATGATCCGACCCTCTTCCGCACCGCCATGAGGAGCGCGTGCGATCATCCAGAGCGGAAGTGAAACGTCGTGCTGCAACTGGTGGTACACGATCGGTCCCGGCGTTGCGTTATCCTGGGCAACAACCGGTAGCGCTTGAAACATGATCGCAACAGCCCCAAACAGCAGCGGCGCCGCGAGCCCTACCCGTACCTTTCTCATTCAGTTTCCTCCTGACCCTCAGGTCGACCTTGGTTTTGCGCCCCCAAAACCGCAAAAGCGCCCTACATCCATATCACAAGCCTCTCCCGATCGCAAAACGAAAATTGTCAAAAAGTTGTCAAAGCGTCGTAATAAATGACAACTTATTAAGCGAATCGGGATTATCGGGATCTTCCCGATGTACAACTGATTGCTGGCGCGAGACCGTGACGAGCGCGCCGCCCAAGCCAGAAGGGATCGCACCTTGACCGCTCGGCGGAGCACTACCCAGGAGGGGCGCTGCCGGTTGGAATCCGCGACGCTCCGGGCTATTCGGCGCGCAGTACCTGCATGGGCTCGATAGCGGCCGCACGGCGGGCTGGCAGAAAGGAGGCCAGCAGTGCCAACCCCAGTACCGACGCGGCAGCCAACGCGAAGACGGCTGGATCAAAGGGGTTTACTTCAAAGAGTAACGACTGCAAGAGCCGGCTGATGGCCGCGGCGCCCGCGATTCCCAGTGCCGAAGCCAACAGGGCAAGCTTTGCGCCCGCCATCGTTACCAGGCGGATCACGCCGCCAGGCTGAGCTCCAAGCGCCATGCGCACTGCAATCTCCTGCGTGCGTTGTGCAACGGAGAAGGCAATCACGCCATAAATGCCCAGAATCGCGAGCAGAACAGCGCCTAGCGCAAAAGCGGAAAGGACGGCAGTGTTGAACCGGCGCGGAGCCTCCGATTGGCTGATTGCCTCTTCCATCGTCTGGACGTGACTCAGCGCGAGTTGAGGATCGAGCGACCACACCGCGCGCCGAACGTCATTCTCAAGTGACCGGGCATCGCCCACGGCGCGGACGGCGATGCGCATGGTCTGGCCATGCACTCCGATCTCGGCGGCATAGGGCCCGAAAGATCCGGGGAACTGCACCAAAGGCTCGTAGACCTGAGCCCAGGGCCGGCTGTCAAGTGCGCCTTGTTTGGTGTCGGCCACCTCGCCCACCACGGTCAACCAAGGCAGCGGCGAGCCGGTTTCCGCGCCCCATTTTATGCGCTTGCCGATGGGATCCTGTCGCGGCCAGTAGCGTTCGGCCAAAGTGCGGTTCACCACCACTACCAGCGGCGCATTCTCGTTGTCGGCGAGGGTCAGATAGCGTCCGCGCAGCAGCGGAATACCCATGGTCTGGAGGAAGTCGCCTACCACGTAGGCTTGCGACTCGAGGTCGAAGCCGGACCCCTTGGGCGGTTGGTAGCCTTCGGCCACGAAAAGGCGGCTGGAATTCGGCTCTGCGATGGGAAGGTTGGTTGCCAGCGCCGCCGATTTCGCGCCCGGCAACTTATTCAGCCGGCGCAGTAATTCCTGATGAAAGCCGTCCACCTGAGTCTGGCTTTGATAGCGAGAGCTCGGGAGGTCGAACGAAGCTGAGACGACGTGTTCGGGCTCGAATCCGGGATCGACAGCACGCATTCGCGCGAAACTGCGAAGCAGCAGGCCGGCGGCCGTCAACAACATCAGCGCTGTAGCCACTTCGCCCACCACCAGGGCCGAGCGCAAATGGGACTGTCCGTGGCCTAATCCCAGATTGCGTCCGGCCCCTTTGAGGGCTTCATTCACACCGGTACGCATGGCGGAGACGGCAGGAGCCAGTCCGCACAGCAAGGCGGCGCCGAGCGTCACTGCCAGGGCGAATGCGCACACCTGCCAATTCAGGCTGATTTCGCGTACTCGCGGCAGGTTCTCCGGCAGCAGGCTTACCCACCATTTCAAGCCGGACCAGGCGAGAGCCACGCCCAAAGCACCGCCGCCTAGGCTGATCATCAAGCTCTCCATCAGGGAATGCCTCAAGAGGGCCGCGGTCGAGGCGCCGAGCGCCTGGCGGACCGCGATCTCGCGCCGGCTCCGCACCCCGCGGATTAGCAGAAGCCCGGCAAGGTTTGCGCAGGCGATCAGGAGGACCACGATGACAGCCCCGAACAGAACGCGCACCAGCGGGCGAGCCTGCGCCACCACACTCTCTTTGAGCGGCACCAGCGAGGCGGTTACGGTCACGCCCATTTTGGCAGGATAGTCAGCCTGGATCTGCCGGGCCACACGGTTGGCATCGGACTCAGCCTGACTTTGGCTCAATCCGGCTTTGAGGCGCGCCAGAGCCCCGTACTGAAGATTGTCGCCGGCATCGGCTCGTTCACGGGGTGTGAAACTC
>DASYYZ010000203.1:0-1963 GCA_035946735.1 Terriglobia bacterium
TCACTGAGCGTGGATCACCTCGTCTGCGACCGTGATCGTCATACCCGGCATCTCACGAAGTGCCGCGAAGAACTCGGCCAAGCTCCGCTCGCCGCGCAGCAGCTCCCAACCACCCAGGCCGTAAGTCATGAGCCGGTCTTGCGCCTGGCGCGCCCTTTCGATGGCTTCGGCTTGAGGGGTGCCCGGCCGAAGGCCGCAGATGGCCCACGGGCGCTCGTCCCTGGCGTTCTTGTCCCAGCGGAAGCGGTACACCAAGATGTGCACGGGTAGGACGGCCAAGCGCCTGGCTTGGGCGCCGCGCCAGCCGGCCTCCGGGGTGTATTCGGGTCTAGGCGTACAGACGCTGTTGTGGAAGAGGTGAGCCAGCCAGTTTCCCCCCGGCAGCTGTACGCGCCACAGACCAATGGTCTTCTCACTGATTGGGATTCCGGTTGCTCTCATCGTTAATGACCTCGAGCTGACGAAGCATGCGTCGCAGGTCCCCCGTCACCACTCGCAACGTCCCCTCCTGGCGCTCACCGAGCATGCGTGCGATGGCCTGAATCTCGTGCGGGGGATGACGGCGCAGAACGCCCCGCAGCGCCATCGCGGTGCGAGTAAAGGCAATCCACACCGGGTCTTTGCCCCACAATTGATGTGCTACCGTCGTCGGGCGGAGGGGCCGCTCCAATACGCGCTGAAACTGCTCGTCCGGCAACTGTGCGAGAAAGTTCGCAGAGCCCGCTTCCGTTTTGGTGAGCCCGTACTCCTGAAGCAAGCTGATGGCTCCTGGAAGTTTTCCTTGGCAGCCGCGGTACCCTCCGCCTTTCATTTTGCCTGGCGGTCGCAAGTCCCTCGCCAACTGCCCCATGCGCCTGTAGGCGTGCAGCCGCAGACGCTTCGCTTTGAGTTCCGCCTCATCCGATCTATAAATTTGGGCCCACGCCTCGAGCGCATCGGCTGCGTTGCTCCAAACCGTCGTCTCATCCAAAGAGGTGCAGGCTTCGAGCGCCTTCAGTGCCTCTTCATACTGGACCGGCATCGCTGGGCGATCCGATCCAGGCAGCCCTATTTGAGCCGGTTCAACGACCGATGGCAGTGCAGACATGCCCCTAGCCCCTCAAAAGCTGGCCCTGCGTTGGTATCTGCCACGCCTATTCAGAATCATGGCGGCGCGGACGCATTTTCAGCGGGCGAGCCTTTCGGCTCGAATATACCCGCCTCGAAATCGCGCAAATACTCGCGAATCTGCTCGGGAGCGCATGCGCCTTCCTCTAGCAACACACCGAACAGTCCCTGAAGATAGGTGCCCATCGCAAAAGCGACGGCCTCAAGCGGGTACCGCTCCAGTCTCTCGACTAGCCTGTCGATTTTCTCGAAGCAGTGCCGAACTGCAGATTCAAAGACCACGACGTCAAAGTTCGCGTCCTCTGGGTCATCACTCGAAGATGTAGGAGTGCCTGTCGACATAGCCCAGGGCCTCAGGGTGGTGTCTCCGCCATTGGATGGAGGGACTCGGCCAGATTCCGCAAGTCCTCCGCGTAAAGAGTAAGCGGAGCGGCTACGTGGTGTCGGAGGCAGTCTCCAATCTCCGTGTCCTCGTCCGCGTTCTGGCTCTGGAGAGCACGCTGGACGGTCACGCATGTCGAGTAGGTAAGACTAAGGCGGTTTGCAATACCGCGGAGCGTGGCCGCGAGCGCCTTGCGGCTCGGGCGTGAGTTGCCCTCGCGCCCGCGCCTGTCGTTCTTTGCTCGTCTGCGACGTTCTTGCTGCGCCGCCATACAGATCTTCCCGTTTTGCTCCTCCGGGCCGCCCCACCCGGCACCGGGCGGCCGACAACCCGACTTTAGCAGCGTGCGCGACAAAATACCACTCATAGTTCATGGAACTATGGGTGGTCCACTTCTAGCATCTGACGGATGGCGGGGGACCCGAAAGTGCTTTTTGGCAGGCGGCTCGCGGCCTTACGGCATGCCCGTGGCTG
>DASYYZ010000204.1:0-14325 GCA_035946735.1 Terriglobia bacterium
CCTACAACTACGATTTGCCGTTTGGCAACACCGTCTGGAGGACCGAACATCACCCGGTGAATTACGCCATCTCGGGATGGCAGCTGTCGGGCATCGTGACAGCGCAATCCGGTTCGGCATTCACCCCAATCGTCAGCGGCACCCGAACGCTCGGTGGTAGTTGATCTACCAAGCTCGCCTCCAGCGGCGCGGTCAGAAAGCCATGATTGACGGTCTTAACGGTATCTCCATTCCGCTCCCGCACACAACCGGGGGCTAGCTCACCGCCCCATCCCCGATTCACTTTCAATTATAAGAGGTCTCATAATTTGCACAAATAAATACCCGTGCAATTGAACAGGTGTCAAGATTGTGGAATCCAGATCGGCGACCTCGTATAGTGAAGGGTTACCTTGATTTGGCGATGTCCTGCGGAAGCCAGATTTTCTTGATTGCTATTTCATCCCTGTTTGATGCCAGCATGCGACGCACCGAAGTAAGCCCAATGTTCAAGCAGTGGGCGATTTCGGATTTACTCGTGCCCGCGGAATAGAGCTTGCGGACCTGGTCAGCGTGAGGGCCGCGGTGAGTGGCCGAATCAGGCGTTGGCCGTACTGGCGGGCGTGCGCCAAGCCGGCGCGGACTCGTTCCCGCAGAATTTCGCGTTCGAACTCGGCAAAAACGGCCAGCAAGCCTACCATCGCTCGACCGGGCGGGGGTCGTCAGGTGAAGAAATCCATCGCAGCGATCGCCTCGCGATGGTCATGGTCCAATTGCTCTCGGCGACAGCTGCCAACCCAGCGCTCCGCCACCCCGTTCTGCCCGGGACTGCGATACGCCGTTCGAATCAGTTCGCTGTTGCAAAGAAATCGGATTTTGAGGACCCAAAAGCATCTGGGCGTGATGGTGCTGAGCGAGCCTCATCTGCGGCGGCGGGTCAGGATTACATCCGGTACTATCACGAGGATCGCGAGCATGGTGCCCTTACGCGCAAGAAGGCGCAGCGGATCAGAAGGCGACGCTATGGAGGGGCACGCGCCTCTAGGAGCCTCTCCGCCACTGGTAGCGATGGCGCAGGCCCCCGACGCGCGGCATGCCCACTAGTGGGGCCGCGTCGGTCGGTCTCGGTTCGAAAACGCGCCCCACGGGCGTCTCGTTGTTTCCTCTCTTGCCCTGTGTGACTCGATGAACCACACACGTGCAAAAAAGCGCTTTCCCCAACCTATTGACTCGTAAAGGCTTATAATTACGGAGGGAGGGGGATTCGAACCCCCGAGCCCCTTTCGGGGCTAACGGTTTTCAAGACCGCCGGTTTCAACCGCTCACCCATCCCTCCTCAATCACTTACGGGCATCGTGTCACCAGGTGCAGGGAGAATTGTAGCGGGCGGATCCCGTTTCTGCAATGGCGTTCGCTACCGGGAATCGAAGCCGGGCTTTGGGATGGAACGTGTCACGTCCTGGTTAGTACGTCCGTGGCCCAAGTCACGAAGAAAAGCACGCTCACATAACCGTTGATGTTGAAAAAGGCGGCGTTCAGGCGAGACAGATCGGAAGGACGTACGAGGCCGTGCTCGTAAGCCAGCAGAACCGCAACCAGACCCAGTCCCGCGAAGGCTACCCATCCGAGATTCTCCACTCTTGCGGCCGCCACCAGCAGGCTCAGCATGATCACGTGCATGGCGCCTGAAAGCCACAGGGCTGTCCTGATCCCGAAACGGGCGGGGATTGAGAAGAGGCCCAGGCGCCGGTCAAACTCCACGTCCTGGCAGGCATAGATCAAGTCAAAGCCGGCCACCCAGAACATCACCGCGACACCGAGCAGCGCGATCCCCGCGTCAACTCTGCCTCCGAGTGCAATGGCGGTCGCGAGCGGCGAGAGGCCCAGGCAAGCGCCGAGAACCAGGTGCGAGAGGACGGTGAAGCGCTTCGTGTAGGAGTAGCCGAGCAGGAGCGCGATAACGATGGGCGAAAGCCTGAAGGCGAGCGGATTGAGCTCCCAGGCGGCCAGCATGAACAGGGCGCAGGACAGCACCGTAAAGGCCACCGCGAAGCCCATGCTGAGGTGGCCGGCGGGCAGTGCCCGCCCGCGGGTGCGCGGGTTGGCGGCATCGAACCGCAGGTCCGCAATGCGATTGAACGTCATGGCGGCGCTGCGCGCGCCCACCATCGCCACCACCAGCCAGAGCACCTGCCGCAGGGAAGGCCACCCGCGGACGGCCAGCACTGCCCCTGTCAGGGCGAAGGGCAGAGCAAAGACAGAGTGCTCGAACTTGATCATCTCGAGCGTAGTGCGAATGCGATCGTACAGGCTCTTGTCCAAGGGAGTGTGTCCGCGCCGCTAGGATTTTGCGGCTTCGAGCGCCGAGTAAGGAGTGCTCATGCCGAGCGTGAGCGTACTGCCGCTGGCCCCGATGGTGAGGTCCTCGAACGGGTTCGCTACGCCGGGATACTGTTGCTGCCAGGCCATCTTCTGGAAGAGGCGCAAGGTATCGAACTGCTGGCGCAAAACCCCCGCGGAAGCCGCCGAAGTGCAGGCCATCTCCACGTTGACGCGTACGCGGTCGGTAGGGGCAACGCTGTAGGCTAGCGATTGAACGTTCTTGAAGACGCTGCCCAGGTCGACCGGGAGATTTTTCTGCACCGGCATTCCCGTCTTAAACCAATCCTCGATCGCGACGCCTGTTGCCACGCCCCAAATCGCGGTGTCTTTGCGGGAGGCCTTCACCAGGCTCGAGAAGCTGGGATTCGCACTGAGACCTGAGGTTTCGCCGCCGCGAACGTCCACAATGGCGTGTACAGCATCGAGCGTACCAAAGGCGCCCAGGCCGCGACCGAGCACGGCCACACAGGGGGCCGTGTCGGTGCTCCCAAAACAGTAGGCTGAGGTTGACCCGATGGGCGTGGCTGCGATCCCTTGCGATTCGGCCTGCCGCGCCATGGCCTGAGGATCGAATTGGCCCAGCGTGATTCCTTCCATAGTCAGCCCGCTCGCTGACGGTTGCCAGCCCAGCACCACCTCGTTCAGATCGCTCTCTCGCACGCCGAGGCTGGCGAGATGCGCTTCAAGGTTGCGCAAGCTTGGTCCAAGGTAGCGTTCGTGCAATCGGGAGTACTCCTGGAGTTGCCGGAGCTTCGCGGGGCTGGAATACTCCAGCCGTACCGTATCCATCGGGAAGCTGGCGAGAGCCTCCTTGACCAAGTCCTGCGCCGGCGCCACGGCAGCGGCAGCCATCAAGGCCACGCCCAATCCCAAACTTTTGAATCCGTGCTTGCTCATGCCGAACCTCCAGAATCTTTGACGCAGGCCGAAGACATTCGTAATTCTACCCACCTGACGAAAAAGCCTCATTCTTTGGCGTTCGTGCCGTGGCCCGACCGCGATAATATTCAAGATCGCGATTTCCGTTCGGAATTCCGGATCGATTCCGCTTCCCAATTCCGATTCCTGATTTCGAAGGCCCCTGAGGAGAGAGATGATTGTGACCTCGCTTCAGTTGTCAGAGGTCCCCGACAGCCTTCAGCGACGAGCTTTCAGCCGTCGGACAGCCAGAGCCAAGTCTGCTGCCTGCCGACGGCTGACGGATTCTCATTGCACCGTGATCTGGGCGCGTTGGGCGTGGCTCAGGCTGCCCGCGGTACCGGTAACCGTAATGGTGTAGTTGCCGGGTGGCGTGTGGGTCGGCGCCGAATTGTTGACCCCGCAGCCGAACCAAGCCATCGCCAGCAGGGAAACTCCGGCGAGAACAACCATGTTCGCCCAAAGGCGACGGCTGCCGCTGCGACGGGCCCAGGCGGCGGAAACGAGCAGCCCTAGAGCCAGGAAGCCGAGCGGCCAGGCGAGCGGAGGGGTGCGGTTGCCGAAGCCGGAAGGCGGAGGCGGCACCGACGATGATGAGGTTGCGGTTATGGTCGCCGTGGCGGATGCGCCCCCCGAGGGGGTGATCGAACCCGGTGAGATCGTGCACGTCCCCGCTAGCACAGTGGTATTGCAAGTCAGAGTCACGGCTTCGGTGAAGAGCAGTGAGGACGTCAGCGTCAGCGTAAAAGTGGCAGACTGCCCCGCCGAGATTGAAGCCACGGCCGGCGTAATCGCCAAGGCAAAATCGGTTCCGGTCCCGGATAGTGCCACGTTCTGCTCGGCTGAGGACGCGCCCGCGGCGTTGTCCGTGATGGTCAAGGTCCCGTTCGCGGGGCCCGACGCTGTCGGGGTAAATACCACGCCGATCATGCAGTTTTGACCGGCGGCTACCGAAGTGCCGCAGGTATTGGTCTCAGTGAAGGGCCCGGTGGCGCCGATGCTAGTTGTGCTCAGGTCGCCGGTACCGTCGTTGGTCAAAGTCACGTTCAGCGCTGAACTCGCAGTTGTGGCCTCCTGGGCCGGGAAGACGAGAGCTGTGGGAGAAACGCAGGTATTGGGAGCGCTGATCGCCGGAACCTTTGCCAGAATCGCATCATTTTGTCCGTGGGTCGCAGCCTGAAACGGGCTTGCGGTGGGAAAATCGTTTGACCCGGTGAATCCTGTTAAGTAACTGTCGCCAGAATGGTCGACGGCTACGCCAAGGGCTTCATCGGGAGCCTTGCCTCCCAGGAAGGTCGAGAATGCCAAACCGCATCCCATCGAATTGACGCGGGCCAGGAACGCGTCCGTGTTGCCGGCGTAGGTGTTCTGGATCGGATTTGCGGTAGGAAAGTTCGAGGAGGTCGTGTAGCCCACTACATGGGCGACCCCGGCGGAATCGACCGCAATAGCTCGTGCCGTATCGGAACCGCTCCCACCGAGGTATGTGGAGTACACCAGCGTGGTTCCGCTGGTGCTCAGCTTACTCACGAAAGCATGCTGACCGGTCCCGCCGGGCAGGGTGGCCTGGAACGGACTGACGCTCGGGAAATCGATCGAGCTGGTGGCACCGGTCACGTAAGCGTTATTCGAAGAATCGAGCGCGACGCCATAGGCTTCGTCCGCGTTCGTACCGCCCAGGTAAGTGGAATAGCCCAGAGTTACGTTGGCGCCGGAAAGAATCAGCTTCGTGACAAAGGCGTCTCCCAGGCCGCCGTATGACGACTGGTAAGGCGTTGCCGTGGGGAAGTTGTTCGACATCGTCTGGCCGGTCACGTAGGCGTTGCCGCCGGGGCCGAGTGCGATGGCGGTTCCGGTGTCGTTGCCCGCGCCCCCGAGATACGTGGAGTACAGTTTCGAAGCGCCCAAAGGAGCGATCTTAGCGACAAAAACGTCAGACCCACCCTGGTTTGTGGACTGGTAAGCGCCTGCGACCGGGAAATCCGTGGCGTTTGTCGTCCCTACAACGTAGGCATTCCCGGCGGAGTCGGCAGCAATGCCCTGTCCAATGCTGGTGCCTGTGCCTCCGAGATATGTGGAGTAGACGAGCGCTGAGCCCGAGGGATTGAACTCCGTAATAAAGGCATCCCCGGCTGCAGCTCCAGTTGTCTGGAACGCGTTTTTTAAGGGGAAATCAGTAGACTCGGTTTCGCCGGTGACGTAAGCATCTCCAGCGGGATCGACGGCAATCGCCACGCCGAAATCCAGAAAACTGCCGCCGAGATAAGTCGAATAAACCAAGGCCGTGCCGGCAGCATTGATCTTGGAAACGAAGACGTCAGACTTGCCCGTGGTGCTGCTGCAAACCGCCGTGGAACCCGCAGGCGGGCAGGTTTTCTGTTCAGGCGCTTGCAGGGGGAAATTCGATGAAAAGGTCTGGCCCGTAATGTACGCGTTTCCAGCCGAATCGATAGCG
Organism: Terriglobia bacterium; assembly: GCA_035946735.1. Lineage (GTDB taxonomy): Bacteria > Acidobacteriota > Terriglobia > UBA7540 > UBA7540 > Gp13-AA77. The sequence continues at coordinate 5,735 of DASYYZ010000204.1, forward strand.
ATGCCGTTGGCCTGATCGTTGTCGCTGCCTCCGAGGTACGTTGAATAGGTAAGCGAAGGATCAATCACCAATGCCCTGGAACGATCGTAGTCTCCGACTTGGAACCGCACCTCCTGAACTCCGGCACGAGGCGTCCTGAGCGTGTAACCACCCTGGACTGAAGCCTTTCCAGCGGCACCGTCTTGATAGAGCGACGGGCGGTCAAATACGACCTGGCTGCCTGCTAACTCGAGCACGAGGTTGCCGCTCGAGTCCACCCTGGCGTGCCCGGCGCCGCGAACCTTGAGAGCGATGGCTTGCGGATCGGCGCCTGGCTTCGCGACAAAATCGTACTCCAGTCGCCTTTGATTGCCGTAAAAGACGAGATCGATGCCGGGATAGACTTCCTCGTAACGGACGCGAGCGTAGTTGGCAACGCCGGTTCGCCACTTCCCTGGCGCATTTCCAGTGAAGTAGTTGCTCTTGCCGGGGAGTTCATCGATCCCTTGCACTCGAGTTCGCGGATTGGCGCCTGCGAGTTGCATCCGCAGCACCGATCGGGCGGCCCGTACCTGCGAGTTTCGAGCGTCAAGTTTCGAATTTCGACCCTGCAGTTCGAGAACCGCTTCGCGAGGGGTCAGAAAGAGAGCGTAGCCTCTGCCGCGCGAGACGAACTGTACCTCCTTGTCAGCCTGCCCGGCGTTAGCCTCAAAGCTAAGTGGCAGTTGCGCGTATAAGTCCCTACGCTCCACCGGGTTGACGACGCCCGGCTGGGCGGATCGCAGGTTGGAGCTCGCTCCTGAAGCGCGCTGCTCGAAGGGAAGATGCCGCCAGGAGCTATTGCTCACGGATAAGATTGCTACCGCGACAATTGTTAAGAAGAGAATAAACTGCACTGGCCGGCGCAGCCAGAGCGCACCACGAACAGACCCATCCTTCATGAAGCCTCCACTCACCATTACTGCCTCGCATAAGCTGGGGAAGCAGGAATAAGTACGTCCAACGAAAATATCATTAGGGGGGCTTAGCTGTCAACGGGATGCAGGGGTGGCATGAAGGGGTATTACAAACGAATATAAGTGGGGTGTACAGCCATAAATGGGCCCAAAGAAAGGGCTCCAAGGCCGGAACCAGCGGGCAGACCGGCTCATTTCCACCGTTCCAGCCAGGCCTGAAACATCAGCACCGCCCACAGTATCTCCTGCCCATTCCGGTCCCCAGCCAGGTGCTCCTTCCAGACTCGCCGGACCGTTGCCGGACGCAGATAGCCTTCCCGCCGGAGCCGGTCTTCGGCGAGTAGGCTTTCGGCCCACTCGCGCAGGGATGCCTTCAGCCAGGAGCCTATGGGCGCGGCGAAGCCCATCTTGGGACGCTCGACCAGGCTGGCCGGCACATAACGGTAGAGGACCTGTCGCAGAAGCCATTTCCCCTGTCCCTGGCGAATCTTCAAGCGCATTGGGAGGCGGGCGGCGAATTCCACTACCCGGTGATCCAGGACCGGTACGCGAGCCTCCAGGCTCACAGCCATGCTGGCGCGGTCCACCTTGGCCAGGATGTCATCGGGAAGGTAGATGAGCGCGTCGGCGGCCATCATCCGGGCTTGAAAGTCGTTCAGGAGGGGACGCCCGGCGGAGCCAGTGAAGATCGTAGGGGGCTCCTCTGCTCCGAGCACCACCTCCGAGGGCCGCTTCCATTGCGAGGAGAAGTGCCGGTGAAGGTCCCACGTGCCCGCGGCTCCGAGCGCCTGCGCCAGCTTGTGGACCTTTTCGCCGGCCGTGCCGGGCCGCGTGTTCTCCGAGACGTACTGCCTGCGCCCACCGAGCAGCCTGTTGTAGGCGGCAACGCCGGGCCGGCCGAGAACGGCTGCGAGCGTCCGGCGCAGAGGGTAAGGAATCCAGCCGAACCTCCGCCACACCCACGGAGCCCGCGTGTAGTGGGTGTAACCACCGAAGAGCTCGTCACCGCCGTCGCCGGACAGGCTCACGGTCACGGCGCGGCGAGCGAGCACGGAGACGAGATGCGTCGGAATCGCCGAGGAGTCCGCGAACGGCTCGTCAAACATGGCGGGCAATTTGGGAATCACGGCGCGCGTCTCATCCGGCGTGAGGCAAAGTTCTGTGTGGTCAGTTTCGAGATGGGCCGCCACCCGCGCGGCATGAGCGGCTTCGTCATAATCCTGGTCCGCGAATCCGATGGTGAAAGTCTTCACCCGCCGCGCGCTCTGCGCCTGCATGAGCGCCACCACCAGCGACGAATCGATGCCGCCCGAGAGAAACGCGCCCAGCGGAACGTCCGCGATCATGCGGAGCCGGACGGATTCTCTGAGCAGGCGTTCGAGTTCGGCGCGCGCTTCCTCGTCCGAGCCCGCGAAGGGTTCGCGCTCACCCCGCTCGGCATGCGCGGCGAGCGACCAGTAGGGCCGCGCCTCCACGAGATTCGCTGTGGCTGCGCCGCTCGCGACACTGAAGCTGATCACGCACCCTGGCCCGAGCTTCGAGACTCCGCGATAGATGGAATAGGGGCTAGGAATGTAACCGTGCCGCATCAGCAGCGCGATCGCGTTGCGATCGATCTCAGGCCTGAAATCGGGATGAGCCCGGATGGCTTTCAGCTCCGAACCGAACAGGAGCCTGCCTTGCGAGAATCCGTAATAGAGCGGCTTGATGCCGAGGCGGTCTCGAACCAGGTGCAGAACGCGGTCGCGCCCATCCCAGAGCGCGAAGGCGAACATGCCCACGAAGCGCTGGAGCGCGGATTCCAGGCCCCATTGCTCGATGGCCGCCAGCATCGCCTCGGTATCCGAGCGCCCTCGAAAGCGATGGCCCAGGCTTTCAAGCTCCGTGCGTAAATCGCCGAAGTTGTACACCTCGCCGTTGAAGATGATCGTGTAACGTGCGGAGGCCGAGCACATGGGTTGGTGGCCTGCGGGAGACAGGTCGAGGATGGAAAGGCGGCGGAACCCGAGCCCCACACCACAGGCAGGATCGGTCCACACGCCGGAATCGTCCGGGCCGCGGTGAACCAGGGTGTCCGCCATCCGCCGGGCGCGAGCCTGGAGATCAGCCGCATCGGCCGGCCGGAATTCGACGAAGCCTGCTATGCCGCACATCCACTCGATCTTACACGTTGAGCGAGTGGCACAGGCGCGTCGGCTGCGGTTACACGACCGCAAGCAGCATGCTGCCGCGGTACCCACGCCGGACTGTGAGGGATTGCTTGGCTCAACGGTGTCAGCGCAGCAACTCCCAGCCTTTTGACCAGCGCCGGCTGCTGCGGGTAAGAGGCCTCATCGGGCGATTCGTCATCCGGGTGCGAGAAAGCGGGCAAACATTCGCCCTGCAGCGAACCCGCAACCAAGAGCGCTTCGCCGCTGTGACCGAAGCCGTCACCGCCGGCTCAGTCTCCAAAGGACCAGGTCGCGCGACCCCTGCGGAGCGGCGCCGCGCGCCCGAAGCCAGCCCGACAAGGCCCTGCCCGCGAGGGCGAAAACCTCTTTGAGCGCCAGGCCGGCCACACAGATCAAGAAAAGAAATGCCGACGCAGCCAGAGCGAGGAAGACGCAGGCCGCATCTGCGGCTATCGCATACACGGTGTCCCCTCCGTAATGGTCAGGTCCTGCAGCGATTCCAGAACGGCGCGGCCACAACGCGCCGCCCCGCGACGGCTGCACCAGGGGCCTGTGGAAGAGGCGGGGCGAGAATCATCCGCAGCGGAGGTCTCGCGATCCATCTAGCCTGCCCGAGACATCATGGCTTTCCCTTCCGCCTTCCATACCGCCGTCGTCAGGAACGAACCAATGAAGCCTCCCAGGAATGCGGGGATGATGTAGACGCCGGAAATCACGAGGCCGTGGAACCAGTGCCCAAGGACTGGCGTACCCAGCCATGCGCCGAGCCAGCCCACGACCCACTTGCAAAGAAACCCGTCGATTCCATTGAGCACGCGATAGCGAATAGCGTAGTGCACCACCAATGCTGCAATCAGGCTGATGACCAGCAGGGTAAGAAACGAAGCAAAATGCATGTCGATCATAGAAATTCCTCCTTTCAAGACGCCGGGCGAGATGAACCCGGAGCGCGCGGCCGCCCATCAGCGCCACGGAAGAAAAACAAGAGGAAAAAACACTAATGGGCGAATTCAGTCATCCGTCGGGACGCAAGCTACGTCGGATTTGAAATAAAGGTGGGTCAGGTCTGTCTGTGAAACCCGGAACCCAGCGAAGAGTTCGGAGGATCAAGAACCAAACTATCGGCATCACCGGCTCACCTCGCGCGGCGCGCCCTGGTTCGTCGCCAGTTCGTGTCCTGTTTATTGAGATGCCGTGCGCCGGAGAAGTGTTGTCGCGACCTCATCAAATAGCGGATTTGTCAGAACAAAATTCTCAATCGATCGCACGAAACTCGAACGAGGCAACTCAGGAGCCGAGATGCCCGGTCAAACTAAGAGAGATCATTTTAAGGAGGTCTAAATGAACAATCGTCTGCTTGGAATCGTACTCGTTGCGGCGAGCGCCTCATTCTTGGCCGCAGGGAGCGCCTTCGCAAGGAGCAGTCATCCTAGGACAAGTCAGGTCCAGATTCTCTATACGTCGAAGATCGCAAACGGGCCCGAACTTAAACCCGGGATGTACAAAGTAGAAGTCGCAACTGACTCGCAACAGCCTGAGGTCCAGTTCTACCAGAACAATCATCTGATCGCGCAGGCACAGGCCAAGGCGGTCGACGAGGGCAAGAAGAGCGACGCCACTGAGATCTACTACGACCGTTCGGGAAGGCAGCAAGTGATCACTGAACTCGATCTTCGTGGCTGGAACGAACATTTTATGTTCCGGGCCACACCTGCCAGCCCGGCAAAGAGCTAGACAGTTGACGGTGCGAGGACCATCTTCGGACGTAGTCGCGTGCAGGATGGCTCCTCGCCACCTCTCACGGCTTTCCTTTCAGTCTTCCATCGAACTGCCGCGAATCAGTTGTCCCACGCCGCAAAACTCGAGAATCCGCACTGATCGTTCACTCCGGTCGCCTTTTCGAGATAAAAGCCCATGCCGGGGTTGCCGCTCGTAAACAAGTAGTCCCGCGCCTTCACAATCTCTTTGCCGTTAAGATAGACCGTGATCGTGTCGCCGGCGATGCCGGCCTTCACCACATCACCGTCGCTGACGCCGTACTCCGAGCCCTTCGTCTCCTTGAGCATCATCCATGCGCCGAGGATCCCGTCCCAGCGAGCGATACTGCAGTAGGCATTCGCACTCTTGGAGCACCTGAACATCACTTCATAACCGGTGGCGTTGTGCGGCGAAAGAGTGCTCCGGAGCCGGAGTTCAACTTCCTGGTAGATATTGTCGTTGTCCCTGTTCGTCCGGTGTACGGTTGCCTGCGCCGTCTGGTTCGGACTCCAGTGGCCGGTCAGGAGCGCTGTCGAGTCGTCGTATTTCAGGAGCGGCGGCCTGTTTCCACCGATCTCGGTACCGAACGCGAATCCGGGCGTGGTGCGGATGTCGGCCCAGTCGACGGCGTCCTTCTTGCCGTTCAGCCAATGGCCGCCTTCCGAAATAGGATTCTCGGCGCGACGGAATTTCGTGCTGTAGCTCATGCTCGATGCCGCCAAGGCCGCTGCCATAGTGTGATCGAACAGGCTGCGTGCAGCGATATAGAGAGCCGGCACGACGATGAGCCCAGCCGCCAATCGAATCATCGTGCGCCGCAGCCAACCCGACCCAACTCCAGGTCGCAACACGTTCCCTCCTTTCGCCCTCAAAGCCGCAGGTTTGTCATGCTGAGCCCGCCTAAGCGCTGTTTCGACCGAGCGACGATTTTTCTGCTGGCTCTCTCCGAGGCAGGCAACGCCGGCTACCTGGCGACGGGGATAAGACCGGGCTGTCGCTGCATAGACCCAGCCACTCAAACGGTTTCCGTGGCCAGCTTTGCTGCGACGCTACAAAGGTCGCCCACCACGCCCCGCCACGGGTGGTTACGGCAACACCTGGAAGTTCACGTTGCTGGTCAGCGTGCCGCTCGGAGTCACCACTTGGACCGGCCCTGTGGTGGCGCCTACCGGCACGGTGGTCTTGATGGAGGTGCCCGATTTGGACACCGTGAAGGTCGCCGCCGTGCCGTTGAAACTGACACTGGTAGCGCCGGTCAGATTTGAGCCCAGAATGTTCACGGACGTTCCCACCGGTCCGGACGTGGGCTGGGCTTCTACGAAAGGCGCCAAGCCCTGTGAGAACCTGAACACCGTGCCGCGATCGTAAGTCCCGCCCTGGAAGGTGGTTCCGTAAAAGCTCCCGTTAGTGTCCTGGACCAGGAACCCGGGGCTCGCGCCGTCCTTGCCGTCAAATCTGAGCAGGTCCGTGAACGTACCAGCGGTGGTGAGTTTGAACAACATCCCAGCCGTGTCACGGCCAGCGCCGCCAGCCGAGGCTATTCCGTAGAGGTTTCCGTCGGCGCCTTGGACCAACCATCCGGGCCTGATCACGGCCTGGCAGCCGCCCTGCAAGCAAAAATTGTAAACCGTGGTGAGGGTGCCGCTGGGCGTGAGCCTGAAGACCGTTCCTGACTGATCCATGCCACTCGCGTTCGTTGTGCCGTAGAAGTTGCCATCCGTGGCCGCGATCAGCGGAGCGTAAGGTTCGTAGCCGTTCGCGCAGAGAATGCAAAAACTGTAAAAAGTTGTTAAGTTTCCTCCGGGAGTGACGCTGAAAACCGTCCCGCCGCCGAGGCTTCCACCCAAAAAGGTGGTCCCATAAAAGTATCCGTCGGCGCCCTGGACCAGCGGACCGTTGGGATCGCTGCCGTCCGTATCCTGAGAGCCGAAGTTGTAAATCGTGGTCAGCGTACCGGTGGGAGTGATCTTGAAGAGGGTCCCCGAAGAGAAGTTTCCGCCACCAAATGTTGCCCCGTAGAAATCTCCATCAACGCCCTGGACTAGGCCGGCCGGACCTGCCCCGTCACCGATATCGAAGGTGTACAGCGTCGTCAGAGTCCCAGATCGGGTGATTTTGAAGACGGTGCCCGCGTCGTAGAGCCCGCCCCCTGCCGTTGTCCCGTAAAAGCTTCCGTCGGTACCCTGCACGAGGCCGCCTACAGGGTCGCTACCATCCGCACAATTAGCTTGCCGGCAAAAATTGTAGATGGTCGTAAATGCGCCGTCAGGTGTGATCCTATAAACCGTGCCACCGAAATAGGCTCCGTTCGCATAGGTCGTCCCATACAAATCCCCGTCGGTCGCCTCGAGCAACGGGCCCTCGATTTCGCTGCCATCCTCGTTATCAAAGTTGTGTAGTGTGGCGAACATCTGCGCTGATGAAGTAATAGCCGACGCCAGCGACATCAAAATCGCCCCTACTATCGTTGCGGCCCATCTATGACCGGTTCGAGCGCTCCTCATGAATCATCCTCTTCCGCCTGTACAACTCGAAATAGGTTCGATTTGGCAAGGAAAATTACTTGCAGCGCCACCGCAGCGGGGCCCTGGAAGCATACACCGGAGACTCACTCCCACCCAAGGCCAATCTTGGCAAGAATGCCGTTCGATAAGTCAATAAGCACGGTATTACTACCCACTTCACTGAGTGAAGCAACGGGAACCGAGCGCAGCACCGCTGGGTGGACCAACGAAGCCGGAATGTCCTAGAAAACAGGAGGATTGCAGAAATCTGACGAGCGGGTTCAGAATGAGAGGGCAAACGGAAACCCGGAACTCTTGCCGTGGGTTGGGCGTAGAATAGCCCAGAGGCTTTTACCGGAGGGGATTATGTATTGCGCTCAATGCGGAACCCAGGTTCAAGACAACCAGAAGTACTGCAACCGTTGCGGCCAGCCCGTCGGCGCCTCCGCGGGAGCACCTGTCGCAGCCCCGCTACCACCCGCGTACACCGGTTCGGGTTCGGGGGCATACGGCGCCGCCGCACCCGCCGCCATGCCAGTTGGAAACGCCGCGCGGTCGCGGGTGGCATGCCACCTTCGGACGCTTGGTATCCTCTGGATTGTGGTGTCTGCGATGCGGCTCCTGCCAGCGCTGGGATTGTTGGCATTCAGTCACATGGGTCGAATGGATTTTCCCTTTGTGCCTTCGCAATTCCGGTTCTTCATGATGCCGATGCTGGGCGGCCTGGGCGTCTTTCTCTCGGCCACGGCGGTGATCGGCCTCGCGGCCGGCTGGGGATTGCTCGACCGCAGACTGTGGGCCCGGATGCTGGCGATCGTTATCGGCTGCCTCAGTCTGCTTTCTTTTCCGTTCGGAACCGCGCTGGGCATTTATACGCTTTGGGTGCTGGCTTCGGCCGGCGCGGACGTGGAGTACGAGCGCTTAGCCGGGGTGGTGTAGTTCGGCGTTGGTTGGACGAAGATTGGAAAGCTCGTGTTCTCGCGTTAAGGCAAGGCTTCCGGGCTGTGCCGCCCGCATGCGCTCAAGATACAACAATTGCGCGAAACTTCGAAGTGTTCCGAACGTCAGGCTGCGCGTACGGCCCTGTCCGGCTGGGGAGCTCGTCCCGCCAGGCGCATCACCGCCGCCGTAACCGTACCGAAAAGCATGCCTGAAACGATGGTGAAACCAACCCAAAAGACGAGTTGGGCAAAGAATCCGATCCAGAGATACTTGGTGAAATA
>DASYYZ010000205.1:0-59860 GCA_035946735.1 Terriglobia bacterium
TTCCCCATGGCCGTGATGTTGTCCAGCGTCCTTCTATCCTGGAGAGCGTCCCAGGCCATCGGATCAGGCTTCCGATGCCTGCCGCAAAACTGATCGGCTTCGGAACCGGAACCGTGATCGGCTTCCCCCGGAATCCGCCGGCTACCCTCGAAAACCTGAAAGGAGTACCTAAAATGGCCGTTCAGACTAGACGTGAACTCATGGTAAAAACCGAGAACTCGAGAGCGAAAATGAGGATTTGCAGTCTCGGATTGATGAGATTGCCGACCTCGTCGGCCCCGGAAGAGGAAGAAGAAGAGGACGAAGACGAGGGGGAATGAACCCCGCCGCACCTGGAGTGCGGCGCGACGTGGCCCAAGCCGGCACACGAAGTCACTGACGGGGCGTTGAGGTACAGGGCCAGCGATCCAGCGTGCAGACCAACTGGCCCGTATCTGCGCATTCTGCCACTCAACCCGCAACGCCGAGGGTCTGCAAGGAGCTTCGAACAACGAAAGTTGAAGGAAAGCGGGCGGGAGGAAGTCATGAGGTAGAACCGGAAAGCGCATGGCTAGAGTCAAACCCACAATTATCGTGACTCGTACTGATGGGGCGGTCATTAAAGGTTTTGTTTACCGAGTCGATTATAAAAGACTGCGTCTCTGGAACGGTGAAGAGTCCGCGATGAGGGGCAACGCGACCTCTCATTGAGGGGATTAGGGAGAACGCACCTGACGGGTAGCGGCATGGCCATTCTCGAAGATTTCATTTTGCGGTGGAAAATCGCAATGGCGAGCGGTTTGTTTTTGATTGCATTATAAATAATCCATAGGGAAAATCTCTTTTGGGTGCCGTATGGCTTCGTTACCGTTCCAATCCCTTCTCATGAAAATATTCCCGGAGCGCACAGATCCTGAAAAGACTCCTGAAGCAGAGACCGTCACCCGTAAGGTAAGACAAGGAGTCGCGGGAACCGGGAACAAAGCAGTGGCGGAGGAAAAGCTGCATGAGCGGGCACGTTTTCTCAGAACAGATAAGAATTAACTTCACAATTGGCGGTCTCCGCCGTCACCTGATGGCGGGGTGTACCGAACCGATAGCACGAACAAGGAGCTCCAAATGCTGAAAACACTCTGGCACCACGTCCCTCGTGTGGAGGTCTCTCCCGTTGATCGAGAAGTCGCAGCAGGTACCACCACGCTTGTCGACGATCAGCCCGCCCGTCGCCGCAGCGCTCGGATCCATGTCAGGATTCCGATCGAAATTGTGGCTCAATCAGAGGGAGCGGAGGTATCCTACAAGGCGACCACGGTCGATTTCTCGCCGCTGGGCGCCAGAATACGTGGCAGCATGGCCTTCTTGTCCGGAGGCCGCGTCAAATTGGTTGCCGGTCAAGAGTCCAGCGAGTCTTGGCCTTGCCGGGTAGCCTGGATGGCCGCGATCGAGAACGCGGGGAACAGCGAGGTAGGCCTTGAGTTCCTGCGACACCTTTAGTTTGGGCGCCCATCGGATATCGATCGACATCCTGGAGACACGCCCGGAGCGCCGTTACTATTCCCGCCCCTCCTGAGACAGCGCTTTCTGCCGCCTCGACGTCGAGGTGGCGGCGATTTCCATGGAAGGAGAGCTGAGAAGTGCGGGCCGGCGCGGAGGCGCTATCAACATGACCCAGGGAAAAAGAATTGCGATCGCCTACGTGTTTGCCCTGCCCGTAGTGCTGGCCATTGTGCTCTTGCAGCGTCTTGCCTTCCTGAGAGTTGACCATGTTGAAGATGCAATAGGGCAGTCCGCCGAGGTGCTGCGTGACTGCGACCTTACGATCTCGGTGTTGCGCGAGGCGGAGCTGCGCCAGCACGACGCTCCCGACATCGCTGCCAGCAGGACGTCGTACCAGGATGCCGTTTCGCAGCTTCGCAGTGTTTTTCAACGGCTTCAACTCACCGGGAACGAACCCTCCACTCAGTCTCAATTCCGGACCCTTGATCTGCTGATTGAGGAGCGAACGGGTCTCCTCCAATCAACCATAGATTTGAACAAGAAAGGAAGACCTGCGGTGCAGAATCGCGCCGCCCTGGAGGCGCGGGGCCAGAAATTAAGCGACGATATAGGCAAGCTGATCGCTGAAATCAAAACCGCACAGCAGATTCGCTTGCAGCAGCAAAGGCAGGCTGCAGCCCAGGGCCTGCGCCTGGCGAGCGCGACAGGTACGTATGGTGGGTTCGTGACGATTTGGCTTATTGGGCTGGCGGCCTTTCTATTGTTCCACGGCGAGAGAGCGCGCGCCTGGAAGGGCGTAGAGCGACGAGTTCACACCAGAATTCTGGAAGACCTTCCCCTGGGCGTTTGTCTGACCACTGAGTCCGGGACGATCGTCTACGCCAATCACGCTGAGGACGACACATTCGGCTACGAGACAGGGGAGTTGATCGGCAAAAACGTGACCCGCCTGCACCCATCCGAAGGCACCAAGCCAGTTCTCAGGGAAGTGATGGATGGGTTGGGTCCGAGTCATATCTGGTCTGGAGAACTCGCACGGCGCCGGAAGGATACTACCACCCCCAACGTAACCTCATGGATCACGAACCTGGACGTCGCGGGAAAATTCTATCGGGTCTTTATTCATGACCCCTATTCGTGCCAAGACAGTCAGAGCAGCCTCCAACCCTCGACCGAAGAAGAAGAGGAGACAGTCGGCGTTGGGAACGAGCGGGGTCGCTAGGGTTCCAGCTGAGTTTTTTTGGGCACCAACGTGGCGGCCAATCGGTCGGGCTGAGTGGGACGAAAGGTCAGAGGCGCTGGGGTGGCTCGATGGATTAACGTCGTCCCCCCCCTTGCGACTCCAAAGGGCCGCAGGGGTTTGGGCTGTCAGGTTTGGGCTGTCAGGTGCGGCACCGTCGGCTATGACTTTCCCTTACGGCGCTGCTGTCGGGGCTTGTCGAAGGCAGGATTCGACGCGGCGACCACCGTTGAACATTCCGCTCAATTCTGGCGTGCCACAGACTGGCGGCGAAGTGGTACAGCCAGCCCACAAGAATCAGCATGAGCGCGCCCCAGAAGACGATGCGCAGAAACATTTGCAAGATGTCGGCCGTAAAGTTCATCAAAGAACGTATCGGCAACTTTTAGGATTGGGCTAGTAATAATCGGACCTTAGACTACGGGCGCCCGAGAGCTCGCGAGGGGCAGGGTCGCGCCATTTGCTGCGCTTCTTAGAGAAGACGCGAGCGGTTCCCGCGACAGAACCTTTAGCGGTCCCGGATCGCGTTTGTTGTTGACGAGACTGTTGAATTCCTTGAGTTTTGAGCTTGGGGTTCCTCCGACATTCAGGCCGCGTGCGACGAGGTAGATGTCCATGTGTGAGAGGCTTCTTTTCCGAGTGGCTGTAACCATTGCTCTCGGCTCCGTTCCGTCCATCGCGTTGCCTCAGGCGGCTGCAGAATACGCCGCGGCTGCGGGAAGCGCGGCTTCGTTGACGGCCAAGACAGCATCTGGGCTCGCCGGAGGGAGCAAACAGCTCGCCGGGCGTATTCAGGATGAAATGTCAAAGCCCTTACAGAGCGAAACCAAGGAAAGCAGGGCGACGCAAGAGAACAAGCAGAAGATGGACCGGAAGGGTCGTAATACTGATGCCCTCCTGGGCAGCGACTCGGTGCCAGGAGAAGCCGCTATCGTATCCATCGAGGGAGGAGAAGGGGCGTGTGTGCCCAAGAACCTGAAGACTTCAAAGGGCACCTCTGGTGCTCAGTTAAGCGATCCTGCCTGCCGGAGGGGAACCGCTTCCCTCAATCCAGAAGCTCGTAGCGCCGAAAAGTCCGTCATTACCCTGTCCTTCCACCAGTGAGGGCTGCTAGGTCCGGTGGCCCGAGCAGCCGCTCCCCTCAGTCGGCCTATGTTGCACTGTTCAGTGGGGACGCAGGGTGCCCACTCAAGCGATCGGCCTCATTGCTTCGACCACAGAATGACTCGGGCAGGCTTGCACAGAGCTAACGGCTGGGCGGGTCCCGGATTGGATGACAGGATGTAAGGGTTTTTCCGCAGCCTTCGGGGATGATAGCGCCTGGGGGGACCTACGAAACAGGCGAGGACGATTTGCCTCAAGATCCTCAACCACCGGTAATTGGGAGGCACCTTGCCGTCTTGGTGTTTCTGGCCTCGTTTTCTTACCTCTACCTGTTCCGGCGCTACACCATGATGGAGCCCGACGAGGGCATTATCCTGCAAGGGGCGGAGCGGATCCTGCGTGGGCAGGTGCCTTATCGCGACTTCTTCTCTTTTTACACGCCCGGCTCCTACTACCTGACGGCCCTACTGTTCAAGATTTTGGGAGACTCAGTACTGGTGGCGCGGACGGCGCTCGCCTTCTGCGGAGGCGTCTTTTCGGTGGTCACCTATCTGCTGGCCCGTCGCGTTTGCCGGTGGGCGACCGCCTTGCTCACCGCGGCTCTGGTGACGCTCACCTGCCTGCCCTACCGTTTCTTGGTTTTGCACAACTGGTACAGCACCCTTTGGACGTGCTTGGCAGTGTACTGTGCAGTGCGGTACCAGGAGACCGTGGGGGCGGCCCTTGTGCCCGCCCGGACGCGGGCGCCCGCGTGGCGCTGGGCCTTCGCCACGGGGACGCTAGTGGCCATCACGGCGCTTTTCGAGCAGTCGAAGGGGGCGGGGCTCGCGCTGGGGCTCGCGGCGGGGTTTGGCCTGGTGGCTGTGGGCCGTCGCTGGACCCGCGCTTCCGCGGCGGTGACGGGTTTGCGCAGGCTGATGAGGAAGGGCGACCCCCGTCATTCCCGCGAAAGCCTGAACCCGGTCCCGGCCCAGACGGGGGCGGTCGTAGCAGCGGGCCTTGTGCCCGCGTCAGGTCGGGCCAACTGGCTCGCGCTGGCGGTCGGGCTCGCGTGGCCGTTTCTATTGACTTTTGCCTGGTTTGGCACGCAGCACAGCCTTTCACCCATGCTGGCGGACTGGCTTTGGCCCCTGCGACATTATTCAAGCGCCAACAGCGTGCCCTACGGTCATCAGGACTGGTCCGAGAGTTCGCGCGCCACATTGTTCGGGAGCGGGCATCCACTTCACACGGTGCTGGCCCTGCTGGTGGTGTTTCCGGGGTTTCTGGTGCCCGTGCTGCCGCTCATTGCGGTGGGCGTGCTCGTGTACCAAGTGATCTACATCAGACTGCCCCTTGGCTCTTGCCTCTTGCCCATTGCCCCTTGCCCGCAATTGAAGGGCGAGGCTGGAGGGGCGGACGAGAAGAGACCAGGGGACATGGAAACCCGTGAGGACGGCGCGGCCACAGCCGCAATGAGCGGCCCCAGGGCCCATTACATTCTTATTTCGGCGGCCATTTCCGGGCTTTTGCTCTCCGTGCTGGTCGTGAGAGCGGACATCATCCACTTCATGTACCTCGCGCCCCTGTCTTACCTGGTGCTGGCGTGGATTTCGGATGGTGGCGGCGTGCCCTCGGGCGTTTTTCACGCCCTCCGGCCGGCGGTGCGAGCGCTAGCGCTAGTGTGTTTCGGCCTGTTTGCGCTGGTGCTGCTGTTGAGGAGCGTAGGCGCCGGCTTCACCGTGAAGACCCGTCGCGGAGTGATCAGCAGCTCCGCTCCCGATACCGTTCTCGAATACGTGCAGGCTCACGTGGCGCCCGGTTCGACCATTCTGGTTTATCCCTACCTGCCGCTTTACTATTACCTGACGGACAGCTTCAGCCCGGCTCCCTTCGATTACATCCAGCCTGGGATGCACACGCCGCAACAGAGCGCCGAGGTAGTGCGCGATCTTGACGCGGCCGGTACGGCGGTTGCGCTGTATGAATACAGGTTTGACGAAAAGATTTCAAGCTCGTGGCCGAATACAGCCGTGGCCGCCATTGCGGTCGACCCCGTGGCGGACTACCTGCTCGCGCACTATCGCGCCTGTAAGGTGCTGAGGTCGGCGTCTGGCTGGCGCTTCCTGTTCATGGTACGGAAGGGATTGGCATGCCCAAGGCCCTAGCGCGGTCTCTACGAATGAGTGGAGAACGATCTCGCCGGAGCGCCGGCATTTTCCTTCACTGTGCTCAGGACAGGCTCCCCCGGCGGATGCCGCCGAGACGGCGGCGCTCCGTTGTCCGCTGAATTGGTGGTACGCCACACCGGGTGGCAGGCGGTATCGGTTCGTGGTTAACAGCCTGGCTGGGGAATGTGAATACGTTTGGTAACACTCGGAGCGGGCTCAGGTTTTAGGAGCTGGGATTTAGGAGCTTGGCGCTTCAACCCCAACGCGGAAGGGTGGTTAATACGCTCGGTCACCCGCGAGACCGGGCGCTGGTTGCCGGGGAAGTCGCCGGGGAGCTCCTAATGCTAGTTAATCACATAGAATCAGTATTTTACCTCATGATGCGGCACCTGCAATTCTGGCCTGAAAATGGCAAAGAAGCCAGAATTTAGGTGCCCGCTCCGCGCTAGATCCCAAATCCTAGCCCCCAGATCCTTTCTTTTCCCTTCAGCACACTTTGGCTCGCTAATTGCCCTTAAAGTGCCAGTTCATATTGCCCAGCCAGCGCGAGAGCGATTTGCTGAAGTGATCTTGAACGCGAATCTCAAAATTCAAAATCGAGAGGATATAACTCAATGAAGTCATTACTGAAGTCTTTCACGAGCCTGCATCGCGAGGAATCCGGCCAGGGTCTCGTGGAGTACGTGCTGCTTATCGCGCTGGTCGCTTTTGCCGCTACGGCGGGGATGACGAAACTCGCGAGCTCCATCAACAGCGCTTTCTCGCAGGTTGGCACCATTCTCGGCACTTACATCACCTAGTTTCTCGCTTTTTGGGGGGACTGGGCGCAGAGGCCGGCGTGACCTGCGCATTGCAGAGTTCGCCGGCCAACCCGTGGGGGCACATGCCGCTGCGGGAAGCATCTTGCGGATTCAAGTAGCCATTCAGGAGGGGTCTTGAGGACATTCATTAACCATTTCAGTCGTTTACACCGCGAGGAATCGGGCCAGGGCCTTGTAGAATACGTGCTGCTCATCGCGCTGGTTGCTTTTGCCGCTACAGCAGGCATGAGCAGCCTGGCGAGCTCGATCAACAGCGCTTTCTCGCAGGTTGGTACCATTCTCGGCACTTACATCACCTAGCTTTCTTCAGGCTCTCTCGGCCCGGAGAGCGTTGCAAGCGGAGAGCCGACGAGCTTGGCAACGGGCTAAGTTCGCCGGCGGCTCCTTTGCTGTCAACTCCAGTCGACCAACCCATTAAGATAAAAATGGGTGATGACCGATAAGATGTGGGAGGTAGGCGGACCGGGTTAATCAACAGAGCCACTTCCCGCCACCGGGATAGTGTTTTTACAACCAATTGGTTTCGAGGAGACGTGGAGAAATACCTGATGCTAGGTGCCTTGATCTCCGCTGCTGCCGGCGCGGTGAGCGACGTTCGCAGCAAGCGGATTCCGAACTGGCTTAACTATGGCAGCCTGATCCTGGGTCTTGCCTTCCAGGGTGTTTTCGGGGGCTGGCGCGGACTGGCACAAGGCGCGCTCGGCGCTCTGGTAGCAGGCGGAGTGTTCTTCCTCTTCTTTCTGGTGCGCGGCATGGGGGCAGGCGATGTGAAGCTGATGGCGGCCATCGGCGCCTGGGTGGGCCTGCAGCATGCGGTGCTGGCCATGGTGTTCACGGCGTTTGCGGGGGCGGCATTGGCCGTACTCTATATGGTATTCCACCGACGGGTAAGCAGCACCCTCCAGAACATGGGCGAGTTGCTTCATTTTCATCTGACGTCAGGCATTCGGCCTCACCCGGAGGTTAATTTGCAGGATCCGGTGGCCATCCGTGTGCCGTACGGTTTGGCTATCGCGGCGGGAACGCTCTTTCTGTTTCTTTCAAATGCAACGTTTTAGTGGGGGTGATTTACGCAAGCTCGAAGAGTCTTGACGGCACTATTGCTGGCAGTCGGTTTGGCCGGTGCGATTACCTATCTTTTGTTTAACTGGCTGCGGCGCAGCGTTTCGCACCCGCAGACAACGCAGATCGTGGCTGCGGCCAAGGAGCTGCCGGCCGGCATCGCCCTGAGCGCGGACGACGTGAGCCTGATCGATTGGCCGGCGACGGTCCCAATGCCAGACTCGTTCACGAAGGTCGAACAGGTGGTGGGGCGCCCCCTAATCTATCCTTTGGGCATCAAGGAGCCAGTGTTAAAGCGCGACTTGGCGGTGGCGGGCTCCGGCCTCGGCCTGGCGGTGAAAATACCGGAGGGCATGAGAGCGACTTCGGTGCGGTCCAACGAAGTGGTGGGCGTGGCAGGCTTTCTGTATCCGGGCTCCCACGTGGATGTGCTCGGGACGTTTACCCTACCGGGCAGTCCCGGCGCCCTGACGGCGACCGTTCTGCAGAACGTGGAAGTGCTCACTGCGGGCGAGCAGATTGAGCCGGACCCGCAAGGCAAGCCGCAGACAGTGAATGTGGTAACGCTGCTGCTTAATTCACAAAACTCACAAAAGCTGTTGCTCGCCAGCGGCCAGGGTACCATCCAATTCGTACTGCGCAGTGGGGCCGATCAAGTTCAAGTGAACTCGACACCCACGAGACTGGACCAGTTGGTGGCCGGCGCGAGACCGCCGGCACCACCTGCGGTAAGGGCAGTGAGGCCAAAGGCAGCCCCTGCTGTAAAGACGCCTGATGTTTACGTCCTGGAAGTGATCCAAGGGGACGCGCGCAGTGTTCAGAAATTCTGATCGGACGATGGGAAGGCTAGGGGGTTCCGAAAGCAATGAAGTATTTGCCGGGTATCAAAACTCTGATTTTCGGTTTGAGCGTGGCGCTCGTGAGTATGGGCGGGATGGGGTTGGCCGAGGAGACCACGCCGGAAGCTGAGCCGCTTCACATTCTGGTGGGCAAATCGGTGGTCATCAACATGCAGACCCGGCTGAAGCGGGTGCTGGTGAGTAACCCGGTGGTAATTGAAGGGGTGGCCACAAGTCCGACTCAGGTGGTGGTAGAAGCGAAAGCTGCCGGAACCAGCAGTCTTATCCTGTGGGATGAGACGGGCCGCTCCCGCATGCTCGACGTGATGGTTGACGTGGACGTATCCGGCCTGCGAACAGCGATTGAGCGCGCCTATCCGAACCAGAAGATTCAGGCGCAGGCAGACGGTGGCCGCTTGATCCTCTCCGGGACAGTCGCGGACCAGCACGCCGAGGACGATCTGGTGAAGATGGCTGGAATCTACTCGAAGGACATCGTCGACTCTCTCGGCCAAGCACAGATCCATGACCGCCAAATCCTGCTGGAAGTGAAGATCGCTGAGATCGACCGGACTCGCTTGAATCAGCTCGGGTTTAACATTTTCAGTACGGGTGCCGGCAACACGCCTGGCATCGTCACCACCCAGCAGTTCGGACCTCCGTCGGGTACGGGAGCGGGAGAGACAGTCACCGGAACATCCCACGGCACAACCACAACCTTTAACTTCACTAACCTCCTGAACCTCTTTCTGTTCCGGCCGGACATCAATCTGGGTGCTACGGTGGAGGCGCTGGAGACGAAAAATGTGCTTCAGATACTGGCCGAGCCGAACCTGCTGGCCCTCAACGGCAAGAAAGCAAGCTTCCTGGCAGGAGGCGAGTTTCCGGTTCCTATCGTCCAGGGAGGCCAGGCGATTGGCGTGGTTACCATTCAGTTTCGACCATTTGGCGTTCGTCTGGACTTCACCGGGTACATCAATGCGGATAACACGATTCGACTCCAGGTTGCGCCTGAAGTCAGCACCCTGGACTTTACCAATGCGGTGACGATATCCGGCTTCACGGTTCCCGCCCTCTCAACGCGGCGAGCAGAGACGGAAATTGAGTTGAGGGACGGCCAGGCTTTCGGGATCGCGGGGCTTTTGGATCAGAGAGTTCAAGATCAACTCAACAAGATTCCAGGAATCGGAGATATCCCCATCCTGGGCCAGCTTTTCCGGTCAAAATCCGTTCAAAAGAGCCGATCTGAGCTGCTGGTTCTGGTGACGCCGCACATCGTTGACCCCGTCCGAACTGGGGCCCAGATGGCCTCCCAGATACCCAAACCTGCCGAGCCGTACTTGAAGACGCCAGGCTTCGACCATAGCCTGCCTGGCCATAAGGAGCTTGGGAGCCCGTCGCCCGAGTCGACGCCCAAGCAAATCCAATGATCATGGACCTTCGAGAAAGCGCCAAGGTTTCGCCTCGCGACAATCTCTCATCTGCTGATGTGCTCTCCATGGTCAGCATTTGTTTGGATGATGAGACTGCAACCGAGCTGAAGCACTTCATAGGATCAACTCCTTTTGTTCGACTGCGGACGGAGCGGCGCAATTATTTGGGCGAAGACGATCTGTTCTTTGAAGTGATGCCAGAGTCTGTGCCTGAAATCTGCCTGATCGATTTTGACCAAGATCGCAGGAGCGCAATCCTGACGGCAGAAAGGATCCACGAGAAACTGCCGGGAACCGCAATTTTTGCGATTTCCTCGAACGCTCAACCGGACCTCATCATCCAGGCGATGCGCTGTGGTTGCAGTGAGTACATTGTCAAACCGGCGGACCGCGACCAGCTTTTGGAAGCGGTTGTGCGGGTCGGCGGGCGCAAGCGGGAAAAACGAGAGCTGCTCAACGGGGCGGTGCTCACCTTTCTGGGGGGCAAAGGCGGGTCAGGGGTGACGACCATCGCGACACACGTGGGCGCGCTTCTGGCGAGATCCAGTTCGAAAAGAGCCCTTTTCATTGACCTGCATTCGGCCTGCGGAGACGCCGCGCTGCATCTCGGCCTAACGAAACACCAGTACCACTTTCATGAACTCGCCGAGGCCGTCGACAGGCTGGACGCCGAGCTGCTGCAGAGTTTCGTGCTGCGCCATCCCAGCGGTTTGGACGTTTTGCCGGCGCCTGACCTGACTGAGCCTGGCCGGCGGCTGCAGCCCGAAGCTATCGGCCAGACGATTGACTTTATCCGGCTCCGGTATGACTTTGTGCTGATCGATTGTGCCCCGGGTCTTAGCGAGGAGAACCTGGAGGTCATCCGCCGCTCCGACCAGTTGTATCTTGTTACCGTTCCCGAGGTGTCGGCGGTGCGGAACATTGCAAGGTACCTGGATTATCTTGGCCGCATGCAGTTCCCGTCGGAGAAAGTTCGAGTTGTTCTAAACCGGCACGCGAAAAGAAGCGCCATTACGGACGATGAGATTGAGAAGGCCATTCGCACCCGTCTGTACTGGAAAGTGCCGAACCAATATAACCAAGTCATCCGAACCATCAATGCCGGCGATCCGTCCTCTCAGCTATCGAATTCCGAGGTTGCACGCAGTCTGAAGGCGTGGGCCGAAGATCTGGGGAGCAAATCGAACCCCGTTTCAGAGAAAAGGAAACCAGGGAAGGGCCTGCTCGGCTTACTGGGCCGTTGAGAGGGCTACTGTTGTTGAGCGTGAATATCAATGGGAGAAGCGAGCGCAATGTCAACATTTGCGAATAGCGCGGCCATAGCAGGCGCCGGCGAAGAGAAGAAGAGAGCCGGGCTTTCTTTTAAGGCCTATCAGGATCTTAAGTCTGCAGTCCATCGGGACCTCCTCAACAAGGTAGACCTGGAAAAGATCGCGACTTTCCGCGATACCCGTATTCGAGGCCAGGTGCTCTCGGTGATTCAGGACCTGGTGGGAAATCTTAATACCCCGATGAGTGCGAGCGAGCGCGAGCGGCTAGCGCGCGAAGTTCTTGATGAGGTCTTTGGTCTGGGTCCTTTGGAGCCTCTTCTCCAAGATCCCACCCTCAGCGATATTCTGGTTAACACACACAAGCGCGTCTACATCGAGCGCGGGGGCGTCCTGGAAGAGACCGGTGTCATGTTCAAGGATGACGCTCACCTGATGCACATCATTGAGAAGATCGTCGCAGCGGTTGGCCGCAGAATCGACGAGTCCTCACCCATGGTTGATGCGCGTCTAGCGGACGGCTCGCGAGTCAACGTGATTATTCCGCCGCTGGCCATTGACGGTCCGATCCTCTCCATCCGGCGCTTCGGACATACTCCTCTCACGGCGGATGATCTGCTCGCTAACCGGACACTGACGCCGCCCATGCTGGAGCTTCTCAGAGGCGCCGTCAAAGCGCGACTGAGCATGGTTATTTCGGGCGGAACCGGCGCGGGGAAAACGACTTTTCTTAACGTGCTCTCCGGCTACATTTCTGACAAAGAACGAATCGTGACGATAGAAGACTCGGCGGAACTCCAGTTGAAGCAAAAGCACGTCGTTCGCCTTGAAACGCGGCCTCCGAATGTGGAGGGCAAAGGGGCCGTTATGCAGAGACAATTGGTGATCAACAGCCTCAGAATGCGGCCAGACCGGATTATCGTGGGCGAGGTGCGCGGCGAGGAAGCTTTGGACATGCTCCAGGCAATGAATACGGGGCACGACGGGTCTTTGACGACGGTCCACGCCAACACTCCCAGGGATGCGATCTCCCGGCTCGAGACCATGGCGCTGATGGCGAATCTTAATCTCCCTGAACGGGCCATTCGCCAGCAAATTGCCTCTGCAATCGACATTGTTATCCAAATTTCCCGCATGAGCGACGGAACGCGAAGGGTGACTCACTTTACAGAGATTACAGGAATGGACGAAGACGTGGTCAGTATGCAGGACATTTTCGTCTTTGAGAAACAAGGCATCTCGCCCGAGGGGCGGGTTGTCGGCGCTTTCTCTGCGACGGGCATACGACCCAAGTTCGCTGAAAAACTTAAGGCTTCAGGCATTCCGGTCCCGGCCACTCTTTTCGAACATTTGGTGCGAATCTAGGCGTTGAGGATTTTTTGATGTATCCGGTGCTTCTCTTCATCCTGCTCCTCTTGTTGACCTTCGCGGTTATCGTGTGGGTGCTGAAGCCCACCAAACCCGAGGCCGATGTTCAGCGGCACCTCCGCCTTATCGGAAGCATGTACACGATTGACGCGGATGGAACGACCATCCTGAAGCAGGAGACGCTCAGCTCGATTCCCTGGCTAAACGCTCTCTTAGCCCAGGTTCCGGGCTGTTCCGGACTACGCCTGTTCATCATTCAGGCCGGGAGTACCTGGACCGTCTCCAACCTGCTGTTCGGGTCGCTTCTGCTGGCACTGCTGGTTGCGTCGGTTGGCGGCACATTGATCGCGTTGACTCCCTTTGCTTTGCTAGTGGGGGTCGCCGCTGGGATCGCGCCCTACGGATATTTGGCCATGAAGAGGGCCGCTCGGCTTCGACGGTTTGATACCCTCCTTCCCGAAAGCATCGACCTCATGTCGAGGGCGTTGCGAGCGGGGCACGGAGTCATTTCCGCAATCGAGATGGTATCGCAGGAGATCACTGAGCCCGTCGCTTCGGAATTTCGTATCGTTTTTGAGGAGCAAAGCCTGGGATTACCTATTCGGGAGGCAGTCCTCAACCTGGCACAGCGGGTGCCGCTCGACGATGTCCAGTTTCTGGCGACGGCGATCCTCGTGCAAAAGGAAACCGGAGGTAATCTGGCCGAGGTCTTGGATAAGACAGCCGCTGTGATGCGGGAGAGGATACGGCTGAAAGGGCAACTGCGAATCTATTCGGCCCAGGGTCGCGTTACCGCGTGGGTACTCTGCATGTTACCATTCATCGTCTTCCTTCTCATCAATCTGGTCAACCACGATTACGAAAAGGCATTGTGGCAGGATCCTCTCGGCCGGCACCTTCTGTACACCGGTCTGATTATGATGGCGTTAGGGGTCTTTACGATCCGAAAGATCATCGACATCAAAGTGTGAGCTCTATGGACCTTTTACTGGTTGTTGCGGCAATCATACTCTTGGTGGGCTTTTTCCTGATATTTTTGCTGCTGGGCCGCTCATCCCCCCAGCGCGCCCTGCTGGCCGAGGTGGCCAACCAGTGGGACCCTGCGGGTGCTGCTGGCTTGGGAGGCCGAGGGTTCAGCGCCGAGAGGTTTGCAAGGCCCCTCGGAAAGCTGCGCGGCATGTTCGGCGGCGCTCCCAATCCGGAGATCGTTCGGCGCTTGATGCTCGCGGGCTATCGAAAGCCCTATCACGCCGATGTCTTTATTGGTATAAGGTTGCTTCTGCCGGCGATTGCTGGCTTCGCCGTCGCTTTCTGCTTCAGAGACAACGTTATCTTTATCTTTATCTTGACCGTCGTGCTGACATTCTTTCTCCCGGACTTTTGGCTCGGGCGGGCAGTCAACAAGCGGCGTGACCGTATTAAGCGCAGCTTGCCCGATGCTCTGGATCTCCTTGCTATTTGCATGGAGGCGGGGCTAGGGGTGGACCAAGCCCTTATGAGAGTCGGCCAGGAGTTGAAGATCAGTCACCGGGACCTGAGCGACGAGTTTGTCCAGATCAACCTGGAGCAGCGGGCGGGCAATCCTCGCATTGGGGCGTGGCGCAATATGGCCGACCGCGTGGACGTAGAAAGCGTGCGATCTTTCGTTAACATGCTTGCACAAACGGAGCGCTTCGGAACGCCAATTTCGAAGTCCCTGGCTACCTTTTCTGAAGCTTTGCGGGTGCAAAGAAGGCAGCGGGCCGAGGAGATGGCCGCCAAAACAACGATCAAGCTGGTGCTTCCGTTGGTCTTGTTCATCTTCCCTTCGATATTCATTGTCACAGCCGCTCCGGCGGTCATAACCATTATTAAAAGTTTCAAGACCGTGATATGACGGATGCAGTTCAATCCTAGGCTCTGAGAGGAAAAATATGGACAACGTAACTTTAATTCGGGTCGTTTCAGGAGTTCTTGCTGGTGTTGTGCTGGTAGTTCTCATTTTCAGGATGAAAAAGAAGGCCCCTCGCTAGAAGTGGGGCCTACAATTTGCCATTGATAGCCCGGGACCCGTGCTTTGTATGCCTAAGAAACGCAGCGACGTATATGTGTATAACCATACGAAGGAGTCCCTTCTGGCCTTACGGGTCAAGGTCGCGGACACCATTCTCGGCCGTCTGGTCGGGCTGTTGGGAAGGCGCTCTCTTAAGCCGGATAGCGGCGTATGGATTGTGCCCAGCAATTCCATTCATACCGTGGGCATGCTTTTTACGATCGATGTCGTGTTCATCGACGAAGGCTTCAAGGTGGTAGGCCTGCGGGAATTGGTCCACCCGTTTTCTATCAGATCGCACTTTCGCGCTGAAAGCGTCATCGAGCTTCCGGCGCATACAATCTTCAAGAGCCGCACGGAGATCGGTGACCAACTGCAGATTGAGCGCTACGAAGTGCATCATCCTCTGCAATCCCGTCCGCCAGAAATGGCGCTGACATCTGTTGTCGACGACACGCCTCCGCTAGGCTAGCTAAGGCGCCTGCAACCCAGGATCCAGCCTGTGGCCCTTAATAGGATCCCGTGGGCAGCGAGTTTGCGGGGAGACCCGCCTCAACCGTGACGCGCGCGTGAAAGGACCGGCCATGCCGAAGTGAGTCGGCGGCTTACCACTACGAGCATCGGCCGGCCTCGAGTATACGAATTCAATCGAAGCTGTCAAACCAACACTCGCCCCGCGGGCCGAGATTTCCTCGGGCCGAAAGCTTCGTTAGCACGCACCCATATGCGTCGCTTCCTTCCGTTCAGTCTTCTTCTGTCTACGGAAGCCATGACGCCCAGTAATTGCGGTCGAGCGAGCAGCGCAGAGTGGTAATGGACGCGGATGGAGAGGATCGGCCAGAGGATGGCAGATTGCGTCGAGGACTTGTCTGGCCGAGCACTTGTCTATTGAACCCCGGCGTGCCTGGCAAAAGGCGTCACTCCTGCCAAAAGCCGGAAGCTGAGAGTCCCCACAGTGTAACGCCGCGTGCCCGACCTCCTTGCCTTACTGTAGCCATCCGTTGACACGCTACGCTGACCAAAGGTTAAGTATCGAGCATTGCCCCGGGTTTCGGCGCTGCCCGCAAGGCTGCCATGAGAGCGGGCGACCCATGTGTCTCCGATAAATTATTTAGAATGAGGGCGAGCCTTTTACGCGCAACCGGGGCCGGACGGCTGAGTACAGCAGGTGTCTTACCATGCCTCGCCCAGGCGTTGGCACGGGAAGTGCTGCGAAGAGGTCTGGGTACGGACCTCACGGGACTATTTAAGCTTGAGCACCCAAACTGAACTGGCGCAAGAAGATTGCTTGGCCGACGCCACCGCCCAGCCCCCTGTCTCTCCTGAAGTCTCCGTAGTGATTCCCTGCCTAAACGAAGCTCAATCGATAGGGCACTGCGTTGACGAGGCTCTGTCGGCTTTCAAGCGAGCCCGGATTCGCGGCGAGGTGGTGGTGGCCGACAACGGTTCTACGGACGGCTCACCGGAAATCGCCAAGCTGCGAGGCGCCAGGGTGGTGGACGCGCCCGTTAAGGGCTGCGGTAGCGCGTCCCGAGCGGGAATCGAGGCCGCGCGCGGAGAGTTCATCATCCTGGGTGATGCCGACGGCAGTCATGATTTCTCGGAAATATCCCGCTTCATAGCCAAATGGCGCGACGGATATGAATTTGTGGTGGGCAATCGATTCCAAGGTCAGATCAAGGCCGGAGCCATGAAGTGGCACCACCGGCTGATCGGTACGCCGGCGCTTTCCGCTCTCTTGAATCTCTTTTTCCGCTCCGGCGTCGGCGACATCAACTGCGGCATGCGGGGACTCACAAAGGAGGTCTTCCACCGCCTCGACGTTCGGACTACCGGGTTTGAGTTCTGCTCCGAGTCGGTGATCAAGGCGGCGACGCTGGGCGCGCGGATCACTGAGGTTCCGATCACCGTGTGGCCGGAGCAGCGAGACCGCCCGCCCCACCTTCGGACCTTCCAGGATGGCTGGCGGCACCTCCGGTTTATTCTGCTGTATGCGCCCAACTGGCTTTTTCTGCTTCCGGGCGGACTCCTGGTGGCCACAGGGTTCGGCCTGGTCTTCTGGCTGCTCCCCGGCCTGCGCACCGCCGGGAGGGTGGGCTTTGACATTCACACCATGGCGCTCGCCATGATGCTGGCGCTGGTGGGGGTCCACATCATCTCCATCGGCCTCTTCGTGAAGGTCTTCTGCTACACGGAAAAGCTGGCGCCCAATCAAAAGAGCCTGGCGCGCTGGCTGAGGCGCGTCAAGCTGGAGCACGGCTTGCTGCTTGGGTTGACTTTGGTGGCCGCCGGATTCGCAGGCGACGCCATCGTGTTCTCGCAATGGACTGCCCGTGGATTCGGCCTGCTGCAGCCCGTCCGGACAGTGTTCCTCTGCTCCCTTTCGCTCCTGGTCGGCGTGGAGGTATTATTTTCGTCGGTTTTCCTCAGCATGCTGGGGATCCACAGGGATACCTACATCGGCCAATGAACAATCCATCCACTCAAATCGCCGTCCCGCTCGCCGCCGGGAAGCCTCAGGAGGGCCGTCCGGCGGCTCCAAACAACAAATTCTGGCCGCGCGAGCTGGCTCTCGGTTTGCTTGCCGTGATGGTCACTTTGGAAATTCTGGCCTGGGTGGCTTACGTGCCCGTGGGGCTACGCGGCGTGGCGGATTTCCGCTCGCTCTACACATCCGGATACATGGCCCGGACGCACCATGCCCACGAACTCTATGACCGCGACATCGTTCAGCAGACGGAGCAGAGGCTTGTTCCCGTAGGCGCCACCTTCAGTATCGCCATGGATCACCCGGCCTATGAGGAGGTGCTTTTCGTCCCCTTATCGCTGCTGCCTTACCGGGTCGCGTTCGTGGTGTTCGTCGTTTTGAATCTGGGCGTGGTGGTTCTGTGTGTCCGGCTGCTGAGCCCGAGCTTCCGGGTGCTGTCCGAACGATGGAAGCCCTTTCCCGCTCTTCTGTTTGCCGCGTTCTTCCCCATCACGAAAGCGATCACCACGGGTCAGGACTCCGTCGTGCTGCTCGCGTTGCTGGCCGGGGCGTTCGTTTGCATACAAAGAAGGAAAGAACCGGCTGCCGGTTTCCTCGCGGGCCTCGGTCTCTTCAAGTTTCAGGTCGTGATACCGATTGCCCTTCTTTTTCTACTTTGGAAGCGCTGGCGATTTGTGCTGGGATTCGCAATTTCGACCGCCGCCGCCGGACTCGCTTCCGTGTTGTTGGTGGGCGTCCACGGCACCCGGCAATACGCCTCGATGCTCCTGGGAATGAGCGTGAACCTGACCTCGGAAGACTTTGGACTGAAGTACTACGCGCTCTCGGCCAAGACGATGCTGAACCTTCGGGGTCTGCTCTCGGCGATGTTCGAGGGGCACTTAGGACACTGGTGGCTGCAGGGATTGATTGCCGCGAGTTCCGTGGCAGTGATAGCGTTCGTGGCACGGCGCCGGCCGTCCCTGCCTCTGGCCATCGTCGCTGCCGCGCTCGTGAGCTATCACCTCAATGCTCAGGACGCCAGCATCCTGATGATTCCCATGGGGCTTTGCCTTTGCAGCGATTCCGTGTGGGCGGCTTTGGCTGCCGTCGCCACACTCGTTGTTCCGGTTACGGCCGTCATTCCTTGGTGGGGGTATTTCTCGGCGATTCCGATTCTGGCCCTCCTTTTCGCGACCGCGTCACGAACGGGGTCAGGTTGCCCCACTCTCGATTTTGGTTCCCGCGAGCCCACGGACTGCGCCCTCTAGGCCACAACGAACTAGCAGCGAGTTGGGGATCGCGCTCCCTGCTCTTTGTGCGCGATTTTTCCGGAATCGTGACCGATTCTTCGAGCGGCGCGCCTGGAAGGGCGGTTGCTTGGGAGGCGATTTCATTCGCGGCAAGGTACCTCATTAATGACTCAGCACTGTGATCGTCATTCCCGCGCAAGCGGGAATCCACGCCGGCGCGGAGTGACCTGGACCGCCGCTTGTGCGGGGGTGACAGCCAAAGGCGCGCCTGCCCGCCGCCGATAAACCTCGACGTCGTCAATCTTGCTTATCAAGGAATAATTTGCATCCACGGCCGAATGAAATTCCTGGATCTCGGCCGGAGACAAGTTTTCGTAGTAGTCACCCAGCCAGGGACCGACAACCACAAGACTGACTGCGCGAGTAGACACCGCTCGGATGATCTGGTCCTGGGAAACCACGTGGTACCGCGCCCTGGCTTCGGGGCTGATCCTGCCCATAATTCGATAGACGAAAGGGTCCTCCATGCCCGCGACGTACTGCCTCCCTGACTCGAACACGTAGCCGGGCCAGAAAGAAAGCACCTCATCGTCAGACCGGCTATTGGCTTCGATAGCTCGCGCCACGTTTCGACTGGACGAAGGGTGCCACTCGAGGTCTGGCGAGAGCCTTCTGCTTTCCACCTTCGTCTCACCGAAGAAAAGCATGGGGACGAGCAGTGCCAGCAACAGCACCCATTCTCGCTTAGGCTGAATAATGACGCCCAAGCCTTCGGCCACGAAAGGAACCAGAAACGGGACAAGCGGGCTATCGAAGTACTGATCGAAGGGAGGAAAAGGAATCAGGGCCGTGGCGGTGTAAACAAGAAGCATCAGGAGGGCAAGCTGAAGGTAACGATAGTCGTCACCGGCATACGGGGCCTCTTGCCTGCTACGCCGCTTCCGCCAACACACTATGCCCACGATGGCCACCGCTAGCTCAGCCGTGAAATAAGGGTGAAGCCCCAACAAGCTGATCACAATCATCACGAAGTAGACCAGGGCGGTGTGGCCCACACTCTGGTACCCAACGACAGCCTTCCCGTTTCGCAGAAGGTATCCGGCCACCAATCCGTGGTACCGGATGTTGTTGAAGATGAAGGCGTGAGGATCGCGCACGAAGCTGACTACCATGTGCAGCAGACCGCAGGCAGCTCCCCCCAGAAACGTCCAGGTCTTGGGGTAAAATACCTTCGATTTCTGCCGCTCCTGCCAGAGCAGCCACAGCAACACCGCCGGAATGAGCGGCCCGTAAAGCGAACGCACCGAGGCGCAGGCTCCCAAGGCCAGGCCAGCCACTAGATACCACCGCGCCTGCCGCCACCGCAGGGCCGCGTAGAGGCTTATCATGGCGACGGTTGCCAGCAGGTTCGACACCGCAAAGGTTTTCACCACTACGTTCCACGACGCCCAGTAAGGGTTCAAAAGGACAAGGGCGAAAGTGGCGAGAGCTACCTTTGTAGGCAGTCGTTTTGCAGAAACCAGCCACAGACCGCACAACAGAACCGAAATGCCCCCGCAGGCCGCAGACAAGAATCTCATCGCTACCAGAGAGCGCGGGTGGACGGCCCAAATCCAACTGTAGAGGTAGGGCAGCAGCGGAGCCTGCTGGTAGAAGAAGTCCCGGTAAGGAGTCTTGCCTTCCCAAACCAGTCGCGCTGCAGTGGTGTAAAACCCCTCGTCGGCGTCAATCGGACGCACGTGCGCGTAATAGATCAGACCGGCGAGATAAACCGCCGAGGCCGCGATTACGACACCCAGAATCAGCGGATCGGTTGTCGTCCGACCTGCACTGGGCTCAGACACCAAACTGCTGCCAGACGCTTCCAATTTTTCAATCGCCTTCACTTGCGCACCATCGCGGGAGCTGACCGAATCCGCAATGACCGGCTTCCGCCCGAGAGCAGCAAGGCGCAGTAAGGGGTTTCTCCAAGCCGCTGCCAGGGTTCCGGCGGATTCGAAAGCGTTAGATCTGGGAGTGTCAGGATCGCTTTCGCACCGGCGCTTCGCAAGCTGTCGATCACGTCCGACTGTACGGATGGGCTGGCTTTCCAGAATGCATCCCGCTGGCTTACTTGACCGATGATCTGAGTTCTGGCCAGCCGCGCTGTGAAGGTTTCGGCCCAGGGTTGGTTCCCGATTACGGCGATCTTGTCCCCTGGCTTAACTCCACTTTGCAGCAGCCCCTGTGCAGCCTTCCAGTAGATCGGGCCTGCGGTCTTGGTGCGCGACATATCCAGGAGCGTATATCGCGCCGAGAGGCCGACTGTGCTTAGGCAAGTCGCAATAACGAGAGCGGCGATCAGCTTTCTGTTTCCATCTTGCGCCGTAAGCCGGACGGCGGAGAAGCCGACTAACGATAACAGGCATACGAACGCACCGATGAAACGATAGTCCGTGAATACAAGCGCGTATAGACCCATTGCGGACAGCGACGGCACCACGAGTCGCCAATTGGCTCCCGCCTTCTTTTCGCCGGCTGGAGGCCGCGGCGCGATCAGCAGAAGGACGAAAAGAGCGAGGGTTATATTGAGCTGCATGTAGGGACTGAAGAGCAACGACCCATATTGCACGGCGGCAAACAGCAACATGGTTCCTTGCCCTCCCAGATTAAAATGCGGTTTGACGCCTTCATGCCAGTAAGAGGGATCGTACCAGATCGGGTACGTCCCTTTGATCGGCCCTGAAAATTCGTAGACGACCGGATGTTCAAGAATCCTGGCGACGGGATGCCGGAGGGCCGCGCCCTCCGGGATGAAGGCATCCACGCCGTCAACAAATACCGCGTAGTCCACTCTGCCAACGTCGCCGAAGGTCATGCGCCCTTTCGTCCGCGAGAGCGCAACCGCGAATGGAGCGGCAATGAGGAGGAACGTTAATCCCGAGAGCAAGGCCCGGGGAATGGTTTGGCGCAAATTACAGAGAGAAAGCAGCCCCACCCCAATAAAGACGAAGGCCAGCGGAAACATCACGGCTTTTGTGAGGTAACCGAAGCCCAGGACCAGCCCGAACAGTGCGAAGGTGCGCCAGGGAGCAGTTTCGTTTTGGGCGCGTAATATCAGGCCCCAAGCCAAGTAGAAAAAGGCTGCAAGGCACATGTCCGGGCTGACAACGCTGACCGTGATGAGAACCAGGGACGTCCAGATGAAAAGAGTGTAGCCGAGCACCCACCAGGCCCATTCTGGAAGGCCGGCAACGGCCACTTCTCCAGAACACTCATCCACCTGCCTGCGCTGACGGATGAAGGCCCGCAAGAGGAACTCGAAACATCCCAGAGCCACCACGTAAATGAAGAAGTTGACGATGTGGACTACAGGGTATTCCCAATACGCAGAGGGCTTCAGCATTTTCAAGGCAAAGCCGAGAACCCAGGAATACAGAGGACTCCACCAGGCGTTCACGGCCATGTGCCAGTCGCCGCGCCACCAGGCGTCCCCCATATCCAGGTAGGAGACACCATCCGGGTTCATCGAGAAGCGGGTAGTCCAGGCATCCGCTGCGCCCAGCGCTATGGCGCCGCACCAGAAGGCAGCTCGTAGCCATGCATATCCGAACCTGCCCGTGACGCCGGCGCCGGCTGCTATCGTCGGGCGAGTAGGAAGCTGTACAGCGGATTTTTTCTCGACTGCCATCGAGTTCCTATTGCGGAACGCCGCTCTTTGCCTGCCGGGCAGTGGCGAGGTTGGCGGGGTACGGCGAGAGCCTGGGTGGCTTTTCGTCTGCCTCCAACAGCCAGACTGTTCGGTCCTGGTAATACCGGATCAGCTCTTCGTTGTCAGGCGGACCCATATCCCGCGCCCAAACCACCTTTTGACTGTCAATGTCCGCCCCGTTGAACACCCACTCGATCAAGGCATCGTGCTTGGGCTTGTACCGCACCACCACGAGCTGGCCGCCCGGCAAGAAACCTAGTTGCGTCATGATGGCCGCCCTCTGGGAACCCATGGCTTGCACGGTGTCCGCTTTTGGCGGAGCCAACATCGTGCGCACTTGGATCGGCACCATCAGCAGAGAAATCGCCACAATGGCGCGCGTCAGAAATATTCCGGTGGGTTTGCCTTCCCAACGCCACACCCGCAGATGCCTCATACCCTGCACAACCGCTGCCAGCAGCACCGGGGCAATGGGAGCGACGTAGTGGATGTTAAAAAAGATCACAAGAGCGCTCCCCGTGAAACCCGCCGCTCCGGCGAACCACAACCACCTCAGGCGGCGGTCGCGCACCGCCCAGGGCAGGGCAAAGAGCGGAACGGTGAGCAGAGGGCCAAGATAAAATACCCAGCTCATCCCCAGCTTTATGGCGGTTGCCTTTAGAAAGCCGCCCGGAGAACGGGCATCCCGGTAGACGGCGAGTTCCCGCCCCATGTAAAAGTCACGGATCACCTCGTGATGATAGGCCGGGGGCGGGTGTGGAGGCTGCCAGTAAAAATACTGGGCGATCGCGTATGTGTCCCGGTTCACTTTCTGCGGCATCCGCAGCGGGTCACCCGTCACCCGCCAGAAATAATAGCCGGTGGCGGCGCCCGCCACCGCCAGCAACAGCAGAAGCGGTAGAGCCAGGCGCCTGACCAGGAATTGTGGCTTTCGCTTCCACGCCCAGATCGCAAGCAGCACCGCCACCGCGGCGCTCAGCACCAATCCTTCATAAGGCCGTGTGTTGGCCAGAATTGCAACTCCGAGCCCCATCAGCAGGGCGTCACGCACACGCAGCCGCCGCATGATCCGAGGCAGCGCCCCGAGCAGCAGGGCTCCACCGAGTGCGGCCGGGGCCCCGCCCCAATAGCCATTGTCCCAGTAACTGAAGACACCGAAGCGCACTACCGGCAGCAACCCTCCGAGCAGCGCCCATGACGGCGGCAGCCACCCTTGCAGCATCCAGCAGATGGCGGCGCACATCAGGCCCACGCTGAGCCAGACACCCCAGAAAGGGTGTCCACCGAGCAGCTTTCCCGCTGCCAGGATTAAGCCTTGCAGCGGAGGATACATGGAGGCATAGGTGGGTTGAAAAATGACGTGAAAAGTCTCGAAATGAATCCACATCGGCGGTGTCGGGTTGGTGAGACGTCCGTGCGCAAAAGTGTCGCCCGCCAGCAAGAAGCTGAACTCGTCATTGATGTAGGGGTGCGGAACCGGCAGCAGCGGCAGCAGAGCCGCTCGTATCGCGAGCGCTGCCACGCCGCACACCAGCACGCTGGTCGTGCGTCGCCGGGCCAGCGCGCCGAGCCCCCGCTCAACCTTGCGAAACCAACCGGCGCCAAGTTGCGGGTAAACGAAGCCGACGAGCAGCGCCAAAGAGGCGAGCAAGGCTTCCGGTCCTATAAGGGCAAACATCTAATTAGCGAGCCTCAGCTTGACTCGTTCTTCCAGTCAACATCCCCGCCAATTCGTTACCGGTGCCCAGTTGGACGGGGAACGGCTTAACGCCTGCCTGCACGGTGCGGGAGGGAATCCATCCGTCTCTCAGAGCCAGCGAGCGCGTTTCAATCAATTTTGTCATGAATACGCCTAGTGCAATACAGCACACGAGGTAGATAACAAAGAGGGCCAGCGTGGGCTGAAGGAACCTAAAAACCAAACCAACCAGCATTGCGTGCCAGAGATAAATCGAATACGAGTAGTACCCGATCCAGGCAAGAATTCGCGCGAAAGTGTTTCGGGAATAAGGGCGATCCGCCACCGAAAGGAGAATGCACCCGAATCCAAGAAAAGCCAGGGTAAACGTGCTCGCCATAAAGGAGTTGCTGAGCGAGAGCAGCGCCACCGGTGCCAGAAACACTGCCCCGGCAAGCGCGAGCGCGGTCTTGGAGCTCCGCCGCAATTCCTCTCCCCGAAAATGCTTGTAATAACCGAGGGTCACTCCCGCGAAGAGCGAATCAATCCTCAAATGCGTGGGTTGCGCGATGGCCTTCCAGGGCTCTTCGTGGACGAATGCTCGCATCCTGAGAGCAAGGCACAGGACGGTTAGACCTATCGATAGGAGAGGAATGGCGCGGAAGGGGTCAGCCTTGCGCTTGCATAGACCCGTCAGCACCACCAGCAACAAGGGCAGCACCAGATAAAAATGCTCCTCCACGGCCAGCGACCAACCATGATCCCACACGCAGGAAAAATAATTCTGCAAGAAGAATAGATCGCTCAGGATGGTTCCGGTTATCGCGCGATGCTGAAAGAGCATGGCGGCGACAGTAGCTGCCATGAAGAAGTAGAACGGCGGATAGATTTTCATTCCGCGTCGCAGCCAAAAGCGTTTCAGGTCGATGACTCCGGTTTTCTTGTATTCGCTGAAGAGAAGACCCGAGATCAGGAATCCGCTCAGGACAAAGAAGAGGTCGACTCCAGCCCAACCGACTCGCACCCAAATGCGGAAGTACTCATAGTGGCTGCCCAAAACCAGCAGAATGGCGATTCCGCGCAAAATGTCCAGCCATTGGTTCCTTGAGCTGGCAGCCGTCATGGTCCCCCTGCACCTTGAGCGGTGCCCGCGGCCTGGTCCACTGACCGAATTCGGGTCGGCCGAATCGCCTCAACCGGCGTTGGAGCAGACCGAATGCCGTCAGCCGGTGCTGTCACAGTGCGCACGAGTTCGCTTCTTTGCATCGGGTGGTTTCTGTTCGTTCACGTGCGCGACTTGTAGGGCCGATCCTTACCGCACTGCGAGGCCGTGCAATCCCCCCGGGCGGGCGGCAATGGACATCACCACTTCGCCCAGCCACTCCGACGAAATCCAGGGTGTTCCCTGGACCGTAAAGGAATAAACATCCGTTGTGGGCCAGGTGTGAGTGGAGAGATTAGCTAGCCCACCACAAATGTGCGACCTGGTATCGCCCTCGCCAGAAGAGTTTCGCCGCGATCACCGGGGCTTCGTCTGAAGCAGTTACTGCATACGCACCGGCGGCGAGCAGCGCGGCGATGAAGACGGGAAACGAAAAGACCTTGCGCAGGAGCCCCGGGGCTCCTGCGGGCCCGAACGGCCCGCGAATTCGTTATCTTGGCGGGCAGTCCTTCGACGCAGTCCGACAAGCGGAGCGCGGGCGGTATCAGACGGCATTCACCACCGCCGCCTGGCTCCGCGCTTGGTAATACCCCATGTCGAGCTTCCGGCCGGTGGGACGGAAGAGCCTGAGGTTCACCACCCCGAGGCGCTGCAAGCCCAGCTTGAGCGTGGTGGCCAGAACCCCAAAACCGTACTTCACGCTGCGGCGGAAATTGATGGAGCTTGCCTCCTCGAAGTACTTCGTGGGGCAAGAGATCTCGCCGATGCGGAAACCGAAGAAGACGCACTGCGCCAGCATCTCGTTATCGAAAACGAAATCGTCGGAGTTCTCGAGCAAGGGCAGCGTGCGGAGCACGTGGCTGGTGAAGGCACGGAAGCCAGTGTGGTACTCGGAGAGCTTCGCCCCCGTGAACAGGTTCTGGAAAGCGGTAAGCAGGCGGTTAGCCACGTACTTGTAGAGCGGCATTCCGCCTTTCAGCACGCCGCCGCCGAGGATGCGGGAGCCCAGGACCACGTCATAGACGCCCGAGGCCACCATGCTCGCCATGGCAGTAACCAGCAGAGGCGTGTACTGATAGTCCGGGTGCAGCATCACCACCACGTCGGCTCCGGCGGCCAGCGCCTCCCGGTAGCAGGTCTGCTGGTTGCGGCCGTAACCGTAGTTGCGGTCGTGCACGAAGACCTTTAGGCCCAGGGTCTCGGCCACCCGAAGCGTCTGGTCCCGGCTGCCATCATCAACCAGGATCTTGACGTCGACTTCGTCGGGCAGCTCCCGGACGGTCTGCGTCAGGGTCTTCTCCGCATTGTAAGCCGGCATGACGACCGCGATTCGCTTCCCGTTGACCATATCTTATCTCTCTACCTACGCTTGAAGTGGTCGAGCAATTCCTGAGCCGCTCAATCGAACATCACCAGCACGCCGCGCGCATTCCGACGCTGACGTCCTCGACATACAATTCCCGCTGAAATAGGTCCCACCACCCGGCACTTCTGAATTCACTCTATTTTTAACCGCATACACGAGAACCGGTTTGACCCAAGATACAGCGACGACTACGACGGTTTTTCGTTATAGCGAAAGTGAGTATTACGCTTCCTTTCGACCCCACATGACGACGTTCCATCCCAGCCAACGAACCAGTGGCAGACGACTGAGGACGGAGTCCAACGAGCGCAACGGCAACCACCACCACAAGCTTTGGGGAGTCTCTCGCAGAATTCTCTTCCAGTACCGGTCGTCGTTCGGGTGGACTCGATCAAACAGGTAGTACTTGACAAAAAGTAACAGCGCTGAAAACCAAAACTCGCGGTGTTGCACACCGCGGAAGTACTTACCGGCCAACTTCAGGTCGCCGATTCCGAGCGGAGACTCGTCTGCCGTGCGTACGGCGGTCGCCATGCGTCGATACAGCCGAATCAAGGGGTTATAAGTAAGCGGGTCATAGGAGAAGAACCAGCCACCCGGTTTCAGCGCGGCCCTGATCTGCTCGAGCAGCAGCGCTCGGTTCTGAATGTGGTGCACCGTATTCGCGATGTATACGATATCGTAGTGCGCGCTCGGCAAGCGCAGGTCCTCGCCGGCCGAAACAATCCCCTTCAGTTCGACGCCGTAGTGATCAGCAAGCCGAAGAGCCGTTTCCATCATCGCCGGCGAGATATCTACCGTTGTTACCTCCGCGCCTTGAAGCGCGAAGTACACCGACGACTCACCTAGGCCTGCGCCAATATCGAGAAGTTTCTTGCCGCGCAAAGGCCCCATCCGTTTTAGAATGAATCTGTTTTCCAGAGCAGTAGGGCTCTCAAAGCATTGGCGAACTCTGATCTCCTCAAGCGGCGTAATACTGGCCCAGGCATCGTGGAACGACGATTCTCGGCCGTGCAAATCGCTTTCGTTCTGCATTGCTAAGGCGTGGCTCGTCACAGCTAGCGAAATGCCTCCCTCGGCTGGTAAACACTTGAATCGGCGTCGACATCGTTTGAAACTGTCCCCACGGGCTTGCGAACGAACGAACTGCTTCCTTTACCGAATCCGGCCGTTTCCTGGACTAAGTAAAGGGGGCGGCGCTTTGACTCGCCGTAAATCCGCCCCACATATTCGCCAATAATGCCCAGGCAAATAAGCTGAACGCCGCCGAGAAAGAAGACAGCGATGACAAGACTCGTCCAGCCCTGAACCCATCCTGTTACAAAAAAGCGCACGTACAAAGCATACAGAATTCCAAGGATCGCCAAACCCGAGACCGTAAACCCGAGGTAGGTGGCGAGTTTCAGCGGTGCGGTTGAGAATGAGACGATGCCGTCGGTGGCGAAGCGAACCATCTTGAACAGCGAAAACTTGGTTTTGCCTGCCAGCCTAGGCGCCCGACTGTAGGGAACGGCCACCTGGGAAAATCCGAGCCAGCTCACCATGCCACGTATAAACCGGTCCCGCTCGGGCATGGCGAGCAAGGCATCCACCGCTTTGCGGTCCAGAAGGCGGAAATCACCAGTGTCGAGAGGAATCTCGGTTTCGGACAGCCGCCCGATCAGCCGATAGAAGGCCTTTGCCGTCCACAACTTGAAGGCAGTCTCTCCCTCGCGTTCGGTACGAACACCGTAGGCGGCTTCACAGCCCCGCCGCCAGTGATCGACAAATTCCGCAATAACTTCGGGCGGGTCCTGCAGGTCGGCATCGATCACCACCACGGCATCACCAGAAGCGTGCTCCATGCCGGCGGTGATCGCCACCTGGTGACCGAAGTTCCGGGAGAGGCGTACAACGCGAACGCGATCATCAGCGCGTTGCAACCCCCGCAAGAGATAGGGCGTGGCATCCGTACTGCCGTCGTCAACATACAGGATTTCAAAACTGAGGTCGGCGATCCGGCTGAGCGCTTCCGTGAGGCGACGATGGGTTTGGCGCAGTACAGCCTCCTCGTTGGCGCAAGGAACGACAACAGAGAGCAGCGCGGGGCCCATTCTTCGGACGCACGGAATCTGGCTTGGCGGAATCCGACCTGGGTTCTGTTTTATATCGCCTCCCTTCGGAAGGTCGTCATGCGCCATCATCGCGTCGCCTCTGCCGCATTCGCTCGCTCAAACAGAACGCTTACCTTGCCCTTGAAAATCGGCTTCCACGTCGGCTCGCGCATCAGCAAATAAGAGAGCGGGGCGTCGGGCGGAAAGAGAACGTATCGGATGTTGTATTTGTCCAAAATCTTGTCCGGCTGCCTCACTCCCTGAACATCAAAATAATCTCTCAAGACGCCCGCGTACTCAAAGATGTCTGCCCGGCTGTCCACAAAGTCTTTGAATTCGCGGTCGTGCCAGCCGAGATATCCTCCCCAGAGATAGTCGTTGAACACAGGCCCCGAGGGCGGATATGCTTTCAGATAAGGCAGAATCTCTGCTGGGTAGTCCTTGTCGATAGAGTTTTTGAGCTCAGCCGGTGACGGGAACGAATGAAACATCAGCGCGATCATCGCCGCCAGGATTAATGCGTTCAGGGCAGGCTTGTCAGCTTCGCGTCGGTAGGGCGGCAGGAACCTTAGATAGCTGGCCAATACGGGGGCCAGTACGATGCCCAGAAAGAACAGGAAGCGCACATAGGTCAAGCCAGAGTAAAGGCCAAACACAATGAAGCCAACCTCGTGGAGTTTCCACCGATACCTGCCAGCTAGGGCGGCGAGCAGGAGAGACACAATGACTAGGAAGACGATTTTCCCTCTGGGATCGTGGAAGTTTACGGATAGCCACTCCTCGGTATAAGTGACAATGAGCTTTCCCCGTGAGGCCAGGCTCAGCGGGTAGGTTACCAGCCGATATCCAAAGGGATTAAGGAAAAGAGGAGGGATCGAGGCTCCCAAGGTGACAAGTAGTTTGCGCAATTGTCCGGGAGACCACCGCCTCGCCTCGATCCTGCCCCACTGCCCAGTAACTAACCCTGAGGCGATGAAAATCGCAAACACAACCATGCCCATTGACCAGGAACCGTGGGTGTTGATCCAAAGGCAGAAGAGGGGAGGGATAATCCACAGGGGTGCCCGGCCCGCCGTTCGAAAGCGCTCCAATATGAGCAGGAGAATCAGCAAGTAGATGTACCCGAACAAGAGGGTCCTCGGACCAAAGGAAACCACACCCAGGAGCACGGCGAGAGCACATACAAACGTCGAGGCTTTTAGGTTCCCGCTACACTGATAGCAGTAATAAACCACCAAGCCAAAAATGATCTGTACAAGGAGGACGGCCAGTATCTTAACGCCGATTAAACCCAACGAGTGCCAAGCCAAATAGTAAGGGATTTCAGCCAGCCATTCATGGTTGATCCAGGGCTGTCCGTTGACCGTGAATGAGTAGGAGTCAACCAGCGGAATGGCCCTATGGGTCAGTATGTACTCCGCATTGCGCAGGTGTAGGAAAAGGTCAGGGTCCGATACGCCTCCCCCGGCAAAAATCGACACGATGGTCATCACCATCGCAATCAAAAGCACCGGAAAGGAGAACACCGCGCGCAGCAATCGTCCGAACTTGCTCGGCCGCGACGCAGCCGCGCCGGGCGCGAAACCGGCAGGAACAGGCGGAGCGGCAACCTCGCTCTCTGCCCGGGCCACCTCAGCAATTTGATCCTCCAATATGGACATGACTCCCCTCGTACCCTCACGCTCGCGGTTATCGCGTCCCGGTCCAGTTCCTAACGTAATCCTCGGACCATTCCACCGCCTCGGTTACCGGGCCCGTCATCCACTCTGTGTTCCACTCCCGGGACCGCTGCCACGCCTCAGGCGAAACCCAAAGCTCCTGCAGCCGGCGCCAGTAGCGCAGCCGGGAGTCCTCAACCGGATCGGGAGGAGGCCGCTTCCTGCGGAGCCGCGCCGCCGCTCCGGCGGCCTCGACACCGTCGGGATCGGAGCCGGCCAGCCCGCCGCCATTCAATCCGGCATCGGGCTCCTGCGGAGCCTTGGCGTTCGAAGGCCCGGGCACCGCAGGCATGGCAACCCTGATTCGGAACTCATCCGGCGGATGATCCGGCAGCGGCGAGCCGTAGGAATATTTCCATTGAATGAAGGTCAGGGCGCAGTTCCAATAGGTCTCCGCCAGCCGCTGCTCCGCTTTCCGCTGCGCCACGCCCGCCGTTTTAGAAACATCCGCGAACCGCGGCGGCATGTCGGCACGAAGCCGCACGATGGGACGTGTGGAGGCGTAGACGAACAGGACGGCCGGAACCGTTACCATCAGCATCCTGTCAACGGCGCGATTGTATAGCATGCCACTCAACCGCCGGGGCCGGAGTGCCGGATACCGACTTCTCTCACAGTCTTACAAGCCCTCATTCTCTCTTCCTCGTCTTCGACAGATTCTTGTCCCAGGCGGAGGGGTCTCGCCTCCTGAGGTCAATAAAACTACACCTCTTGCCGAAGCATTGTCGAAGCGGCCTGTTGCGGGCGCGGCAAGGCGGGGTCAACCCCCACCCGCGCTCCCCCCTCGCCGACCCTTAAGGTAACCAACACTTATTCACTACGTGGGGAAGCCGTGTTCTTCCAGCGCGGCCCACGTGCGCTCACGATCCTAGAATGCTGTGCTCGTAATCGGAGATCCATTGCATGAATCTACTGGCCGGACGCGTGAGCCACGTCGTGCTCCACTCCCGCTCGGTGCGCCAGCTACCTGGAGAGGTCCACGCCTTACGCAGCCTGACCCAATAGCGCGCGCGCGTATCAAGACTGGCTTCGAACAGCTCACCACTGATCCGGAAGTCGTCCGGTGGATCGGCCGGAAGCGGGCAGCCAAAGCCGCACCGCCATTGAAGCTTCTCAGCCGCCACATTCCAGTAGGCCTGTGCAACTCTGGCGGTCTCCGCCCGCTCGGCAGCACTGGCGCGTGCAGAGACATCCGCGAAGCTCGCGGGCATGTCGAGACGCAGGCGGCTCACAGGATGGCTGGTAGCGTAAAGCAGCATGGCTGCCGGAATCAGCACGATCAGGTACTTATTCAAAGCGGGCGAATACAGCATCGCCGCAGGAGACACTATCAAGTAAATGTCCTCGCAGACTCTATTTACACGCCCCGAAGCGAGCTGTCATGGACTGCTCCAGAAATTGGCCGTGGCGCGATTTCCTGCCGGGGCATTCGCCACCCGGCGCAGGCACGCTAATGAAGAACCTACTCCGTGCCGATAGGAGTTGTGGGACTTATGAGCGCCTAGCTCCAAGCGCCACCCGAAACAGAGCATGTCAGATACCAAAGCAACTCTCAGGGGCGGCAGTAGCGGAATCAAGCGGAACAATGCAGATAGGAGATGTCCCCCGGCTCCGGGTGTGCGCACATGGGGCGCCATTTAAGCCACTTGCGGGGGCTGAAAATGTGTCTGGATCGGCTTCGCGGGTGTGCCAGGCGTGAGGTTAACATCCACAGAACCCACACTGTATACGTTCGTAGACAGCGTTCCCCAAATCGAGGCTATTTTACTATTGCTGTGATGATGTTTTAAGGATGATAGCCCAACTTCAAGTATCGTACCGTCCGCCCTGCTGGATGGTTCTCCATTCTAACTGGCGTCAGGAATAGCTTGACTTGGCGAGCCGACGGTACGTCGCGCTCCCGGGGGGGTAGACTGTTGTACCGAAACCAAAGTAAGCGCGTACTCCTTATAGACCACGACGAAGCATTTGGACCCCTGCTGGGAGAGGTCCTGGGTGAAGGCTTCATCCTGACGCATCTTCTGAAACCCGCGGAGGCCGTGCCCGTTCTTGAGAAGGAAGAGGCTGATGTCGTCCTGCTCAATTGGGACTTCCCGGACCCTGACGCAGCAAAAAACCCCGCCCGCGATCTGCTCAAGGTAGCTTCCGCCCTTCCCACTGCCCCGGCGGTGATCGTTTTTAGCTGGGACGCCGCCCGCAAAACGGCCATGGAAGCCACGCGCTGTGGCGCAGCCGATTTTTTCGCGCAGCCGCTGCTGATTCCAGAACTGCGGGTTGCGATTGACCGCGCCCAGCAGCGCGTGGCCTTGGCGCGCGAGTTGACTGCCGCGCAGCGCGTGATCGCCGGGAAGTATGTCGAAGGGTTGCTCGGCAACAGCAAGCCCATGGACCGCGTCCGTGAATTGGTCCACAAAGTGGCCAACGTGTTGACCACCGTCCTGATTACTGGCGAAAGCGGCACGGGCAAGGAGGTTGTGGCCCACGCAATTCACCAATTGAGCTTGCGAGCCAAGAAGCCGTTTGTGGCCTTTTCGGCCTGTGCTTTGCCCGAAAGCCTTATCGAGGACGAACTCTTCGGCCACGAGAAGGGCGCTTATACCGGCGCTACTCAATTGCGGCGGGGCCGGTTTGAGGAAGCCCAGGGCGGAACCATCTTTTTGGACGAAATCGGCGATTTGGCCCTTCCCTTGCAAGCGAAGCTGCTGCGCGTCCTGCAAGAGCGCAAAATGGAGCGCTTGGGTTCGAACACGCCGATTCCCCTGGACGTTCGCGTGATCTGTGCGACGAACCGCAACCTGGAAAAGATGATCCAGGAAGGGACTTTCCGGCAGGACCTGTACTTCAGAATCTCGCCGATCAAGACCGAGCTTCCGGCGCTGCGGGAGCGGGTTGATGACATTGCCGTGCTGGCGGATCACTTCTTACGCGCGTTCGTCTTGACGCACCAGAAGAGCCTGCGCGGCTTTACGCCGGGCTACTTGAGCGCCCTAGCCGGGTATAACTGGCCCGGCAACGTGCGGCAGCTGCAGAACGTGATCGAAAGCAGCGTCGTGCTGGCGGATGGCATGCGGCTGGGCGTGGAAGACCTCCCGCCGGAGCTCGGCCGCATGGCGGCAAGCTCCGAAATAGTCAAGGGATCGTTCCACGAGTCCGTTAAGAGCTTCAAGCGCGAGATTATTCGCTCCGCGCTTCGGGTTCATAACGGAAACAAGCTCAAGGCGGCCCAGGAATTGCAAATCAGCCGCTGTTATTTGCACCGCCTGGTGAACCTGCTGAGCATCGAGGAGGAAGTGGCATTAGAGCAGAACGCGGGCGTCGAGGATGACTTGGCGCTGACTGGGGAGCCGATCGACAGCAAGCGCATTCAGTGAAGGGAGCCGCAGGAACCGGTGACAACGCAAGGCCTGTAGCGTCGGCACCTTGCCCCGGCCCAAGCCGCCCGGACGGCGGCGCTACACCTATAAAAGGCGATGCGGAGACGCCACGCTGGGGCGACAACGAAACGGCATGGCGGGAGTGGCAATCCGAGCAAAGGGTAACGCGGGCGAAGGCAAGACAGGCCAAGAACGGGATGCCAATGCAACGCAGAACTGATGCGACAAAGCGTGTTAAAGGTCTCGGGCGCGATTCCTCCGGCCAGAGCCTGGTTGAGACGGCGCTCATCGTGCCGTTTTTGTTCGTGATCATTCTCAACGCGATTAACTTTGCTTACTTTTTCTTCGCAGCCTTGAACCTTAGCGGGGCGCAACGAACCGGTATTGAGTATTCTATTCTCGGGTCAGAGACGCCGTCGGCCACAGCGTTGCCGTCAGCCGGCCCCATCACGACCAACACTTCCGTCAGCTACTTACCGGTGCAGGACCTGGCGGATATGGCCGGGGTGACAAGCAGCGGCGGAGCGCTTGAGATCCAGGTCTGTACCGGCGCTAACGGCACCAGCGGCTCGGGATCATCACAGACGGCAACCTGCACCCAGTACAACAGCTCGCCGAGTTTCACGCCCGATTCCGACCCGGAGGCCCCTACCTTTGTTTTGAATCGGGTGGATGTTACTTACACATTTCGGCCGCTAATCCCGGGGGCGCCCTTTAACCTCGCTTCGCTGGCGTTCTGCTCGTCGGCGTCAAGTTGCACTTTCCACCGTCAGGTCGAGATGCGGGCCATGGGGCGATAGCGTGGTGAACCGGACGGAAATAACAGCGATGAGCCGTATGAAGCCTCCTGGGAAACGCGATGTCGGGCAAGCCTCGGTGGAGTTTATGTTCACCGTCGTGCTCCTCATGATCTTTATCTTCGGCCTGCTCGAACTCCTCATGTTCGGTTACACCGTGAACGTTCTGGGAGACGCGGCCAAGGAGGGCGTGCGTACGGCGATCGTGCATGGGGCTGACAACAGTGCCAGTACAGACGGGCCTTCCGTCGGGGCGACGGGCTCATGCCCGAACGCGACGTCGAGCACCGCGCCGGACGTCTACACCGCGGTGCAAAATACCGCCAAGGCTTCGTTCCACGACGTTTCCGGCCTTACGGTAAATGTTTGCTACCCGGATAAGACAAACGCTGTTCCCAGCAGAGTTCAAGTGCAGGTGAGTTACCCTTACAAGCCGTTGATTGCGCAACTTCCCTGGAGCGCAAGCTGGCGAACCGTGACTCTCAGCACGACGGCCTATGGGCGAATCGCGTATTGAGTAGGGGCGAGCCCCATGTGTCCGCCCTGTTGTATTAGGCAAATTGGATGGCGGCGCGGGAATCCATTGCAGATGAGCCGCACGGAGGGGAGACCGAAATGAAAACCAAGCCCTCAAAGGAGCCCGGCGGCAAGCTGCCGGGGGACGCCGGGCAGGCCACCCTATTCGTTGTGCTTATCATGGGCCTCTTTCTGCTTGCCGGGCTGGGCTTTGCCGTCGATCTGGCGAACGCCTGGTTCCATCGTCAGAACGCTCAGAACGGGGCAGACGCCGCCTGCACCGCCGGTATCATGGATATGCTGTACTCCGCTGAAGGGATCGGCTCGGCCACCTGGTTCTCGGGGGGCAATCAGGTTAGTGATTGCAGTGGCAACGGAACCATCGCGCCGTGCTGGTACGCTGCCAAGAACGGCTACAGCGGCGCCCACACCGCCAACGGGAATCCCTCCGTAGCCCTAAGCTATCCCACTACGCTTCCTGGGATTCCACCGTGTTCCGGCTCGCCCCCTCCGCCCACCTGCGTGGCTACCGGCTTCACCTCCGCCGCCTATCTGACGGTGAATATAGACGACAGCGTTTCCACTTTCTTTTCGGGCTTGATCTCCGGCTCGAAGACCATGGATGTGGGCGCCAAGGCGAGCTGTGCACTGGTCCTGGCAAACTCGCCCATTCCGCTTCTCGTTCTCGACCCGACGGACTCCAATACCCTCAGCGGCAACGGAAAAATCAATATAACCATTATTGGGGGTCCGCAGCGGAGCATCCAGGTGGATTCAAACAGCGGCAGTGCGACAGGGATCAGCGGGGGTTCCGGAACCATCGACCTCAGCCACGGCGGGCCCCTCGGCACCGGCAGCGACTACGGTAATACCGGCTCGGAGTCGCAGCCGGGCATTCTC
Organism: Terriglobia bacterium; assembly: GCA_035946735.1. Taxonomy (GTDB): domain Bacteria; phylum Acidobacteriota; class Terriglobia; order UBA7540; family UBA7540; genus Gp13-AA77. The sequence goes on from DASYYZ010000205.1 coordinate 35,809, forward strand.
ACCCTCGGATCGACGAGCAATTACATCTCCCCTGATCCGCCCATTTCCGATCCGTTTTCAACCTTAGCGGCTCCTACGCAGCCGGGAAACTCGTTGACCGGCCCATACCAACACGTGTTGGCGGGGACAAACGGGTGTCAAGACACCACAAACGGCTGCGGTGAGTACGAGGGCGGATATTATCCAAGCGGCATTACGGTCAAGAAGTCGGTAGACGGCGGGTCTGATATCTTCGATCCCGGAGTTTACTATATGGCCGGAAACCTATCGGCAGATTCGAATTCGTGCATGCGTCCCAGTACCGCAACTGGCGACGGCAGTGGCGGGACCATGTTTTACTTTTCGGGCACAGCCACGGTGGCCGTCGGGGCCAACGCCGGCACCTACGGCGTGTGTGGAACAACCACTACGGTGCCCCTCACCACCATCAGGTGCATCAATTCGGGTACAGGAACCACGCAACTGCCGGCCAACATAGTAACTCTAGGCGGTTTGGAGGGCAACGTACTTCTCGGCCCGTGCCAGGCTCCTACTGCCGGCGGGACGAACTATGGCGACCCTCTGGGTACGGCGGACCCGCTCGGCGAGCAGCGAGGAATGCTCTTCTTCCAAAGCCACTCCAGCACTGGCGCTGCTCCAGGTTGGAGCGGCGGCGGCGCCTTCGGTTTGATGGGCATCATGTATTTCCACAGTTCTACCGACACTGGCACTTCTGCCGACACACTCTCGCTGGGCGGCGGCTCAGCTTCCAACACGTTTGTGGTAGGTGACATCGTCACAGACAAACTGAGCATGGCCGGTAATCCTACCATTGAAATGGATCTCAATCCCAATGCACTGTTCTACGTGCTGAAGGCCACGTTGCTGCAGTAGCCTGGTGCGTGCTGTGGCGGCGCTCGGAACCTGCCCTGTAAGGGAGCGGCGATATGGCTGTCGTCGACAGGTCCCGAACAGTCTCAAACCGGCGCTGGCTGCAGCTTTGGGGCTAAGTTATGAGCGTGAGTCGCCCTCGGTCGTTCCCCTCCGCTCCCACAGGCCCCGACCGCACGTGCTGATGACACTGGTGAGCGCCGCGATGTAGCTTTCTGTACATACAGCCGCTCATTTGGACCGGGTAACGAACTGGCGCTAGTGGTTCGGTGTGACTGCTCTGGCAGCGGTCTGAGACTGTCCGGGACCGCCGAACATTGAATTTTGAGCAATTTTCGGTGCTCGTAGGGTGTTTCTCGGCCGAGTTAAAAAAAGAAGCAGCACTGACCTCAGCCCCAGTGGGCGGGAACGTGCTCCCAGAAGGAACGGGCGCCGCGGCACGGGCGGCACCCTCAGCCAACACACTTGCCACGCGGGGATCTCATTTACCGGCATGTCAGGCGCCGCCAGAGAAACGCAGACTGCCAGTAGACCGGTCCGGCCCGCCCGCGTGTCGCGTTCATTCTAACGGTTATTCAAATATGCCAATGCTGTCTCTCGACCTGGAACCGCCGGCGGCATCCCCGAGGCCCGAGCGCACTCTGTCAGGCCAAGGCGCGGAGCCGCTCGCCGCTCACTGCCCAAAGGAGTTTCAACTGACGTCCGTAGAGATCAGGCAGGGCGCGTTTCCAAGCCGGAGCTTTCTTTATTCCCTTTTTCTTCATGGAAGCATCGTCCTGGCGATCGTCTTTGCACCCGTCAGCCGGGTGCCTATTTACGACCCTCCCCAGAAGTGGGAGCTGACGATGATTCCAAAGGACGCGCTCTACCTGCCCCAATTGGGCGGGGGAAGCGCGGGCGGGGGCTCCAAAAAGGGAGAAGCGCAGCCTACTCCAGCGGCCCGGAAGGCGTCAGTGGCCGCTCGCAGTGAGATGGGAGTGAGTTATCCCGGGGTGCAGGCAATTGTTTCGGACCCGCCCGATCCCACCAACCGTATTGAAACCATTCTGCAGCCGACGCTGCCGCACCCCCCTGTTTTGAAGATGTTTATTCCTTTGCCGAGCATAGTGAGGCTGGCCCAGGCCCTGCCGGCGCCACCGCCGCCGCTGCCGGCCGCCTCGCCCAAGCCGCAGCCCCGGGCGTCTCAACAGCCGAACACTCCGCCGGTCAAGACCGCAACCGAGCTACCCCTTCCCATGGCCCCGCAAGCAACTCCCGCGCCCATTGAGGCTCCCAAGCTCACGCTACCAGTGCAAGACTCAGCGGGAACGAATACCCCTTTGCAAGCCATGGCAAGGCCTCCGGTGCCCCCCGCCGAAGCCAAGGCCGCCGCTCCCCGGCTACAGACTCTGCCGGGCGCCGGAGGCCTCGACAACCGAAGCCTCTTGGTGGTCAGCCCGATGGCCGCGCCCAACGACCAGGCGCGCAAAGTTCCTGAGGGCGAGGCCCGCGGCCAGTTTGCCATTGCCGCGCTGCCGAACCTGGCGATGTCTCACCTCGGCCCAGGGTCCGCTGCGGAGACTCCAGGTGCGGGCGCGGTGGGGCTGGCAACGCATCCCGATGCAGCCGCGCACGATGCCGCGGGTGCAACCACGGCCAGCGCCGGTCCCGGCGCTCACACCGACGCCGCTGCAGGCGGTTCTGGGGCAGCGGATGCGGCGCTGGGAAGCAGGAAGGGTGAGTCAGGCAGTGTCACCGGGGCCAGCAGCGGAGCTGGTGTAGTGCCGGGTTCCGGCGCGGGACGCGGTAAAGGCTTCACCAGCGGAAGCGGTACTGGGGCGGGCGCAGGCCCCGGCACGGGAGCATTCCCGGGCATAACCATCCAGGGTGGCGAATGGGCGGGCGACACGGCCTCGAGTTCCGGCAGCCGCGCCTTGGCGAGTGCAAACAGAGCCAACGACGAGAACGGTTCATACGGCCTGACCATCGTCTCTACCGGCCGCAGCGGCGGAGGCCTAGCAGACTTCGGCGTCTTCCGGGATGAAGCGTCCTTCACGGTTTACATCGATCCGCCCGTCCCTGCGGACGACCCCGCCCCGTCTTGGACCTTGGAATATGCAGCCTTGGACCCGACAGCGCAGGGGGGGCCGCGCGGCGAGCTGGCAGCGCCCTTTCCGCTCAAGAAGGCGGGCCCCAACTGGCCAGCGGACCTTGTAACCCGCTACCGCGGACAGAACATGGTGGTGTACGGGTTGATCGATCAGGACGGCAAGCTACAGCAAATGAAGGTGATGCAAACTCCGGATGCCGACCTTGACGGTGCCCTGCTGGCGGCCCTCGGGAAGTGGTCCTTCCGGCCAGCCAAGGTGAATACGAAACCCGTGGCCGTCAAGGTGCTGCTGGGTGTGCCCGTCAGCAGCTACTAAGTAGGGGCGGCCCTTGTGGCCGCCTTGTTTGCGATCGATGGTCCAAAATTAGCTCCGCGCTCGGGAAATTCCGGATGTGATCATTGCGCGTCTGATGAAGCTGCAAGCTCGCGAGCTCTTCAAGGCAACCGAGGAAGACCGGCGCGACATTGAGGTAAAGTTCGCGTGAGAAGTCTGATGGCGTCCCCCACTGAGCCGAAGGCGCGGCCTTCGGATTACCAATTCCGGTATTTCGGGCGCGGAGGTGTGATGAAAGGATTTCGAGTGCTGGTCCTTATGGCTGTAGTCTTTACCGCAGCGCCGAGGACGTTGAAGGCAGTTCCCGTCCCCGACCAGGAGACGCATAATCTGAAAAAGAGCCAGAAGGCGCAACGGAAAACGCTCAAGCAGCAGCAGCGCGCCATGAGGGACGCTGTAAACCAGCATCCCCAACCGCCCGAATCGCTCAGACGCTTTAAGCATGACATGGCGTCTCAGCGTCGATTACTTAATAATAAACAGAAGAGCGCGAGTCGCAACCTGAAGCAGGCTCGCAAGTCCGCGAAGCACCACCGGACATCTTCTTAGGTAGGTCACTATCGCTGATATCGGCGCTGGTGTGGTCCAGGGCACGCCGAGCAAGGGCGTCGTTCAGCCCACGGCGTCTCGTTTCAAGCTGGCGGTTGACGAAGACACAACCTGGACCGGCTCTTCCGTGACTCTCAAAACGCCTTTGGATCCCCCCTCTCAAGTGAATCCTCACTTAATTCGAGACATTTGGGCTGTTGGGTGGCTCAGAGACCATCCCGAGGACTACTTGACCGTTATGAAGACTCTCTGGCACCGGAAGATCGACACAAGTCTGAAGTACGGGGCGGGCTTTGATGAGAGTCATGCGGCCGTGCGGGTCGAAGAGTGGCTCAACAAGCGTAAGCATTAGCCTTGCTGTTCCATCGTTCCCGCACCTCCGCGCGTCGCGCGGTGCGGCTACGCGGCCGGGGCCCATGCTGCGACCAATGCCGCTGTTAGGAGGCAGCCGCTCGGGGCCAACGGACCGGTTGACGCCTAAGTGGCAGGCTTGCTGCTTCCCGTCACCGACAATGAGGATGAGAAGATGGCAACCGTCGCAATCGGAGATATCCATGGCAATCTTTCGGCCTTGGAGGACCTGTTGGCCAAGGTCATGCCAACGGTGGGCCGGGACGACGTTTGGGTCTTTCTGGGAGATTAGATCGATCGCGGACCCGACACTCGTGGCTGCCTTGATCGCGTTGTGCGGCTCAAACGGGAGGCTGGGGTCGAGGAGAACCTCAACATCATCACGCCAGATCTACAGGAGTTCGGGATTCCCGACTTGGCGACTTTAGACGGGCAGGCCATGCTGCAGGAGCATGTTGGCGGCTGAATTGGTGATTCTCGACAATCTTTCCGCACTGGCTAGGCTGAGCTGCGAGAACGATGTGGAAAGCTGGCTCCTGGGCGCTGGACTTGAGACGGTGCGGGAAGACCGTTCTCTTTCTCCACCACAGTGGGAGAAACGGGAACGCCCGCGGAACCTCAAAGCGTGAGGATTTGCTCGATACCGTAATGGCCTTGCGTCATAGCCAGGCTATCGAGCGGACCAAGGACTGCGGGCAGAGTTGCATTTCGAAGAGGCGCGGCACTTCTGCGGGAAGAGTGCGGAGCCGTTCGGGATTGAGCTCAGAACGGGCGCCGACGGCGTGGGCCAGTGGCTAACCGGTGACCTCGCAGCCTCCCAGTATGAGCAGGCAGCGTTGCTGTTCGCCGAGGGGTGTGACATACCAGCGGTGATGGAAGAGCTGGGCGTGAGCCGGGCGCAGGCGTATCGCTATCAGAAGCAGTTTCGTAAATCTCAGTCTCACGATCTCACACCCTAGAGCATGAGACCGTGAGACTGACGCGAAGGCGGATCATGGCGACTGGCCTCAAATCATTGGCACTGAGGGTCTTGCAACGGCACAGCTTGGTCTCAACCCAGTCTCATCCCGTTGACCCTGGTGAGACGGGCGTGAGACGGTCCCAGACCACTGCGTCGCTTCTATCGGAGACGTCCGCCGCAACCGGGCCCACGAGTCAGCCATCCGAAATTGCGCGGCCGGGTTCTAGCTCACCGCGCTGGTGGCAGACAGGCGCAGTGTGTTGGCATTGCCGGGGCCGGGGACGTTGCGCGTGTATCGACTGTGACATCGCTGGGGTCCTGGAGGTTCGGCTTGGCCCGTGTGTCGTCTGCCGAGGAGAAGGGCGCATCGCCGAGAGGGCACAATGAGCGCGACTACTTGGAGCCTCGACTTAGCGAATTTGCTGCACAGAACGGGTGCCTGTCCACCCCGCTATGGACGTGGCAAGTGGAATTGCGGGCGATGCGGCGGCAGGGGGTGCCTCTCAGTAGACCTGAATCGCGGCTTGTTTCACTGCTTCCACGATGGATGCAAAGTTTCCGGCAACGCTGGGCGTCTAGCCCGCGAGCTTGGGCTCACCATACGGTTAGCTGCACCGGAGTACCGCGAACTTCGCCAGAATCGGGAGAAGGCGGACCGGGCAGCGCGAGTGCAGTATAAGCGAGTCCAAAGCCGGCGATTCGAGTTGCTGGAGGAGTTGCGGGCTCTGATCCGCCTGGAGCTGCGAGCGCACGAAGCTCGAAAGTGACGAGAGGCCGACTTGGCCAGCACTAGCCTTGATATATGCCGAGCGGCCCAAACTTCTGGCGGAATTGCTGGTGCTGGAAAACGCAGCACTGTCTGACTTGGTGGGCTTCATGGGCGGCGACCCGCAGACTCGAAAGGCAGTCGTTGCTGGGGTAATGGAGCACGGAGGTTTTGCCCGCCGCGATGGAAAGTGGGTGGAGTTGGTTGACTGTTAGCTCCGATCCCCGCACCTGGCTTGACTCATGGCAAGGAAACTCAGTTTCGAACGGTCGGTTACCACGTCGAATCCCTTTCATCCGGGGGGCTTCGTTTGACCGAAAAGAGTCTTGCGCGGCTGGTCGCGGCTGCCTACGCGGCCGATCATCCCGAACTATTTGGTGACACGCCGCGTGACGTGCATATAATGGGCAGCCGTCCCGAGACACCCGTCCCGACCACTTCCTGGGCGAGCAATCAAGGAATCACGGCGGCCGCAGAAACTCATGCTCGCATCGAGTAGCTTGCTGGAAGAGCTTATGGGCACACGCGCGACCATCGGCGCGACTCCGGCGGCGCCAGCCAAGGCGTTCGCGTGGGCCAGGGGTCTCGACTTCCATGCAAGAAGAGCGGGGCCTTTCAATCCCGGAGCAACTGCGGGAGATTCGCGAGTATGCGCAGACGCGAGGTATCGAGATCGTCGGCGAGTTTACGGAAGCCGAGAGCGCCTTTCAACATCGAGCCAAGCGACCCGAGTTTGAACGTATGCTCGCCCGAGCCAGGGCGGAGCGTGTGTCGATGATCCTGGTACACGACTTTTCCCGATTCTCCCGCGACAGCGTCGGTGCGAAGACTCTTAATCGCCAGTTGCGCGGGGCCGGAATCAAAGTCGTTTCACTGAACGATCCGGAACTCGACCCAGAGACGCCGGCAGGCGTCTACCTCGAAGCCATTACCTTCGCAAAGAACGAAGCCTACAGCCGCGAGGTTGCATTCCACACACGCAAGGGCTGCCGCGCCAACGTGCAAGCGCGCGACCCCGAAACCGGATGCTGCTATAAGAACGGCGGCCAACCGCCGTGGGGTTATCGTTCGCTGCGATTGGAACGCGGCCAGGACAAGCGAGGCCGTCCCATCATCAAGTCGGTTTGGACCCTCGATGGCAGCATCATAGCAGGCCGCCCGACGCATGAATCAGGTGGGCTCGTTAGGCCTCGGCGCTGGCGAGACAGCGGAAACCCTCCCGTCACGACCACTTCGCCGTTTGACAGCAGGACTGGAATCTGGGGCTCCGGCGCGACGTTCACGATGTCAGTCTGGACCCAGACTCCGCCAAATGGAGGCCTGGGTTGTCATGGCAGCGTCAAAAGCTTGCAATCTCATCGGCGGGCTCTCTGAGTCGCGTCGGCCGCAGGCATGGTTTGTTGTCGAGCTAGGGCGAGGCCTGGGAGGATTTCGCTGAGCCAATGAGTGGGGCAATTTCAGACCTCTAATGAGCAGTGATGGGAGTCATAAATTGGGTGCTCACCAAGGGAAACGCCTTCTCTAGTTCGCGCTTGGCCGCAGTGAAGCGCGGCCAAAGCCCCATTGGCCTGGAAAAAGACTTCTGCGAAACTGGGGGAAATCTTAAACGGGAGGTGCCGCCATGGCAGCGTATCTGATTCTCAGCCGGTTTTCACCGGAGGCGTTCATCGACCCCAAGGACTTCAGGAAACTGGTCGTCGACGTCTCAAGCCGAATCAAGAGCGAATGCCCCGGCCTCAAGTGAAAGGACAGCTTCGCAACCCTCGGGCTTTTCGATGTCGTGGACATCGTGGGTGCCGACAATCCGAAGGAGGTCGAGAAGACGGCGATGATCATCCGGGGCTGCGGCCACTCGACCACCGAGACGCTCCTTGCGACGCCCTGGCAGGAATTCCTGCCTTCTGCTCCGCCAGGGCGCTCCAAAGTCTCCATAACGCCCCCGCAACTCTGCCCGGGGCTTCTCGCGCTGCTCGGGGGTCATCCCCTCCCAGCGCTCCTCGAACCGGCGAAGTCAAACTACTTCTGGAACTCTTGTAGCCTCGCGGCCGTATCCACCGTGGGTAGCGCCATGGGCCAACCCAAGGCTTCACGTGCTCTCGCGTTGTGCGTGGTCTTCCTTATTGCTGCGCTGTACGTGGTCGGCGTAGTGTCCCACGGCGTGCTGCGACACGTCGTGCAGACCGCGCCGATGTGGCCGACCGTCGTTTTAGGTTTGCGCGATTCGCGGTGGGCAAAGTGGACCGCGCTTCCCTGCTTTTGCTGCTGGCTATTGCTGATGGGCCTGATTTGGCTCTTCCTCCTCGGCTGGGCGCACGTGATTTCGGGCACGTTCTCCCCCATCGAGTTAGCGATGACGTTCGTGGTCGGAGCCTCGTCAATCTTTGGGCTCGTGACGGGATTGCGCATGCGAAGCGGCACGAGCGCCGCAAGGGCGGCTGTGGTTTGCCTCCTGACGCTGGCCGTGCAGGTCCTTGCCCTGAAGGTGAGCTTCTTGCCGGGCATTGCGCACGATTGAGCCGTGGTCTGGTTCACGTCCCCAGCCGCCTCGGCCGATGATTATTCATGGGTACCCGCAAAGGGACTGCCCATGCGATGATTAAGATATGAAAGAGCTCCTGGTATTCCTTCTCTTTCTGGCGGTCTGGTTCGGTATGCTGCCGCGCAGTCCCGGAATGTGACGGTTTGGCTGAAGGCTGCGTCCTGCTTCCCCGGGGGGAAGTCAGCGCGAGGAAGCTGCGGCCCAGCGCCCAAGGAGTGAACAGTCCATGCCCCTGTTTGAATACGCCTGCACTGATTGCGGCCACGTCTTCGAGAAGCTCGTCCTGAGCCGCAGCGCGAAAGCGCCCGAGTGCCCCAAGTGCGGACGGGATGAGGTTGAGCAGATTTTCTCGGCATTCGCCACGGCCAGCAAAGGTTCGGGCACCGTGTGTGCGCCCTCGGGCGGCGGCTGACGGCTCTGAACACCAGGGGCAGGCTGCTTCCTGATTCAAGGCAAATTCATCTGTCATCCTCGCGTCATGGGCGGCGGCGGGCTCGGCGTCATCGAGGACATCCCCTCGCCCAGTACTCCGCTGAACAACCGGAGTGGAGCTATCCTGACCTGCGGGACCCGACGATAAGGAAGCTCGCGCAGAAGGTCGAGGATCGGCCGCGTCACCGACAGCCAGGGCCTCGCCACCGTAGGGGACGGCGCACTGGGCGGATTCGTCGCGGATGGATGAGTGAAGGCCGAAATTCCGCGAGAGGATGGAGGGCCGCCGCCACAGGATGACGAACGGCCCCATTTGGATGTGGCCTTGAGCCACGACCGACGACGTCTAGCATTATCGCCCTTTACAGGCTGGCTAATTGGTCCTCGTCGAGGTAGAAGAGGCACTCTCCTCCCGTTTCGAGCGCCCGCACTTCGGCGCGGAGAAGATTGTTGCCTTGGCAGTCGTCGATGCTGACCGTGAACGGCAGGCCCTCTGCGTTCAGTTGAGCCACGTTTTCTAGCAGGCTGAGGACTGCCCGCTCGAAAGTTTCCAGGCGTTGCGTGAGTTCCGTGCTATCCATTCGCGCCTCCGTGGTTCACGCTGTCCTGATATGCGGAATCTGAATGGTTCAGGGCCGCGCTCTGAAGCATCAGACGGCTGCGATATTCACTGTCCCATCGACAGTGAACTTCCTCAGGTCCGCGATGGCTTTGCCGGTGCCCGTTGATTTCGTCACGTTGGAAACGCGGCCTTCAAGAAAGCCTCGACGATTTCGAGGGAGGTTCTGTCAGCGCTGTTCGTGGTGCTCCTGCCTTGCCATCGGCATCTCCTGTTTTCGGTTCGGGACTAACGTAACTCCGTGTAGCCCGAATTGTCAAAAAGACCCGGCGACCCATGAGAGGCTCGTGCTGGAGCAGCACACGACCCGCGCTCGTCTTGGGTGTGGCCCCTCCCACTATCGCCGTCGTCGGCCGAAAAAGACATCGGCAGCGATGGGCTCTACGTCAAGCTCGGCAGGTTAGGGAAATTCTCGATAGGCCACTGGCGGGGAACCGTCCGCAAGATAGCGCTCACCCGCGAGACCAAGATAACCAGCCGGAAGAGAAGGGTCAGGTTCGTGGCGCTCGGCCCGATTGCGACAGCTTGAAAAGCTGGCAGCGCCCCTTGAAACCGGGTCTCGCGGTTCCATTCGCAACCGCTCAGCGCACGGGCGCAATCAAGTGTGCCCATCGGCTCGTTCAGGAACACAGCCGCCCGGAAAAGTTGGGAAAGATTTGGGAAAGATAAGACCGAAATTTTCGCTTTTTAGAGCCTGGGGTGGAGGGAAAAGTCCAGCCGAATCAATAAGTTGATTTTGTAGACGGCAGACTTTGAGTCTGCTGCGTCTGCCAGTTCCGCCACTTCCGGCCTGATTGCTGGGTGCGCGAACTGAGGATAGCAGGACGCTCGAAAGCTGATCAACCGGATAAGCAGCAACGCGTCGTCAGTGTCCTCCGATGGAATCCCTGATCACGCCGTAATGCCCGCCCCAGTCATCCGTCATCCGGTTGCGAATCTCCCAGAGCTCGTGGAAAAACTTCGTGTGTAGGCCTTCGTTCAGCAGCTCCACGGACCTTCCCTTGAGCGACTTGGCACCGAGTCCGATCGAGCGATGGATCAACTGAATGTGATGGAACCTGAACTTCTGAAAGAGTTCGTCAAATTCCACCAGCGCCTCAGCCACCACGTACCCGTCGGAATGTGAATATTCCGAACTGTAGATCTTCTCTACGGTCAGGTTGTGACGATCGAGGTACCAGCTCTTGAACGATTGCCACAGCAGGTGGGGCATTTTCAGGAGCGTGCGAAACCCGGGTGACTCCTGACCGCTGCCGTTGCCAAGCTGAAGCCTGATCTCCTGATATTCTTTGGGTGACATGGTTTCGAGCAGGCTGAGTTGCTCGATCATCATCTTTTCAATCGAGTGTACGCGCCGGAAGAGCGTGATCACGCGATTGGTGTTCTCCTGCTGCATGTAGTCGTCAATGTCGAGCAGCGTGTATCCCATCAACTTCATCCAGAGTTCTTCTACCTGATGGACGATCTGAAATTGCAGCTCGTCCGCATTGCAGAAGGAGCCGAAGTCCTTCTGGCAACCGAGCAGTTTGGGCGTGTTCAGATAGAGCTCGTAGTCCAACGCGCCCTGTCCGTTCATGATGCTGTAGAAATAAGCTCGATCCACGCGTTCCCTCCGACGATTCCAGCGCAGGCTGCGAGCCTGCATCACTGGCGTGGGCGGCAGCGCGAGAAATGGCGCCATCGTCTCCGCTCAGCCGTGCGATGATAAGAGTTCATGGCCAAGGCACAACATCACTCCGGCGGCGAATTCTGGGCGATCGGTTCCATGCTGGGCTACGCCTCCGCCAATATTTTTGACCGCCTGGCCGTTAGCGGCGACCCGCTGCTGGGTCCGCTTCTGCGCGGTCTACCCAGCCTCGTGCTTGGCCTGGTGCTGATGTGGAAACATCACACCTGGGATGAGCTGCGGCGAGGCTCCTCGCGTTACATCGGACGGCGCGCCATCGCTCCTTTTATCTGGGCCGGCGTCCTTTCCACTTTGGGTCTTTTTCTATACTACTTCGCCATCCGTTTGGGCGGCGTCATCCTGACCATTCCGCTGCTTGAGACGTGGGTGATCTGGGGCACGCTGGCGGCTTGGCTGATGCTCGGAGAAGAGCTGCGCGGATTCCTGCTGATCGGGTGGGGACTCATCGCGCTTGGCCTCGTGGCGCTTGTCTACGGCCAGCTTCGTGGACAGGTGTTGTCGCATGGCTGGTACTGGACGTTGCCTTTGGCGTTGCTTGCCGCCGTGTCCTATGGTGTCTCCGGAGTGCTGTGGCGCGACGGCCAGCTTCGAGGCGCGCACCAGTCGACAGCGATTCTGCTCCAGTTTGTGTCCAGCGTTGGCGTAGGGCTGATTGGGCTGCTCGTGTCCGGCCACGGCCTGGTTCTGATTCATACTTCGCTACGCATTCTGGTTAACTTTCTCTTCAGTGGCGTTCTAGCGGGGGTCATTGCGATTTATTGCATTTTCACTGCGCTGCGACTCCTGGAGGTAGCCCGCGTCTACGCGTTTTCGTCGCTCACGGCGCTCACGGCCACACTTTTCGCGCACTTCTTTTTGCACGAGTATCTCAACTTGCCGATCCTCGCCGGCGTCGCCGTTATCTGCACTGGCGTCATCGTCACCCAGATCATTCGCAGTCACAGTGCAGATCGCCAGCGTTCCGGCGAGCCAACCCCGGAGACGCACGCCTCAAGCCGGCGGTAGGTTCTCCGCACCTCCTAGCGAGCGCTCCTGCCGTGTCTCATTCAGTCGCCAACAGCGGTAACGTTACTGTTCCCCTCTCAAGGTTTCGATTTCATGCAGGTGCCGCTGGAGCCGCTCCAGCACCTCGTCGTGCTTGCCCTCGGCGATCTCCTTCTCGATTTCGTTCAGGGCAAAGTGGACGATGTCATGGTGATGGAGCTCGAGCGGCGAGACCTGGGTGCTGAAACTCAGCCAGATGGAGTGCAAAAGGTCAATTTCCTTGCGGGTCAGCCGCGGAGCATGCGGTCCAAGATAGGAAACGTACTCCTTACCGCCGCTCGGCGAGCGCACCTCGAGCGTAAGCTGCGGTCGCGGGGCCGGCAGGCGCTCCCAGGCCAGTCCCGCCAAACGCGCTTCCTCCACGGCGGGCATCCTGGCAGACTGGCCGAGGACAATATCCGAAGACTCGAGGGCCTGAGCCGAGCGCAGCACGCCGTCCCAGACGTCGTTGGCCGCCACCAGCACCAGTTTGACACTCTTGCCATTCTTCTCGGCAACCTTCAAAGCGTTAGTGAACATCTGCTGCTCCTGGTTGGCAAAGAGCTGCTCCGGATCGAGAGGGTGCTCGCCCGAACCAGCGCGGCCCACCTGGTGGGCGTGCAGTACCACCACATCCTGTTTCGTGGTATTCACCCGCTTCAGAACGTCTTCGAGGTTATAGAGTGTGTTGAAGTCACGAAGAGGCACAAGCACGTTCCCGGGCCGCACGCCGACGTTTCGCGGAGAAATGTCTTCGGCGGTGTCGAGATGGAACTCGTCAAGCTCGGTGTGTCCGCCGCCCCGGCGGCGATGATGAATTCTCTCCGAGACCGTGAAGATCGCAAAAAAGACCAACGTAAAGGCTACGCCCGAAATGGTGGCGATCTGCTTCGTAAACAGGTTGATGATCGCGGTCGCGAAGAGCAGCAGCGTGATGAGCCCCAGGCCGATCGGCAGCTCCAGACCATCCAGCTTCACATTGAGCGGGACCCGAAACTCGCGGGGGCCGGCCTGAGTGTAACGCAGCACGAGCACCGCGAGGCCTTTCATGGCGAAGCTCCAGATCACACCGAAGGCGTAAGCTTCGCCCAGCAGAATAACATTCCCGCGGCTGAGGATAATCGTCAGTAGCTGAAGCGCAACCACCAGGTTGATGATGCGATGCGAGGTGCCGTAGTGCACGTGCGGATGGCGGAACCAGGGAGCCAGAACTCCGTCTTCCGAAACACGATTCAGCACGCCGTTCGATCCCACAATGGCCGTGTTCACTGCGCCGGCCAGGATCATCACGCCCACCACCACCACGAAGGCATGGAAGGCCAGACGTAGCGCAAAGGGTCCGGCCACGTTCATCGCCAGACCTGCAATCAAATTGTCAGCAAACGAAAGGCGCGTGCGCTGGCTGGGAATGATCATGAATGCAAAGAAGGAAACCAGCGAAGTAAACAGCATGCTATAGACGAAGACCACGAAAGCGGTCTTCTTGAGGTTGGGAAGCTTGGGTGATTCGATCTCCCGATACACCTGGGCCAGCGTCTCAATCCCACTCATGGCCAGCACCGAGTGGCCGAACGCCACCAGGACGCCTATCAGTCCGATCAACTCCGGCAGGTGGCTGGAGGCTAGCCACCCTTCGGCTTCCCTCGAAAAATGCAAATTCATCGGCCGCGGCCAGGGGGGCAGATGCCCCCCCCTGATCCACAGCGTGTACACACACCATCCGATCATGAGGACTACCATCACGGTAGTGAAATTCATGATGCGAGCGGCCTTCTCGCTGGAATCGTGGATGCCTTTGACGTTCTGCCGCCAGAAATAGATTGTGACCGCGATGGCGAAGACCGCCGCCGTTCCCTCAGGCGGAAGCCTTCGATGAATGCCGGCGGACAGCAGTAATTCGTTGAAGAATCCAACCAGGTACAACCCTGCAGAAACGCCGCTGATGGGGCCCGTGAGGATGTAATCGAACATTAGCGCGGAGACCGAGAACTTGGCCAGGGTTCCGCCCATCGCCTCCTTGACTACGCGGTAGACGCCGCCGCGCACGAACATGCTGCAGCTCTCCACGTACATCTGGCACACCGCGTAAGCGAAGAGCATGACACCCAAAATGAACCAGGGCGCGGCCGGGCCGATGGCCTTTTCCGCAATACCGCCGGCGTAGAAGGCTGACGAGGCAAGGTCATTGAGGACAATCGCTGCCGCGCGCCAGAAAGAAATGAACGAGAGCATCGCCGTGGTGGCTATGACCACTTGCGGAACTTTCGAGCCTCGATTGGTACCCTTGGGCGGGCGCGAAGCGGGAGTGAACATTGCCTTAGCGACAGCCGCTATCATACTTCAACAGCCGGCCAGATGAGAAGGGCTCATCGAACAGTAAGGGCTAGCACACCGATCCGGCAAAGCGTTTTGTAAGCCTCTGCGGTGACTCGTTCTTCAACAAACTACTTAGAGCAGCAACGATCGGGTTTGTAGCGTTTCTACATCGCAGCCGCCGAGATGGTCTCCCACAATCGAAATATTGGCTTCCAGGACAGACAAATTTGCCCCGGCCGATTGTCTAAAGATTGAGGCCGCAACATGCAGCCCACTAACGCTGAAACCGAGACGATTGAGACGCTGTACCGCCGCCATAGCCCCGCGCTTTTGCTGTTCGCGCTCGCAATGACCCGTGAACGCAGCCGCGCCCAGGATGCCGTTCATCAGGTTTTTCTGAAACTGCTCGAACGCAGGGGTGCCGCCCACGCGGTGGATGTAAAGGCGTACTTGTTTGCCTCCGTCCGTAACACACTTCTCAACGATGCCAAGGTGCGCAAGCGCGAGGTGCCGATCGACAGCGAATCGGCCTGGTTCGATCCGCCAAACCGGGATTACGCCGCAGAGTTGAACCTTCGGCGGGCGCTCGGCGCACTAAGCGACGATCAGCGGGAGGTCACGATTATGCATATTTGGGGCGACCTCACATTTTCCGAGATCGCTGAGGTGCTCGGTGTGAGCCCCAACACGGCAGCGTCGCGATACCGCTACGCGGTGGCGAAGCTGCGCGATGCCATGTGCGTCCGGGAGGAACCCTATGCCAACTCCTGACGATGAGCGATTCAAACAGTACCTGAGCGAGTTCAAGCCGGTTCCTGCCAGGCCGCTGCCGATCGAAAGACGCGCTCCTGCGATTTGGCGATCGTGGGTGTTCGCGCTCCCGGCCGTGGCCGCATTGACTGTTCTGGTCGCAGCATTCTTCGCTGTGCATCTTCACCGCAAACCTGCCGGGGCGGCAATCGTCAAAAGCCCGGCCAACCCGACGGCTATCGAACAGCTTGCGAACTCGCAGCCGCTGACCCTTCACCGAGCCAACGATCTGCTAGCCCAGGCGCCGTCATTCAAAGCGGCCCTAGATAACGTGGCGTTCCAGCGCCAGCGCGGCGACCTGCCGAAAGGCTCGAAAAGTGCGCTGTCGACACTCGGTAAGGAGGACATTAAACTATGAACCGCCTCGGCTTGATTTTATCCGCGATTCTGATGCTGACCGCGTCAGCTGGTTCAGCGACTGCCCAGACAAGAGCGAAGCTGGGTGACAACGCCGCCTTGCGGTACTGGTCTGCCTTCGCCCAAATGCAGGACTCGGCCATTACCGACGAGCAGGCCAAGGCACTCAATCTGATCCTGGACGGCACCGCCCCTTACGACGATTCGAAGTACAAGGACCTGGTGGAGAAAAACCGGCCCGCTCTCGAGACCATGATTCGCGGCACCGCTCTGCCGGTCTGCGACTGGGGTCTAGATTATCAGTTGGGGCCGGAAACCCCAGTGGATTACGTACGGAAGGCGCTGGAACTCGGACGCCTGAACGTGCTCTATTCCTTTCACCTCTTGATCGCCCACGATCAGGATGACGCCGTGCGCACGCTCGCCGCAGGACTGCGCTTTTCGCATGATGTGGCGAATGGCGGGACTCTGTTCGCGACGCTGGTTGCGAAAAAACTCATCACCGAACATATCCGGGCGATCAGCTTTGCCTTGCATGTGGACGACCTCTCCGCCGCACAGAAATCGACTCTGCAAAAAGCGGTGATTCAACTTGGTCCGGACGGGCTGGACTGGGGCGCAGCTATGAAGCGGGAACTAGGAGTACTTCGCTCGCCGGTCCGGACACCCGACGGCTCATTGCCGCTTGATTCGAAATCGTTAGCGGCTCTCGCCAAGGTCATCCCAAGCTATGCGGCGATACTAACTGATCCATCGCTGCTTGCGGGCCTTCAGGAGACGATTGCTGCCGCTCCGAAGCAGCTCGCAGATATCATTCCCAATCCCAAACGGGTCCTAGAGGAGAAACAGGACCTAACGGATAAGCTTGAGCAGATCCGTTCATTGCTGCAGTAGATCACGCGGACCGGCGTTGGGCCGCTGGCGCCCGGGACAGACTCTTATGTCCGGGGAGTCGTCGAACCCGCACCGCTGGACGCCTGTGACGGCTTCCAGCGCAAAACCGGCCTGCGCGCGGCCGCCGCTTCGTCGAGACGCGACACGCGCGTGGTGTGCGGAGCTTTCTGCACCAGCTCCGGCGTCTCTTCCGACTCCTGCGCGATCGAGCGCATGGCCTCGATGAAGGCGTCCAGCTCGTGGAGGCCGGCGCTCTCGGTGGGCTCGATCATGAGGGCACCCGGTACAATCAGTGGGAATGAGACCGTGTAAGGATGGAAGCCGTAATCGATCAGGCGCTTGGCGATGTCGCCAGTGCGGACGCCACGCGCGGCCTGGCGCCGGTCGGAAAAGACGCATTCGTGCAGGGAAGGGGAGTCGTAAGGCAGGTCATACAGATCGCGCAGGCGCGCTTTGATGTAATTGGCGTTCAGCACCGCGTCTTCGGTAGCCTGGCGCGCGCCCGCCGGACCGTAGGCTAGGATGTAGGCGAGAGCCCGGACCGCCATGCCGAAGTTGCCGTAGAAGGCGCGCACCCGCCCCACGCTTTGAGGCCGGTCGTAATTCAGACGGAAGCCGCCGCCGGGCGCCTCCTCCACCACGGGCGCAGGCAGGTAAGGCTCCAGAAACTGTTTCGTGGCTACCGGACCCGACCCCGGACCGCCTCCGCCGTGCGGCGTGGAGAACGTCTTGTGCAGGTTCAAGTGCATCACGTCCACGCCGAAATCGCCGGGCCGCGCCACCCCCACCAACGCGTTCATGTTGGCGCCGTCCATGTATACGAGACCTCCGGCAGAGTGCACGATCTCGCAGACTTTTCGGATATCCGTCTCAAAAATCCCCAGGGTATTAGGATTGGTCAGCATCAGCCCAGCCACGTCCGCGGTCATCTCGCGCTCGAGCTCGCCCTGGTCGACGCATCCCCGCCGGTCCGACTTCAAAGGCCGCACTTGGTACCCGGCGGTAACGACGCTGGCCGGATTGGTGCCATGCGCCGAATCCGGGATCAGGACGTAGCGGCGCGGGTCGCCGCGGTCCCGAAGGCAGCTGCGAATCATGAGCAAGCCGGTCAGCTCGCCCTGGGCGCCGGCCGCCGGCTGCAGCGACACCGCGTCCATGCCGGTGATCTCTTCGAGCGCGCGCATGGTCTCGGCCAGTACTCTCAGGCAGCCTTGCGCCAGATGCTCCGGAGTGTAAGGGTGATCGCTGCCGAGACCCTTGAATCGCGCCACCGCTTCGTTCAGACGCGGATTGTACTTCATGGTGCAGGAGCCGAGGGGATAGACGCCGGCGTCGATGGAATAGTTCCAAGTGGAGAGGCGCGTAAAATGCCGGACAACGTCCAGCTCCGAAACTTCCGGGAAGCCTTCGATATCGTCGCGGAAGAACTCGTTGCCGAGCGCCTCCCTGGGAGGTACGGGGGTCACGTCCAGCGGAGGCATGTCCGCCCCGCCCTTGCCCGGCGTGCTGCGCTCGAAGATCAGGTCTTCGTTGCGCGTCATGTGCGGCCGAGCACTCTGGATTCTGTCGTTCATTTGCCTTCTTCTTTCCTCAAAAAGCCTGCTTTCGGGCTCAAAATCGTCTGTTGAACCGCTTCGAATCCCCGTCATTCACATCTCATAAAGCTGTTAAAGCCAATCTTTTCATAAACCTCTTGGGATAATCGAGCTAAGCCATGCATTTTCAATAACCTAGTGGCTTACAAAATACGGACCATTTGTTTTCAATGATATAGTGGCTTCGTTCGTAATGTTTTTGAATTTGCTTTTTCCATTTCCCCCGAACACGGTCGTTGGACCTCCTCGTCCGCGCCAATTTCTTGCGGAGCCACGCCCCCACATCGCAGCACAGCGCTCGATAGAACACTAAGCGGCTCGTTTTCAGATACTTGACGGGATAGCGCATTGATCTGTCCTATTTTCAATAAGTTGACGGCTTCCCAAAACACGGTTCATTGTTTTCAATGAGTTGACGGCTTCGTTCGTAACGTTTTTTGAATTTGCTTTGTATCGACAATGGCGTCTACTCCTTTCAGAACGGCAATTGTTCGGTTTCCGCGACTGGCTCTGACGCCTTGGGAGCCTTCTTGAAAGTGACGTTCTCTCGCGGGAAGGCTACTGTCTTGCCCGACAGCAGATCGGCCACGGTCAGCAGTTGGATGCGCGGATAGTCCTTGCCCCACGGAGCCTTATAGAATCCGGCTGAAGCTGCCTCAGTCCGCATCGGCTGTGTCGGCTGCTCCATTGTGATTAGCACTCCGATTTCGGCCTTCTCACGGTCTAGGACTCCCCGTAGATCACGGACGTGCGCGACGTTCGTGTGTCCGGCCTTGACAGAGAAAATGATCTGTCGTGTTGCCTTCGGCTCATCGTGGAAGTACAGCCGTCCGTCGATTCCCTTGTCCGCGCCTTTCTTCTGTTCGACCGGGCGCGCATCGGCGAGCCCTAGCGCCCACCACTGAAATTGATACGGGTCTTGTCGGGCCAATTCTTCTGCATCGGGAAGCGAAGTCGGTTCGCCGATGACCTTGTACTGCGGCGCGGTTCCGAAGGCGCTGAAGAGTCGGTGCTTGATGAGGGTAATCGCAATGTGTGTGATGTCGATTCCAATCCATCTCCGCTTGAGCCGTTCGGCGACAGCTATTGCAGTCCCGCACCCGCAGAACGGGTCTAGGATCGTGTCGCCTTCGTTGGAACTGGCATTGATGATCCGCTCCAAGAGGGCTTCTGGTTTCTGCGTCGGATAACCGAGGCGTTCCTCTGCGCGCGATCCTATGGGTGAGATATCGTCCCAAAGCGATTGCAGCTTGTACCCAGGCTGCTCATCCAGATAACGCTTCAGTCTTATCCTTCCCTCCTTGTTCGGCGGAAACCATAGCCGTCCTTCACGGTCATACTGCTCCATCTTTTCCCGGCTGATTGCCCAGCCGTTGCTGTGCGGCTTGTAGCCCTTGTAATCGTAAGTCAGGTTCGGTCTCACGCCAGGATTCCTCAGATTTTCCAGGGTGAATCTGCGACCCTTTTCATCAACATGCCTGAAAGCTGTTTCGATATATTTCTCGGAATAGGCGACATACTGCTGATGCCAAGTAGGATGATCGGCCTTGCTGTAATAGAAAATCGAGTCAGTCACATCACCGTAGCCGATGTACACGTTTCCATGCGAAGTAGTTCGCTTCCAAATGATCTCACTGTGAAAACGTTGAGGTGTAAAAACCGCGTCCATCAAAAGCTTCAGATAGTGGCTTGCGGTCGGGTCGCAGTGAAGGTAAATGCTTCCGGTAGACTTGAGAGCCCGTCGCAGCTCTACAAGGCGCGGGGCCATCATCGAAAGGTACGCCAGCATGTCCGAGTCGCCGACAATCCGCCGAAAACCCTGGAGCGTTTCCGAGAGCTTGCCACCTTGCTCGACTGCCTCTTGATAGGCGCTGGCAGCGGCTACGTCCCACTTCCACGTATCGCTAAACGCCTTGATCTGAGCAGCCGACCGCGCACCGTCCTGCTCGGCAAAAAGCACGTTGTAGTCCTGATTGCTCTTGAAGGGCGGGTCTAGGTAGATGAGATCGACCGTCTCGTCTTTGACGTATCGGCGGAGGATGTCCAGGTTGTCGCCGTAATACAGCGTGTTCAAGTTGGCATCCTGTAGCGAAGCGCCTTGCCTTCGGCTGACCGGATCGCTTCGGTCGTGCGCTCGCCATCGTTCAGGACATGGTTGTTCCAAACGAAGGCGCACTGCCAGAGGTAGCGATGAAAGTACTCTTTGCTAACGTTGTGATAGAGGCCGTGGATTCCGCGCTTGACGAGGGCAAATGATGACTCGACCTTGTTACTGACCATTCGAGCCCCGCTGGTGCCGGATGAAGTCATCAAAACGCTTCAGGAAAGCCTGGAACTCGTCTTCGTGCTTTTTTTGTTGCGCCTCATGGGCCTCCATCCGCGTGGCGGTGGTGCTCATCCAGGCCTCATGCGCGTCCATGCGCTCGCGGTGGAGTTGCATCTGAATGCTTCCTGCCTGGGCGTAGGCCTCAACGAGCCGCTCCAGGCGTTGTAAGCCCTGCTCGGTCTTGTTCTGAGCCTCACGCAGCGCCGCCATTTCCGTTTCTGACTTCGCTTGGTGGTTCAGGATAAACTGCATTGTTTTCTCAACATCCATCTGCCGCCTCCTAGCGGTTGGACACTGCCACAGCCTCGCGGGTATCGTGCTCGGACGCCGGCTGTGCAAGTTGCCTCCAGACCTCCACCATGCGATCGAGCGCCGTGCGCGGCACCATCTCGGTGACGCACACCAGCAAGTGATTCTTCAGTTCCGGATAGAAGCGCTCGAGGTGCAGGCCGCCGATGATCTTTTCTTCGCGCAATGCGGCCAGCAGTTCTTCCGCATCGCCCGGAGCCTTCACGACAAACTCATTGAAGTGCGGGGCAGCAAACGGCGTGGACGCGCCGTGGACCTTGCCGAGCTCGGCGGCAGCGTAGCGCGCTTTGGCGAGGTTCTGGGCGGCAAGCTGGCGCAGGCCGGTCTTGCCCAGCAGGCACATGTAGATGGTCGCGTTCAGCGCCATCAACGATTGGCTGGTGCAGATATTCGAGGTGGCTTTCTCGCGCCGGATATGCTGCTCGCGGGTGGCGAGCGTCAGGACGTAACCGCGCCGGCCTTCAGTGTCACGGGTCTCGCCCACCAGGCGGCCCGGCATCTGACGGATAAATTGCTCGCGGGTGGCGAGGAATCCCACATAGGGGCCGCCAAAGGCCACCGGAACTCCGAACGATTGCGCTTCGCCGCAGACGATGTCCGCCTCCGAGGGCGGCTTCACCAGCGCCAGCGAGAGCGGCTCGCTGACCACTGCAATCAGCAAGGCGCCTTGACGGTGCGCGACGGCGGCAATCTCCGGCCACTTCTCGAGCACTCCGAAGAAGTTCGGCGATTGCACTACGACCGCCGCTGTCTTCCCGTTGACGGCGGCTTCTAGAGCTGCGAGATCCACTTGCCCCTGCCCGGCGTAGGGCGCCTCCTCGATAGCAACTCCCTGGTGCTGCGCATAAGTCTCGGTCACCTGCCGGTATTCGGGATGCACACTGCGCGCGAACACCACTCGCTCCCGGCGCGTGAGCCGCATTGCCATCAGAACGGCCTCGTTCGTGGCCGTGGAGCCGTCATAGAGCGATGAGTTCGCCACCTCCATGCCGGTGAGCTGGGCGATGAGCGTCTGGAACTCGAACGTCGCCTGCAGATTGCCCTGGCTGATCTCGGCCTGGTATGGGGTGTAAGAGGTCAGAAACTCGCCCCGCAGCATGAGCGAATCGATCACCACCGGGCGGTAGTGCGAGTAAGCGCCGGCGCCGAGCAACGAGACGTAGTCGCGCGCGCTATCTTTGGAAGCTTCCTCGAAAAACTCCATCAGCTCGGGCTCGGAGAGCGGTCCGGGGAGGCGTAGCGCGCCCGAGATCTGCAGGTCCGCCGGAATCTGCTCGAAGAGCTCGTTGATGGAGCCTTTGCCGATGGTTCTCAGCATTTGGGCGCGGTCGGAATCGGAATTGGGAAGATAGCGCATAGGTTTTGTGGTGATGCTGAGGCCGCCTTCAAGGGCGTCACACCGGCTTCTTACTGAAGATTGCAAAATATAGTGACCACGTTCGCTGTAGCGGCGCTGTTCTCAGCGCCGAATACGCCGGTGGGGACACCGGCGCTACAGCAGCGGTCGGCGCTGTATCTTGCAAAGCTCAATAGGCTGCCGTCGTTCAGCCGTGGGCGTCCGAGCTTGCGCCGCTCGCCAGATAGGCCTCGTACTGATCGGCGGTCATCAGGCTCTCCGTCTCGTTGCGGTCATCTAGGTGCATTTTGATGAGCCATGCCTCGCCGTGCGGGTCGGAATTCACCAGCTCAGGACCGTCCTCCAGCCGATGATTCACGGCAATCACCTCGCCCGACACGGGCGAAAAGATCTCGGACACCGCCTTCACCGATTCGATGTTGCCGAGGGCCTCGTGCGCGGCCACATGGTCGCCTTTTTTAGGCAGCTCGACGAAGACAATGTCGCCCAGCTCCTTCTGCGCATAGTCGGTGATGCCGATGATGCCGGTCTCCTCGTCCACGCGAATCCATTCGTGATCCTTGGTGTAGAGCAACTCTGGAGGATACATCGCAACCTCCCTTGGGACCCTTCTTGTAAACCAGAAGTCAGAAATCAGAAGCCGGAGAATGGTCGGCGCAGTCGTCCCGGCTGGCTGTTTCTAGTTTCTGCTTTGTGCCT
Organism: Terriglobia bacterium; assembly: GCA_035946735.1. Classification (GTDB taxonomy): domain Bacteria; phylum Acidobacteriota; class Terriglobia; order UBA7540; family UBA7540; genus Gp13-AA77. Next base: position 58,692 of record DASYYZ010000205.1, read on the forward strand.
TCTGCCTCTTATAGAACGGCAGCGCCACCACTCGTGCGGGCGCGCGCCGGCCGCGAATCTCGATCTCTACCGTTTGCCTTGGCTCGGCCAGTCCGGCCCAGGCGGCCTTCCCTTCGATATACGCCATGCCGATATTCTTCTTCAAGAACGGGGCAGGGGACCCGCTCGTCACTTGACCGACCCTTTGATCGCCCGACCACACCGGATAGCCATCGCGGGCGATGTTCCGGTCCGTCATTTCAAATCCGATAAGCTTCTTTCGCGTGCCTTGCTCTTTCTGCTGCACCAGCGCGTCGCGCCCGAGGAACTCATCCTTATCGAGCTTGGTGATCCAACCGAGGTTCGCCTCGAGCACGGTTGTGTCCTCGTCCAGCTCGTGGCCGTACAGCGCCATGCCAGCTTCGAGCCGCAGAGTGTTGCGAGCGCCGAGACCGGCTGGAATCAGGCCTTCGGGCTTTCCGGCTTCGATCAGTGCATTCCACACCCGCTCAGACTCAGCCGGCGCAAAGTAGAACTCAAACCCATCTTCGCCCGTATAGCCGGTGCGCGCCACGAGACCCGGAACGCCCGCGCAGGCAGCCCGCGTGAACCAGTAATACTTGAGATTTCCGAGATCCGCATCAGTGACCTTGGCCATGATGGTCACGGCACGCGGTCCCTGAAGAGCAAGCTGTGAGTAGTCCGCCGAGACGTCGCGAGCCTCGGCGTCAAAGCGATTGTGCCGGCTGATCCAGTCAAAGTCCCTGTCGCTGTTGGAGGCATTGACGCACAGGAAAAAGTGGTCCTCGGCAAAGCGGTGCACCAGGCAATCGTCGACGGCGGCGCCGTTCGGATACATCAGCGCCGAATAGTGGGCCTGATCGATTCTGAGGTGCGAAGCGTCATTTGAGGTGACGTGCTGAACCAGCGCCAGCGCCCCGGGGCCGCGAATGTCAATTTCGCCCATGTGGCTGACGTCGAAGAGACCGGCTCGGGTGCGCACGGCCACGTGTTCCTCGACGATACCGGAGTATTCCACCGGCATGTCCCAGCCGGCGAAATCCACCATGCGCGCGCCCAAATCGCGGTGAATTGCATTGAGCGCAGTCCGCTTGAGCGCTGCACCTGTGGCTGCTGTCAATTGATCTCCGAAGGCGGTCCGTGCCCTAAATAAGCAAGCTAACACACGG
>DASYYZ010000206.1:0-21345 GCA_035946735.1 Terriglobia bacterium
TCCTGCCGATGCTGATCGGAGCTCGGTCACAAATATCCTTGGAAGATCACAGGGGCTGGAAGCCGAGAGAAACCACATCTCATCCAGTCGCAGGAGAAAACTTTCTCTTGACATCCCCTTTCATAGAACCCTCTCCCCCAGTTCCTTGGAATCAGTGGGTTGGGTGCCATCCTAAAGTCATCCTAAGCCATCGGCGGGTTTACCAAAATTTTCAGTATTGGGAAACCATGAGACCGCCAAAGTTCAAAGTCCACAGACATGTCAGGCTGGCCAGGGGCTGGAGGTATTGTCCACCCGCCTATGGGAACAACAACAAGGTCAAGCCCAACGTCGTCGTCATCGATAGCAAGGAAGAGACATTCCGGTCGAAGTCCGGCTCCAAGTGGTGACTCCAAGCGGCACGCTAACCAGCAACGTACCGTTTCGCGTTGAACCATGATTTCGAAACAACTCCGCGAGCCCTGTCATTCCAAGCCCGTTCGCTTCTCCGCTGCGAACGGTCCTGAGCGCAGTGAAGGCGCTCAGGGTAAACGTCGCGAGGAATCTCGCTCGGGCGTGCCCGGGAAAAGAAGCCCATAGTCGGCTGCGAGGCCGCAATTGCGCTAAGATTGATACTGATGGAGGCAGTCTGAAGAAAAACTCTACGCCGGAAACAGCAGTCCGCAAAACGGTTTTTGAAAACGGGCTCACTCTGATTACGGAGCCCATGCCCGCAGTCCGGTCGGTTTCGATCGGCGTCTGGCTGCGCAGCGGTTCGCGCACCGAGAGCGAAGCATCCAATGGCATCACCCACTTCCTCGAACACATGGTGTTCAAGGGGACGCACAAGCGGTCCGCCGAGGAGATCGCGCGTTCGGCGGACTCGATCGGCGGCCATCTCGATGCCTTTACCGCCAAGGAATGCACAAGCTTTTCCATCAAAGTGCTCGACGAACATCTTCCCCGCGCCTTCGAGGTGCTGTCGGACCTGGTGAGCGACCCCTTGCTGCGCGATGAACACATTACCAAGGAGTCGCAGGTCATCCAGGAAGAAATCAAGATGGTGGAAGACACGCCGGACGATCTGGTGCATGAGATTTTCACCCAGAGCTACTGGCGCAATCATCCGCTCGGAAGGCCGATTCTCGGAACGCGCGAGACCGTCCGCAGCTTCGACAGCCGAGGGTTGTTTCGCTACTTTCGCCGCCACTACACGCCGCGCAACATGCTGGTGACGGCGGCGGGACACCTTGAGCACGGTGCGGTGCTTCACCTGGTGAAAAAGTCGCTGGGCGCCGTACCCGCCGGGGCCGAGCCCGTGGCTCAAAGCGCGCCTGTTGCCTCGCCGGCCGTCCGCTTTCGTCGCAAGAAGAACCTGGAGCAGGTCCACATTTGCGTGGGCGCTCCGGCCTTTCCTCTGGCGCACCCAAAACGGTTCGCGGTTTACGTGATGAACACCATCCTGGGCGGCGGAATGAGCTCGCGGCTGTTCCAGAATATTCGGGAAAAACGCGGTCTTGCCTATGCTGTCTTTTCGGGTCTGAATACGTACACAGACGCGGGCTGCCTGAACGTTTACGCCGGGACCTCGGCGGCCAACGCGCGCACCGTAGTCCAGCTCATCGTGCAGGAGTTCGCGCGCCTCAAGTCTGAGCTCCTCACCCCCGAGGAACTGCGCCGCACCAAGGACTACTTGAAGGGCAGCACGCTGCTCGGTCTTGAATCCACTATGAGCCGCATGGCCAACCTGGCCCGGCAGGAGATGTACTTCGGGCGCTACATCTCGATGGATGAGCTTGCGCGCGAGGTGGAGGCAGTGACGGCTGAGGGCGTGCTGGGCGTGGCTCGCGAATTGCTTGAGCCGCACCGCATCGCGCTCACCGTCCTCGGTCCTCCGAACGCCACCCGCATCGCGCGAGCTGACCTTGCCTGCTAGCGCGCTTCAGTCACCTGCTGACTTATAATGCAGTTTGCAGGAACACCTAACCGTTTTCAACAAACTGCTAGCGAAAGCGAACCAAGGATCTGCTTTGTTTGAGTGCGGGCAAAAAGCCGCCTGGATCGTGTAGTCAAGCAGCGTATTTTGGGGAGCAAGAGATTGAGCCTGCGCATCTCGGTTCTGGGAAGCGGGAGTCGCGGAAACTCCGCCTGGATTGCCACGGAACGTACACGGTTGCTGGTGGACGCCGGTCTCAGCAGACGCGAAACCTTCGCGCGTCTCACCGCCATCGGTGAACGGCCTGAGGCTTGCGATGCCATCATCATCTCGCACGAACATGCGGATCACGTGTGCGGGATCAGGAAGCTGGCGATTGACCTGCACTGCCCTATTTATATCAACGACGGTACTCGAGCGGCGATCGATTGGAGTCCGAAGATCACGGCTTTCGAGGCGGTGGTGGCCGGCGAGAAGTTCGTTGTGGGAGACATTGAAGTCGCGCCCTTTTCGGTCCCGCATGACGCCACGGACCCGGTTGCATTCACATTCAGCGCTGAAGGTTTGAAGATCGCGGTGGTGACAGACCTCGGATATATTCCCGAACACGTCAAGCAGCATCTGCGCGGTTGTCATCTGCTTGTTTTCGAATCCAATCACGATATCGAAATGCTGCGTGTGGGTCCGTATCCCTGGTTTGTGAAGCAGCGCGTGATGAGCAGGCACGGCCACCTTTCCAACGACACGACCGCGGAATTTTTGATTGATGGTTACGATGGCAGCGCGCAAGTGCTGGTGCTGGCGCACTTGAGCGAGGCCAACAATCATCCCGAGATCGCGCGGCTGACGGCCCTGCAGGCGCTCGCGCGCCGGTCGAACGGGATGTCGCCCGAACTTCATCTCGCCACTCAGAATGCACCTACCAAGGTGTTCCAATGGTAGAAGGCTTCTGAGCGTCGGGTCGCGTCCGCAGCGGCGCCACAGCTCAGCTCGATCAAAATCTTGCAGTTGTAGAAAACCAAAAGAATTGCCATGATTCCTCGCTACACGCGCTCCGAGATGGGGCGCATCTGGGGTGACGAAAACAAATTCCGCTGCTGGCTGGCGGTGGAGATCGCGACGGCGGAGGTCGAGGCGGAGGCAGGATTGATCCCGAAAAGGGCGGCTCAAGCCATCCGCCGCAAGAGCGCCTTCTCGGTGGAACGTATTCTCGAGATCGAGAAGCAGGTGAAGCATGACGTAATCGCCTTCACGACCAACGTCGCGGAGACGATCGGGCCGGCGGGCAGGTATCTTCACTACGGCCTCACCTCGAACGACGTGGTCGACACCGCGCAAGCTCTCCAGGTTCGCGAAGCCTCCCAGTTGCTGCTGGCGGGGCTCGAGCGGCTGGGCGGCGTGCTCAAGAAACGGGCGCTGGAATTCAAGCACACGCCGATGGTGGGCCGCACCCACGGCATCCACGCCGAGCCGATCACCTTCGGCTGGAAAATAGCGATCTGGTACGCCGAAAACTGGCGCAACCTCGAACGCCTCCGCTTCGCTGCCGCCGGAATGCGAGTGGGCAAGATTTCCGGCGCCGTCGGCACCTATGCACACCTTAGCCCCGCGCTGGAAAAACGCATCTGCGCGCGCCTAGGGCTCGATCCGGACCCCATCTCGTCCCAGGTGATCCAACGCGACCGTCACGCTTTTTATCTTTCCACGCTGGCCGTGATCGCGAGTTCGCTCGAGAAAATTGCGCTGGAGGTCCGCGGGCTGCAGCGCAGCGAGGTGCGCGAAGTGGAGGAATACTTTGCAGCGGGACAGAAAGGCTCTTCGGCCATGCCGCACAAGCGCAATCCGGTAACGGCCGAACAGATCGTCGGCCTGGCGCGCGTGGTGCGATCCAACTCACAAGCCGCGCTCGAGAATGTGGCGCTCTGGCATGAACGTGACATCTCGCACTCTTCGGTGGAGCGCGTGATTTTGCCCGACTCCACGATCCTGCTGGATTATCTGCTGGATAAGACAACGCGGCTCGTCGACACGATGTTCGTTTATCCCGAGCGCATGCTGGAAAATCTCGGTCTGCTGCACGGTCTGATTTTTTCCGGCCAGCTTCTGCTGGACCTCGTCGAGAAAGGCGTGCAGCGGGAAGAGGCTTACCACTGGGTGCAGCGGAATGCCACGCAGGTGTGGGAGTCGCGTGAAGACTTCAGGGCGCTAGTCGAACGCGATCCCGACATTGCGCGCCATTTGAGTCCGCGTGAGATCGCCCGGAGTTTCTCACTGGATCGCCAGCTCCGGCAGGCTGATGTCGTGTTTCGTCGCGTCTTCGGCCGATTGTCATGATCCAAGGATTACGCAGATTTGGCAGAGCTTCCCACCGATTTGAGGCGCGCATGAATCCGCGGAGATATGTGAAATCTGCGGATCGTCTCCAGCTCAAAGAAGATTAGTGCTTCGGCCTGAGGTCGTAGAGCTCCGGTTCGCTAGGAGGCGGCAATTGCGGGCCACTGAGCTTGATGGAGCGCGCGGTCGCCTCGCAAGCCTCCATGTAAGTGCGCTCATCCTCCACGCCGGGAGTGCAATCCACCTGAATGATCCGCTGCGGCGAAATCAGGTGGGCAGTCATCAGCATCTGATTGTTCCGCTGTAGCTGCCAGACAAAGGCAATATTGTGCCCGTTCACCTGTGTATGTTCGAAGTTGTAGCGCGGGATACCGGTGTTCGCACCGAGCGCCTCCCATTGCGCGAGAAGCTGCTCGGAAAAGTCAGTGGCACCGTCCGGATTGGCTTGTGAAGTAATCGTGATTGACGGGCCGCCACCCAGGAACTTGGCGCGGTAAATATGCACGCCACCTGGCGAGTCCACCACCCTGCCGTATATGCCCGCTGCCACACCCATGCTCTCAATGCCAAGGCTTGGGTTCTGATAGGGGAGTAGCCTTTGGGCAGCGTCCTTCACATTCTGCTCGTGGTGCGGCAGCCACTTCACCAGCAGGTATTCGCCGCCGATCGCGCCGGCGCCGATCAGGACGATGGCTAATGCCACGATGAGTTGAGTCGGGATACGCAGCTTCATAGAGGTTGACCTTCACTGGACGTGCGCGGCTCGGCTTACTTCCTTATTGTACTTTCAAAGCGGCGGGATGTGCGGGTGACCACCGTAGAAGAATCGAGCGGGCAACTGCTCCGTCCAGTCGTCCCAGGGATGTGCCCCGATGAAAAAACTCACTTGCGGGAGTAGAATGGAAACAGGCTCTGGCTCGCGGCAAAAGGCCCCAGACACTGACGCAGTGGCGGGCCTGCCAAGGGCCGGCGGAGCGCCGAAGCATTTACCTCCGGCGCTCCGTTCCTTTTGGGGGATTCTCGAGGAGACGCAAACAGCGGCGCTATTTCTTGCGTGGTGGCTGCGAAGGCCGCATTTCGATGCGGCTGGCGAGAGCGCGTACCGGAAACTTATAGAGATCGACCACCGCCTTGGCCACATCCTCACCGGCGAGTTTCCATGACTCGCGTTTCTTGCCTCCAGCGGAGACGCCGAAATCCGTATCCACGCTACCCGGCATTATATAGCTTACGCGGATGCCGTCGTAGCGCACTTCCTGCATCATCGCTTCACTGAACCCATTCAAGCCGAATTTGGAAGCGTTGTAAGCGGCACCGCCCGGAAACGCGTTGGCCCCGGCAAGACTCGAGATGTTGAAGATGTACCCTCCGCCGCGCTTGCGCATCAGGGGAATGGCTTCGTGCGAGCAGTAGAAGACCGAGGACAGATTAGTGTGCAGAGTGGCGTCCCATTCTTCGGGAGAAAGCCGCTCGACGGGTTTCATGATGCCGATTCCGGCGTTGTTGACAAGCAGGTCGAGCCCGCCGAATCGCTCGGCCGCCCCGTGAACGAAGCGGCGGCAATCGTCGTACCGGCCGACGTCGGCCGAGATTCCGTTGACGCGGCCGTCCGCCCCTGTCTTATCGTCCCTACCGAGCGCGCGCAAGGCCTCTCGCAAGGTTGATTCGCTGCGCCCGCAGATAAACACCTGCGCGCCCTCGGACAGCAGGGCCTCAGCGATGTTGTAGCCGATGCCCCGGGTACCGCCGGTGATGGCCGCCACCTTGCCCTGAAGGGTATTCTCCATAACCTGCGCGCCTCCCTTACGCTATGTTTCCAGTCCTATAGCTGAGATGTTTTAGGCCTGGATGCGGGTAACATACGCGCGGTCCCATTTTGAATATTTTGGAAGAGTCACATGTCGTTCGGACTTGCGGCGCCCTTTAACGGTTCCGGCCGACCGGACAAGAATCAATGGTTGAACATGAACTCTTCGCTGGTGAGCATGGCCCACGCCATATCGACAAGGGCTGAGCGCCGCGGATCGTCTGTGCCGGGCATCTTCTGTTGCTCGGCGGAAGCGAGCGCCTTGGCGAGACCCGAGCGCTCCGACTCCGTGGGCGGACGGCTGAAGGAAGCGAGGTACAGATAATTCACGATCTGCTCGTCCGAGAAGCCGAGCTTCATCAGCATATCGATGGTGCTGCCGGAAGCGCGCAGCTTGTTGTTGAGGGTGTCGCCGTTGATGATGTGGAGCGCCTGCGTGATAGTAGGTACCGAAGTTCGCTCGCTCTCGCGGGTCTGCTCTCGAACGGGGCGGCCGAAAGCCGTCAGGAAGTAGGACTGCACCGCCGTGTCCGGCAACTGCAGAGCGCGCATGCCCACCGGATAGCCGTCGAATTTCTCTGGCTCCTGGGTTACCTGCGAATAAGCATCGAGCAGCACCTCGGCCGGCAGGCGCTTGATGACGTAATGCGAGCCGTACTTATCGTCGTCGGCGTTTTCCTTGAGCGGGTGCGAGGAAGCCTGATAGGTGGCGGACTGCATGACGGTGCGGATCATGTAGTTGATGTCAAAATCGTGCGCTTTGAAATCCTTCACCAGCGCGTCCAGCAGTTCGTCGTTGCTGGCCGGGTTCGTGTCACGCATATCGTCCACCGGCTCCACCAAGCCACGTCCCATAAAATTGCGCCAGATGCGGTTGACCATGTTGCGCGCGAAAAACGGGTTCTCCGGCGACGTCAGCCACTTGGCAAAGTAGACGCGCGTATCGCCGGGAATGGTTTCCGGGAGCGCTGTGGCATCGAGCGGCTTTGGCGGCAGCACCATCATAAAACGGTCATCCGTAAATTCGCCGGTGGGCGCCGAATACACCGTCACGTCGTTGAACAGCGGGCCTACGGCGGTGCGAAATCCCCCCGGCGCGAAGGTCTTGAGCCGTACGCGCGCGAACAGGTTGGCCATGCCGTAGTAATCTTTCTGAGTCCACTTCGCGAGCGGATGATTGTGGCAGTGCGCACAGGTGATGGTGATGCCGAGAAAAGCCTGGGCCATGTTTTCGGAGGTGTCGAGCGGATCGCGATGGATCACCCAATAATTAGCGGCGCCATTCTGTTCGGTGTTGCCGGTGGCCGTCACCACCTGATAGACGAGCTGGTTCCAGGGCTTGTCGGCAGCCACGCTCTGGTGAATCCAGTTGTAGTAGCTCCACATCTGCTCGTTTGAGAGCTTGTTGCTGGTCACCAGCAGCAGGTCTGACCACTTATAGGCCCAGTAGTCCACGAATTCGGGGCGCTTCATGAGCGCGTCGATCAGCTCATCGCGCTTGTTCGGCGCGGGATCCTTCAGGAAGCCGTCCACTTCGGCTGGAGTCGGGAGGATACCGGCAGCGTCCAGATAAGCCCGGCGAATGAACTCGGAATCGTTGGCCGGAGGAGAGGGCGGAATGTGGAGCACGGCCAGATGTTTCAGAACGTCATCATCAATATAGTTGTGGTGCGGCGCCTTCTGAAACGCTGTTTCCGCAAGCTGATAAGGGAACGGAATTCGCAGGCGCGCAAAGGTGACTTTGCTCTGGTACCACACCGTCACGGGAGCTTCGCCGTAGCCGTGCATGGTGACGTGTCCGTTCTGGTCCACTGTGGCCACGCCTTCGTCGCCGCTGTCGTACTTGGCCCAGCGCGTAACGTCCTCGGTATGGCCGTCCGAAAATAGGGCGCTCACAACAAGCTGTTGCTCCGCGCCCGGCCGCAGAGAGGCTTCGTGGGGCAGAACCTGAATCTCAGTAACGCGAGCATCGGAGGCCTGGGGCGCCGGCATACCTTGTGCAATCCAGCCGGAGATCACCCGGTATTCCGGCGATCCCGCCTCGAAGCGCTTACCGCCACCGTGCGCAATGGTCAGCGTGGGCTTGAGCAGGATCAGGCTCTTGGCAGGCTCGATCTCGTCGGTGCGGCGCGCCAGCGCCTGGTGGGTCAGCGTATAGTAGTCGGTGTCCGGGTCGTAGCCGCGTAAAGTAAGCTTGAAACCGTTCTTGCCGGCGGCGGCGCCGTGGCAGGGGCCGGAGTTGCACCCTACCTTGGTCATCACAGGCAGCACGTCGTTGCGAAAACTCCAGACGGTGGCCGCAGCGTAATCCTTCACGTTCACTGTGCTCGTGGCGCGATGGCCCTCGACGGTGGCTGTGACGCTCGCCTCACCATCACCCTGCGGCAGGGCAAAGCCGTCCTTATCCATCAACGCGACCTTCGGGTCAGAGGAAGTGATCCTGGCCTGGGCCGTCATGTCCTCCTGATGGCCGTCGGCAAAAGTGCCTTCGACAACGAGACGCTGCGTGTAGCGCGGCCCGAGGATCGCGATCGAAGACGGCAGGATCTCGAGCTTGGTCAACGCGCTCTTGGGGTAGCTTGGGTGGGTGGCGACGAGCGCTTGCGCGCGTTTCGCTTTCGCTGAAGCCTCCTCGGTGTCACCGGCCTTCGACATATCGGTTTGGTGGAAAGGAACGTCCTTCGGGTTCTGACTGGTCTGCGAGGCGCGGATGAGGTAGGGCAGGGTAAGACCCGTGAAGATTGCGACGAGCAGAAGAAAATTACGTGGTTTCATAAGACGTCCTAAAGCTAAGATCTTTTCCGATTCTGAGGAGCCGTAAATGATCAGCAGCGTGGAGTCGGAAACTGAAGAAGCAGATTCTTCGCGGCGCTCAGAATGACAATCCGAAGAATTTCTCCAGGTGGCAGCCTATTTCACCCGCGTGATGCTGTATTCGATCGTCTGCTCGACCCCTTCGACCTTGACACTCATCTTGATCTGGTCGCCTTCGACCTTACCCGTGTAATTGGCCTTGGCTTGGTTGCCCTGGATCGTAACGTCGATGGTGAAGGTGATCGTATCGCCGTTGATCTTGCCGTCCTGGATGGTCGAGTTGCCCAACACGTCACTGGTGGCCTCACCGGTCAGCTTGCTGCCGTCGACCTTGAAATTGAAAGTCCGTTGAACCTTGCCGGCCGGCGTCTCGGCCGTTCCCTTCCAAGTCCCGGTGATGTCGGCGGCGAACGCCCAACCGGCAAAGGCGAGAATCGCCAATCCCACCAGCAGACATTTCAGTTTCATAAACCCTTGTCTCCTCTCGGCCGTACTCACGCTCCGACCTATGCGAGCAGTTCGTCAATAGGATCGAAGCCGTGATCCACGAGGCGCACCACACGTCCTTGCGGCGTCTTCAGCTCTTTGTCAATAGGGATGCCGAGACACTTGTAGACGGTTGCAGCGACGTGCGCCGGCATCACCGGACGATCTTTGGGCGCTCCGCCGATGTTGTCGGACGAGCCCACCACCTGGCCGCCTTTGATGCCGCCGCCGGCGAAGACCACGGTCCAGCACTGAGGCCAGTGGTCACGGCCGCCGGCGGGATTGATGCGCGGAGTACGCCCGAATTCGCCGGTAGCGACCACGAGGGTGTTGTCGAGCAGGCCTTGCCGGCTGAGGTCCTCGAGCAGCGAGCTGTACGCGTTATCGAACATAGGACCCACCAAGTTGCTGTAACAACTGATGGGGCTGAACGGGGCGGAGCCGTGAATGTCCCAGGTGATATCGTTGAAGACGGTCTCAAACATATTCACGGTAACGAACCGCACCCCTCGTTCCACCAGCCGTCGCGCCAGCAGGCAGCCTTGCCCGAATCGATTCAGGCCGTATTGCTTGCGCACATCCTCGGATTCCTGGCCGAGCTCAAAGGCTTCGCGCGCCTTGGCGGAGGTCATCAGGGTGTAGGCCTGGTCGAAAGTGGAGTCCATCAGTTTCGCATCCTGATTTGCGTCCTCAAAATACCGCACGGACTGATCGATCGCCTGCCGCCAGCTGCGCCGCCGATCCACGCGCACGGCCGAGATGTAGTCCGGCGGGAGCAGGTCGGGCACCTTGAAGTTCGGGTCCGCCGGATCGGCATTCAGGACGAAGGGATCGTACGCCTTCCCGAGGAAGCCGGCGGTATCGCCGTGGGGGAGATTGCCGCCGAGCTGGCCGATGGTGTAAGGCAGCAGCACGTTCGGGGGCATATCGCCGCGCGGTCCCTTTTCGTAGCGCAGCACCGAACCGTAATTCGGCGATTCGAGGCCACCTTGGAACAGGCGTCCGGTCTGCATCATCTGGCAGCCCGTGTCGTGCACGGCAGCCGCGGTGTGATAACAGGAGCGCAGCAGGGCAAACTTATCCGCGTGTTTCGCCATGCGCGGGAAAATCTCCGAGATCTCAATGCCGGAGACGTTGGTCTTGATCGGCTTGTAGGGACCCCGAATGGAGGCGGGCGCGTCCGGCTTCATGTCCCAGGTATCGAGCTGGCTGGGCCCGCCCACCAGCATCAACTGGATGCAATTCACGTCTTTCTTGGGATCGACCGCGCCGGCGGCTTTAAGGCTGAAGAACTCCGGCAGCGTCAGGCCGAGGAAGCCAAGGGTTCCGGCGTGCAGAAAGTCGCGCCGGGTGACGCCATCGCAGAACTCAATTTTTTTGTCGGCGTCAAGTCTGAACATAGGTGCCTCCCTAATAATCGGCAGGGGCAATCAAGGAGCCGGGGCCGATTTCTTCCATGATACCACTCGCCAGGGCGCGCAGCGTGGTTTGCGGCGTCTCCGTCTGACGCAATCCGTACTGGAGACATGTAACGTTGCAGTATCAATGCAACCTCAGTTTGTGTTAGGTTGGGTTTATTGACGAGTCGTTCAGGGGGCATTTTGGACCCAAGGAGGAGCCTGGTTGAACCCCGCGCTGCTGTGGTTTCAGAATGAAGTGGGGCAGTTGCTCGCCGATACCGGATTAGTCGCGCAAATCGTCCTCGCCATTCTTCTGGTTTTTTCTGTCATTTCCTGGGCCGTCATTTTCAAAAAGTATCGCGGTTTCAAGCAGGCGCGCCGCGCCTCGGCAGCCTTCCTAGATGTTTTTCGCAAGAGCAAGAAACTCTCCGAAATCAAGACTTCGGCAGAAACGTACAGGGACAGCCCTTTGGTAGATGTGTTCTTGAACGGCTACCGGGAAATCGAGGGGCAGGTGGTGTACTCCGAGAATCCGGGGAAACCTCGAATCCGAAGCTTGGACTCCGTGCAGCGAGCTTTGCAGATTGCCGCTTCCGGCGAACTAACGCGACGCGAGCAATGGCTGAGCTATTTGGCGACCACGGGAGCCATCACACCATTCATCGGACTGTTCGGAACGGTCTGGGGGATCATCGACGCCTTCCACGGCCTGGCCAGCGCCACGACGGCGTCATTGCACAGCGTCGCCCCCGGAATATCCGAGGCCTTGATCACCACCGCCGCAGGCCTGTTCGCGGCCATTCCGGCGGTCATTGCTTACAACTATTTCATTCAGCGCATCAAGGAATTCGGGGCCTTGATGGACGATTTTGTCCTGGAGTTTCTCAATATGGCCGAGCGCAATTTCACGTGAACTTCGAAATTCGAAACTCGAAATTCGAAACTCGACTTGCTACTGGGCTTCGGAAATCGAGATTCGAGTTCGGGACATCTTTGGGGATGAACGAATTCTAGGTGACGAGCTTCGATTTTCGCTTTTCGAATTTCGAGTTTTGAGTTTTGAACAATGGCTTTCACGACAGCCCAGGGACGAACGCGGACGTCACTTTCAGAGATCAACGTGACTCCCTTCGTGGACGTGATGCTGGTACTGCTCATCATCTTTATGGTCACGGCCCCGATTCTCGAATCCGGCATCGAGGTTGATCTTCCGAAGACTCGGACTGTGAAGGTGGTGAACACTGAAAAAGTCGTCATCACGATCGATCGCCGCCAGACGCTTTATCTCGGAAACGACGCCATCAACATCAACTTGCTGGGTTCCACCGTTGCGCAGCGCCTGCATGGCTCGAATACGCCTGTCTTTATTCGCGCCGACCAGTCGGTCCCGTTCGGCACTTTTGCGCGAGTGCTGGACGCTTTGGAACAAGCCGGGGTGACCAACACTAACGTGGTGACGGAGCCCCTTTCGACTAAGGGTAGCTGAGGATACACCGGACCCGAAGATGAGCACTGAGACCCTTGCCGCAACAGCGCTGCCGTTTGAAGGGCGCGAGAATCTGCGCGGCGCGTTGTGGGCCTCGGTAGCAGCTCACGCGGTGCTGGCCGGACTGTTGTTGGGATGGGGCCTCTTGCACTTTGGACGCGGCGCCGGTTGGGGAAATCCGTGGGAAAAGGGTTCGAGCGCGCGCGTGCAGGCGGTGGCTTCTTTGCCCGGAGTGCCGCTTCCCAGCCCCATGCGCGTAACTCCCAACGTTGTCGCAAATGACAATCCGGGGTTGTATCAAACGGAACCGCCGCCTCTGCCTGTTCCCGAAATCGCCGAACAGATTCCCAAATTCAAAGACGCGGTCAAGCCGGAGGAGAACAAGCGGATAAACAAGAGGATTCAAAAGCAGGAGCTGACTCCGCCTTCAAATGCTGTTCCTTTTGGCGAGGGCGGCCATCCCGCCGTCTCCTACAATCAGTTTACGACTGCGGCCGGCGAGGCCGGCATCTCTTTCGGTGAGGGCAATTTCGGCGAGCGCTATGGATGGTACGTTGACGCGATCCGCACTCGAATCAGCGGTAACTGGTTGCTTACAACCATCAGTCCAAATCTGATGTCGGCGCCGCGCGTGCTGGCAAGCTTCGATATTCTGCGGGACGGCAGCATCACGAACATCCGTCTGACTCAATCGAGTGGTAACCCTGAGGTCGATCGTTCCACACTGCGCGCCATCGAGGCTTCGAACCCGCTCGGTCCGCTGCCTTCGGACTATTCCGGCGGCAGGGTCTCGGTCGATTTCTATTTCGACTTTCGGCGCTAATTGGGCGCCGGGACGCTTGGTTGGCGGCGCGCAAGTCAGGGTAAGGAGAATGTCGGTACTCATGAGCAAAGCGATCCAAAAACATCATCAACATGCACGAAGGTCGTTAAAGGCTGAGGTTGCCGTGGCCAGCCCGATGTGCCTCGTGATTGTGCTTGCGGTCGTAGCCTTGCTGCCATCAGGACAGGCCGAGGGTTTGCAGATCACCACGGGAATCAACCGCGGCAACCCGAGCATTCGGATAGCGATTCCGGAATTCCAGGCTCAATCCGCGGATTCGAGCCTGTCGAATTTGACGCAGGAATTCAACTCGGTTCTGTGGAACGATCTGGATAACGCCGGGATTTTCGACCTGGTAAGCAAGAGCTACTATCCACTGAAACCGATGGCGGGACCGTCCGATGTAGCCTTCGACCAATGGGCAAACCCGCCCGTATCCACGCAAATGCTGGTCTTTGGCAAAACGGAGGTGGCGAACTCGAATTTGGTCGTGACCGGTTACCTCTATGATGTGAAGAATCCTTCAAATCCCTCCGTCCTGGCCAAGCGGTTTGTCGCCACCATGGACGAGATCTCGACACGCGAGACCGCGCATCGCTTCGCCAACGAAATTGTGCAGACGCTGGGCGGAGGCATCCCGGGAATCTCACTTACCAAGATCGCCTTTGTCACCAAGCGAACCGGACATGCCGAGATTGACGTGATGGACTACGACGGTTTCAACCAGCATCCCATCACCAGTTACGGCTCGATTTGCCTCACACCCCGCTGGTCGCCGGACAACAACAAGCTGGCCTTTACCAGCTACGTCAGCGGCAACCCGGAAATCATGATCTATTCTCTGGAGAGCCACCATCTTCTGCCCTTTCCCCGATACTCCGGGCTTAACGCCACGCCGGCCTGGTCGCCGGACGGGAAAAAGCTTGCCTTCTGCTCGAGCTTAAGCGGAGACCCGGAGATTTATGTATCTCACGCGGACGGCGCTGACCTCCAGCGGCTCACCTTCACGTCAAGCGTCGACATCTCCCCTGTCTGGAACCCCAAAACCGGCAATGAATTGGCGTTTGTCTCCGACCGCAGTGGCTCACCGCAGATCTACATTATGAACTCGGACGGTTCCAATCTTCGCCGGCTGATTAGCGGAGGCGGGGACGCGAGCGAGCCCTCGTGGTCACCAAACGGCCAGTTCATGGCATTCGAATGGCGCGTTTCGGAGACCGGCACCTACGACGTCTACATGATCGACATTGCGTCAGGCCAGATCACACAACTCACACACGATGCGGGGCGCAACGAGCATCCCACCTGGTCTCCGGACGGTCGGCACCTGGTCTTCGAATCCACGCGCAGCGGCTCGCGGCAAATTTGGATGATGCTTGCCGACGGCAGCAAGCCCAAACAAATAACCACCCAAGGCGAGAATTGGAATCCCAATTGGTCGAATTGAGGGCAAGATCGAAGAATCTGAAGGGATTTGTTGGAACATCAAATTCAAGTCGGGGAGGCGGAGGAGTGCAGAGTGATATCGATCGGTAATAAATCAAAGAAGCCTGCCCCAAAATCATAATATTGTCATTGTCAGGGACTTGATGCTAGACTGACTTCTTGCAGCTGTTCATAGGCAAGTGTTTAGGAGTTGGCGTAAGGGGGGGAGCTCACACGCCGATTGGTCATGGTAAGAGGAGAAAGCTGAACGTTCCCCACGGGATCTGGGATATGGTTACTGTCTAAGGAGGAACATGATGCGAGAGAGGAAACGCCGCAGTGTTGAGGTTCTCGTCAGTACCATGGGATTACTCCTGCTGGCCAGCGCCTGCCAGCATAAGAAAGTTGTAGCTCCACCGCCACCGCCGCCGCCGCCCCCACCGCCGCCGGCCGCGCCGGTGTGCAGCATTTCGGCGGAGCCCACCACAGTGGAGAAGGGGCAGTCGACCACCCTGTCTTGGAATGCGCAGAACGCTACGAGCCTGGATCTGCAGCCCTCCATCGGGACGGTTCAGGCCACAGGGTCCCAGTCAGTTACGCCCGAAGACTCTGCGACGTACACCTTGACGGCCACCGGACCGGGCGGGAACACCACCTGCACCGCGCGTGTGACGGTTACCGCTCCGCCACCACCACCGCCGCCACCACCACCGCCGCCGGGTCCGAGCGAGCAAGATCTATTCAGCCAGACCATGAAGACGGCTTACTTCGACTTCGACAAGTCGGATATTCGGGCTGACGCGCAGCAAGCGTTGCAGATGGACGCCGACTTCCTTAAGCAGCATCCGGACATCAAGTTCACGTTCGAAGGCAATTGCGACGAGCGTGGCAGTGAGGAATACAACTTGGGTCTGGGTCAGAAGCGTGCTGACGCTGCCAAGAAATTCCTCACCGATGCGGGCATTCCGGCAGACAACATTTCCACGATCTCTAATGGAAAGTTGAAGCCGGTGTGCACCGATCAGAACGAGGAGTGCTACCAGAAGAACCGCAACGCCAAGCCGGTCTGGGGCAGTGAAAGCCAGTCGGCCGCACCGCAGCAGTAGCGTGTCCCAAGAGCCGGGAGAATCGCTCTCCCGGCTCAAGCCCGCCGGACCGCCATTCTATCGAGCGGTTCGGCGGGCCTATCCTCTCGAGCCTGCGCGAGCGGGAGTGTCGCTTCCGCCGTCTTCCCCAGTAGACTTCATCCATTTGACCCCGATGCTCGCCAAGAGTACACTGGCTCCGACGTCTTAAACTTTCACACACGAGGTTACAGAAGCTAACTTGAAATCAAGACTTTCCTTAGCGGCAGTCCTAATTGCCTGGTGCTTCGCCGTTTCGACGGCGCCAGCGGTCAACCGGGACATCATCCAGATGCAGCAGCAACTTCAGACGCTCCAGCAGGCGGTCGACAACATGCAGAAGACCGTCGATACGCAATCGGCGATTATTAAGACCCTGGTGGAGCAGGCGAATGACAACGTTAACTCGATGAAGGCGACGATTGCCGATCTACAAAGGACCAACTCTCAAAACGTCGCGACCACCAATAGCCGGTTTGATAGTCTCAACAGCCAGGTTCAGGCTCTGAGCGAAAGCCTTGAAGACGCCAAGGGACGAATGGCCAAGCTGAGCGAACAGCTGGCTCAGACGCAAAACATTATTCAAACGCTTAGCACCCAGCCTGGCACCCAGCCTGCGAACGGCGCGGCGGCGCCGCCGGCCACAACACCCGCCGGCGGACAACCCGGACCCAACGGTCAGCCGAGCCCAGGCGCTCGAGCCACCCCTCCGGCGCCGGATCCCGGCACCCTTTATCAATCAGCGTTGAATGACTACAACGGCGGCCACTACGACCTGGCTGTGCAGGAATTCCAGCAGTATCTGCAAAACTACGCTGACACCGACCTGGCCTCCAACGCGCAGTTTTATGTCGGAGAGTCGTACTACAACCAGAAGAAGTATGAGCAGGCGATCGATGAGTTCAATGCGTGTCTGGAACGATACCCGAACGGCAACAAACTGGCGGACGCCCAGCTCATCAAGGCTTATGCCTTGATTGCTCTCGGCAGGACGCAGGCCGGGGAACGCGAGCTCCGTTCTCTAATCAAGCGGTTTCCAAACTCACATCAGGCGGACTTGGCCCGGCAGCGCCTACGAAAGCTCTCCTAAACAACTGGAAATTAGTTACTGACCGCGATTGAAAGCGGTGTTGGGCCGGGCGATGGAGGTCCTCAATGAGTGGTTCCGTTAATAAAGTGATGCTGATCGGGCGGTTGGGCAAGGACCCCGAGGTGAAGTACACACCGAGCGGGACTGCGGTCGCGAAGTTCACGCTCGCCACAGACGAGGTCTTTAAGGACCGCAATGGCGAGCAGCAGCGGCGTACCGAATGGCACACCATTGTTGCCTGGAGCCGGCTCGCCGAAATTTGCGGCGAGTATCTCACCAAGGGGAAGCAGGTCTACATCGAGGGAAGCATTCGCAGCCGCCAGTGGGAGGACCAGAACGGCGGCAAGCGCACCGCCTACGAGATCGTGGCGCGCGAAATGAAGATGCTGGGCTCCAGAGCGGATTCGGAGCGGTCCTCAGCGGGTAGCGGTCCTATACCGGTGAGCGCAAACCAGGGCTCGGCTGAGCCTGAAATGGGAAGTGACTCTCCGCCGCCGGCGTCCCCCGAGATTACGGACGAAGATCTTCCTTTTTGAGTCGGTTATCGTAAGGGCGGGCTCCGAATAGACCTTCAAGCGCACTCTTACCTTTGCGGCGGCAGCCCTCGGGCACGCCACTGCCGAACCAACTCGTCAAACTTCGAAACCTGATCTGGTGTGAGGACCTGGCGGATCTGACTGTCGGTCTCATCGCGAAGCGCCTCGAACTGCGGCCGAACCTGACTGTGTAGTTCGTCGTACTTCTTACGGGAGTCGTCCATAATCCCGGTCACCTGACTCGCCTGCTGTTCGCTGAGCTTCAATTGGCGGGTGAGGTCATGCACGAATTGACCGCGATTCATCGGCCTGCGCCAGTGCCCACCGTACCATGCGTAAAGATAGAGACCGCCCCCCCCGATGACAGCACCCAGGAGAAAAGTAAGGACGAAATAGAGGTAAACACGATGCTTCATTAATGGCTCCCGGACGGCGGAGCAAATTCAAAATCGCTGTCCATCAGCCGGCCCGAGAAGATGGGGTAGTTCTGGGCGGCTACCGCCTCGGGCTGGGCCGTATCGACCGCCGCGGAAGGCGAACGGACCGGGCCCGAAGCTGGCACGAGCATACCCAGAACCAGCAGTAAAGCAGCCGTGAGCGCGGCGTACACAAATCGGCGTCCAGCTCTCACCATCGACAGATCGACCAGACGTCCGGTGAGGGACGCGTCCTGCAGGCTGCGCGCAACCCTGCGGGCAAACCCGATGTTTGGCTCGGGAGGCGCTTGCTCGGCCACCCGCCGCAACCCGGTTCGTAATTTCTCCCATCGTTCGGAGTAGGCGGCGCACGACGCGCAGGTGCGCAGATGCTCCTGAATGGCATCGGGCTTGAGTGCGCCTCCATCCAGAAGAACTTTACGTGTATGGCGACAGCGCATGATTCACCTCCGGTCCCAGCGCTGAAAATCTGCGAGCATCCTCTTTCGGGCCCGATGAAGGCGGACCTTCACGGTGCTCGGCTTCAATTGAAGTAGATTCGCAATTTCCTCAACGGAAAGATCTTCCAATTCCTTGAGCGTCAGGATCACACGATCTTCGGGCGGCGCCCTCTCCAGCAGTTTGCCGGCCAGATCTCGATTCTCGAGATCAAGCTGCAGCCGCTCGCCGCTCGCAACTGGACTCTCCGAGCCGCCCACGACCGCTTGCTCCGTCTCCGCAGACATTTCCGAAAAGTAGGTGAGCCGCGAAGCCCGCCTGCGCCGGAGACGGTCGTAACAGTGATTGATCGCGATCCGCATGAGCCAGGTAGCGAAGGAAGCATCAAAGTGATACCCGTTCGCCGCCAGGAAAGCCTTGACGAAGATTTCCTGAGCGATCTCCTCGACCTCTTCGCGCCTGCCGACCATGCGGTAGACCAGATTAAAGACACGGCGCTGGTAGCGCTCGACGAGGAATGCGTAGGCTTCCCCGTCACCGCGCTGTGTCCGCCGAATCCAATCCAGCTCGGTTGCATCTTGCCTGGCCGACGTTGCCATTCATGTTCCATGAACTCGCCTGCCCTAAGGGTAAAGACGAGATCGGGGATTACCGGGTTACGAATCCCGCTGAGGCTGTCAATTCCAGTCCTGGTGGTGCAACCTGCCAGTTTCCAGCGTCGGGCCCGGACGGCTCAAAGCAGTCAGCGCAGATGATTCGAAGTCAAATCCAGATCTGCTGCGCCTGCCATGTTGACTGTTTACGCTTCGTATGTTAATCTAAGCGTAACTATGCAGATAGGACAACGCCTGCGTATACTCCGCGAACAGGAATCGCTTTCCCAAGGCGACGTGGAGGAACGAACAGGACTGTTGCGTTGCTACATCTCGAGAGTTGAAAACGGCCATACAATTCCATCGCTCGAAACCCTGGAAAGACTGGCATACGCCCTGGAAATGCCGCTGTATGAGCTATTCTTCGCGGGCGAGAATGCGCCCTCGCGGGGCGCCAAGCGGACCGCTGAGCAGGCTCGCCAGGTCGAAAGTGACTGCCAGCGGCGCTTTCTCGAAAAGGTCAGACACCTGATCGGCAGAATCGACCAAAAAGACCGGAAGATCCTGCTGTACATGGCTGAAAAGCTCGCCAAAAGATAAATCCCGCTGCCAGTTCGACCCTTCTGCGGGTTACTCCCACTCAATCGTGCCTGGCGGCTTTGAGGTGATATCGTACACCACCCGGTTAACGCCCTTCACCTCATTCACGATGCGTGTGGCGATGTGTTCCAGAACCTCCGAAGGCAGTCTGGCCCAACCAGCTGTCATGCCGTCCTCGGATTCCACAGCGCGCACCGCGATGGTGGAAGCGTATGTCCGGGCGTCGCCCATCACGCCCACGCTGGAGACGGGTAGCAGCACAGCGAAGGACTGCCACAAGCGGTTGTAGAGCCCGGCCAGCCTGATTTCCTGCTGAACCACCGCGTCCGCCTCGCGCACCATGCGCAATCGCTCCAGCGTGACGGCTCCCAGGATCCGAACGGCCAGTCCCGGGCCCGGAAATGGCTGTCTTCCGACCACCTCTTCGCTCAAACCCAGTTCCCGGCCCACGCGCCGCACTTCATCCTTGAAAAGCTCGCGCAAGGGTTCCACTAACTTCAGCTTCAGGTCGGCCGGCAGCCCGCCGACGTTGTGATGACTCTTGATTGTGGCTGCCGGACCCCTGACCGAAACCGACTCGATCACGTCCGGATAGAGTGTTCCCTGCACCAGAAACTTCAAATCGCCGAGCTTCACGGCCTCTTCCTCAAACACCCGGATAAACTCTTCACCAATGATCTTGCGCTTGCGCTCCGGGTCCGTTACGTCCTCCAGGCGGGCCAGGAAGCGCGCGGAGGCGTCCACGGTACGCACGCGCAAATGAGCTTGTTGGCTGAGCGCCGCCGCCACCTTTTCGAATTCATTGAGACGCAAGAGCCCGTTATTGACGAAAACGCATGTCAGCCTCTCGCCGATCGCGCGACCGACGAGCGTCGCCGCCACCGCCGAGTCAACTCCTCCCGAAAGCGCACACAAGGCATGGGCATCGCCCACCTGCGCACGAATACGCTCCACCGTCTCCTGCACGAAAGAGCGGGGAACCCATTCTGGCTTTGCGCCTGCAATGTCAAAAACGAAATGTCGAAGAATCTCGGTGCCGTGCTCCGTGTGCCTGACTTCAGGATGGAACTCCACCGCGTAAATGCGCGCCGCCAGATTCTCAATCACGGCCACTGCGTTGTCCGTGCGGCCGGTCACGCGGAAGCCCGGCGGCACCTCCGCGATGTGGTCGCCGTGGCTGTTCCACACGCGCAAAGGCGAAGGCAGCCCTTCCAGCAATTGGCTCGGAGCGCACGCTTCCAGCCGGGCGAATCCGTACTCGCGCCGCGCCGCCGGTTCGACTTTGCCGCCGAGGCGGTGCGAGATGAAATGCAGTCCGTAGCAGATCCCGAGAATAGGGAGGTTCAACTCGAAGATGCGCTGGTCCGCGCTCGGCGACGCGGCATCGTACACCGACGAGGGTCCGCCGGAAAGAATCAGCGCCTGGGGACTGAGGCGCGCCAGATCGTCAAGCGGGATATGGCAGGGCACGATCACCGAATACACCTGCATCTCGCGAATGCGGCGGGCGATCAACTGCGTGTATTGGGAGCCGAAATCCAAAACAACGATTGGATGGGAATGTTCCATGGTGTGATGGAGTGATCTTGTCCTGGGAACGCAAGCGTCTCGCGCGCCGTTGAAACGCTCCGGAGCCTTACAAATATGCGGGCGAAGACGGCTCGCGCTCCCAGGATACGCAATCACTTCACAACGACGTTCACCAGCTTCCCGGGCACGACCACGATCTTGAGTACCTGGCGGCCGTTGAGTTGCTCGCGGACCTTGGGCTCGGCGGCGGCCAGTGCCCGCAGCTCCTCGTCGGTGGTGGCGGCCGCCGTCCTGATTCGGGCGCGCAACCTGCCGTTCACCTGTACCGGAATCTCGATCTCTTCTTCGGCCGCGAGCGCCGGATCAAAGTCGGGCCAGCGCACTTGCAAGGTTGAGCCTTTGTGGCCCAGGCCTTCCCACACCTCGTCGGCGAGATGGGGCGTGAACAGAGCCAGAACCAAAGTCAGGATCTCGAGCGCCGCCTTCAGGACTTCCGGACGCACCGGC